>JAXLTW010000041.1:0-5305 GCA_046329865.1 Chitinophagales bacterium | reverse complement strand
AATTATATGAATATGGACAGCCTCGACATATTTCCTTGATTTTGCCGCACCACTGCCAAAAAGTACGTATGTCTTGTCGGGCGGAAACAGTTGTAACGATGTTGCATCCAACACCAAACTGGAAAACGCCTGTGTGATATGCAACCCGCTGTTATAAAAGGATGTATATACTTCTTCCCTTCTGGCATCTATCATCGGAACAAAGACATCAAATGCGTTCTGATGATACCTGTTTTGGATGCCTGCCGTCATTGCCTGTAAGGTTGGAACGGCAATCAATGGAATATCCAGCACAAAACAATATCCTTTTGCCGCTGATGATGCAATCCGCAATCCGGTGTAAGAGCCCGGACCGGCACTGATGGCAACCGCATGCAAGTCGTTAAACGATATTCCGGCTGCTGACAAGACCTCCCCCGTTAAGAGATGAATCTTATCCGCCGCCTTATTGATTTCCAATACCTCTTTGATGCTAATACATTCGCCATTCCGGCAAACCGCCAAAGAGGTAACCGATTGGGCAACTTCAATACATAAAATATAAACGGGTGACGAAGACGCAGCCTGCATGCTATTTTTTAGCCGTTAGCATTGATTTATATTTAGTCACATCCGACAACACATCAATAGCTTTCCGGACATCAAGATCATCCTTTAAACTATTGGCAATCCTTCCTTTTTCGTACTTGTAACGGCTTACAATCTCCTGTTCAAGAATACGTTTAATTTCCGGTTTAAATTTGGATAAATCCTTGGATTTGTCATGCTTCACTTTTTCTTCCAGTTCTGTAATTACCTTCTGTACATCCTCGGAATAATTGTCTTCTTTAACGGTCTTCTTTAAATCTTTTAATTTCAATTCACTCGGAGTGGTGTATTCATATTCTTTTCCTTTCAGGAAATCGACAAACTGATTATACTCTTCATCCGTAATGGAAAAATGGCTGCTGTCTCTTAATTCCTTATGCTGATATTTGTACTGATTGGCGAAATGAAAAATATGATTGTTCGAGTACAATGCAATGGTTATCGGCGCAACCTTTATTTCATCTGTTTTGATATCCGGTTCAATGCCTGCTCCGTCTTTTACTATACGTCCTGATTTCGTTTTAAATTCTTTTCTCAATGAATCTGCCAGTGCACTGGCGCTTCCATCCGTATTTCTGTGCGAATAATCAATTCGCTGAATACAACGTCCGCTTGGAATATAGTATTTTGAAATGGTCACTTTTAATTTGGATTTATAAGCAACCGGTTTTGTTACCTGCACCAATCCTTTTCCATAGGTATTTTGTCCGATAATGACCCCTCTGTCCAGGTCCTGTATCGAACCGGAAACTATCTCTGAAGCAGATGCTGAACCTTCATCTGTCAGTACTGCGAGTGGTATTTCGGTGTCGACCGGTTTACCGGTGGTGGCATACTGCATATTGGCTTCCTGAATCTTGCCTTTGGTGTTCACAATGTTGACTCCCTTATCTACGAAAGTATTGCAGATATTGATCGCCTCATTCAATAAGCCCCCTCCGTTTCCGCGCAAATCGAGGATTACACCCGTCAGCTGCGGGTTCTTTTTTAGTTCTTTCAGAGCTTCCTGCACTTCGGTGGAAGCATTATCCGTAAAACTGGTCAGTTTGATATACCCAATCTTACTGTTGACCATACCAAAGTATGGAACATTTTCCAGGCGTATTTCTTCCCGGTTAAAGGATATCGTTTTTTCTTCATTGGAAATTGCTTTGCGGATTTTCACCGTTATTTTTGTACCGGGTTCTCCTTTCAGCAACTGGCTGACCTCATCGGAGTTATACTTAGTGGCCACCTTTCCGTTTATCTCCAGGATGGCATCCCCCGCTTCCAGGCCTGCCTTTTGGGCAGGGTATCCTTCATACGGGTCGGTGATGACCACATAATCTCCCATCTTGGCAATACGTGCTCCAATACCGCCATATTTACCCGTGGTCTGCAGCTGATATTCATCCAGGTCAGCTCCTGTAATATAATTCGTAAAAGGATCCAGTCCATCCAGCATCTTATTAATGCCATCGGTCATCAGCTTATTCGGATCTATATCGTCAACGTAGTAATTATTCAGTTCTTTATATAACTGTGTAAACAACTCCATATTCTTGGCAATCTCGAAATAACGGTCTTTATCAGCAGCGTGTGTATGGAGGATTAAGCAGAAACATAAAATGGTGAAGAGTCTTTTCATGTGTATAGTATATTGCTTTTTTGTTAGAACTTAAAACTACTAAAAATAGTTTTGCTCAATGGTTAAAAAATATCAATTATTCAGGGAACAGGGTCGTATCCGCTGCCACCCCAGGGATGACAGGATAAGATTCTTTTTGCAGCCAGATAGCCACCTTTAAACAATCCATGCTTCTGCAGTGCCTGAATGGCATAAGTGGAGCACGATGGCTGATAACGGCATTTACTCGCACCCAGCAACGGCGAAATAGAGTATTTATACAGCTGTATAAGCAGTACAAACGGGAAAATCAGTATTTTTCTTAAAACAGACATTTATACAAAATACACTGTAACTAATTGATTCTATTTAAAATAAAATAAAAAAAGCGGGATATATGAAAAAGATGGCACCCAATTTGTTTTTGATTCTCCCATAATTTATAATGAACTTTACAGGGTGAGAAAACTGCTTCTTATTTTATGTGGTTGTTTAATGCCTTTTCTTTCCATGGGGCAATTAACTCAGTATGTCAATGGTTTTGATTACAAAAATATAAATACTCAGTCATTTATTCCTATGACAGGGTGGAATAATAATCAAAAGCACATATTGACGATCGTAAAACACAGTTTTGAATTACAGGAAATCATCAGCCATCCAACAGATACATTATTTGTTTGGAATGGATTGATGGGTGTAAAAAGTATCTACACCAAAGACTCCTTGCTGCTTTGCTTTATCCGGCCGGCTGATAATGTGAAGCGCCCCTGCATCTTACTGACACATGGCAATAACGCGAAATACAGGAGCAGCTGGAACGAGTTCATGAATTTTTATGCAATTGACCTGGCCATGCGAGGCTATTGCGTGGCATACTATGAAAATCCCAGCAGTTTTGAAGCAAAGGAAATCACGGCAACACTCCATGACGATGACAGCCATTTGCTGGCAAATGCGCGCAATGCATTTTATAACGGGTTTCAATCCGCGGTGGCTGCCAATATCTTTGTTAAACACCATGCTGCACTTTATAATGTTGATACAACCAGATTTTTTGCCGGGGGCTACAGTTTCGGGGCATTTCTGTCATTGATGATGGCAACGGCCGATGAGAATAAAAACTTTACAGACACCCTCTTTAATCGTCGGGAAATTCACCGAAAAATCCCGTTATAACGACCTATACGAAAATGTCGGCAGGGCATTCAGTATCGGAGGCGGGCTTCCCAAAAGACTACCACTGACATCAATAACAGCAGGATGGGGAGTTTTAGATGCGGATGAAACGGATTTGTCGCTTCTGTTTTTTCACGGAAGAACGGACAATTTTGTTGCTTTCGATTTAACGAAATTTTCCGATACCTTAGAAGACCCTGCTTACTTCTGGGGGGAAGGCCCTCGTGCGCTGATGAATAAAATTGAAAAACAACATTACCCTGTTGCATCCAGATTATTTGTCAACTGCAAGGGCGGACATTCATTCCTGACTTCTGTCTGCGGGTACAGCAATCCGTATTGCCTCCCTCAGTGGCAATGGCAGTATCTGCTGGCACCTCCGAATGACCTCTCCAATACCAACCCATATTTTCAGGATGCCTACCGGGATACCTTATTACATTACATCGCCTATATGCACACACAGTTGCACGACGTCGATGGAGTTATCAGCGATTTTCTGCAGCCAGCTGTATCGGGTAGTCCGTCGGTTTTTCCGGACGCTGTATATTATATTCAGCCCACCGATTCTTTCACCTATGTCCGACCGGAGGGATACTATACCCTGAGAACGAGGGACTGCGAAGGAAATGTGATTGTCGTCAGCAGCACACATGACAACAGTAGTGCAGATGCAAAGTTGAAAATATATCCCAATCCCACTAACGGACAACTGACCATTGAGAGCAGGGAAGCTGTTCGGCAAGTAAGTATCTATTCACTATTGGGAGAACTCTTGCAGCAAGTTAATTATCCCGCCTTGCAATCATATATCGATTTGAGTCATCTGGAATCCGGGCAATACCTGCTAAGCATAACACTTGACAACCGGATTATTTCGAAGAAGGTATGTTTGTTTCATTAAGCAAGCGCTGCATCAGTTGTATTATAGCCGTATCCACCTCATGGTAGGTTTTTAACTCTTTTGCCTGATAACTCAGCAAAAATATCATTCGTCGGTTTTGGACTGTCAGCTTTTCATGAATGGCTGGTTTCTGCAGGCGGACACTTTCGCGCATCAGGCGCTTGAGGCGGTTTCTGTCGGTTGCATCCGGAAACAGTTTCTTGGGAACCGCAAATGCAAATTGCGCCGGAAAGGCGCAATTCAATTCAATTTGTTTATAATAAATTCTTAGTATCGGATTTTGAACAAAAGCTTTTTCACTGAAGAGTAAATCAAGTAATTTTTTACTTTTCAGACGTTCGTCTTCATGGAAGGTAAGCCGTATATGTTTATCTGTTCCAGCTATTATTTTCCTTTTCTTTCGTCAGAAATAGACAATTTTTTTCTGCCTTTTGCTCTGCGTGCGTTCAATACGGCTCTGCCGCCTTTTGTTTTCATACGCTCACGGAAACCATGCTTGTTCTTTCTTTTTCTTACCGATGGTTGAAACGTTCTTTTCATTTTATCTCAATTATAGAATTATACAATGGTAGAATTATAGTGCAAAACAGCTAAAAATTCGGACTGCGAAGATAGCATTTTATTGGTTAAATAGAAAATGAATTGATTTTTAAATGTCTTTTTACAACAGAAAATCAATAATTTAACCTTTAAGAAAAGTGGAGCGTAGTGAAAACGGGCAAAACTTCCCCCTTTTTCAACTCATCGGAGTACCAGATTCAGAAAATGCCTATCGGTTCATGGTCATCAGGAATTCTTCGTTGCTGCGAGTGCCTTTCATCTGCTGCAACAGGAATTTCATCGATTCTTCCGCTGTCATATCCGCTAAGTGGTTGCGCAACACCCACATTTTCTGTAATGCATCCTTATCCAGCAACAAATCATCCCGACGGGTAGAAGACGAAATCACGTCAATTGCCGGGAAGATACGTTTGTTGGATAATTTTCGCTCTAGCTGCAGCTCCATGTTTCCGGTTCCTTTAAACTCT
>JAXLTW010000040.1:0-9900 GCA_046329865.1 Chitinophagales bacterium | reverse complement strand
GTACGGCATGGAGAACATTAAACGCATCGGTATTGTGGGTCCGGAAAGCACCGGAAAGTCGTCGCTGGCTGCGGCGATGGCTCAACATTTCGGGTGCGGATTTGTGAAAGAAGTCGCCCGTGATTACCTCGAACACCTCGGTCGCCCCTACCAACAGCAAGACCTCGACGAAATCGCGCGCCTGCAGATCGCCGAAGAAGAAAAAGTGCTACTTACTCATCCTCCTATCCTCATTTGCGATACCACTTTGCTCGTCATCCGCATCTGGAGCGAATACAAATACGGCAACATCTCCGACACCATTCTTCAACTCGACCGACAACGGCACTACGATTACTACCTCCTCACCGACATCGACCTGCCCTGGGAAGACGATCCGCTCCGCGAACACCCTAACGAACGACAACAGCTTTTCTCCCTTTACTACCGCGCCTTGATTCAGCAGTCCGTGCCGTTTGCAGTTGTTTTTGGGGAAGGAAATGAGAGGGTTTTGAGAAGTTTAAGGTTTAAAGTTTAAGGTTTAAGGTTTAAGGTTTAAGGTTTAAGGTTTAAGGTTTAAGGTTTAAGGTTTAAGGTTTAAGTCCCGCTCGGAGAGCGGGATAAAGTTTAAGGCATAAGGTTTTCAGTTTAAAGTTTTCAGTTTTCAGTTTCGAGGGGAAGGTTTTATAAAAATCAACGATTACAGGGTTAAGTGAGGTCGGGGATTGCCAGAAATTATACTTTCATAGAACGCAGGTCAGATCTCGACCTGACCCTACATTTTTGGTAGTGGCAGGTCGGGTCCGGTCTGAAGACAGATATTATCCGCCACTATCCGTGCGCCCTGCGTTAGCCGCGTTTTCTTTTAAGTCAGCTAAGTTTCTTGTAGGCAGCAAGGGTTCAGAATCCTGAACCCTTGCAATCCGCGGCTACCCGCCCGATCTGCTTTATCCGCGTTCCCTTATTAGCCACTGATTAGACAGATAATTATGATTTATTATGATCTTATCATAACTCATCTTAATGCTCATAACAAATCTGCGGCCCAAATCTGCGGCCCAAATCTGCGGCCTAAATCTGCGACCATCTGCCCGATCCGCGTTAGCCGAAGGCGAATCCGCGTTCCTTCTTCTATGGCGTAGTTTATGGCTGATCCTGGAAGCTGAGGGGCACATTGGTGCAGCGTTAGTGACCGGTTGGAACTGTAATTAGCTGATCAGGCATAAACCGGATCTTTATCCGGAAGAAAATGAAGGATCTACCACTACAAGCTCCAATTAAATATGTATACTTACATTCAATATAAACTTATAAATCGGCAAATAAGAATCAGGCCATCAAACCCACATCTTCATGTAGTAATCAAGGAAGACGAATAAGTGCAATTTAGGCGATTGTAACCGACCTGATTAAATTATCCAACCCTGATCATTTATGAGCATTATACGTGTTGTACTCTTTGACGATAATCCGGATTTTATCGACAGCATGACAGAACTGATTCACAATGCTGATGGCATGGAACTGGCTGGCACCTACAATAACTGTAAAAATGCAGTGAAAAACATTCAGCATCTGCGGCCGGATGTGATATTGATGGATATTGATATGCCCATAGAAAATGGACTCCAGGGATTACGGAACATACGGGCCAGCGGCAACGATGTAATTATTATCCTTCTCACCGTATTTGACGACAATGAAAGAATCTTTCAGGCCATCACTCATGGTGCCAGCGGATACCTGCTAAAAAGCTCCTCACCCGGTAAAATTATAGAAGCCATTCATGAAGCGTACACGGGCGGTGCTCCGATGACTCCTTCTGTTGCCAAACAGGTGTTGAAGCTCTTTGCCAAACCACATCACCATTCGAATGAATTTCAGACCTTAACCGCACGCGAACATGATGTATTGAGTTGCCTGGTGCGCGGATACAGTTATAAAATGGCTGCTGGAGAAATGGACATCAGTATTGAAACCTTACGTTTCCATATAAAAAACATCTACAGCAAGCTACATGTAAATTCAAAGAGTGAAGCAGTAGTTAAAGCCATTCAAAATAAACTTGTCTAGGGATTAGCAGAATGTTTAAACGAACTACTTTCTTTTCCGTTTATTACCCGCTTATATTCATCTTCCTTATCTCTATCATTAGCTGTAACCATAGCGACCACGCTCAATCAAAAGACCATTCCAGGTATACGAAAAACGAACTGGACCAACATGTAAATAACATCATTTTTAATGTATCCAAAGGAAACAATGCATCCATTGACAGTTTGATCCGTTTTTTCGACAATGAAAACATCATTCGTCACCATCCTTTTTGTGTATTAAAAGCACATATCGCGGCTTATTCAGGGTCTTATTCCAAAAGACCGTTAAGCAAAAGCGAAACTAACTTTTGTTACCAAAATCTATATACGAAGTTTCATGCCTTGGCAGTAAAACACAAAAGTCAACACCTGATGGTCTATCTTGATTATCTTGAAGCCCGTAACTATCAGGAAAAAGAAATAAATGACAAAGCTTTACCCAAATACCTGAATCTGCTACCACAACTTCAGGCATTAAACGACAGTCTTGCTGTTGGATTAATCAATAAAAGGATTGGCCTGATATACCTTGATATCTACGGTGAATACAACAAAGCTATTGAACATTTAAAGAAGGTTTATCTGACTGCGAATGACAAAGAGGAAAAGTTTAAAGCATGCGAATATCTGATATCCTGCTATTTCTACATAAACAATTGCGACTCCATGAACATCTATGCAAAGTCCTTTTTAGAAGCAAGTGAGAGTACTGACACATCTACAACCCACCTTATTAACCTGTTCAAGCAAGTATGCATTTTCGAAAGCAATCCTTTAGCATCCACAGATTCAGTAGATAAATATCTGATCCCCTCGATACAATACTTCAGCCATACCGACGCAAACAAGGATCTTTACATTCATTTGTTAGTACCCTGGCTGAATGCATATCTTGAGAACCTTTTAAATAAAAATGAATTCAACGTCTTAAACAAACTCATTCCCCTTGTTGCTGAGGCCGAAAAGAATCGCCCGGATTACGCACGTTACCATCTGACATTTTACAAAACCTGCAGCAAATACTATGACCAGACAGGTAACAATCAACTTGCATTTGAATACTTGAAAAAATATGAAGCTGAAAAAACAAATGCCAACAGAGAATCCTCAAAGAATAAAGTTGAAATAGCCCGTATAGAATACGAAACCCAACAGCATAAAAAGCAACTTGAACTGGAGAACGAAATCGAACTTCAAAAACAGAAATTAATCCGGAATTACTTCATAGCCGGCTCTATTGTATTGATTTTACTTATCATCATACTTGTCAACCGAAACAAACTAAAGCGGGCGGTTGAAATAGAGCGGATGCGCAGTCGTTTGAGTCGCGATTTACATGATGATATCGGAAGTACGCTCAGCAGCATCAATATTCTCAGCCACACCGCAAAAAACAACCTTAGTCATTCCACTGATCAAAAAACCATCCAAACGCTTGAAAAAATCAACGAACGATCTCAGCGTTTATTGAACAATATGAGTGATATCATCTGGAATATAAATCCCGAGCATGATAACTTAGAGGAGGTCATGAGCCGCATGCGGGAATATGCTGGGGCCATTCTGGAGGCAAAAGGAATTGATTACCGTTTTAACTTCCCAAAAGACACAAACGACTGCAAGCTTTCCATGGAAGTAAAGAATAACATTTATTTGATTTTTAAAGAGGCGACCAATAACCTTTCCAAATATTCCAGATGCACAAAAGCGGATTTCTCGATAACCATTAACGATAAAAGCATCCAACTGCAAATCCATGACAATGGGATAGGATTCCGGAAAGATCAGATTTTACACAATGGCGGTTTACGAAATATGCAACAACGGGCAGAAGAAATTAAAGGCAATTTTAAAATCATTTCCAATCCGCAAGAAGGAACTAAAATAACGCTGGAATTACCACGGAACCACCGAATTTAATTCTACACCCTTCTCTGCAAAATCAACTTTTCAGCCAGAAACTCCTGTTTCTTCCCCAAGCCCCCCCCTTTTATGTGGTAGTGGCCCGGCAATTCCATTTATAACATTGCTGAAGAAAAACAAAAGGTCACAACAACGTAATTCTAACCAACCTTAAAAACAAATTAACATGAACTTCAAAACATTATTTAAAACAGTTTTGATCACTGCAGGAATTCTGCAAACTCATATGGTATCATCGCAAAGCTGGAGTTTAACAGGTAATACCGGAACCAACCCTGCCAGCCAGTTTCTGGGCACAACGGATGCGAATGCGCTTAAATTCCGAACGAACAACACGGTGCGAATGACCCTTAATGGCACCGGAAAAGTCGGCATTGGCACTTCTTCTCCATCCGCCTTACTTCATGTTCAAAAATCAACACTAACCGATGTATTGATCAAATCTACTGCTGCCGGGACTCAACTGACACTTGACAGGGCTGCTAATGGTTTTGAAGCAGTAGTCAGATATATGCAGACAGGTGTCCCCCAATGGAAAACAGGATTAACAGTAAATGCAAACGGAACTCCGGATTTTATCATCAGAAATGAAATCACCAATGCAGAGGCGATCAATATTTCCGGCAGCAACAATTTTGTAAATTTCCCTTCCGGGTATATTACATTAGGACCCACCAACTCCGGTTCTTTCTCCCAAAGTGGCAATGACATGAAGCTCCTCCCCTATTCTCCATCAGCCGGCACACCGGGTAATCTGTTGCTTTGTGCCACAACAGGACTATTCAATGCAGGCAATGTGGGTATTGGCACCAATGCACCAACAAATGCCAAACTGGAAGTTCAGGGATATGTGGGTCAGTCAGTAGCCATGTTTAAACGGAGTGCGACGAGTGCTGGTATTGCCATTGCAGCTGATTGGCCGGAGGTCTATTTCAATTCCTACTATAACGGCGGTGTGAAAGCAATGAAAGCGGGTTATGGCGCATTGGTTGGCATGGACCCCACTTCCGGTTACATGTATTTCAGAACCGGCAATACTGCGGCTGGGAGCAACAATGGTCCGCTAACTTTAACCGACAGAATGATTATCGCGGCTAATGGAAGGGTACTCATCAATAATTCCTTAGCCAATAGCTCATTCAGTGTTGCAAAAATCAGCGGCACTGATGATATCGCCAGCTTCAAGGGAACCACCCATTACTCTCATTTTGGATTCGGGGCAAATGAAACCACATACATACGCGGTGGGCTGGATAATTCAGCAGTCGTATTGGCTGATGCCGGAACACAAATGGTGGGAATCGGAACTGCTACTCCGGCTTATAAACTGGATGTTTGCGGAACCATGCGAGCAAAAGAGGTACGTGTTTCTACAGGCTGGTGTGATTACGTATTTGCAGATGATTACGAATTGAAGCCATTAAGCGAAGTGGAAGCATTCATCAAAGAAAATAAGCATTTACCAGAAGTCACTCCGGGAGCAGTCATTGAAAGTGAAGGGCTGGAAGTAGGACAAACATCTGCACAAATGATAAAGAAAATTGAAGAATTGACTTTGTATGTTATTTCACTTCAAAAGCAAATTGACGAAATGAAGAATTGCAACCATTAATTTATAAGCAAATAATGCTCATTAACTTAAACAAGATGCTGCTATGAAATACAAAGCAACAATCAGCATGAAAGTCATTTTAATGCTACACCTCTTCCTATCTTCTGCTATCGGACAAGTTGCACGGAACCAACCATTAAGCTACTATATTCAGTCAGAAGAAACAAAAGGATGGATCAATTTCACTGAAGACAACCTCATTTCTCCCACTAAATTGTTTGCCGATTTCAAAAAGGACTTTGGATTGGGAAAGGATGATGATATGCGCATCATCAAAACTGCAACCGACGAATTAGGTTTCACTCATATCCGATTCCAACAGTATTACAAGAGTAAAAAAGTGATATATGCAGAATATATTGTGCATACATCAGCAGATGGCCGATTGAAATCTGCTAACGGGCAACTACTATCAGGCCTCAATCTCAATAGCAATGCAATGGTGACTGAAAAAACCGCATTAGTTAATGCATTGCAGTTCGTTAATGCAAGAATGTACTTATGGCAAAATGACGACGCGGAATCTCATTTAAAATCCGAAAAGAAAGATATACATGCGACCTACTATCCTGTTGGAGAATTGGTGTATGCGCCTGCGAATAATAATCAGAAACCAGAGCCATCTGACTATAAACTCGCCTGGAGCTTTGAAATCTACACAGCTGACGCCTTTGTACCAGCAAAAAGAATATTCATTGATGCATTAACCGGAGCAATACTGTCGTTCGTAGACATTTCAATGACTTGTTCTGCAGGAACCGGAACCACAACATTTAATGGAACACGAAATATTAATTCACTTTTAGTCCCCGGGGTTGGTTACTCATCGAGCAATATCTGTCACACTACAACACTAACGGTTTATAATTGCAATGGCGGAGCCCAGGCAAACAACCTTTACGTCGATAGTGATAATGACTGGTCAAATCAGCAATCTGCCGCACAATGCCAATTTGCTACCGAGCAAACCTATATTTATTACTTCAACAATCATAGTCGTGAAAGCTGGGACAATGCCGCCGGCACGATGGTGGCTTACAACAATTCAAATATTCCGGGACTTGGTTTAGTTAACGCTTGTTGGGGTTGCACGGGCAACAGCGCTGCTTTCGGAGCAGGATCAACTGCTGCAGCGAATGATGACTGGAACACACTCGATATTGTTGGACATGAATTCACTCATGGTGTTACACAAGCGACATCAAACCTTAATTACAACCACGAATCCGGTGCATTGAATGAATCCTTCAGTGATATTTTTGGAGAAATGGTTGAAAGCTGGACATTAGGAACCTGTGATTGGCTGGTTGGTGATGAAATTGGCGCTATCAGGAGTTTTGACGCTCCTTCGAACTACACAACCGGTTATGGTGGAGCTATGCCAGATACTTATCTAGGTACTGGATGGTACTCCGGCTCTAGCGATAATTACGGTGTTCATCATAATAGCAGTGTTCAGAACTATATCTTTTTCATGTTATCCGAAGGTGATTGGGGTCAAAATGACTATGGAATCACTTATAACGTAACAGGAATTGGTAGATTCAAAGCCCGTAACATAGCCTATAGAGCACTTACTGTTTACTTAATTTCTACTTCCGGCTTTGTTGATGCACGGGCAGCATGGATTCAGGCGGCTAAAGATCTATATGGCAACTGCTCAAATGAAGCTATACAAACCGGACTCGCATGGCGTGCTGCCGGAGTTTATACAAGCGGAAGTCCTTTTCAGGTAACAGCTTGCGGCAACTATCCGGCGAACGGAACAATCGTTCAGGCAGCGGATGACCTTACTGCCGGAGGTGGTTGCAATACAACAATAACGGCGAATCCAAATACGGTCTATTTTGCTGCAGCAGATCAGATTTTCCTGTTTAACGGCTTTACTGCTTTAAACGGGAGTAATTTCATTGCCTACATTGAACCTTGCTCTAACGTCCTTTACCGCAGTGCTGGTCCGGTTTTGAGTGATGCTGAAAAAAATGTTATGCAGCAAAAAACTGTACCCTCCGATCCGACAAATGCAATCGAAATCTACCCCAATCCAGCTAACGAATTCTTCACAATCAGTATCAAAGGCACCACATCTCATTCGACAATAAAGATCTTCAACAGCACCTTGCAATTAGAGAAAGTGATCCATTTCGACAATGGAACAGAGAAGCAAATACCAATTTCCGATTTGCCAGCGGGAATATACTTTATTGATGCGCAATCTGGAGACCAGATTTACAAAACCAAATTCATCATCAGCAGATAAAACTTATATTATCATGAAACGAAGGTTATTAAATCTCATTTACCCGATATTGACTGGACTGATCACTGTGCTCATTTGCAGCTCCTACTCCCGTGCGCAAGGAATTTTCCGCCTTCCACTGGAACAGTTACCAACTATGCACGACAGGGACTATTGGTATTTAGGAGATATACCCTACCATATAAGCGCATTTGGCGTTGTTACCAGTGCACCATGTTATAGTTATAATACGTATGTGGGAGTTACCTATACCGACTTCAGGTATTTAACCGGAACCAAAATTCCAGTGCTTACTCCCATCGCCAATGTTGTAGCTGCAGCAAGCGGAACATTAATCGCCAAATATGATGGATTTGATGACAATGTATGTGGTGCAATTGATCCCGAAGGGAATTATGTTATTTTACAACATGCCAATGGATTAAAAACAAAATACATGCAACTGCATAAAGGAAGTATATTGTCAAAACCCATTGGCTCATTCATTACAGAAGGAGAAAAACTCGGCAATCCAGGTATTTCGTTTGCCGGAGAAGGAATTCTTAGGTTTGAAGTACGTGATGCGAATAATAATTTTATCGATCCTTTCGATACCGATATCGATTGCCAAGGTATTTATGCTGTCAATTATTCACTATGGAAAAATGCAGCAGAAATGCATAGCTGGGCAGAGGGCAAAAAATTTATGCGGTTCGAACCCCGATATCTTCATTCAAATATTTATGACGGATGTGGAGCTGAATTAAATCAGCTCAAACATCATTTTAACTATGGCGATGTAATGAGATTGTTTGTTTATTGGAACGGCTATAAAGACTCCTTACTCGTTAATGTTTTTGGCCCCACCGGGTTACCTGTTACCGGAAGTCAGACAGCGAAAGTTAATTTTTTAAATCCACAATCCTTCCATTCCAGAGGATTTCAAGTAAACCTTAGCGGAGTAATGTTCATTCCGGGCACCTATACCGCTGTTTGCCAGGAGTACAACAGTTTAAACAATTATCAAAGTCCGGTGGATGAAATCAGAACTTATTTTACCGTTGGCTGCACGCCTGATTACACCTTAAACGGCACCATAACGGGACAGCAGGGTATAATCGCCGGGAATAATATCTACAGCACCCAAACTTTAAATTCCGGGTCGGAAGTGGACTATATAGCAGGCAATGAAATTATTCTCAATCCCGGATTCAAAGCGCTCCAGGGTAGTGATGTCTTCATTTATACGGAATCCTGTACCGGAACACCGCGTCTTGAAGATGATATATCTGATGAAACCGGTGAAATCGAAATTTACCCAAACCCTGCCAACGACTTCATCACGATTAAATCAACCAGTTTTTCAAAATCAAATATTACAATTTACAACAGCACGTTACAGGTATTGAAAACACTTACTATCGGAAATGAAATGGAAAATAAGATTTCAGTGGAGGATCTTCCTTCAGGCATCTATATTCTGAAGGCACATACGGTGAATGGAACAACTCAGACAAAATTTATCATTAACCGGTAGATGCAGGCTAGCTGATGCCTCCACAGGAAGATACGCACGAAAAATCCCATATTGTTTTACAAGTGCTGTATGTGCAAGAAGGGCATCTTAAACAGATTGTTGGAGACGCAGCGTAGCAGTGGTAAAAGCCAGTCAGGACCCTCATGAAAACAAATTAAATCCGCGATCCGCCTCCGCCGTACGGCGGATCTGCCTAATCCGTGTCAGCCGAAGGCGAATCCGCGTTCCACCTTTTTAGCCACTGATTGCGCTGATTATTAAGATTAATTATGATCTTATATTAACTCATCTTAATGCTCATAACAAATCTGCGGCCTAAATCTGCGATCAACCGTCGCGATCCTTCGCGATCCGTGTCAGCTGAAGGCGAATCCGCGTTCCTTCTTCGCCGACGGGTTTCTTACAAAGAGCGAAAGCGAACGAGTGAAGACACCGGAGCACCAATCCCCTTAAAACAATATATTTACAATCAATTGTTTTTCAAGAGGATAAGCGACAGGAGCTACGCGCCCAT
>JAXLTW010000004.1:0-164137 GCA_046329865.1 Chitinophagales bacterium | reverse complement strand
TCGTCGAATCTCAACAGGTTACATAAAATTCCTATATCACTATCCGTAAATTTATTTTTAGCTGTGATCAAATCTTGTATTTCATACGGTAATTGACTACTCAGAGTAGAGAATATTTTATCAGAGCATGGCCGGTCATAAAATTTTCCCACTTTAACATCATTCATGACACAATCAGGTGAACATATTTTATAAAATTTTGATGAAATTTTAGTTACTCGATCTCTTGTATTAAAGTAATGTTCTGATGCATCCGATGCCCCCTCAATTGTTTTCCAATTATTTGGGAAAGGTAAATCTTCTGAATGATAATCAGCCTTTCCATCGTATTCATCGTACAAATTAAATAATGCATGACTTAGTTCATGTATAAAAGTTCCTTCTTTATATGCACCAACACTAAAAACAGAACCCGCACGATGATCTCTGAAGTCATCCGCATGGACAATACATTTTGCATTGAAGAAAGAGATATGTTCATAGTATTGTACAGTTGTTATATCGTGCGGATTGTAGGTTTCACGAGATGCATGTACAGGATATAAATGAATAAAAAAATTGAAAAAATTAACACATTTTTTAAGAACATTATTCTCCTGCATCACATTTATAAAGTGATAGACACTACACAAAAAACAATCAATTTTACCAAAGATTGTGCTATCCGGTATAAAAACAATTGTAATAACTTTATTATTATTACCGGTAAGATAAACCGGTACTGGGTAACTTTCAACCGGATATGTTTGGGTTACAAACGATACCTGTTGGAGTATTTCTGTGCTGCCGGCTAATGAAAGAGAATAAGTAACAAACTTTGATGCACCTAATTCATCAACTTTTTTGTAATACTTATCCCCATCAGGTAAATTATATTGAGAATCAATCTTATTACTCAAACCTCCGGTTGCATCTATATCCTGAATAGAAACTTTCAGTACAAATTTTGATGCTCCGTCAGAATTATTGACATAGAATGTAACCTTATCTGATGCCTTTGGATAAACAGGGTAATGTATCAGATTCATTAACGTTATAACATCTTAAATTACAATGTCAACTAATTATTTTGTTTTGGAGGCTCTGGCGATTCACCACCTATGATAATTTTTGTTGCCGCAAGTGGCACAATCTCAATTGTTTCAATCCATACATTTAGTACATCTTTTTTAATATTTAAATCAGTTGAATCATATGAGTCAATATCTATTTCAAAAACTTTGACATCACTTCTTATTTCTTTATTATTTTTATCTTCAAGCCATATGTGTACAAAGAATTTTTTATCCTTATCTTTAATATTATCAGGCAAATCATCAAATTTAATCTTATTATTATTCACCCTTGCCTCATTTCTATTATTCTTAAAGTTGACTGATTCTACTCTTGAACTACCTTCCAGCCAGGCGAACATTCTATATCTATTTGAATCAATCGCAGTACCTGTTCCTGGAGTTGGATTTGAATAAAAACCCATTTCAATTTTCTTTCCCATAGTATATAATTTTATTATTCTAAATATAGTATCTATTTTTTAACAATGCAAATATATTTTACATGTTGAAAAATTTTTATACAAATGTTTAAACGGTAATTTTACTGCGCAAATGGTTTATTCCTCGCTCATATACGGATAGGTATAGTATTTTGGTGGTACAAAGTTTTCTTTCACCGTGCGCGGCGATACCCAACGCAATAAATTCAGTTTGCTGCCCGCTTTGTCGTTCGTGCCACTCTTGCGGGCACCGCCAAACGGCTGCTGGCCTACTACAGCACCGGTGCATTTATCATTCACGTAAAAATTACCCGCGCAATTCGTCAGCGCATGTTTCATTTTCTCCAATGCATACACATCCTGTGCGATGATGGCTCCCGTCAGTGCATAGCCGGAAGTGGTGTCGATTAAATGAAGGACTTCATCAAAGGATTCATCCTCATAGACATAAATCGTCAGCACCGGCCCGAAAATCTCTTCCACCATCGTCAGCGATTTCGGGTCCTTGGTCAGTATAACAGTTGGTTCTATGAAATAGCCTTTTTTCTTGTCATGACCGCCTCCGTACATGATGATGTTGTTCGGATTGGCTTTTGCCTGGTCTATATATTTTGTAATACGTTTGTATGCATCTTCTGAAATCACGGCTCCCATAAATGTGGAGAAATCTTCCGTATTGCCAACCTTGAAGGTCTTCAGCGCTTCGTACATTTTCTCCCAGGTTTTATCCCACAAGGATTTAGGAATATAGGCACGCGAACAGGCAGAGCATTTCTGTCCCTGGTATTCAAATGCACCTCTCAGTATTGCTGTCGACAGAATATCGATATCTGCGGATGGATGTGCCAGTGTAAAATCTTTACCACCTGTCTCCCCCACAATTCTCGGGTACGTTTTATAGGTGTCGATATTTTGCCCCATCATTTTCCATAATTGCTGAAAGACAAAAGTAGAACCGGTGAAATGTACTCCCGCAAAATCCGGGTGCGATAAGATTATTTTAGATGTTTCAATGGGTTCAGTATAAATCAGGTTTATCACACCATCGGGAAGTCCGGCTTCTTTAAAGATTTCCATAATCGTCCATGCCGAATAGATTTGAAAATGTGACGGTTTCCATACCACCACATTGCCCATCATGGCAGGTGCCGCGCACAAGTTGCCCGCGATAGCCGTAAAATTAAACGGCGTTATGGCATATACAAATCCTTCCAGTGGACGGTATTCCACAGTATTGCGGATACCCGATACGGAAATCGGCTGATCGGCATAGATTTCATTGGCGTAATAGACATTGAAACGCAGAAAATCCGCCAGTTCGCATGCCGCATCAATTTCCGCCTGAAATACATTTTTGGATTGCCCCAGCATGGTGGCAGCGTTGATACTTGCCCTGAATGGCCCTGAAATCAGGTCAGCGGCCTTCAGAAAAATGGCGGAACGTTCTTCCCACGGCATAGCCGCCCATTTTATTCTGGCATTCAGACAGGAGTCTATGGCGTCATGCACATCCTTGCTATTGCCCTGGTGGAAATGGGCGATTTTGTGATTCAGCTCATGCGGCGGAAACAAATCTATCGTAGTATTACTCCTGATTTCTTTACCGTGAATCACCTGCGGAATATCATAAATCTTATTTTTCCTTCGCTTCAATTCTTCCTTCAATACGGCGCGTTCCTTGCTGCCCGGCAAATAACCCAATATCGGTTCATTCTGAGGAATAGCTATTTTTACTATTTTGTTGGACATAGTATTTAATTTTGAATAACTCAATAAGTAAAACAAAGTTAGTAATTAATAGTTGAATATATCATCTCAGTCTATCCCAGAGATTTGGGATAACCGTTATTTGTAAAGACATGGATTATTCTTTTCGGAAAGCCACCACGCCGCTGTATTCTTTTTCGAAATCTTTCAGATTTTGAGCAATTCGCTCAGTAGTATATTCCAGTTGCTGATTATAAAAGTTGTCTACTTTTTCAAGCATGGTATCAATCTCCGGTCGTTCAAAATATAATCTGCCGGTTCTTCGGATGAGAAAATCTGCAGCATTCATCGTCATCTCATGTTCCAGGCAATAGTCCGCTTCCGCCAGTATCAGATCGTTCTTGAAATTGGTTTGTGCCGAAGCAAGCACATATTGTGTATTACTTCCATATTTCAGCACCAACTCGTACACATCATCCAGGTAAAATTGTTTGAAATCTTCCTGAAGTTCCCGGGCATATTCTGCAGGATACTTGTCAAGATTACCGCCGCTCAATTCAATTTTATCCGTAATACAGGAATTGAAGGTTCTGCCTTCTTCGAGCTTCAGTTGTTTGCAAACGACATTTACGGAACGTTCCGCCATTTTACGGAATCCTGTGAGTTTACCGCCTGCAATGGAGATCAATCCTGAATCGGAAATAAATATTTCATCCTTGCGTGATAAATCTGACGGGGATTTCCCTTCTTCATGTATCAGCGGTCTCAATCCTGCCCAGCTGGATTCCACATCCTCTACCGTCAGCGATGCAGACGGGAACATGAAATTAGCGGCATCTATTACATAACGGACATCTTCACGTGTAGCAAAAGGAAAATTGGTATCCGCATTGTAATTAGTATCCGTGGTGCCGATATATATTTTTTTTCCGCGCGGAATGGCAAAAATCATCCTGCCATCCTGCACATCAAAGTAAACTGCCTGATGAATCGGCAATTTCTCTTTGGGCAGTACAACGTGAATGCCTTTTGTAAGGTGAAGTCTTTTTTTGTTGAGCGATTTATCTTTTTTACGTAAATCATCCACCCAGGGACCACAGGCATTGATGACTTTTTTTGCTTTGATATAAAACTGTTTTCCACTCAATACATCCTTACAGGAAGCGCCTGCAATCTTGTTACTGGCGTTATGGGTAAAAGACTCAAAAGAAACATAATTGACACATAATGCCCCGCGTTCCACCGCCGACTTCAATACTTCAATCGTGAGGCGGGCATCGTCACTCCGGTATTCCACATACATACCGCCACCTTTCAAAATATCCTTATTCAAAAGAGGTTCTTTTTCCAAAGTTTCTTCCTTGGAAAGCATATTTCTGCGTTCCTCTTTCTCCACGCCTGCAAGGCGGTCATAGACATACAACCCCAGCGAGGTGGAATATTTGCCCAATGAGCCTCCTTCTACAATCGGGAGCAGCATGCGTTCAGGTATAACTATATGAGGGGCATTTTTATATAAGATGGCACGTTCCTGTCCTACCTCACGTACAATCCCGAATTCCAGTTGCTTGAGGTAGCGTAATCCTCCGTGAATTAATTTGGTAGAACGCGAGCTGGTACCGGAAGCAAAATCCGATTTCTCAATCAGGCATACTTTCAATCCTCGTGTAATGGCGTCCAGCGCTATCCCGGCACCTGTAATGCCACCTCCTATTACCAATAAATCAAATGATTCGTTTTGCAGTTGTTGTATGTACCGGGTTCTGTTGCGCGCGGAAAAAGGCATAAAATATCTTTACAATTTTATCTAAAGATAAGAGAAAGTGACGCAACCTTGTTTTGATTCTACGCAAAATATTTTTATAAATAATGTTATCTTAAACTGTATTTAAGCCATGTATCAGCAATACAAACATTAGCTGTTTTATATATGAACTTTACTTAAAGTGTAGCCATATCGATGACAAAACGGTAACGCACATCGCCTTTCAACATACGTTCGTATGCTTCATTGATGTCTTTCATTTCTATCACTTCCACCTCGCTGACGATATTATGTTCGGCGCAGTAGTCCAGCATTTCCTGGGTTTCCGGAATACCGCCAATCAGAGAACCGGCAAAACTCTTGCGTCCGAAAATGAGATTCATGGCAGGAATAGTAGCAGGAATCGGAGGTACCCCAACACATACCATAGTGCCGTTGGTACGCAGCAAACTCAGATAGAAATTATAATCGTGTTCTGCAGAGACAGTATCTAAAATAAAATCAAAATAGCCGGTTACCGCTTTTGTTTGCATTTCATCTGTAGTAAGTACGAATTTGTGAGCGCCCAGTTTTTTGGCATCCGCTTCCTTCGCAGCGGTATGGCTCAGCATCGTCACCTCCGCACCCATTGATACCGCAAGTTTGACCGCCATATGGCCCAATCCTCCCAAACCTAACACCCCGACTCTTGTGCCATTTCCTACCTTCCAGTGACGCAAGGGTGAGTAGGTGGTGATGCCTGCACACAGTAAAGGTGCAACACCTGTCAACGGGAGTTTGTCGGAAATATGCAGCACAAAATCTTCATGCGATACTATAGACTTGCTGTAACCACCATACGTATTGCCACTGCCATCACGCTCCACTCCACCATATGTAAATACCGCTCCTTCAGCACAATACTGTTCCATCCCCTGCCGGCAGTTGTCACACGTGCGGCAACTATCCACCATACATCCAATACCGGCCAGGTCGCCCACTTTAAATTTGGTCACCTCACTTCCGGTGGCAGTTACCCTGCCTACAATTTCATGACCGGGAACAATTGGAAAAACAGACATACCCCAGTCGTTTCGGGCAAAATGAAGGTCGCTGTGGCAAACACCGCAATAGAGTATTTCTATCTGAACATCATGAGGTTTCGGATTACGCCGGTCGATGGTGTAGGGAACCAAAGGTGTCGTGGCACTAAGGGCTGCATAAGATTTGGTAGCTGTCATGGTAGTGAGTTTAATGGTATAATAATGATTAAATCAGTAATTGTAAATTTACATTAAAAAGGCGGATTTAATTATACTGTAAATGCATTTATAAAATTTTCCGGTAATGCACGGATTTTCCGGGCAATATAATCATAGTAAACGCAACCGCTTCGGACTACAGCCAGGGTCTTTCCATTTTTTTTCTTAAAATGAAAGACAACATCAAAACTGCATTCTGACAAATTAGTAATCCCGACATCACAGCATATTTCTTCCCCTAAAAAGCCCTCGGAAACATAATGAATAGAATGATTGGCTACAATAGTGCCTTCCATCTTATCAAAATCATTTTCTGTCAGCTTCAGCTGTTTGAAAAACGGAGAACGGATGTTGTTGGTAAACACCAGGATTCGCTCATTGCCCATATGATCCGCTTCATTGATATCATCATTACCAATAAAAAAATGGGTGGTAAATAATATTTTTTCCGGCAAAGCAATCCTGACACGTTCCATAACACAATGATACTAAAATTTCAGGGAGAGCCGGGTTTAGTCAATGATAATGCGGGTGGTATAATTTCCCTTTTCCGTTAAAAACTGTAACTGATATACTCCCTTTGCCAGCGACGAATAGTTTAATGTAATAATGCGCTGATTACTAAAACTTTGGGTATCGACTGTTTTTCCCGTCACATCCAAGAGTTGTAAATAACCTTTGGTATAATTTTCGCCCAGTTCAAATGTAAAAGTTCCATTCGACGGATTTGGAAACAGCTTTGCCTTAATCGTTGACTGATTCCGTATTGATGTTGTAACATCCAATGCACCGCATGTAATTTGCTTAGATTGCAGGGTGTCGATGGCAGAAAGATTGCCGGCGATATTGTTGTAATAGGTCGTAATGGCAGCACATTCCCGTTTCGTCCAGAAATCTAACCACGGCTTCAACAGCAATAGGACTTTATTTTTCTGATCAGCAGATGAAATATAGGTAGTGCCGGCACAAGCCAACGTTTCTCCTAACTCGCAAGGCGTTTTATTCGGGTCTCCAAACTGACAATGCGAAGCACCTATAATATTGGCAAAAAACTTATACTCAGAGGCTAAATTGTTATACATAAAACGGCTGTTGCCAACCGGAGGTGCTACACAATCTTTGCTTCCTGTAAAGACCAACGCAGGTCGCTTACAATTCTTGGCAGATTGAATAGCAGATTCCGTTACAAACGTTTCAGCGGCAGAAAAATTGAAAAATGTGGTGATATCCGTTACATTTTGCATACCCAGAAAAGTTGCTCCACCACCCATCGAATGTCCGCCCACTGCTGTGTATCCATTCGTTTTTCCAAATAAAAAGGAGGTGGAAGAATCTCCGTAATTTCTGAAAGTACGTGCCACAAACACCTCATCTTTTCCAAAATCACTGTGATTAGGAGGCACTCCTTCTTCCGTACCCGGAAATGCAACGATATAACCATAAGGTACCAATGCTTCTGCAAGCCATTGATAAGCCAGAGAAGACATTACAAAACCATGTCCGAACGATACAACAGGAAACATTGAACCATCATTTACAATGGGCGCATCCAAACCGGTAGAAGTTGCCGGGTAATAGACAAAGGTCAGAATACTTCGGTTACTCCTGGATTTGTCAAATAAAATGAACTTTTTATTCCCGATGGAATATTGGGCATGGATGCTGAATGCAACCATGAATAATAAAAACTGCCAGTATATTTTTTTGCATAAAAAATGATTTTTCCAAACAAACGTTTGGTAAAAAAAAGAATTTATCATACAATAAATAAAAATTATACAGAAATGTTCATTACATCAACATTCTGGCCTGAATGGGTATATCGATAGGGCAAAAATCTTGTTTCAGAAATTTATAATAGCCTGTGATAGCAATCATACCGGCATTATCTGTACAGTATTGAAAATCAGGGATGTAAGTATTCCACGAATATTTCTCTCCTAACACGGTTAACTGTTTGCGTAATGCAGAATTGGCACTGACTCCGCCGGCAATCGCAATTTCACGGATACCCGTCAAATGTGCCGCTTTTTGGAGTTTATTCATTAAAATATGTACAATTGTATACTGAACGGATGCACAAATATCATTCATATGTTCCTGAATAAAGAAAGGATTGGATGATAGTTCCTTTTGCAGAAAATATAAAATATTCGTTTTAAGACCACTGAAAGAAAAATTCAATCCTTCCAGCTGCGGTTCTGCAAATTTATAGGCTACAGGATTTCCCGCCTGAGCAAGTTTATCGATGAGTGGCCCACCCGGATAGGGCAAATCCAGCATTTTTGCGGTTTTATCAAATGCCTCTCCTGCCGCATCATCTATCGTTTCACCCAAAACCTCCATATCGAGGTAATCTTTCACCAATACGATTTGCGTATGCCCACCCGATACCGTAAGACATAAAAAAGGAAATGAGGGCCTGGGTGCATCAATGAAATGTGCGAGGACATGCGCCTGCATGTGATGGACATCTATCAAAGGTATACTTAAGGACTGTGCAAATGATTTGGCAAAAATACCTCCCACCAGCAAAGAGCCCATTAATCCGGGACCGCGGGTAAAAGCCACAGCTGAAATGTCCTTTTTATCGATACCGGCTTTTTTAATCGCTTCAGCCACCACCGGTATAATATTCTTTGCATGTTCACGGCTGGCAAGTTCTGGAACCACACCACCATATTGTTCGTGTATTTTCTGGCTCGCTGTCAGATTGGAAACAACATCACCGTTTATACATACGGCAGCGGATGTATCATCACAGGAAGACTCTATCGCTAATATGACTATATCGGGCATAATTATTGCTTAAATTCTCGTAATTTTGTCACTTTTAGATAGCTGTTGAAAAAATTCTTTAAATATACCTTTCGAACGCTGTTAGTCATTGTACTGATATTGCTCCTTTTATTCGTTTCCACCTTTTATTTGATCCAACAGCCGAAAGTACAAACTTATCTGGTCCACAAAGTAAGCGAATATTTGTCAAAAGAATTAGGCAGTACCGTAAAAGTAGACTCCGTCAGTATTCATTTTATCAGAACACTGGATATACATGGGGTGTACTTGTCTTCCCAAAAAGATAAAAACGATACCCTTTTGTATGTTAAGACGTTGGGAGCCGATCTGATGCTGGGAAGAAACCTGCTGGAACAAATCACTAGTTTGCGGGATAAAAAAATATATGTTGACAATGTCAGTATGGATGGATTGAGGCTCAACGGATATCGCGGGTTTGATGACAGCCTCTACAACTATCATTTTATCCTGTCAAAATTAGCTTCCAAAAACAAAAAACCGACCGATACAACGACAAGCTCCTCTCCGTTAGAATTAAAACTGAATAAATTAATCCTGACAAACGGAAAGATTATTCTGGATGACCATTTTAAGGACAAACGATTCGACATACAGTTTTCAAAAGTATTCATTGATGTAAGAGAATTGAATATTAACCATCTAAAGATAGACGCGAACCAAATTGAATTGACAGACCCTTACTTTAAGCTGACACAATACAATGAAAAGGAAAAAAAATCAAGCGGCAAACCCAGCAAAGGTTTTGATGTTCAGGGACTAGGGAAAAAGCTCAACATTTCGGTAGATAAACTGACCATTGCGAATGGCACCCATTCCATGGATTTCCATCATAAAGACCAGAAAGCCGGAACATTCCTGATTAGCCGGATGAATATTCATGACATTCAACTGGATTTCAGGAACTATCGCTGGGATTCTACAGGTATGCATGTCGATATGAAACGTTTGCAGGCATTGGCTGACAGTAATGCAACTGTAAAAAAACTGGAAGGTATCGCATTGCTGGATAATGGCGGCATTTATCTGGACAACGCGGACATTGCATTCAATGATTCCAAAATTAAAGGGAATCTTTCCATACAGTTCTTAGATGAGTGGCGATCTTTCAGTGATTTTCAAAACAAGGTCATCCTGAAAGCCGATTTAAAAGAAGTGTTTGCAAAAGCCAAAGATGTGGGAGTTTTCGCCCCCAAATTTCTGAAATATATTCCTCCTTCCGTCGATATGCACGGATATATAAAAGGGAAATTAGCGAACCTGCGGGTAGATGAGCTGTTCCTGAAAGCCGGCAAAAATACGGTGGTCAACATAAGCGGAAATATAAAGGGATTGCCTGCTGTAAATCAGACCTTATTTGATATAAAAGCCAATAACATTACAACATCTACGAATGATTTAAAAACATTCCTCCCCTACGTCAAAATCCCCGAACAGCTGAAAAATGCGGGTATCATCAATTTCAAAGGCTCCTATTTTGGATTCATCAATGATTTTGTTGCCCGCGGCAATCTGTCAACGACCAACTTAGGCAGCATCACCACAGATGTCAGAATGAGTTTTCCTAAAGGAAAGGCGCCTAATTATTCGGGCAATATCATAGCAACAAAAATCAATATAGCCGAACTAACCGGCAATCATAAATTATTTGGCACAGCGGATGTAGACCTGAATGCCAATGGAAATGGATTTAATGCAAAAGACCTGAACACCAGACTTACCGGTACCATCCGAAATTTCTACCTCAACGGATTTGTATTTGACAAGATAAAGGTAGATGGATTGCTGGATGGGAAAAAATTTAAGGGAAAGGCATTTTACGATGACAATTGTTTATTGATAGATTTCAACGGTACAGCTGACTTTAATGAAAAGCTGCCAAAATTTGACTTCGTCACCAGCATTAAAAATGCAGACCTGAAGAAACTTAATTTCACGAAAGACACCCTGATGATTTCACTCAATGGAGAAGTCCACGCTGTCGGCGATAAAATAGAAAATCTGAGGGGAACAGGGAAATTCAGCAACCTGATACTTCAGAACGCAAAGGACATACTTGTTTTATCCGATGTGGATATTGACCTTCAAAACGATGGAACAACCAAAAATTATACAATCACCTCTGATCAGTTTAATGCGAATTTTACCGGTGTGTTTGACCCCGTTTCATTGGTGCCATCCATGAAAGTTTTCCTCAGTAATTATTCCAAACTGATAAAACCGACAGAAAGAGATTACAAACTCAGTAAGCCGCAGCAGGTAGAAGCCAGTTTGAATTTAAAATCCGACTTCGGCTTATTCAAGGTCTTCGTTCCCGGCCTGAAATACATCAGCGAACTGGATTTGAATGCCAGTATAAATACCGAAGAGAATCTGTTTGAAATCAATGCCCGCATGGACTCTGCCAATTATAAAGACATTGCCTTTAACCACATCGGTCTGACAGGCGATATACAGGACAGAGATCTGCTGCTCAACAGCGAAATTAAAAAAATACAATCCGGAAAAACAGCGATAGACGATATCCATCTCGGACTAAACAGCTCATTGGAACAATTGTTAACCCATGTAAATATCTCAAGCGACACGGCTGATAATGCGGTGCGATTACTGTCTACTTTAGACTTTAATAAAGACACCATTACCGCTAAAATCCTGAATTCAAAACTTATGCTGAACAAAAAGATATGGACCGTTCAGAAGGAAAATGAGCTGGTGATCATTGACAGCATCTTCATTGCCAAAAATTTCTCGCTGATTCAGGATAAACAGAAAATAAACATACAAAACGGGCGAAACACCTTATCTGATGCAAAAATCAATATCGAAAACTTAGACTTGACAGATATCGGTCAGCTGATTGATTCAACGGGTGCGATACGAAACGGTAAACTTTCTGGTACCGTCAACCTGAAAAACATCCTGACCAAATTACAGGCGAACGCGGATATCACCATAAATGATTTGCAGGTACTGGATTACAAAGTAAAATATATCGGTTTGGATGGCGTTTATGGCAGAAACGGCAAAAAAATACTGGAGGCTGGCGGCACCATAGAAGACGATAATTATCAGTTGTCATTTGACGGAACTTACGACATGCAGGTACCCGGCAAAGAAAACTTAGATGTGAATGCCGACATCGAAAAAGTCAACCTCAACTTCCTGGAAGCACTGCTCAAAAAAGAACTTCTGGTGCCAAGAGCCTTCGTAAAAGGAAATGTAAAGGTGACCGGAAATATAAAGAAACCGGTATTGCTGGGTGAAGCACAGATAATAGATACCGCTGAATTAAAAATGCGCTATCTCGGCACCACATTCAAGTTGGTGAATGAGGAAGTTAAACTCACTCAAAAAGGATTCGATTTCGGCGAGATGACCGTATATGATAACTTTGGCAATACGGCTTTGGTTTCCGGAAAACTGCAGCATACCGGATTTAAAAATTTCAAAGCGGAAAACGTCAACTTCAGCGCGCCTGCCGGCTTTAATTTCATGAATATCACCTATGATGAAAATCAGGATTTTTATGGAAAAGTATTTGCAAAAGGAGAAGTGAATATTTCCGGTTTCTTTAATGACTTGTTCATAGATGTAACCAGAATGGAAACAATGAAAAATACGGAATTCAATTTACCGGTTTCCGATAAGGCGGCAGATAAAGGATATAGTTTTGTAAAGTTTGTCGACCCCAGGGATACCATAAAAAAAATAGATTATAAGTCAAAAATCAGCGGCTTGAATCTAAACATGAATATTACGGCAACACCGGATGCTGTCGCTAACATCATTCTAGATCCATCTTCAAATGACAAAATCATCGGGCGGGGCGAAGGCAACCTGAACCTGACGATGAACAAAAAAGGAGAACTTAACATAGAAGGGACATACAACCTTACGGAAGGAAAATATGATTTCAATTTTCAGGGAATTTTAAATAAAACCTTCAATGTCCGCAAAGGCAGTACCATTAATTTCAATGGTGATCCGCTGAAAGCAGAATTAAATATCGTAGGACTTTACAATGTAAAAGCTGCTTCGGTGCGGAATATTGTTGACAGCAATTCAACCATCAAGAACAGAACGTTTCCAATCGACCTGAACCTACTGATTACCGGAACACTGGAAAAAACCAAAATCGGATTCAGAATCGCGCCCACTGAAGGCTCCGCCTCTGCACAGTCCGATGAACTGATGCGTGTACTGGACGAGATTTCCAAAAATGACGCGGAGGTGGATAAACAAGCCGGAACCTTGTTGTTATTCAGTTCATTCTGGCCGTTAGGTTCTGCTTCCGACCAAAAATTTCAGGCATATTCCAATACCGTTACACAATTGCTGACCAGCCAGATTTCCAAACTATTGTCTCAGGGTTTATCACAAGTGATAAAAGGCGCATCCATCGATTTGCTGCTCAGTGATCTGGAATCCAAAGAATCGAGAAACTTCGGCTTCAGTTATAAGCAGGAATTACTAGGCAGCCGATTGATTCTGACCATAGGCGGTAATGTCAACTTCGGGAATGCCAATAACACCGTTGCCAATACAACTACCGGACAAACCACCAATAATACAGGGATTGCCGGTGACTTTCTACTGGAATACCTGGTGACTCCGGATGGAAGAATACGTCTGAAAACCTATGCCAGGACCACCAATTATACTACTGACATCATCAACCAGGACAGGGTGAGAACCGGTGGTGCGATTTCCTTCCAGAAAGATTTTGACAGCTTAAAAGAATTATTCCGTCCTAAAAACAAAAAAGACAAAAAACCTAAAGAAGCACCTGTTGACACTTCGTCCATCAAATCGATAAATCTGATAGAAGATAAAATAAAGTCAAAAGAAAGATTTGACGAGCTTTTTAATAAAAATATTTCATTTACTACAAAGGAACAGTAACCCATGAGTAAGGATACTGAATTATCGTAATAAATAATATGCTCCGCGTTCATCCTTGTTATACAGAATTAATCCGAGCTTAGTCAGTTTAACCAGCATCATATTTGCCCGCTGGAGTGAAATGTTCAGTTGCTGTGCCAGTATTTTAGCGGTAATGGTCTGTCTGATTTTCAGATAATCCAGTATAAACCGTTCTTTAGAATCCAGAGATGTAGTGTCCACCTCCTCTCCATCTTCCACTTCCAGCATCCGCTGTGTATTTTTAGATGCCAGCATTGTTTTGTCACTGCTTCTCATATACAGCTGCCATTTGCCATGATCGTCCTGGGCGAAATGTGGTTTTCTTAAACTATTATTGACATCTACCTCTAATATGGTGAGCGAATCATCCGTTTCATATATCGAAAAGACCACATCTACCGGTGGCTCGCAAAAATGTTCGGCCGCTTCATGAATCATATCCATTTCCTCTTCCGTATCGCAGCCCATCAACATGCCGTTATCCTTCACTCCTATCAGTAACTTCCCGCCTCTGTTGTTGGCGAATGCAGCAAGTGTCCGTGCTATCTTACGTTGACTGGTAATGGCTTGTTTGAAATCCAGCTGCACACCTTCCCCTCTGGAAATAATCCGCTCCAGTTCATCGATATTATATTTTATTTCGGGGGAAAAATGCATGATTTTTATAACTGCTGCAATGTATAAAAGTTCATTTAAACAAAAAACATAGATTTTTATGATTTAATCCCTATTTTTACTTACTTACAAGTGGATTAAACAGCTATGCTCGAATCAGTAATTCCCAAAATAAAAGACTGGCCAATCAACCTGATAGCCAAAAAAAGGGATAAAATATTACAGGAAACTATTTCAGAAGCGGTATTAGAATTCAATAAAGCCAACCCAACGCTTCAGGCATTGCGCAACCAGTTGCAAAAGACGCTCTACCTCGAACATATACGGATAAAAAACGACCCATGGGAAGTAGACCCTGAAGATGACCGTGAATTTTGGGGCAGTATAAAAAAACGACTGCTAAAAGCAGATCCGGCACATACTGATGAAGATATATCCAGGGAACAGCATCAGGAAATGCTGCAGGATATCATGTCGCGGTATGCCAACGAAATCATAGGAAATTTCATTCCCAATTTATTCTGGTTTGCTCGGCAGATTCTGCGTCGATTTTTTGCGCGTTTGTTCAATGCTCATTTCGGTGGTTTTAAAGGCCTTTTTAACCCGGAAGAAAAACTGAAAGACAAACTGGTTGTTTCCGGCCCGGTGGAGAAACTGCGTACACTCGCAACCAAAGGCACCGTTATTTTAGTGCCTACGCATTTCAGCAATCTGGATTCAGTTATCATAGGCTTTGGAATGGACTATATCGGCATGCCGGCTTTTCAGTACGGTGCCGGATTAAATCTCTTTAATTCTAAATTCTTCAGTGTGTTCATGGGTAATTTAGGTGCTTATAAATTAGACAGGAGGAAAAAGAACCCCATTTATCTCGAAACCTTAAAGTCGTTTTCCAAGACAAATGTTCTGGCCGGTGCGCATACCATTTTTTTTCCGGGTGGCACCCGCTCCAGAGCCGGTAACATCGAAACAGATTTAAAACTCGGACTACTCGGTACAGTTGTGGAAGCACAACGTATCCACTATGAAAAAAATCCTGCGAATCTCGCTCCAAAAATATTTATTGTTCCGCTCACCATCAGTTATCATTTTGTTTTGGAAGCTTCTTCTTTGATAGAAGAACAGCTGAAACGCACCGGTAAAGAACAGTATCTTGTTTACGATAATACGCAAACTACCGGGAAAGCCATCTGGAAGTTTTTCTGGGAAACATTTTCCAAATCAACGGATATCACACTTTCCCTAAGCGAACCAATGGATATTTTTGGTAATGCTGTCGATAATGATGGCAACAGTCTGGACAAAACCGGACACAAACTGGAAATCAGAAATTATTTCGTCAACAAAGGACAGCTAAAAGCAGATGATCAGCGCGAGACAATTTACACACAAATGCTGGGTGATAAAATAATTGAAGGCTTTTTCAGAAATAATGTCGTTTACGCTTCACATGTTGTTGCATTCGTCGCATTTGAACTATTGAAAAAACAGCTGGACTACCCGGATTTGTTTACGCTGCTGCGCACCTCCGACGAGGACAGGGAAATCAGCTGGGATGAATTTAAGACATCCGTAAAAAGAGTGATTGATGAACTCTATATGCTGAATAATAAAAACATGATTAAACTGGCGCCACACATGACGACAAAAGAACTGGAGGAAATCATAGAGCTGGGTATCAACAACGTTTGCATCTACCATGCCAACCTGCCGATTATGCACAACAAGGCAGGTAACATTACCAGTGAAGATTTAAAACTATTGTATTACTATCATAACAGATTATTTGGCTATGGTCTCGAAAAGCACATCTGATAAACATCCTGTAGCTGTCATAGGCGCCGGTAGTTTTGGAACTGCCGTTGCCAATTTGCTTGCAGAAAACGGACAGGTGTATTTATACTCCAGAAGACCGGAGGCTGTTGAAATCATTAACAGGGACCGGGTTAATAATGATCAGTCTATCCATCCGAATGTCACGGCGACCAACGATATGCAGGAAATCACAGAAAAGTGCTTTCTGTTGCTTCCGTCCGTATCGTCGGACAGTTTCCGACAGGTGATGCGGGATATGGCTCCGTACCTGAAGCCGTATCACATGATGATACATTGCACAAAAGGTTTTGACATTAAATTAGAACCCGGCAAGTCTATACTGGATAAGGATATCATATTGCATCCTCAGGATATCTACACGATGAGTAAGGTAATATTGGAAGAAACCTGTGTAAAGAGAGTCGGATGCATGAGCGGTCCCAACCTTGCCAGAGAAATCGCCAACCAGCATCCGGCTGCTACCGTTATTGCCAGCAAGTTCGACGAAGTGATAAAAGAAGGCGAAACAGCGATACGAAGCAAACGTCTGCAGGTATATAGCAACCACGATATTTATGCGGTGGAGTTGGCGGGAGTATTAAAAAATTCGATGGCTTTAGCGGCTGGTGCATTAGGCGGACTTGGATATGGCAACAATGCGATGGCATTCTTAATCACACGCGGCTTGGGGGAAATTATTCGTCTGGCGACGGCAATGGGTGCAGATAAACAGGCATTTCTGGGACTGGCAGGTATTGGTGATTTGATTGCCACCTGTACATCACCAATGAGCCGAAACTATACCGTTGGTGCCCGACTGGCCAAGGGTGAAACCCTCGAGCAAATCATTGCCACTTCCACCGAAGTGGCGGAAGGTATTAAAACTGTCAGTATCTCCAAGAAACTGGCAGACACTACAGGTGTAAAACTGCCTATTATCCAAAACATTTACAGGGCATTATTTGAAGACCTGAGGGTGGATCAGGCACTTGGATATTTGATGGAATACCGATGGGGGTATGACGCGGATTATATGTGATGCGATTTACAACAGCATCCCGTGCGTTTCCTTCATCTCAAAATCAATCGTTTTCTTTTCAATATCCACTCCTGTAAGGGTGACGTCAATCTTATCTCCCAGCTGATAGGTATGACCATGATGCCTGCCTAAGAATCGCATTTTGCGTTCATCAAAAGTATAATTGTCATTTTTCATCGTCTCGATACGGATCAATCCTTCGCAATTGTATTGCGGCAACTCCACATAAATTCCCCAGTTTTTCACACCGGAGATAACGCCTGTAAAGTGTTCTCCAATTCTGTCGAGCATAAATTCAGCCATTTTGTATTTAACGGATGAGCGTTCTGCGTCATTGGCGGCGCGTTCACGTTCACTGCTATGCTTGCATTGATATTCCAGTTCGTCTTTGGTCGGTAATTTTTTATTGTTCATGATTTTATCCAGCAAACGATGCACCATTACATCCGGATAACGACGGATAGGCGACGTAAAATGTGTATAATAATCAAAACCTAATCCGTAATGGCCTATATTATTGGTTGTGTAGACCGCCTTTGCCATACAGCGAATCGCCAGTTGCTGCAAGACCGCCTGTTCCGGTTTTCCCTCAATTTCCTGCATCAGCCGGTTCAACTCACGGGCTATCTGTTTCGGATTATCAAACTGTATCTTATACCCAAACTTCTGGGCAAACAACTGGAAGTCGATTAATTTTTCTTCATTGGGCAAATCATGCACACGGAAGACGAATGGAATTTTTCCATTTTCATTTTTATCCTTACCGATAAACTTCGCCACATATTTATTCGCCAGCAACATAAAATCTTCAATCAGCAAATGCGCATCTTTACGCTCTTTGATATACACACCGACAGGTTTGCCGTTATCATCCAGTTGAAACTTGGTTTCCGGCGCCTCAAACCCGATAGAGCCGTTTTTAAAACGCTCTCTGCGTAAAATATGAGCCAGCTCATTCAGCTTCAATAACTCCTCTTTAAATACGCCTTCCTTACCCTCCAGAATTTCCTGCGCCTCTTCATAGCTGAATCGTTTTTTCGAATGAATCACCGTTCTGCCGAACCATACATCTTTGACCGCCGCTTTTTCATCCATCTGAAAAACTGCCGCATAACTGCATTTATCCTCATTCGGACGAAGAGAACAAATGATATTGGATAGCCTTTCCGGAAACATCGGAGCTACCCTATCCACGAGATAAACCGAAGTAGCCCTTTTGAACGCCTCTTTTTCCATGGCGGAATGTTCTTTTACATAATGTGAAACATCGGCTATGTGTACACCCACTTCAAACAGTCCATTTTCCAATACGCGGAAGGACAATGCGTCATCAAAATCTTTGGCATCTGCCGGGTCAATTGTGAATGTAGGAATATCTGTAAAATCCCTGCGATTCTTTTTTTCTTCATCAGAAACTTTGAATTCCAGCTCGTCTGCTTCATCCAGCACATTTTTAGGGAAAGAGGTGAAAAATCCATTTTCCACTAAAATAGATTTCATTTCAATGTCGTTACTGCCTGCCTGACCTAATATCTCAGTGATATGTCCGATTGGGTTTTTGTCCTTCGGACGCCATTCCACCAGTTCCACTACTACTTTATCATGATGTTTGGCCTTCTGGGAACGGCCTTCCGGTATATAAAAATCGGACTTGATACCCGGATTGTCGGCAACTACAAAACATGTATCATTAACTCTCTCTACCACACCTATGAAATGGGAACGTTTTCGTTTGACTACTTCCGTTACAATCCCTTCCGGCCTCACCGCATTCGGTTTATGCAGCCGCTGTACCTTTACGGTGTCCCCGTCAAATGCATGATGGGTATTTTTTCTATGTATAAAAAAATCCTTGGATTTCCCTTCAATACTGACATAGGCATCCCCACTACGGGCAATATCTATCACGCCGGTTAATTCTTCTCCGACCAAAAAAGTTTCATGGTCTTTTTTGGTATTTTTTTTATCTCTTTTATGCGGATGAGAATGAGCTGGTTTATTTATTTTCTTTTTTTTTGACATTTTTGTACAGTCTATCAGACGCTAAAAATACGATTAATTCTACAAAAACAGGAATTATGATGATACCGCAGAAATACCTGTAGCGATTAACTATTAAATGTATTATCTTAGAGTTATGGCAACTATATACAATCCACTCAGCATTTTATCGTCACGGAAAAAACACATTTTATTCCTTTTTTCGGGATTATTGTTTTTCCATTCCATTTCATTTTCCAATCCCGCCGACTATGAAGCCCGTCGACTTGCGTACATCGACAATGCGTTGTCATCCTTAAATTCGGATGCAATCACCATACAGGCGTATAAAGGCGTTGCAGTCGACCCTACCGAATTAACGACTATTCTGAATAACATTGCCACAAAAAGTACGGTTGATTTTGACATTGTCAAGCTGATACGTGTATTAGAATTCACCCATGGGGAATACGATAGTCTGATTTTACCAGTTTTGTGTCCCATACCATTCTGGCTGGAGAAAAATGAAACCAACAGAGAATACTGGTCAGAAAACCACATGATCATGTGGATGTCTTCGGATTGGCTGCTCCATGAAAAATATGGAAAAATCATTGACAGTACCTTAGAAAGAAGATTGCGGCATTACCTTCAATTAAAAGTACAATATGGATTTTATGAATTCTTTTCTTCCACGTATGCTCCTTATTGTTTGTCCGGCTTGCTCAATCTTGCCGATTTTTCACAAGACGCGGAAATAAAAGATCTGGCAGCGCAGGCATCTCGGCGCCTGTTAAAAGATTTACTGATGTTAACGAATGATAAAGGTGTGTTTTTCCCGACCGCCGGACGTAATTATCCGGGAAAATATGAAACCGCATACGGACAAAATCACAACAGTTTAATTTATTTGCTGACCGGATTAGGGGAAATTCCAGGTGGCGCATCGCATTCCGGTGGTTTTCTATCAACCTCATCCATTGAGGTGAGTGACGTGATAAATTCACTGACAACGACATTGAATACCGTTTTTACCATTGGACATACGTTGCAGAATGGTATAAACAATATCAATAATACGATGTCTGCAAAAGATAAAGTTATTTTCCAATGGAGTTCGGGAGATTATTTTCATCCGGATGTTTCAAAATCTACTTTTCAACTCTTAAAAGATTTAAATCTTTGGGGGCATTTTGAATTTGCTGATTTCAGGCAGTATTCGTTTCTGCCATCGGATCTTGCTCCTGCAATAGCAGAAATCGCAAGCCCTATCAGCAAAAGCTCGGGAATCTATAATCCCACTATTGCCATCTTTAAAAATAAATCCGTTACGTTATCTTCCTTACAGGATTTCTGGAAAGGGAAATTGGGATACCAGCAATTCCCTGTGATGGCAAATGCCGGAACAACTGCCGTGTTCACCCTATCAGGCAAACCTAACATAGACTGGGATAACCGGCCATCACACAATGCTAACATACATTTACCATATGTAAAACAAACAGACAATATTGCGTTGGTGATGTACAGACCGGAAAAAGGGTTAGCGTTATTTGGATATAAAGATGATAAGCTAGATGTTGAATTACATTGGCAGTCAAATAAATTTGATGAAATCAGGGAAAGTGGAAACTGGTTGCTGGGAAGACAAGGTGACGGATATGTAGCAGTCCGCAGAAATTGTACAGGTGAAATAAATGGGGTGAAAGCCTGCAACAACCCTGACGGACAAACGTGGGTATTTATGGTGGGTAATGCTGACATGTATGGCAGTTTCGATCATTTCCAACAGCTCATTGAACAATCACAATATGAAGAAAAATGGTATTTCAATCTGCCGACTTTGCAATGGGTGTACTACTCCAAAATTGTGGTGGATGGAAAGACGATAGAATATGCGTGGAACGGTGATATCTTTTCCGGACCGACTCAAACACCTACTGCTGTTCTGAACAGCAGCAAGGAAGTAAAATCATTAACAATTTTTCCAAATCCGGCCACCGATGCTGTGACAGTTGCCCTGCCGCTCTCCCTGCGCTCTGCTACACTGAGCGTATTTGATATCAAGGGTGCTGAAATTTATTCGGAAAAAATAATTGCTCCACCGCCGGGCAACACCATTACCATTTCCACCAAAGACTGGACGGAAGGAATGTATATGCTGTTACTGGAAAGTCAGCAGGATATCTATACTCAAAAACTACTTATCAAACGATAACCGCCATTCATAGTTCCGATGAAATCGAAAATGCTGATTGCTTTAATCTTTATCTTTTTGGGAAAACATGAACAGACCTGTGCACAAACCTGGTCCGATTCACTGGATACCTATGCGCGTGAGAAATACCTTCCACCCTCAACGTATCACTGGAACTGGATGAATGCTTCCCTGCTGTACACCATGATTAAACAATACGATTACAGCCCGGAACAGCATAAGAAGCTCTATCTTGACTATGTTCATAAAGCAATGGATAAAACCTATTCTATTGCCAATGGAAAAATACCCAACGCCGTAGCGTCCGGAATCGGCATGGCCTTGCTTGCAAGAATCACCGGAGATGAAAAGTACAAGAAAGCCTGTAAGAAAATATATTCAGATTATAAAAAAATAAAGCGCACCCAAGAAGGCGGTGTTTCACATTTGCGAAAAGATTTGGAGTTGTGGGATGACACCATTTTTATGATTGGACAATTTTTATTGGAAATGTACAAGGCCACAGGTGATGCTGCATACATCGATGAACTCGTGTTGCAAATCCGTGTTCACCGGGATAAATTACAAAATAAGGAATGGGGATTGTGGGTACATGGCTGGGACAGCGACCAGAAGTCGCATTGTACATTTTGCGGTCAGTTAAACTGGCCGGATAAAACAACCGGCAAAAGCGCTGAAATATGGGGACGTGGCAACGGATGGATCATCGTAACCTTATCCGATGCATTAGAGACGATACCGAAAAGCCATCCGCAATGGGCTGAACTGGCAGGGTATCTGAAAGAAATGATTGCCCATCTTCCGGAATTACAAAACAAGGAAAACGGACACTGGTATCAGCTGCCTACGCGGCCCCTGGATCCGAAAAACTTCATCGAAAGTTCAAGTACAGCCATGTTTTCCTTCGGAATCACAAAAGCCATCGAGTTGGGTATCGTAACAGATTCCTCCTTTAAAAAAAGTATCGATTTAGCTTATAATGGATTGCGGGAATACAGCATCAAACAAATTTCCGAAAAATATCTCACCACTAAAAACGTCTGTAAGGGTACCTGCATCGGTGATAAAGATTATTACCTGAAAAGAAAGGTAAAAGATGAAAAACCTTACAGCATTGGTATGTTCATTCGTTTTGGACATGAGTATGAACGAATGAATAACCTGTTGGTTAAATGAAATCAAAGATATCCTCGTCCATTTACAGTTGCATTGTCTATTTTCAGCGATAACATTGAAATTGAGCCCATCACTAACTGGTCATTAAAAAATGTAACCTTTTCGTGTTCGTCTTTCAAGGCCATCGTGTATAAAAACGGCAAGTAATGCTCTGGTGTTGGAACAGACAATTGACAAGCTTTTCCTAACCTGTCATAATTGATTAAAGACGCATAATCGCTCTGCTGTATCAACTCTATAAATTTGGCGTTTGCCTCGATAGCCCAATCAAAACCACCAGTCTGGTTCTGCCAGTCCAGCATTCGTAAATTATGAACAATATTACCACTTCCGACAATCAATACGCCTTTCCGGCGTAGCGCTGCAATTTCTTTCGCCAGGTCAAAGTGATATTGCGGTGGTTGGGTATAATCGAGGCTTAGCTGAACCACAGGAATATCCGCATCCGGATAAGCTTTTATCAGTACACTCCAGCACCCGTGATCCAAACCCCAGTGTTCATCCAGACCGATATTAGTTCTTGTAACGGCATTATGGGCTTCTATTGCCAACTCCGGACTTCCGTGTGCCGGGTAGTTTACGTTATATAATTCGGGCGGGAAACCCCCGAAATCGTGTATAGTTCTTGGTTTTTCCATGGCTGTTACAAATGTACCACGTGTTTCCCAATGAGCAGATATACACAATATCACCGATGGTTTAGGCAAGTCTCTCACACTCTCCCGCCATCCTTTTGTAAATATGTTATCTTCAATCGCATTCATGGGGCTGCCATGTCCAAAAAACAAAACAGGCATCAACTCTGAAGCTGGCAACTTTCCGGCATATTGTTGAAATAATTTTACATCCATGTTGTTACTTAATTATTATCTGATGGAAATTAAGGGAAAATATTCTGTTATTCATAGATTAATAAATTCAGCTCTTCTTTCGTTTTAACCTTTAATACCTAAATTTACACAAACTTTTAATGATGCATAAAACATTTGGAATCATTGCAGCCATTTACGGTGGCTTGGCGGTAGTATTAGGCGCCTTCGGTGCACATGCACTGAAAGATAAACTGGATGCGTATCAGCATACTATTTACGAAAAAGCAGTCAGCTACCAGTTCTACCATGTGGCGGCATTACTGGCAGTCGCATTTTTAGCGGATAAAATTCAGCCCCGTACACTGACACTTGCAGGCTGGTTTTTTACAGCCGGCGTTTTATTTTTTTCAGGCTCCCTTTATTTGCTGGCCACTCGCAGTCTGTTGGGTACAGATGCCCTGACTCCCGTTTTAGGGCCCATTACACCATTAGGCGGATTGTGTTTTATCATCGGCTGGGTTTTGCTGGCAATTTCTTTTACCAAACTGTAATATTTTTACAACACTCAGTACTGATTACGGATAGCATCAACAAACTATGAAAAGAAAACTTACTTTACGGATACTCCTTATTTCATTTTTCCTATTCCTGTTTTATAACACTATTTCAGCACAAGCACCGCAGGGCTTTAGCGGTCCGCCTCCGGCTATCGGCAGGATTTACGGCAAAGTAGTTGACGCCGCAAAAAACACACCGCTGGAATATTCTTCAGTTACCATACAAAGCCTGAAAGACTCCGGCAAAATTTATGGAAACCTGGTGGATGACAAAGGATACTTTGAAATTACAAACATCCCGTTAGGAGCCTATCGGCTAACGGTTAGTTTTGTAGGCTATACAGATTATACCATCGCAAAATTATTAATCATTCCTCCTGATAAAGTGGAAACAAATTTAGGGACGATTAAGGTGACCGAAGATGCCAAAGTGCTGCAGGAAGTACAAATCACCGGGGAAAAAAGTATCATGACGGTCAATGCGGAAAAGAAAGTTTTCAATATTGATAAAAATACAATGGCTGCCGGTGGCTCTGCAACCGATGCACTGAAACAGGTACCCGTAGTGGAAGTGGACCAGGATGGTAATCTCTCCATGCGCGGCTCGGGCAATTTAAAGGTCTTTATCAATGGTCGTCCATCGGGCATTACCGCCAATAACACGAAAGCCATTTTGGATGCCATCCCTTCATCACAGATTGAAAGCATTGAAGTCATCAATAATCCATCCGCTAAATACGATGCGGAAGGCGAAGTGGGAATTATCAATATAGTTTTAAAGAAAAATACAAAAGCTGGCTTAAACGGCAATTTTACAATTGGCTATGGGACAAAATATGATGCCAATACCGGTGTAACCATCAATTACAGGAAAAAAAACATCAATTTTTCGACGTCCTATAATTTCCGGTTTACAGAATCCTACTACAAAGGGAGCGGGAATCGGTATAACTTCTTTCCCGGCCAGTCTCCCTTTTACCTGAACACCAATGACTATGGAACAAACCTGAATTTTTCCAATACGCTGAATACAAATCTAGACTGGTATATAAAAGAAAAAAACACCTTATCCTTTTCTGTTTTACTGAGTGAGTCCAATGGAATTTCCAAAGGCAAGGTCAATACCGATTTTCTGGATTCCTTGTCAGAATATATCAATTCCTACAACCGTTATTCGGATTCAAGAAGCTTAAACGGAAACGCAGAAATCAACGCATCTTACCGTAGAACCTTTAAGGACAACAGCAATGACCTGGTGATTGCAGGAAATTATGCCTACTCTGACAGAACCACCAAACCCATACATTATACCCAAAAAACCTTGGATGAAAATGACATTGAAATCACAATGATTCCACAGCGTCAGACGAACAATAATTACAATACCAGCCAATCCGGATTTTTACAGGCCGATTACGCACAACCATTTAAAAAGATAAAATCAAAACTGGAATTTGGTTATAGGTTCAATATGCGTGATTATTTCACCGAACTCTATGCGGATTCTTTAAACACCACCACACTCACAACTGTTTTCGACAGTTCCATCTCAAACAAATACAGGTATCAGGAAATGATACATGCCGGTTACATCATTTTTGGAGGAAGTATCAAGAAAATAGCCAATTACAAAGCAGGCATACGGCTGGAAAATACAAACATCGATTTGACACAGGATGTAGGCAATCAGTCTTACCGTCAAAAATACTTCGACTACTTCCCGTCTGCTTCCATTTCCTTTAACCTGAAAAAAGCACACACACTTAGTGTAAGTTACAGCAAGCGTATTAACCGGCCCAACCCGGAGCAACTTAATCCGTTTGGAAATTACAGCGACCCTTACAATATCCTGACCGGAAATCCGAAAATGAAACCTGCTTATACGCATGCAGTAGAACTAACACACGTAAAAAACATAGATATTAAACCATCTAAAAAAGACTCTGCTTTTCAGCGAAGTGTCTTTTTCAGCACTACGGTTTACTACCGATATGCCTATAATGTTTTCACCCGGTTCAGAACGGTTGACAGCATTGGGCGTTCTATTGTAAACTTTGACAATCTGAATACCGGCCAAAACATCGGTGTAGAGTTCACCAATAAAACCACTCTTTTCAGGTGGTGGAATTTTGTGCTTTCTGCTAACTTATTTTACAACAAAATACAGGGAGATGTGCCCAATGGTGAAGTGGATGCCACCACCAATAGCTTCCAGTACAACCTGCGTCTGATGAATACATTCAACATCACACCAAAAGCTACCTTGCAACTGATGGTGTCTTATAGAAGCAAAATCAAATTCTTACAGGGTGAAATCAGGCCGATGGTGTTTGCAAACCTGGGATTTAAATATGATTTCTTAAAGGAGAACAGGGCCAGTATTGCCATCAATGTCAGTGATATTTTTCATTCTCAGTATTTTGGCGTTTCTACTTATGGCAGTACCTTTAACGGAGAGGTGAAACGTTTTTGGGAAAGCACGGTGGGCAATATCGTATTTACCTATCGTTTCGGAAAATCGGAACAGAAACAAAATATGCCTAAGCAGAAGAAATCCAACTTTGAAGACAGTGGCAGCGGCGTTGAAGGGGGCGGTTAAGATTATTTACCCCATTTCAGTTCCTCGATGAGTGCCATAAAATCTTTATCTTTCAGAAAATTGACAAAGTACTTGTCCTTATTTATATACGTGAAATACTTCGTATTGATGAATAAGCCAAGTTCCTTAGCTCTTCTCAGCGCAAAGGTAATTCCGGATTTATCATCTTCTGCCGCATATAAACGTGCCATGTGGTAGGATATCTTCGGATCCTGCTTATTGATAAGCGAAGCCATCACGAAATCTTCCTTCGCCCCTTCAAAATCGCTCATTTCCAGCTTACAGATACCTCTATCCAGAAACATATCGGATTTATAATTCACGAGTTTGATGTCATTGTCAAAAAACTTGATAGCAACGGGATATTTACCTTGTTTAAATAAATTTTTTCCTAAATAATAATGTGCATTGGCATCTTCAGGATCCAGTTGAATAGCCGTCCACAAGTCCTTATAAGAGGCATTGAGGCTATCCATGTAAAATCGTACAATTCCTCTGTTGCGATACGCTAATTCAAAATCCGGCTGCAGTTTGATGCATTTATTAAAATCAGCTTCTGCCAACCGCAAATCAATGATACTCGCATCTGCAATATTCTGGTTATTATATCTGGAAGAGCCTCGATTATTATATGCAAGGTAATAAGTTGAATCCAGTTTGAGTACTTTATTAAAATCCCTGATGGCAGCCTCAAAATTTTCCAGGTAATAAAAACACATACCCCGGTTATTAAGCACACGGATACTGGTATCTCTCAATAACAGCGCCTGGGAATAGTATTGGGCGGCAATTTCAAACTTGTTTTGTTTCTTATTATTGTTACCTAAATCTTCGTATAATTCAAATATCTTGGGTTTGTACTTTAATACCTTTTCATAAGTAATATTCGCCTGTGTAAAATCCCCTATTTCGGAATAACATTTTGCGAGCAGATACAACGCATTGGCATCATTGGGTTTTCTGGCTATATAACCTTTAAGGGAAGAAATAGCCGGCAGGTACAATTTATCATCAAATTGCTGTTTGGCAAAGTCAAAAACAGGATCACCGGTTTGTGCAACAACGACTGAACTATTCACAAAAAGGTAAATAATAAGCAGAAAACAGTGAAGATGCAGACAACTGAATATTCTTTTATAAATATTATTCATAAATGCCTCAGTAACTAACTAGTTTTATCGTTTAATTTAAAGTACGTTTTTCCACTTCAATGATAGAAAATCCGTTCTTTTCAATTCTTTTAAAGTTTCCACTTTTGTTTATTGTTTCAATAACAAAGCCCACCGGAACCTTAATATATACCTTCACATCGTTCAATATCCCTTCCGCCCATTTCAGTTCAATAGTATTGCCGGTCAAAAATATATTTTCAATTTCTGTGCCAGAAAAGAAATGACCGTTGCTGCCGGCTATGGCGAATGGCGTAAAACCGACGGTCAGGTAGCATTTGGAGCTGTGTTTGGGTATTTCAATTCGTTTGTCTCCTTTTACCAATTCCTGTTTTACATTATCATAATACAGGTTGTCCGGCAGTTTGTACATCTTGGAAGATTCTCCGGTATTGATAAGCGCCAGATAATATTTGTCTTTAATCCTGAAATGGATGGTATAAAAATTATCCTGATAAATCACCTGAACATCTTCCACGGCCATCAGCGGAAAGATGGATTTATACAACAACAGGGTGCTTTCATCGTATTCACCGATATTATCAGAAGTAAAGAGTAAATGACCGAACAGCAGGTTAGCCAGCAACAATGAATATTTTTCATCGAAGGACAGCATGTTCTTATTTTTTCGGAGTAAAAAAACATCCGGGTCATTCCAGAACCATTTTCCCGACAACTGTCTTCTGGAAATGGTATTATGGATGGCATTCAATACAGATGGCCGTTCGCGGGCACGAATCCATTTCAGCACTTTAAAATCCCAGGTCAAATGGATATCCGGTCCGATACGGCAATAATCTGTTGTTCCGATAGCGGCACTCAAGGGTACCCCGCATCCCAATATCATTTTATCTTCTCCCACACATTCTCTCAAAAATTCCATCGATTCCTGCATGATTTGTCCACGCGATTTGCCATACCTCGGCATGAGGGCGGTACCATACAGAAAATCTAGTTTGACCAGGTCAAAATTCCATTCACGAAGAACGGTATGAAAAACTATTTTCAGGTATGCCCGCACTTCATCATTGTACACATCCAATGCATAAAACCAGTAACTCCACAATGGATTAAACCCGATTTTTAAAAACTTACCGTTTTCATCTTTTAGTATCCAATCGGGTTTTTCTTTAACAATGAATGACTTTTGCTCGCAGGCAAGCGGCGCCAGCCACAATCCGGCTTTCACTCCTTGCGCATGAATTTTATCAACGATAGAAGTCAACCCATTCGGAAAACGCTCATTGAAATGCAGCCAGTCGCCTACCGCCTTCTGATACCCGTCGTCAATCTGAAAGATTTCAATGGGGACCTTATTTTTTGTAAAGGATATTAAATTGTCTTCAATGATTTTTTCGGAAATATTGGTATAGTAATAATACCAGCTGGTCCAGCCGATGGCTGGCTTGACCGGAACAGGCTTTAATTGCTGTGCATCAAAATAGCGCTGAAAACAGACAAACTCATACGATTGGATGTGCAGTATATCCAGTAAGACAACTTCATCCCGCACAGACAGTCCCTCACAATCCTTCTTAATCCATAACTGATTATCGGGGGCATGGTGTTCAAAGATTGTATACCCGATACTATCATTTAAAGAACCCAGAAACAACAGATGACGTTTGGGCAACTGGATATAAGTATACGTCCAGCTGTGTACTGTCCCTTTCTGATTTTTATAGCGGTAAAATTTACCGTCGCCATAGGCCTCTCCTATTGCTTTCAGCAGCCTGCGCTGCCCTTTCAATTGTTCAGTAGTATCAAATAACCGGGTTTCTGTCCAGGATTGAAACCCGTTACAGAAAATATTTTTCGTCTCACGGTAATCCACTCCGGCTGTGATATAAAAATCAATCAGCTCTATCGGATGCTTAGCGATTAAATGCACCTTATACCGATTATCATCCCCGACAGCATCCAGCAAAAATTCAACCTTCAGCGATTCGTTTTCAAACACGGAAAAGTCAGCAGCACTTATCTCTTTCGTTTCATTGTCTGATTTATATTTCAGGAAAAATTGTTGGAATAGCATACTAAAATTTGATAACTTGCGCTAAAATAACGAAAAATGTCCATCAAACAGATAACAGTAATCGGTTCAGGCACTATGGGAAACGGCATCGCGCATGTTTGTGCACAATTTGGCTATCAGGTAGCGTTGGTGGATATCGCACAATCGGCACTGGATAAAGCCATCCAGACCATCACTAAAAATCTGGACAGGCAAATACAGAAAGGTGCCATAACAGAAGAAACGAAAATCAGTACCCTTCAGCGTATCCAAACCTATACCGTACTAAAAGCAGCGGCGGCGAACAGCGATCTGGTGATTGAGGCTGCATCCGAGAACTTTAGCATTAAAGAAAAAATATTTAAAGAACTGGATGAGGTTTGTCCGTTGCACTGCATACTTTCGAGCAATACCTCCTCCATTTCCATTACCCGCATTGCCGCAGCAACAAAACGTCCTGACAGAGTAATTGGCATGCACTTCATGAATCCCGTTCCCGTGATGAAACTGGTAGAAGTGATTCGCGGTTATGCGACCAGTGATGAAACCACACAGCTTGTCTTTGAAGTATCCAAGGCACTTCAAAAAATTCCGGTGGAAGTAAACGACTATCCGGGTTTTGTAGCCAACCGAATTTTAATGCCGATGATTAACGAAGCCATTTGTTCTCTGCATGAAGGTGTTGCCGGTGTTTATGAAATTGACACGGTTATGAAACTCGGTATGGCACATCCGATGGGGCCTTTGCAACTCGCTGATTTTATTGGATTGGATGTATGCCTGGCCATTTTAAAAGTGTTGCATGAAGGTTTCGGAAATCCGAAATATGCCCCCTGCCCGCTGCTGGTAAATATGGTCACTGCCGGCTATTTGGGTGTAAAAAGCGGCGAAGGATTTTACAAATATGAAGCCGGCAGCAAAGACCTTGTGGTCAGCAATATGTTTATAAAGTAAGCTGCCTATTGAAAAACACCTTATATCCCCAAAACAGCTTCTTACAAATACAGGCATATTCAACTGAATATAAATGCATTAAGAACTTTTTTCACCTTCTGTATTTAACATGATGTATAATTTGTACCTGACAATCTTATCAGAATTGTATATTTTTACATAAACAATAAAATTATGTATAAGGGTATAGTGTTTACGGTGGGGATATTTCTCTTTTCAACGCTCACATTTGCACAACAGCTGGTAAGAGAAGAATGTATTGGAAGTACTACTAACGACGCTATCGTAACAACTCATGAAAATAAGGATGGTACAACCAGCCTGCTCTACGAGATATTTGATAGTGATCCGGCTGTATTGAATAATCTAACATACAGGATCATCAAATTCGATCAAAATAAAAATACCCTGTTCAATAAACAGATTGACTCCCTGCTTCCCTATTTGCAATTATATGCTAACAATATATCGTTTGATGATGAGGGTGGATTTTTTGCTATCTATTATGATGCAACAGAAGACAGCACCGGAACTATTCAGCAATCGAGAATGAGAGGCGCAAAATTTGACAACGATGGAAACTGGCAATGGGGGGCAGACAGTATTCCCTACACAGACAACGTCAATTACATCATCCGGAAAAAGAAAGATGGCGGATATCTAATTTATAACAACGAATCCGAACTAACAGAGAGTATGGTGGTATCTATTTCCAATACCGGAAAATGCATCTGGAAAAAAAGCATGTCTAAATCAGGCATATTCCCGGACAACAACTACAATTTTTATAAAATAACATTTTTACCATTAAGCAATAAAAACACATTTTTCAGATTTATCGTATACGAAAGTAACTCCTGGGGTTTTTATATAGACTCTTCTGTGTTAGTCTACGGATTACTGGATACCTTGGGCAATCTTATTAAAAGCGATACATTGCCTGATACACAATATGACATGATAAATGAGCCGGTCTGTGACTTTAGCTCTTCCAACTCTATAATCCTGTTTTACAGCAATCGTTCTATGGGATACACCTTAAGGGCCTTCCTTGACCCATACGATTTATCCAACATAAGAACAGATTCTGTAAACATCTCTAATTTGCAGATGTTAAGCTACAATGGTGTTTATGACGATAGCTCTCACCTGTTTTTTATACCTTCTGCATATACGGACAGTACCCTCCGTTGTTTTGATATTCACTTTAATCTATTGTGGGAATACAACACGGGAGTTATCCTCAACAACCCCATAAATACAATCATCGTAAACAACAATTCTATCTTTCTGAATAATGAGTTAATTGAAAATGGAGAAAGAAAATGGATCAGTCAGGCTGAATTTGATGACACCATCTATTATGACGGCGACTACTGGGTAAAGTTCAATAATGAACTTCACGGAGCCAATACACAATTCTCGTATACCGGGAAAGACATTTATTTTATTGCCAGTTATTACAAATCTTCTTGCACTGCCTGCAAGACGCTCTATTTAATCAAGGTACTGGATATGCAAAACGGATCCGTCAAAGACAGTATGCTGATAGTTCCCAAACCGGATTACTTTTTTTATCAAAGCTACTATGATCATGGAAAATTTATGCTTGCCACCAATGAGAACAATATTTGTTATTTAGGGCAGTACGATGTATACATTGGATATTATTCTCACAATTTCAATAGCATTACTGGCACCGCATTTATTGACAGCAACGATAACAATTTACAGGATAATGGCGAACTGCTTTTTGGTGACGGGTATGCCATTACTCAACAACAAGACGACATACAATCCCAGCATCTGCAAAGCACACACCCTTTCAACTTTTATACTGACACCGGAAGTTATGTAACTAAACTTCAGCTGTATATTGATTACTACACAGTCTCGCCGTCACAGCACATTACCTCTCATGCAGATTACTACCATACGGACACCATCTATTTTGCCTTGCATCCTGTTCCCGGAAAAAATGACATCCGTACACAGTTGGTTAATAACGGGATAACCCGCATGGGTCAAAACAATCGTTACACTGTTTCCATACACAATTTTGGCACCACAACGGCAAACGGAAAACTTAAATTGCGAATGGACAGCCGGCTGCTGAACATAAGTGCTAACCCCAATTATTCCTACATCCATGGAGATACGCTGGTTTGGGATATTACCAATTTTATGCCCAACTCCTACCAATCAGCCACTATTGATTTTACAGCCGACATACCTACATCTTTAAATGGAGGAGACACCATCCTTTCCACTGCCTGGTTTGAAAGTGATTCCATAGATTTGACACCATCCGATAATACGGCTGAAGTAAGTGAGCTTATTCGTACTTCCTATGACCCAAATGAAAAATCCATTTTGTCCGGAAGTGCATTGACTCCCTCCCAAATCAGTAACGGAGCCTATATCTCTTATATCATCCATTTCCAAAACTACGGTAATGACACGGCATTCAAGGTAGTGGTGCTGGATACCCTGAGCTGCAATGTGGATCCCGCCTCATTGCAACTAATCGGCTCCTCTCATGATTATACACTTGATATTCTGGACAATCACATCCTGAAGTTTACCTTCAGTAATATTCGTTTGTCCTATGATACACTGGATGTTTCCAGTACCGGATATGTTTCCTATAAAGTGAAACCTAAAACCGGTTTATCATTGGGCAGCACAATAGATAATACCGCACATATCTTTTTTGATTATAACCAGCCGATAGCAACGAATACAGTGAGAACGAATATCATCCTGTTATCTGCAATCAAAGCGAATCAGGAAAATATAAGTAACCTAAAACTTTTCCCTAACCCGAATACAGGCAAATTCAGTGTTCAATTTGAAAATAAAACCAATGGTACCATTGAACTGGAAATTGTCAATATCAAAGGTGATGTCCTGTACATGGAAAAGAAAGCATATAATACATCTTCTTTGTTTGATATTGATATGAGTCATTTTCCCAAAGGCATTTATTGGTTGAAACTAAAGGATGCAACCTCAACCTACAGCAGCGCCGTGATTGTTCAATAATACAGGTTCAGTAAACCCCCATATTGACCAATTCATTCCTTTTTTTGTTAAAAATGCACTTTTGTGTATAAAATAAATCGCATTTTTCTTTCCTTCTAGGAAGATTAGTCTTAAATTAGATTACATTTTTAAGTCGTAAACTATTTATTAACATAAAATTCTTTAAATGAAAAAACTCATCTTAGTTGGCTCTATGGCTGCTATCTTGTTCTCCGGTTGTCAGAAAAACAACCTGATTAATGACGCTGCTAACTCAGCAATCACTCAAAGAAGCTGCGGATCCATGGAAGTATTGGCTGCACAAATGAAAGCCGACCCTACATTAGAAGCTCGTATGAATTCCATCGAAACATTTACACAGGAGGCGATTGCCAAAGGCGCCACTTCCCGTTTAGTGAATGGTGTCATTGAAATTCCGGTTGTCGTGAATGTATTATACAGAACTACCGCTGAAAACATTTCTCTGGCACAGATTCAGTCTCAGATTGACGTGTTAAATGAGGACTTCAATGCTACAAACGCTGATTATAGTCTAGTTCCTTCTACTTTTTCTGCTGTTAAAGCAAATGTTGGTATTCGCTTTGTATTGGATCAGGTAATCAGAAAATCTACCACTAAAAAGAGCTGGGGAACCAATGATGCCATGAAAAAGAGTACACAAGGCGGTATTAATCCGACTTCACCAACTACTAAACTGAACTTATGGTCTTGTACCCTATCGAACGGCATCTTAGGATATGCGCAATTTCCAGGCGGAAGTTCCTCTACCGATGGTGTAGTTATTTTAAACACTGCGTTTGGTCGCACCGGAACCGTACAGGCACCATATAACAAAGGCAGAACGGCTACACACGAAGTAGGCCATTGGATGAACTTACGCCACATCTGGGGTGATGCCACCTGCGGAAGTGACTTAGTAAATGATACACCAACACACAATACCGCCAATTACGGCTGTCCTGCTGCAGGCCATTTATCTACCTGCACCGGAACCCCAATTGAAATGACCATGAACTATATGGATTATACTGATGATCCATGTATGTATATGTTCTCATTAGGTCAAAAATCAAGAATGCTGGCAGTGTTTGCAACAGGCGGACCAAGAGCAGCTTTCGCACAATAACAAATTCAAAATCAATATAATAAAAAAGTCCCGAATTTCTTCGGGACTTTTTTATTTACTATTCGTTTTAACAGATTATATATGCAATCTTGCTTTTCGGGCTAACAGCTCTTCCTCTGTTTCTACATTCATTTCATCAGGAATACAACAATCCACCGGACAAACTGCCGCACACTGTGGCTCTTCATGAAATCCTTTGCATTCGGTACATTTATCGGTTACGATAAAATAGACTTCATTGGAAACCGGCTTTTGCTTTTCATCCACACCCACTTCTCTGCCGTCTTTCAGTAGATATGTTCCACTGACATTAGTGCCATCCTTGATAGCCCATTCGATGCCGCCTTCGTAAATAGCATTATTCGGGCATTCCGGTTCGCATGCGCCACAATTTATACATTCATCGGTTATTCTGATTGCCATTTGTTGTACTTTTGCACAAATATATACATTGGTCACAAAATTGATAAGAGAAAAACAATAATTTATAGTTAATGAATACAGAAACCCGCATACAGGCACTTGTCCAACTGGGAAATTATATCAAAGCATACCCTGAAACCTTACAGGAGACAATACAGAAAACCTATATACACAACACCTGGTTCACCAAAGAAAACACTAAAAAGGCGTTAGAAAATATAGCCACTGAATTTCTGGAAAAAGAAAAACTGGAAAAATGGGTTTCCGGATATGATTTTTCAAATCAATTACCCAAAACAATTGCCATTGTAGCGGCTGGTAATATTCCCATGGTTGCTTTTCATGATATTTTATGTGTTTTGGTATCGGGAAATAAATTACAGCTTAAATTATCCGACAAAGATCGGTTTCTATTACCTCACCTGTTAGAAAAACTGATAGAAATCGAGCCCGGATTCAAGGATTTTATTTCCATACAGCCAAAACTGGAAAATTTTGACGCCATTATTGCCACAGGAAGCAACAATGCCGCTAAACACTTCGAATATTATTTTGGGAAATATAAAAACATCATCCGCAGAAACCGAAATTCCATCGCTATCTTGTCGGGAAATGAGGCAAAGGAAGAACTAAAGGACTTAGGTGCCGATATTTTTGATTATTTCGGTCTCGGATGCCGGAATGTATCGAAAATTTTTGTGCCAAAAGCCTATGACCTCAATCAACTAAAAGAAGGCTTAGCTGATTTCAGCCACTTAATGGAGCACAATCAGTATATGAACAACCTGGATTATCAGCGGACTTTGTACCTGATGAACCAAACCCCGTTAACAGATATTGATTTCATCAACATTGTAGAAAACAAGAGTCTGCACTCCCCGATTTCCTGCCTGCATTTGGAACGGTATGAGACCATTGAAGCAGTGAATGATGCTATCATGGCTGAAAAGGACCAGATTCAATGTGTGGTCGGTAAAGGCTATTTACCTTTTGGAAAAAGCCAGCAGCCGGGGTTAAATGATTATGCCGACAATGTAGATACCCTGAAATTTATTTTAGAATTGTAAAAAAACGTATTTTTAAAGCTTAATCCAACCTGCAATGCACTCCTCCTTCATTTGTTCATCCTGTGGCAATACATTGTACGAGCAATTTTCCCAAACGCAGGTCAGGTGCCTGAATTGCGGGCATGTCAGTGAATACGATACCGGCTTCAAGGTGAAAAAAGAATTTGAACTGACCAATGAATCTGAACTGCTGGATCTGGTAGAAAAACAAACCTTTGTAACAGCGCCTTTATCCAAACGATTTATGAATTACATGATAGACATCATCTGTGTTATCGCCATCATCCTGTTGATCATATTCCTGATAAATTATTGGGGATATACCTTCATCATGACAGAAAACGAAACGATACAGATGTTGTTTCTGATTACATTTCCTCTTTACTATGCCTTACTGGAATATAAATTTGGCAAAACCATTGGTAAATTTTTCACCCGAACCAAAGTGATTTCAGGAGATGGAACAGAATTGAGTTTCGGTCAGTGCCTGGTAAGATCATTTTGCAGAATCATCCCATTTGAATATGTCAGCGGCCTGTTCACTTCCGGGATTTTCTGGCATGATTCCATTCCAAAAACATTAGTAGTTGAAGATTAAACCTATGCAGATACGATTATTTATCACCGGCGGTACATTCGACAAAGAATACAATGAACTCAACGGAAAGCTGTTCTTTGAAGACACCCACCTTCCCGAAATGCTGGAACTCGGAAGATGCAAACTGGATGTCAATATCCGGACATTAATGATGATTGACAGCCTGGAAATGACAAACGAAGACCGTAATATCATCGCTCATAATTGTATGCACTGTGAGGAAGATAAGATTGTCATTACACACGGAACGGATACAATGGTGGAAACCGCTAAACTGCTGGCTGCCGTGATTACCGATAAAACAGTTGTACTGACAGGCGCCATGATACCTTATAAATTTGGCAGTTCTGACGGATTATTCAATCTGGGGGCAGCGCTTGCATTTGTTCAGACATTGCCGTTAGGAATCTATATCTCCATGAACGGAAAATATTTTCATTGGAATAACGTTCGAAAAAATAAGGAACTGGGATTGTTTGAATCAATAGATTAACATCAGGAATGAAAGATAAAATATACGTAACCAAAGCATCCGGCGAGAGTGAAGCGTTTTCATTGGAGAAATTAATAAACTCATTGTCCCGCGCCCACGCGACGGAAGAAGAAATTAAGACCATTACAGATACCTTGCTGCCGACTTTATACGAGGGTATCACCACTAAAAAAATTTATAGTGAGGCATTTAAGCTGCTACGCAGCCAATCCAAAACCAAGGCTGCACGCTATTACCTGAAGAGAGGCCTGATGGAATTTGGCCCAACCGGCTTTCCCTTTGAACGTTTTATAGCCGAACTTTTTAAAAAACAAGGATACCGCGCAGAGGTGGGTAAAATTGTACAAGGGAAATGCGTTTCACATGAGATTGATGTGGTCGCGGAAAAAGACAACACCATTGTCTACGTTGAATGCAAATACCGCAATCAGTCCGGATTTTCTGTAGATGTAAAAACTCCGCTCTATATTTTTGCCCGGTTTCAGGATGTACTCGATAATGGATTGATCAAAGATGATACCAGCAAATTTATCGGCTGGATAGCTACAAATACAAAGTTCACCGATGACGCGCTTGCCTACGGAATGTGTAAGAAGATGTACATGCTGAGCTGGAACTATCCAAAAAACAATTCCCTGAAAGACATCATAGACAAAACTGGTTCATATCCGCTCACCTGCCTTACCTCTCTGACCAGAACCGAAAAACAGAACCTGATGGAAAAGAATTATATTCTCGTCCGGGAAATCTATCGCGATGAAAATATACTTCGAAGCGCCGGAGTAAAAGAAGCCAGACTTAAAGCTGTTTATGATGAAGGTAATCAGCTTTGTCAGCTGGCAGCAAACAACCACCATGATTCATTAATCAAATAAAATGTTCCGTTTAAGAAATATCGGCATACACGCATCCCACGAAAACACCCTATATATCAGGGAAGATTCTCCGCTTACACACTCTGAGGGGTTTAAGGTATTGACCAGGGTATTTGTACATTTCAACGGTTCAAAGATCATTGCAACACTCAACACCGTCCATACCAACCTGCTCCAGGAAGGCGAAGCGGGGCTATCTGAAGAAGCGATGAACAGGCTGAATGTGCAGGAAGGTGACACGATTGTCGTAAAACATCTTCAGCCTATCAACTCATTGAGTTATGTAAGAGCAAAAATTTATGGCAAAGAACTGACTGAAGCCGCCTACAACGAAATTATTGCAGACGTTGTAAATGGACTATACTCCAATATAGAACTGGCGGCTTTCGTTACTGCCTGCGCCGGCAACAATATGAACCTGCAGGAAATGGTCTACCTGACAAAATCCATGATACAGGCAGGGCAACAAATCAAATGGGAGCAACCAGAAATTTATGACAAACACTGTGTGGGTGGTGTACCCGGCAACCGTACAACTCCTATTGTAGTGAGCATTGCTGCTGCTGCCGGACTGATTATCCCTAAAACATCTTCTAAAGCCATCACTTCCCCTGCGGGCACTTCCGATATGATGGAAACCATCACCAATGTCAATCTTTCCATTGAAGAAATAAAAGAAGTGGTCAAAAAAGAAAATGCCTGTCTGGTATGGGGCGGTGAGGTAAAATTAAGCCCTGCTGATGATCTGTTGATTTATGTGGAAAAGGCACTGGATATAGACAGTGAACCGCAAATGATAGCATCCGTTTTGTCCAAAAAAGCAGCTGCCGGTTCCACCCATGTTATCATTGATATTCCATTTGGAAAGACCGCTAAAGTCCGTTCGCATGAAGATGCCTTGAAAATGAAATATTATTTTGAAGCAGTGGGAGAAGCGATAGGACTGAACATAACCGTCATGATAACCGATGGCTCTCAACCGGTTGGAAAAGGCATCGGTCCTGCTTTAGAAGCATTGGATGTACTGAGTGTTTTAAATAACGAAGCCGGTGCTCCGAAAGACCTGAGAGACCGTGCCACTTCCCTGGCCGGAAGATTGCTGGAACTCGCAAAAAAATGTGATGCCGGAGATGGAAAGAAGCTGGCGGAAGAAATCATTACCTCCGGAAAAGCCTTTCAAAAACTGAAAGCCATCTGCCTGGCACAGGGAAGATTCTCCATTCCGGAAAAAGGTGAATACACTTTTGATGTGACCGCAGAGCAAGATGGCATTGTAAAAGAAATTGACATTCGGAAATTGGCCCGTATCGCTAAACTCGCCGGCGCACCAAAATCTCCGGGTGCCGGCATACTTTTTAACGCACCGATCGGAAAGTCCGTCATGAAAGGCGATGTCCTGTATTCCATATATGCGGAAGGAAAAGGGCAACTGGAATATGTGAAAGAATATGTCAAGACCATCAATCATCTGATTACTTTTGAATAATGGAACGAATCCTATTTTATTTTCCGGGTAATGAAACTATCGCGAAAACCATTTCGCAAAAGTTACACATCCCAATCGGAGAAATGACACTGCACACATTTCCGGATAGCGAAACCTATGTTCGCTTACTTACGGATGTACGCAACAAGGAAATAATATTAATTGACTCCCTTTTTCATCCTGACAGAAAATTTATACCTCTTTTCTTTTTATCTAAATTGCTCAAAGAGGAAGGTGCGCTGAAAATTACATTAGTGACGCCCTATCTTGCTTACATGCGGCAGGATAAGCAGTTTCACCCGGGAGAAGCGGTGACAAGCGCTTATTTTGCTTCGCTGCTATCAGCATTTATAGATGAATTGATTACCATAGACCCGCATTTGCATCGACGCAGCTCAATGTCCGAAATCTATTCAATTCCCTGCAAAGTTTTACATGCCACTTCACTCATCTCCGCCTGGGTAAATAAAAACATCGAGCGACCATTGTTGGTTGGCCCCGACAGTGAAAGTGAACAATGGGTGGCTAAAACGGCTGAAAAGATGAATACCCCTTATATTGTCTTAAACAAAACAAGAATCAGCGATACAGAAGTACATATTGCTGTTCCGAATGTTGACCAATATAAAGAATATACCCCGGTCTTGATTGATGATATCATTTCTACTGCAAAAACCATGATTGTTACAGCCGGTCATTTAAAGGAAGCCGGATTAAAACCCGTTGTCTGTATAGGAGTGCACGGATTATTCTCTGGAAATGCATACCAGGATCTGTTGAATTCGGGTGTCGGCAATGTGGTCACCTGTAATACCATTCCTCATGCATCCAATCAAATAGATGTAAGTGATTTAATCATCAGCAGCCTGGTTACAGCACAATGCTGATTCTCGATATTAAATAGAATAGATTTGTTTCAGTTTACTTACCACATAATCCACTTCTTCTTTCGTATTATGTTTTGAGAAGGAAAAACGGATGGACACCCTGTTCTCATCTTTATGCAGCGCCCTCACCACATGGGAACCGGCAGATGCGCCGCTGCCACAGGCACTGCCGCCACTGCAACAGATACCTTCCATATCCAATGTAAATAACAACAATGCGGATTTATCATTGGGCGGAAACGAAACGTTCAACACCGTATACAAACTTCTGTCATCGATATTACCATTAAAATCGATATCCCGGAAGTTCAGTTTCAACTGGTCGATAAAATAATCCTTAATACTTTTAATGTAGGCTGCATCCTGTTCAAGATGGGCATACGCTTTTTTTGCAGCAGCCGCCAATCCTACAATTCCATATACATTCTCGGTTCCGGCGCGAAAGCCACGCTCCTGCCCGCCTCCATGAATGAGGGATTGCACCTTATTTTGTTTTCTCATAAACAAAAAACCGGCGCCTTTCGGTCCGTGAAATTTATGTGCCGCCCCTGTTATAAAATCTACCTGCATTTTCTGAACATCTATTGGTAAATGGGCGAATGTCTGTACCGTATCCGAATGAAACAGCGCATGGTATTGCCTGCACATCGCACCGACCTTTTCAATTTCCAGCAAAGTGCCTATTTCATTATTAGCGTGCATTAAGGTGACCAGTGTCTTTTTGGAAGAACCGGCCAGTAAACGGTTCAAATCATCCAAATCCACATTTCCCCGGTCATCTATCTTAACCATCGACACCTCTGTTTGAAGATGGTCTCTGCAGAAATCTACCGAATACTCCACACAATGGTGCTCAATGGGTGAAGTAATGATACGTTCTACCCCCAGATACATCACCGCACCTTTTATAGCCATATTATTGGCTTCGGTGGCACCGGAGGTAAAAATAATTTCAGATGGCTGGGCATTGATGAGCTGTGCAACGGTTTTACGCGCCTCTTCCACGGCTGCTCTTGTATCGCGGCCAAAGGAATATTGCGTTGACGGATTGCCGAAGTGTTCTTTCAGATAAGGCATCATAGCCTCCAATACTTCCTCATCAATCGGTGTAGTGGCGGCATTATCAAAATATACGTTCATGAACAGTCAGAAATTTGGAAATTAGCAGTGCCTAAAATTAGCAATAAAATTTCATTTACTATTGCAGATATTCAATCCTAAACTAAGCCTCTGCTTTCAGGATGATGCGAAAAGTGGTTCCTTTGGAAGATGAATCCTTCACAAAAATTTTTCCATGATGATATTCTTCAATAATTCTTCGTGCAAGCGTCAAACCCAGTCCCCAGCCTCTTTTTTTGGTACTGAAACCGGGTTCAAAAATCTGTTCAAAACTGTTTTTGGCAATTCCTTTTCCCGTATCCTGAATATCAATGTTCACCAATCCGTCTTTTTCATAAGCATGAATATGAATTTCACCAGATTCCTCCATAGCGTCCAGCGCATTTTTCATCACATTTTCTAGCACCCATTCAAAGAGCGGCGGGTTTAGCATCGCAATGATATTTTCATTGGATTTCAACAGATAGATACTTATTTTTTTAGATGCGCGTTTGGAAATATAATCCACCCCATGCTGCAATACATCCGTAACACGATGGCGCTGCAATTCCGGAACGGAACCGATTTTAGAAAATCGTTCCGCAATCAACACCAGTCTGTCTATATCCTTCTGCATCTCTTCAAACATCATCTCATCCTCTTCCGAATTTAGTTTTTCCCGCAGAATATCTATCCAGGCTGAAAGGGAAGACAATGGCGTGCCTAACTGATGCGCCGTTTCTTTGGCAAGCCCTACCCATACCTGATTCTGTTCGGCCCTTCTGGAAGATGTGAAGGCCGCATAACTGATGATAAAAAACAGGGCAACCAATGCCAAAACATAAAACGGATATTTTCGAATACCGATGAGCAGGTCAGAATCTTTGTAGTATAAATATTGCCGTTCGCTGTCGGGCAAATCAATTTCTATAAATTGCCGGATGGTTTTGAGTGTCTTTAATTGCCGGATTAAATAATTTTTGTCCTTCGCTACTTTAGTAGAGTCGAAATTCTTATGAGCCAGTATTTCATCACTAGCATTTGTCCAGATAACCGGAATATTGTCATTAAACTTTATCTTATCCAGCGCTTTGGACAATTCAATTTCATCTGATGTATTGCTGCTCAGCACCTTATAGGCCTCTGCAATTTCTTCCGCTTTTTTTATCTCCTCTCTTGCTATCGACTTGGCAAGACGGTGCGTATACCATAAGGTGAAAAATATGATACTCACGGCAAAGAGGAAAAGAAGTATTTTCCATCGGTTTCTATGCTGATAGAAATTCATGTTTTATAGAAACTATACGTAAATGTAAATATTGCACAATTTTTTCAAAGTATGCTTGTTTAATAAAAAGTATTTTATATCTTTGCACTCGCTTTACATCAATATTTCGGGCGCATAGCTCAGCTGGTTCAGAGCATCTGCCTTACAAGCAGGGGGTCCGCGGTTCGAACCCGTGTGCGCCCACCACATAATCAAGCACTTAGGTTAAAAACTAAGTGCTTTTTTATTTTATTGCAAGTATTTCGCAAGTAAAAGACTGGTAGCCCATAGAGTCACTTATTAGATTTTACAATTATTTCGTATCTTTCTTCTACCATGATAACTAATGAAATAATCTGCTTAGACAACCCTGCTTTTGAGAAATTAATAGACCGGGTGGTGTTGTACATTAAAGAAACACACGACTTAAAAGGGAAAGAGGAACTTTGGATTACACCAGAGGAAGCAAAAAAGAAATTAAACATTTCAAGTGACACCACATTGATGCATTTGAGAAATAATGGGAAAGTGCGATTTACTAACATAGGTAGGAAGATTATATTATATGACCGTAAATCTATTGAAGAATATTTACAAGAAAACGCCTAATGAAATGTTAAATTCTATCTTTACCAATGATAAGAATTTTTAAATATAGCAACATATCATATAAATTAATAAATTTATTTTGTGCTACACTAATTTTGTAAGGTATACATTAATTAATAATTTTTACTTTTACTTTATAAAATATCGTAGAAGATTTTTCTCCTTCAAATTTTATCATCCCATAGTAAGTACCATCCGTGTCTTGAAGCAGTGTTCCTTCTACATTTCCCGTTTTGCCGATAAATTTTTTAGTATCGTTATAATATTTATCAGAGGTGGACACATCTGTAATGACTACTTTAGCAGGTTCATTCACTACATCACCATTTGTTGATAAAATATTTTGCGCAATTTTTTTCCTTAACTCTGCTTTCTCAACCGTTTTATCTTCTGCCATTTCATTTGTGAGCAACTTGGCGGAAGTATAAGCATCATTAAGTTGCTTGTCAATACCTTCGATTTCTTCTTTTGAATAAGAGGATGCAGGATATTTGCCGGCAGTATTGCTGTTTGGCGGTATACGATAATTATATCTTTGTGTAATGCTAAACCGGTGTGTGCGTGTTAGATTAAATACATATTCCTCCGCTTTCGATTCGTCCATACCTTCTTTATATTCTCTTTTAATCTTCGATTTGCCCTCCACTCCTGCCAGCTTGTCCATAGCATTGTAGTCTGCATTTGACAGTTTTTGTCCGGGTGCACCCGAAACGCTTACGAATGCATAATTGTAATCCAAATCATTTTTTTGATAATTCCAAAACGAGAATTGATAGATAGCAATTCCCAGATATTGATTTTTTTCATGTTGATTAAAATATTCGGATAAGGCTGCATCATTTTTTTCCTCCGCTTTTTTCCAAAATTCAGCACCTTCTTTTTGCTTCTTGTAGTCTATGTATCTAACATAGTCTATGGATCTAATTTCAGAATACGGTGCGATAAAAAATAATGAATTATCTTCTGTAAAGTGCATGGCTTCCGGTAACCATCTATTTTCGTCTTCCGGCATCCTAATGATCATGTAATATTTGCCGTCTACAGCTTTTAGTGTACCCAATGAATAGATGGTATAAGGATATTTTTCCTGATTATCATTTACAAGTGTTTTAACTTTTTCGGGAGTGTTCAAGTTTTGGGGTTTGTATTGGAAGTCACAAAGTTTTATTAATTTGTCAAATTCTGTGTCCGTTAAGCCATTGTTCTTTTTAAATTCAGTTACGGATGAATCGCTAAACGTAACTTGATTGGCATTTTTCAGGAAGCCAAGTTCTTGTTCGTACAGGTAGTACCTTGTTGCATTAAACGTCTTAATTTTCTCCAGGTCGAATCCTTTTGCAATTTCATCATAATATTTGCCTTCGCGCCAATATCCTTTAAGTATTTCCCCGTTAGCTTTAGTATATATACCATTGCCATCTCTTTTACCATTTTGAAATTGGCCTTCGTATTTATCACCGTTTGTATATTTTTCAATACCATAGCCTTTATATCTATAATTATTTTCTATTCCAGGGTATTTATATATTTCGCCTTCATAAAAGACTACACCTTCTTTTGTTATAAATTTTACTTTGCCCTGTAATATTCCATTCATACATTTGCCTTGAATCGTATACCCATTAATATTTTCAAACGAACAATCGCCATTATCGCAATTGCCAGTTATGCAAACGGTTTGTAAAACGTTTGTATTTACTTTATCAATATTGAGGATAACTTCTTTGTCCTTACGAATTATCTTAAATTTATTATTCGTAAATCCACAATTTTTAAATAATTCCAGGGCTTTTAGCCTGTCGTAATATCTTAAATTGACGTCATTTACAGATACGATGATATCCCCGGCCTGAAGCCCTGCCGTTTTGGCTTGGCTGGTATTGATGACCTTTTCTACAACTATAGAGTCTATTGTATTAGATTTAAAAACGAAACCAAATGAATAATTATCATTTTTGCTGTTTGTTTGCGGTTTATACGTTTCATTTTTGTAAGGAGTAGTGGATACACGCTGGGGAAATTCTAATTGGAAAAATCCTTTTCCGTTAGCGGCAAGTTTATCCGGCGGCAGGTGCGAGTTGATGTCATTGGGAAAGTACATTAAGTACATCACTTCTCCATAAAAGTGATCGCTCTCCAATGGTATTTTAACTTCACAAATCTTATACATGATATATCCATAATCATTACCTCTCTTCATTTTGGGTTGATAGTTGGCACTACATTGTTCTATTATTTTTTTAGCATCCTCTTTTGAGACTCCTAATGATTTAGCTACTGTTTCGTAGCCTTTCTTATCTAAGATCAGGTTGTATTGGGTAGCGGCTCCAAAGTTATCAGACGCAACATAATATTTTGTCTTATCTTTAATTTGGTAAACCTGTGCAAGCAAGAGGTGTTGTGATGATATTAAATATATAAAAAATACAATAACATAAAAGCGGTTATATTCGATATGAGTCTTCATAATTAATATAATTAAATGTATCTAAAATTTATCCCAAAATTATACCCAAATTGCGATATTTAGTATGCAAAAGATTATTTTTTTATGTTTCTGATATTAATTGCCTATTATAATTGATAGAAAACATTTCCTTAGTTTATTTAATACTTATTAAATATAAAATGATTCTAATAAATAAGGGGGTTAGTAAAAACTTAATTGTATTTGAATTACAATGCTTTTTTATTGTTTAAATAAACTACTACGCTTATTATCATTAGTCAATCTGAAATCTGATAATTATTTTTAAATTTGAGATGTAATTAATTAAACTATGAAAAAATTATTATTCTTTGCGACAATAACTATGCTTTTAATTTCCGGCTGTACTAAAGAGAAAAACCAGAATACTGTTCTGCTTCCGGGTCGTTGCAGAATATCTTGTTCTATTGGTGGTGCATTATCTGGAAATTATAAATCAGATGATGGGTACAGCTTTAGTGCTTATAATTCTACTTCGATGGTGCTGGATGCAGTTTATATAAATAATTCTACTTCTACCCGCGAAGATGCATCACTTTTGATTCCGGTTACTATCACAGCAGGTACATACCACTTAAATGACCTAGGTGCACCCAATATAAGTTTTAAATATTTAAAAAAGAATATTTATTCATATGACGACAGAATATGGAATGCTGGGACTGGAAGTAATTTTACCGTAAATATTACTAAAGTTAGTTATGCTGAAATTGAAGGTACTTTTAGCGGAACAGCCATCAATTCTTCTGACAGTTCAAAAATCTCGATAACTAATGGTAATTTCTATGCAATCTTTTCTCATTAATTTTTTTAAACAAGATGTATATACCACCAATCCGGTATTTATTTATTTAATTTAGTGCATTATTTTTGATGTCATTAAAAACAAATAAATATCTATTTATGAAAAGATCTTCAATTATTTTAATGTTGGCTACTGTAGTTTTCTTTTTAAATTCTTGTAAAAAGGATTCTACTTCTTCCTCACCTTTGGCTGCGGGTAAAAGCCGTGTGTCCTTAACGTGCTCTGGTGCTACATCAGGAAATTTTAATTCGAATGACTTAGTCAGTACCATTGCGAAATCTAGCGCTGAGATTAACTTGGCTGCCAGTTACGTGAATACCTCAACTTTCACGTCTGAAATTGTAATGATGTTACTGCCTGCTGATATTACCCCTGGTACATATAATTTTAAAACTATGCCATCATCTACTGTATTGCCTACATTTACCTATACTAAGGGAGCAACGGGATGGGCAGCTACTCCGTCTGAAAGTGAATTTACTATTGTAGTTACCAAAGTTACAACGAGCGAAATTGAAGGTACATTCAGCGGTACATTACATAATGATACCGATGGAACTGATGTAAATATTACTAACGGTAAATTTGCAGGAAAATACTAATCAACCCTTACACATGTAAATAAAAGGAGCCACAAGGCTCCTTTTTAAGTATGTATTGGTGCAAAATAAAGTTGATGGAACTGTCAAAAGTGCTTACTATTCTGCTGTCAACGAAAAGAGGAAACAAGTACTGCTGGACAGAACCTATAAGCAATATGGTTAATACAAATACCTTTTAATAAAGTTGCTTCTGTGTTCTTTAGTAACTACTAATTAGTCCCTTTTTGTATTTTATATTTAGAATTAACAATTTTAAGCTTCAAGTTTATTACCTTCTTATGGTATTCATCTAAAATATCACTTGGTAAACTATCTAAATATACTTCAGTAGTTTTAATACTCTCATGACCTAACATATCAGATATATCAGCTATTGGAATTTGTAAATTTTTTGCTCGAGTAGCAAAGCTGTGACGAGACACATAACTAGTTAAATTTTCTTGAATACCACACAACTCTGCAATGTATTTTAGTTTCTTATTATACCTTTTTCTTGCCCACTCAACGTCTTTATATTGATCTGTAATTGATTCTCTTTTAATGATATTAAAAATGTATTCATCCTTTTCTTTATCTTTTACATAAAAATCCAAAATCCTTTTGATCTCAGCAGTAATTTTAATGTTATAGGGCTTATCTGTCTTTTTACGTTGATAAAATATTCTTCCATCTATAAGATTTGAAAGTTTTAATTCTGCCATATCTGCAAAAGGCATACCTCGTGTGTAGAAGCTAAATAAAAAATAATTTCGTGCGTGAAATGCGAGTTCCGTTGATTTAAATTTCAAAGCCTCTATTTTGCTTATAGCATCCAATCCAATTGCTCGTTTACGGGTTTTGGTGCTCTTAATAGTAAATTTGTCAAAAGGGTATAGCTCTCTTTCAATAATACCATCTTTGATAGCCTTATTATATATTGCTCTAGTCGCACGTAAATAAGCAGAAATGCTATTATAACTATTTCCTTTGGCTAAGTGGGAACTTTCAAACTTTTCTAAAAACCGTAGATTTATTTCCTGAAACGATACATCTTTATCTTTATTAAAGGATTTCAAAGCATCTAAGGCAGATTTGTAAGCCCGTGCATTTCCAATTCTATTTACTTCTTTAAGCTGTTCTATCAATTTTTCCGTATATTTAATAAAAGAAACCTTGTCAGATTTCTTTTTAATAAGGTCTTTGAGGTCATAAACAGAAAATGAATCTAACGTTTTATTATCGGCAAGTTTAGTAATAATATCAAGTGCTTCGGCTTTTTGTTTTTGTAAGTAATTATTTAGGCGGGTTATTGATTCAGTTCCTTTATAGGATGACTTAATAAGACGCTTTTTGTCATCCCAATCCTTCTCATGTAAATAAATCCCTGTCGTAATTTGTGCAGGTTTTCCATGATGAATAATTCTAAGTAATAAAGCACAGGTGCCATCTTTCTTGGGAGTACGATAGTCTAATGAAAAAACAACAGTAGTATTCATAGTATGTAGTTTTTAAGGTTCAAATTTTTTTCGCAAGTATTTCGCAAGTAAATGCTAACAACATATTCAAATATATACCTGCATATTACATCAAATCCTATTGATTATCAACTACTTTAAAGATATGTAGATTATACGAAAGGTGCAAATCTGTCGCCTTACAAGCAGAGGGTCCGCGGTTCGAATCCGTGTGCGCCCACAATGTCCCGACTTACGTCGGGACTTTTTTATTTTATGCAGGTTAATTGAACCTCCTATTTTCTGGATAATTCTAGCTTAACCAGAGATTCGGGCAAGTTTTCTCCTCGTGCCTCGTCGAAAGGACACAGCGTGTTGGAAACGGGCTGAGTGCAAATCCCAATCTTATATCTGAAGTCTCACTACTAAATACTCAATACTAACGACTCCTACAAGTTTTCTCATCGTGCCTCGTCGAAAATACACAGCGGGCTGGAAACGGGCTGAGTGCAAATCCCAATCTTATATCTGAAGTCTCACTACTTAATACTTAATACTCACTACTCACGACTTCTGCAAGTTTTCTCTTCGTGTCTCGCCGAAAAGACACAACGTGCTGGAAACTGACTTAGTACAAACCCCAATCATACACCTGAAATCTCAATGCTAAAATCAACCTGACGACCAGCTATCTTCAGACACTAACCATGTTCTAACTTACTTCATTCTGAATCCTGCAATCTTGTTGCATATACAAAATGGATTTTTTATATTTGCAATTATGTTGCATAAAGTATTGCCCGTACTATTGATGTTGATCGCATTACCATTGGCTATGGCTTCACAAGATTGCCATCTTTCCATCAGCGGAAATATCATCGACCGGCACGAGCAATCCAGGCTGGATTTCGCCAATATTTATATCGTGGAATTGCAACAAGGAACCGCTGCCGATGCAGCTGGCCATTACGAGTTCAAGAATCTTTGTACCGGCACTTACACTTTTGTCATTGAACATGTAGGCTGTACTCCGGATACCGTACAACTCACCCTGACGGCAAATACTGAACATGATTTTTATTTAGAGCATCACGAAGAAGAACTGGCAGAGATAACGGCAGTAGCTACTAAATCGGTACATGAGCACACCCAAACGACCAGCGAGATCGACAGCAAAACGCTCTCCAAACTGGAAGGAAAAGACCTCGGCAGTATACTGTCAACGATTGCAGGTGTGAACCAATTGAAAACCGGCACGACCATCAGCAAGCCCGTCATACATGGTATGTATGGCGACCGTATATCCATCATCAGCAACGGCGTGCGCCTGGAAACCCAGGACTGGGGCACCGACCACGCCCCGGAAATCGATCCTTTTGCCTCCAACACGATCAAGGTTGTGAAAGGCGCCGGCAGCCTGGAATACGGCACGGATGCCATGGGTGGCATGGTACTGATGGAACCTGCTGTGCTGAAAAAAAAGCAGCACCTGCTCGCTTCACTGAGCCTGGTCGGTCAGACCAACGATCGTGGGATCACTGCTTCTGCACGCGTGGAACAAGGGTTCAAAAAACAGGTGGCATATTTTCTGCAAGGGACTTTCAAATTTGCAGGCGACCAGCAGACACCGCGTTACAACCTGACCAATACCGGCCAGCGCGAAGGCAACTTTTCCGCCGGTATGGGCTTTCTGAAAAAGGGATGGGACGTAAATGTCTATTATGCGTTGTTCCGCCAGCAACTCGGTATCCTGCGAAGTGCCCACATCGGCAACCTCACTGACCTCAACAACGCCATTGCCCGTGACACGCCGCTGATCGTGCGTCCCTTCACCTACGCATTGGAAAACCCGCAACAAAAAATTACGCATCATCTGAGTAAACTTACGATCAGTAAATTCTTTCACAACGACCAACATGTTGTTATCATCTATTCAGTTCAATTGAACAACCGGAAAGAGTTTGATATCCGTCGTGGAAATCGCTCTTCCATCCCTGCCCTGGATATGCGCTTATTATCGAATAATCTTGCTGCATCCTACAGCCGCTCGTTTTCTTTTGCCAAACACGACAGCCGTTTGCAGGGAAAATCGGGTGTCAACTTTTTAGCCAAACACAATGCCAATAATCCCGAAACTGGTATCCGTCCCTTGATACCGGATTACTACCAGTACACGTTGGGCATCTATGACATGGAAACCTACACTATCGGCAATTTCGTACTGGAGGCAGGAGCACGCTATGAGTTCACGAAATTTTATGGCTATAAATTCGATAAGAAGAATACTTTACTGAAACCGGTATACAACTTTCATACGTATGCCTTCACAGGTGGGGCAAGTTGGCACAACAACACCGATATAATTCAATTACAAACCAACCTCTCCTACTCTTCGCGTTTTCCGAATGCCAGCGAATTGTTCAGCGAAGGCCTGCACCATGGCATTGCCGCACTGGAATTTGGCAACGAGAACCTGCGCCCGGAAAAGGGCATCAAGTGGGTAAATACGGCCAGTATGCATTATCAAAAATACCTTCAGGCAGAACTGACCTTTTATCTCTCTTCTATTCGCGATTACATCTATCTGGCGCCGTTGCCGGATCCTGTACTAACCATACGCGGCGCTTTTCCTGCATTCCGCTACTATCAAACCAATGCCCGTTTGCTCGGCCTGGATGTCACTCTGAGCAGTGACCCGCTCAACTACCTCAGCCTTGGGTTTAAAGCATCGATTGTGCGTGGAAGAAACACCTCTGCTAACGACCACCTGATCTATTTGCCTTCCGATCGTATTAGCGGTTCTGTTGAATTGCACCACGATTTTAAACACGTACAAAATGTGCATCTGGCACTACAAGTGTCGCATGTCTTTAAACAACTAAACACACCGGCATTGATCCCCGATTATAAACCTGATCCGGATGCATACACCATGCTGAACAGCGAAGCCGGATTCGATTACATCATACGGCAACAACACCGGCTGTCGTTTTCTGTAACTGCGGAAAATATGACCAATACCGTCTACCGGGATTACCTGAACCGCTTCCGGTATTATTCAGATGAAACCGGGTGGAATCTGATTTTCCGTTTAAAATATACCTTTCATCAAGACTAATTGCACCCTATGTCTACTTTCAATATCCGTCGTATCTTACTCTTCATAATTTTGTTTTGGGGTGTATCAGGATGTCGCAAAGAACCGCGCACCCCTGCCCCGGAACAAGAATTGATCACTACCCTTCGTATTACCTTTACGGATACGACTGCTCCGTATACCTCTTACTCCTTCTCTTTTACGGATATAGATGGCGAAGGCGGCGAACCTCCGGTACAGGACAGCATCCTGTTACCTAAGAACCGAACGTATAATGCCACACTTTTACTGCTGGACGAGCGCGACTTTCCGGCGGATACCGTTACGAATGAGATCATTGAATTGGGCGAAGAACACCAGTTTTTCTTTATGTCATCGCCTGCTGAGTTGCTGAACTCTATTTCTTATCTGGATGCTGACAAGAACGGGTTTCCCATTGGCAATGCATTCCGTTGCGCCACTTCAAACACCCTGACTAACGGTTCGTTCCGCATCACCCTGCGACATGAACCTGCAAAAAATGCAGCCGGTGTGGCTTCGGGTGACATCACCAATGCGGATGGCGAAAGTGATATCGAAGTTGAGTTTCCGGTTCGATTATATTAATTTCCGTAAAGAGTACACAAAATCAAATTATTGTGTATTTTTATACTCGACTAATCCCATAGACTATATAATTATAGTATGCAAAAAGACAAGCACTTTATCAGTCTGACCAAAGGGGTTACCTGGAGAATTATCGGAACGCTCGACACCATGATGCTGTCCTATATTTTCACAGGAAGCATTGGCAATGCGCTGAAAATAGGCTTTACGGAAGTTTTTACTAAAATTTTTCTCTTTTATCTGCATGAAAGGGGCTGGTTTAAAATAAAATGGGGATTAATCAGGCTGGAAACCCAGAAACAACTGACCGCTGAAGAATTAAGCGATTATGAACACAAAGACGATATCTGGAAAGAATCTCACCTAAGAAGTGTCGTAAAAGGCATCAGCTGGCGTATCGTAGGAACTTTGGACACCATCATTATTGCCACATTCTGGACAGGCGATTACAGCAAAGCCTTAAAAATCGGCTTTACGGAAGTCATCACCAAAGTTTTCCTGTACTACCTGCACGAGCGTACCTGGATGAAATATTCAAGAAAAGGAGAACCTGTCGTCAGTGACCTGAAGCAATAAATAGTTGTACTTATTGTAATATTAAGTCACTTCTTTCTACTAATTTTGCAACTTAATTATTTTTATCTATGAATAAAACAATTTTTCCTGCATTGTTGGTATCAGCTTTCAGCTTTTCGGCAATGGCAGCAGAACCGGCAGCGGTAAAGACATCCCCACAAAAAACCGTAACTAAGGCAGTAAAAGATGTCGCCATCAAAACCAGCGACTTCAGCGCCACCACCAAACCCACTAAAGACTTTTATGACTATGTCAACGAAAAATGGATAAAGTCAAATCCTATCCCTAATGACAAAGCAGGTTTTGGCATGTTCGAAAAATTAGATGAAGAAAGCAGAATTGTCATAAAACGCATCTTAGAGAATGCCGCCAACCTGAAAATAAAAGCTCCCAAAGGCTCTAACCTGCAGATTCTCGGTGATTTTTACAGAAGTGCCATGGATACCGCAGCAATAGATAAAGCAGGTGTACAACCCCTTCAGGGATGGCTGGAAGATATTCAGAATGCCACTACACCTCAGGCCTTTGCAAAAGATATGGCAAAATTGCAACTGCGTAATATCAATACTCCGATTGGCTATTATGTGGAAGTGGATGCAAAAAACTCCACCCGTTATGTCATGTATATCAGTCAGGGCGGATTAGGACTGCCTGACCGGGATTTTTATTTCCGCACGGATGAAAAATCGAAAAAAAATCTGGAAGCTTACAAAGGTTATATTAAATCAATTATGACATTGGCGAAACTGGATAAAACAGTTCCCGCTGATCAACTGGCTGAGCAGGTACTGGAAGTGGAAATGGCCATAGCAAAAGCTTCTTTGTCAAAATTGGAATTACGCGATCCGGAAAAGAATTATAATTTATATACAATCGACCGTTTAAAAAGTGAATTCAAAAATTTTGACTGGGATGCATTTTTTGGAGAAATGAACGCAGCACCCAAAGAAATCATAGTAGGTCAGCCAACTTTTATGCATGCACTGGATAGTTTGCTGGTTGCCCTGCCGCTCGACAAATGGGTATCTTATCAGCAATTCCATTTAATCAATTCCAATGCGAAATACCTGAACAGCGAAATTGTACAGGCGCGGTTTGATTTCTTTGGAAAAACATTGGGCGGTGTTAAAACGATGGAACCTCGTTGGAAACGCGTTTCCCGCATTTCCGAAGACCTGCTCAGAGATTTAATCGGACAGGAATATGTGAAAACCAAATTTTCTCCGTTAGCTAAAAAACGCGCAATCGATCTGGTTGAAAACATTCGTGCATCGCTGGCTGAACGTATCAACAACCTGGAATGGATGGGCGCTGAAACCAAGGCAAAAGCACTGGAGAAACTCCAGAAAATTGATGTAAAAATCGGCTATCCGGATAAATGGTGGACGTATGAAAAAACCGATGTCAGCAATCAGCCGTATGTTTTAAATGTGTTAAACTGTTCTTATGCTGAAAACCTGCGCGTGCTGGAACGAATGAAAAAAGATAAAATCGACCGCACAGAATGGTTGATGGGGCCACAAACCGTCAACGCGTATTACAATCCGTTGATTAATGAGATTGTATTTCCGGCAGCCATCCTGCAGCCACCTTTCTTTTATGCCAACGGCGATGATGCGGTCAACTATGGTGGCATTGGAATGGTTATCGGTCACGAAATCACACATGGTTTTGATGACGAAGGCTGTCAATATGATGCCGAAGGTAACCTGAAAAACTGGTGGACACCGGAAGACAAAAAACGCTATGAAGCATTAACCGATAAATTTGTAGCACAATACAGCAAATACTCTCCTTTTCCGGAAGACAACATCTATGTAAACGGTGCATTGACATTAGGTGAGAACATCGCTGATTTAGGCGGTATGATGATCGGCTTCAATGCGCTTAAAAAAGCGCTGTCGGAAATGCGCCTAAATTAATCAGCGGCTGACACCGGAACAACGCTATTTATTAATTATACGATTGTCTGGAGAACAGTATGCGTCCGGAGTCCATGAGAATGCACAAATATTATCAGACCCGCACTCCCCGGCAAAATACAGAGTGAATGGCGTACTAAGCAATTTAGCGGATTTGCATAAAGCATTTAAAGTGAAACCGGGAGATGACATGTATAATCCGGAAGAAGAACGGGCAAAAATGTGGTAATTACCATCCTATCATAAAAAAAGAGCCGTCAATGACGGCTTTTTTTTTGTAGAAAAACTTGCATCAGGCATTCTATAAAACTCTACCCATTCCGGAAAATATGTGGTATTTTTAGTTAACCATTTTTCAGTTAAACTTAAAAACTATGAGAACTTATTTTCTAATTGTTGTCTATACCCTCATTTTAGCAGGATGCACCAACAGCAAAAAACAAGAGAACGGAGAGAATTTTTCAGGAGCAGACGGATCTGTTTCTAAAAATAAAGATTCAAAATCCTCTAATTTTTGGGAAAAGCTTGAAATGAAGGAAATAAAAGACGGAAACGGAACCGTTATGGCGTTAATTCCTGTTCCCTCCTCTTGGACAGTTGATTCTAAAACCGGTATTTCCGGCCCGCATGGAATTAAGGTAACTGATTTTAAGCTTCAATCTTTTATGTATAATTATGATGAAAGACTTCAACGTTCATATGATCAAAGCGGGCAAAAAATGCGGGAAATGCCTGGAATTGAACGGCTGATTCAGGAAGATTTCATTCCCTATTTCAGCAACAACGGTATGCAGTTTGTAAAGCACTATGAACTCCCGGAAATATCAAAATTGGATAAATGGTACAGCGACCAATTATTTAAGGCCCTTCCGAGTAAAACTACAGCTACAGCCTATGGCACAGAATGGAAGACGAAAGACGGGAATCCATATTTCCTGTTGATTCATCTGAATATCAGCACATCTCCAGCCATGCAATACTGGTACTACCTGTCATCCGGATTAGAGGCAGCACCTGCTTATTTTGAAAAGGCCAAAAAACAATACATTTTTTCGCTGTCTAATATGCGCTATAACCTGGAACCTATAATTGCTTACAATAAACAGGAAGCCCAACGGGTTGGACAGAGCTGGGCGGCCTTTAATCAAAGGATGGCAAAAAATCAGGCTGCTTTTGAAGCCAGCCAGCGCGCATTTGTCAATAAAAGCGAAGCTATCAATGATGCCATTATGAGCGGATGGAAACAACGCAATGCAGCAAGTGATAAGAATCAGGAACAATTTGTAGATAATATTTATGAACGTACGAATGTTCAAAATACAGCAACCGGACAAACCTATAAGGTACAGGAAGGTGCGAATCAATATTGGATGAACAACAACGGAGAGTATATTGGTACCACATTACAGGGGTATGACCCGAACCAAGATGAGCTAATGAACGAACAAAAATGGGAGGAATTAAAAAGAATTAAGCAGTAGAACATTATTTTGTATCCAATACATTGGCATTCATCACGCCACCGGTATGAACGGCAATAACGGTGGACTCCGGCGGAAAATAACCTTTAGCAATTAAATCCATAATGCCATACATCATTTTTCCGGTATAAACATAATCGAGCAGCACCTGATGTTCGGTATAAAAATCCTTTATAAACTGAAGAAGTTCAGGCGTGGTTTTGGCATAGCCTCCGAAATGATAATCCGTCATCAACTGAAAATCGGCTGAAGTGAGCCTTTTAATTTCATCCGACAAAAACGCCCCATTCTTCAGCACCGGAAACCCTATCGCCTGCTGATGTGGTTTTAAATGACCGGCAATCCCGGCCAGCGTGGTGCCGGTTCCGCAGGCACAACAGATATAATCAAAGTCAGTATCTATTTCTGCTACTAACTCCTCACAGCCTTTAACGGCCAGGCCGTTGGCGCCGCCTTCTGGAATGACATATATGGAATCAAGATTTGGAAATAATGCAGCAGGGATCGTTTCTTTGTTTTTATAGGCTGTCCTGCTCTGGTAGATTAGCTGCATGCCGGCATCCACCGCGAATTGCAGGCTTTTATTCAACGGGTGATACTCCTCTCCTCTTATAATCCCGATGGTCCTAAATCCCAGCAGTTTTCCCGCAGCCGCAGTTGCCGTTATATGATTGGAATACGCTCCGCCGAACGTCAGCAGGGTGGATTTATGCTCCAGTTTTGCCTGCGCTATATTATACTTTAGCTTACGCCATTTGTTGCCGGAAATTTCCGGATGAATCAAATCATCCCGTTTCAGGAATAAACGGATATTATTCGCTCGGGTAAGATGGTTCTGAATAGGCTGTAAAGGTGTGGGAAGTACAAACACCCTGCATCTTTATTTGATCAACCCTGTAGCCGGCACCAACACCGCTCCATTCTTTTTAGCCCAGGCAGTTGTGATACCTTTCGTATTGGTATTAATCTTTGCACCGGTAAGTCTGACCGGCATAGTTTTCGTTTGTTCCATTTTCTCGAGTGCCATTCCTAAAGACTCCGTCTCTACAATTTCAGGGGCTAATATTTTTGCAGCTTCTGCCGCACTGCTTCCCGATTTGGGTTTATTTTCATAAATGGTGGTAGACTGTGCTGTCGGGGTGGATTCATACACAAACAACGCCTGCGACAGATTTGTATTTTGCAAATCGGCATTCTGAAGGTTGGATAAAATAAGATTAGCGGCAGTCATATCAGCGCCATTCAGAATAGCATATTGCAAATCTGCTTCCTGTAAAAGCGCCTGTGTCAGATTTGCATTTTTGAGATTGACAAAATGCATATTAGTGGCTAAAAAATTCGCTCTTGTTAAATTCGCTCCCGTAAAATTAACGCCGGTTAAATTACAGCCGTATAATTTCGCTCCTGTCAAATTCGCTTCACTCAGGTTAACTCCGGTTAAATTAGCATTGCTCAAATCCGCTCCGCTTAAATCCACTTTTTGCAGTTGAACACCGGTCAGATTTGCACCCGCCAGTTTTTTCTCACCATTTTTCGCTAATACAGCCCATTGCAAAACCGTTTTGGTACCGGATTGAGCATAAACAGAACCTGTAATAAACAGCAACAAGAGAAGAAAAATCCGATTGGATTTGATAGATAAATACTTCATTTTAAAGAGTTTTGGTAATCGAATATAGCAAATGGAATCGACTTCAGAAAATTTTTTCAGCAGAATGCTGACAGATTACCCCTGATTTCACGGAAAATCTGATAAATGTCAATTCAAAAGGAGATTCCCGTATTCACAAGAATGACGTTTTTATAGATTAGAACAACTCTCCCTGTTCGGGTTCTTTCTTGTCGGATAAGTTGGTGATTTCGAACGCTACGTCAAAGTTAGCGTCCTGTTCATCATCGTGCGCCGTTTCCACCAGCTTTATCTCTTTAATGGAGCCGCCGCATAATTTATTTCCGATGGCTTTCCAGCCTTTCACTTCGATAAAATCAGCCAGGTTTTCGGTATAGGGCGCACTTACTTTGCCCTTGCCAGCATCCAGCGTATATTCTACCGTCGGATTGGTGTATAAGGTGGCGAAAACCAGCCGTGCATTCGATTCATCCGAGATGAAATTGTATTTGGTATCAATGGTAGTGGTTTCAATCAAGAAACGTTTCACATAATTTGCTTTCTTGCTGTCCGAATAATGCACCGCCGTTATGGTGGTGGTGGGATATAATTTGTCAATGGCAAATAGGTCATTCATCGAATAGCGGTTCGTCAGATCAAAATTAGTCAGGTAGTATTCGCCGGATTTCAGCACCACCAGTATCCTGTCATCATTCTGGAAGGAGCCTAAATAACGGCCGCGTTTTTCCGTATTCAAACGTCCCACGGTATCGTCCAGCCAGATTTCCACGCCGCCGAGCGTAGTTCTGCCCTTTCCTTTCTGCTCTATTTTCTTTACCGGATATTTCGTTACGATATTTCCTACCGAACCTCTCCCCTTGATATCGAGATTATAAAAATCAAATTCAAACACCTTGTTGCGCGCGCTGCACGAAGGCGACAACACCACGCTGCAGCTTTCCGCTTCGCCGTTCGGGTTTACGGAAAAATATAAAATTTTAGATTTCGGATTTCCCTGCGTAATCGGATATTCCTTATCTCTGGTAATGGAAGTTACGTTAAACCGTTTTGCATAACTGATTCCCGACTTGCCATCCAGATAAACGCAGTTGTAGGTGGTACGTTCATCGTTCTTTTTCCAGACCGCCACATGGATCACGTCTTTGCCAACAAATACCTTTTCGGAATTGCGCACCACTTTCATGGTGCCGTCTTTCATAAATGCAATGATATCATCAATGTCGGAGCACTCGGAAATAAATTCCTCTTTTTTCAAATCCTTACCAAATCCGATAAAGCCTTCGGCGCGGTTGACATACAGTTTTTCATTATTGGCGGCCACCGTTTTCACTTCCACCACATCAAACAAGGCTATTTCCGTTTTGCGCTCTTTGCCTTTGCCATATTTTTTGAGCAGTTCTTCAAAATATCGTATCGCGTATTTTGTCAGCGACTTTAAATTCTTTTTCGCTTCCTCCATCTGCTCTTCCAGTCCTCTGATGTATTCATCCGCTTTCTTTTTGTCGAATTTCGAAATGCGTTTGATCTTGATTTCCGTCAGCCGAACGATATCTTCTTCCGTCACTTCGCGCATCAGTAGTTTTTTGAAAGGCGTCAGTCCTTTGTCGATGGCGGCAATCACCCCTTCCCAGGTTTCTTCCTCTTCTATGTCGCGATAAATTTTTTGTTCAATAAAGATTTTCTCCAACGATGAAAAATGCCATTTATTTTCCAGGTCTTTCAATTCTATCTCCAGCTCGCGTTTCAGTAGTTCCAGTGTCGTATCGGTAGATAGTTTCAGGGCTTCTGTTACTCCGATAAAATGCGGCTTATCGCCTATTATCACACAGGTATTTGGGGAGATGGACAACTCGCAATCTGAAAAGGCATAGAGGGCATCCACGGTCACACTCGGCGACACCTGCGGCTGCAGTTCTATCAGTATCTCGACATCTTTGGCGGTATTATCCACCACTTTCTTTACTTTAATTTTGCCTTTTTCGTTGGCTTTCAGAATAGAATCAATCAAATCCGTGGTGGTGGTGCCAAAAGGGATTTCCGTTATTTTGAGTGTCTTCTTATCGACAATTTCTATTTTCGCGCGTACACGAATACGACCACCGCGTTTGCCGTCGTTGTATTCACGTACATCTACCAGGCCGCCAGTAAGGAAATCCGGAAACAGTTCAAACGGCTCTTTGCGCAGGTATTTAATGGATGCATCTATCAGCTCACAGAAATTGTGCGACATGATTTTGGTGGACAAGCCCACCGCAATTCCTTCGGCGCCCTGTGCGAGCAGCAGGGGAAATTTGACCGGCAATTCCACCGGCTCTCGCTTTCTGCCATCGTAGGACAATTGCCATTCCGTGGTGTCTTCGTTGAATACGACGTCGAGAGCGAATTTAGAAAGACGGGCTTCAATGTACCTGGGTGCTGCGGCGCTGTCGCCGGTACGGATATCGCCCCAGTTGCCCTGACAGTCGATGAGTAAATCTTTTTGACCGATATGGACGATGGCATCATTGATGGAAGCATCTCCGTGCGGGTGGTACTGCATGGTACTACCAACGATGTTGGCGACCTTGTTGTAGCGCCCGTCATCCATTTCCTTCATGGCATGCAGGATACGACGCTGCACGGGTTTAAACCCGTCGTACAATGCCGGGACGGCACGTTCCATGATGACATAGGAGGCGTAATCTAAAAACCAGTTCTCATATAAGCCGTCGATAGTGGTAATGTGGCCGTTCTGCTGTTCGTTGTATTCTTCGGTGGACATAAATCAGTACTCTTCCACTGCAAGTATAAGGCACTGAGATTATAAATACAAAAAGAGTTTTAAACGGGTGTGGAGATAAAAATGGGGAGATATTTATGGAAAGCAGGGATTCTATGTCTCTCAATAATAAAAAAAGGCGAGTTGCCCCGCCTTAGATGTTTTCACAACGGAATAATCCTTATTGTGAATTGATTTTAAATTGTGTACTGCAAATATATAGAAAAAATCAGATTAAAGAAATATTTTTAATAAATTAGAGTAAATATCATAAAACTACTATAAATGATGAAAAAGATATTAGGATTAGACTTAGGAACAAACAGCATTGGCTGGGCATTAATTGAAATTGACTACAAAGAGAAATTATTAAAAATAGTAGGGATTGGAGCAAGAATTATTCCTATGGATGGGCAGGAATTTTCGAAATTCAATGCTGGGCAGAAAATCACAAGTGCAGCTGGAAATAGGACTGCACTTCATCGTGCAAGGATTACAAAAGAGCGTTATCTTTTAAGGAGAGATCGCCTACACTTAGTCTTGAATTTATTGGAAGCATTACCAGAGCATTACAAAATTGAAATTGATTTTGAAAGAAATGGTAAGAGATGTGGAAAATTCAAAGATGAAACCGAGCCTAAAATTGCGTATTTGCCTATTAAAAACAGTGAAAACAAACAAGCATTTTATTTTGAAGATGCTTTTGAAGAAATGGTAAAGGATTTGCAGAAAGTAAATTCAGAAATTAAAAATACAAAAGGAAAGAGAGTACCAAAGGATTGGGCTATTTATTATCTAAGACAAAAAGCATTGAAAGAAAAAATTTCTTTAGAAGAACTTGCTTGGGTGTTATTAAGCTATAATCAAAAAAGAGGAACAGAACTCGATGAAATTGAAAATAACAATGAAAAATCTGATGAAATAAAGGAATTATTAGATTTAAAAGTAATCAGTTCCGAGAAAAAATCTGATAAAAATGGTACTTTCTATGAAATAACACTAAACGATGCTGAAAACTTTACCTATAAAGAATATACTAATGAACAACTTACGTTCAAAGACGAGATAAAAGAGGTTTTAAAAATTTCTAAACTAGACAATGCAGGAAATATCGAAAAGGAAAAAGTGGTATATCAAATAAGTGATTTATACAACCTGACTCTTTCAAAAATAGAACACAAAGAAACAGATGACAAAATATTCAAGCAAATATACTATTTCATTTACTCTAACGGTTGGATAAAAGAACAAAAAAAAGAGAAACCGAATAAATCTTATCACGATTTAGCAACCAAACTAGAAAACGAAGGAAAAATCGCTAAAGATTTATTTGTAATATCAAACACATATAATATCAAAGGTCAACCAGAAACACTAATTCCAAGCATAAAGACACCTGACTTTAATAGCGAAGGAAGTAAGGATTGGACATTACTTAAGAAGAAAACAGAAAAAGATGCAATCAAATTTAACATCGAAAAAGGTTATATAGATAAAGAAACCAATTTGGTCAAATATTTTATATCCCCTAAGATATATGATATTATAAAAAGCGACGCAGAAACGGGAAACAGAACTAAAATTATTGGTGGTTTATTTCAAACCATTGATAGAAAATTTTACCGTGAAGAACTTAAGCAAATTATTGCTACACAAAGACAATTTCACAAAACCTTAGAAGACCAATCGGTTTTTGAGCAATGCGTGAAACTTTTATATCCTCATAACGAAGTACACGCAAAAGCATTATTTCAAAACAAAAACGCTCTAGCTCATTTGCTTGTCGAAGATATTTTGCTGTATCAAAGACCTTTGAAACCCAAAAAATCTGAAATTGCTGACTGTAAATATGAAATCGATTATTGGAAAGAAGAAATTGATACAACAACAGGAGAAGTTACCGAAAGACCTATCTATAAAAAAGCGGTATCAGCCTCACACCCATTATTTCAGGAGTTTCGAATATGGGATAAAATCCATAACATCAGATTGATTCAATTAGAAGCAAAAGATGCGGAAGGAAAGTCTGAAACGAATGTGGATATAACATCCGAGTATTTTAAACCCGACGATTATCAAGCGCTATTTAAGCATTTCAATAAACGCTCAACAGTTGCAATTGATGATTTTTTAGATTTTTGCAAGAAGCAATTCGGGTTAGATGTTGGCAAGAAAGGAGAAAGGAAAATTTTGTGGAATTTTCCTGAAGAAGAAGAATTTAAGGGAAATGAAACTAGAAAGAGCTTTGAAAACAAGTTTAAACAATCTGGATTTACTGACTTTGAAAGTTTTATGACGCAAAAAAAAGAAATTGAGCTATGGCATTATTTATATTCTGTTAGTCCAAAAGAGCGAACAAAGCAAAGTGAGACAAAAGATAAAAATAATCCGAAATTTGGAAAAACTAGTATTCAAAACTTTTTTAGAAAGTATTTAGAAGGCCCTGAAGTTGATGAAAAAATATTTGAGAGTTTATGCAAAAATTTTGAAACATTTCCGAAGTTTCCATCAAAATATGCTGCATATTCGTCTAAATCATTACGAAAATTACTTTCTGTAATGAGGGTTGAAGATAATTTTTTAACAAAAGTAAAATTTGATGAACCTTGGCAGAAAAAATATCTCCAAAGGGTAAATATAATTCTTGAGAAATGTGCTACAATTAATTGGTCTGCAAAAGAAATTGATTACAGCAAATCGGTTTTAAATGAAGTGGATACAAAACATGGTGAATTGCCATATCCCAAAGGGCTGTTCAATACTTTTAAGAGCTTCACAAAAATAGAAGATTTTAGATTTTTGAATTTAACACAAGCATCCTATTTTATTTACGGAAGACATTCTGAATTAGCGCAAGCAAAATACTGGGACAGTCCACAAAAAATAAGAGGTGAGATAAACAAAGAATTAAAACATCATTCACTTAATAATCCTGTAGCAGAAAAAGTACTCAAAGAAACAATGAAAGTAGTAGCAGATATATGGGAATATTATGGGAAATCTAGTAAGAATTTCTTTTCAGAAATTCATTTAGAAGTTGCGAGAGAGCTACAAAAATCGAATAATGAAAAGAAAGAAATCGCAGAACGACAAAAAAACAGTAGAACAGAAAATGAAAGATTGAGAAATATTTTAGAAGAATTTTTGAGCCAATCTCCATACAATGCTAAAAAAGGAAACCAAGACCATTTCGAACGTTTGAAAATCGTAGAAGATGGAGCAAAAGCAAGAAGCTATTCAGAAAAAAGATTTTACGACGACAATTCCGGTAAGTTTGATAAAAAAGAGATTGAAGTTATTCTGAAAAAACAAAGAATAAGTAAGACTGATTTTGAAAAGTATAAACTCTGGATTGAACAAGGTTATCGATCTCCTTACACAGGAGAAATGATAAAGTTGACAGATTTATTTAATGGAAACAAGTACAACATTGACCACATTTTACCAAGAGCATCTGTAACAAATGACTCACTGAATAATAAGGTAGTTTGTGAAGCTTTTTTAAACAGATTTAAGTCCGACAACACTGCAAGAGAATTTATAGCACAATTTGGTGGGAAATCACATACCATTTTTGATGAAATCCTAAACAAGAAAATCACATTTGAATTGATGAATGAAGAGACATATGTGAGTTTGGTAAAAACTCAATTCAGAGATGCCAAGCGTTTTATTTTACTTTCTAAAGAAGTTCCAACCGGCTTTACAGACAGTCAGATGAACAATGCAAAGCACATTGCTCGTAAAGCAATGGAACTGCTTAGCCATGTAGTTCGTGAAGAAGGTGAAGTAGAGTTTCGTTCAAAAAATCTGCTTCCTGTTTCTGGAGCAATCACAGATAAGTTAAAAAAGGAGTGGAAATTTAATCAAGTTTGGACAGAACTTTTAACGCCAAGATTTGAAAGATTAAATGTACTGCACAAATCGGAAGATTTCGGTAAGTATAAGATTTCAAAAAGCGGGCACAAATATTTTGATATCAATACAAAATACATTTTAGAGAAAAATGAAAAATTTGAAATAAAAAGACTAGACCACCGTCATCATGCCTTAGATGCCTTAATTGTTGCACTTTGCACAGAAAATCATGTTCAATACATTAATAATGTCAATTCGGGATTAAACTATAAAAAGAAAGAAAAAATAGAAGCCATAAAAAAACAGAGAGCAGGTATTAAACGGCAAATAATGTATAGCGAACCAAACAAAGAAAATCCAAACGAAAGAGTTTGGATTTATATGTTGCCAGGTTCTTTTAGAACCAAACTGTCTGAAGTGAATGATAAATCATCGGTTATAGACATGGATTGGCAAAACAATTATTCTAACACTAGAAGAAAAGATTATAAGAAAGTAGCTTTAGAAGCACTTGAACATTGTATTGTTTCATTCAAAAACGATTTTAAACTAATTTCAAAATCATCTAACAAATACGAAAGTTACTATGACGAAAACGGAGATTTAAGATTGGATCCAAATGGAAGACCTATAAAAGGTTTTATCAGTCAAAAGAATGATAATAACAAACATTGGAGTGTTAGAAAGCCGTTACATACAGACAATCCAAGTGCGGAAATTATTTTGCATTATGACAGATTGAAAATTACAGATAATATTGGAAAGGCGAATTTAATAATAGATGAGCGAATTAGAGACGCTGTGAAGGAAATTTTAGGTATGCACGACAATAAGATTGGAGAGACTAAGAAGTATATATCAAAGAATCCAATATCCTTTAATGATGAAGTGATTGAATTTGCAGACTTTAAAATAGCCAATACCAAATACAGAAAAAGACAACCTATTACAAGTCTTTCAATAAGAACAGGAACCGGAGCTTTATCAACGTCTGATGCTATAAAAGACAGAATCTATAAAATAGCAGATTTGAAACTACGAAATGACTTATTACTTCATCTACAAAATAATGATAACGATATAGATAAAGCATTTTCAACTGAAGGGATAGAAGAGTTTAACAGAAACAGAAAAATTCCTGTTAAAAGATTGCCTATTTCAGAAAGTGCATCACTTAAATTTTCTATCGGAAAGAAAAAATCAAACTCTCATAAATGGGTAGAAACAGGCGGTAATTTTCATTTTAGAATTACTAAAACAGAGGGAAACACAAATTATGAGACAATTTCTCTCAGAGTTGCAATAAAAGAGGAAAAAGATAAAATACTAAGTAAAGAGAATGGATTAATCGATCTAAATGAAGATATAATTCTATCACCTAATGATTTGGTGTATATACCAACAGAGAATGAGCAAAAAAATATAAATGTTGCTTCTTTTGGTTCTTTGAACAAAGCTCAAATTAAAAGAGTATACAAATTTGTTAGTTGCACTGATAAAGAAGCACATTTTATTCCATATTCTAATGCGTCGGAAATTGTCAAAAATGAAAATGGAACGAATAGCAAAAGCGAAAGAATGCAAGATTTCCTAGACAGCAACTGTTCATATGATAAAAATGAGAAACCTATTATGATTAAAGAATTTTGCATCAAACTCAAAGTGGATAGATTAGGTAACATCTCAAAAGCATGACATGATCAAACGCACTCTCTATTTCGGCAATCCGTCTCGTCTGTCGGTACAGCAGCAACAATTGCTGATTAAAACCGAAGATGCGGAACGTACTGTGCCGATTGAAGATATAGGCGTCGTAGTTATAGACCATTATCAGGTTTCTGTTACCCATGCGGTATTGCACCGGCTACTGGAAAACAATGCCGCTGTGATTACCTGCAATGACAAACATCATCCCACCGGATTACTTTTAAACCTGGACGGACATACCCAGCAATCCGAAAAATTCAAGGCACAGATTGAGGCTTCCGAACCATTGAAAAAACAATTGTGGCAACAAACCATTAAAGCCAAAATACAAAACCAGTCGGCAGTGCTCGAAAAATGGGAAATAGACAACAGCTATCTGAAACGTTATGTGCAACTAGTGTTGAGCGGCGACAGCACCAATCAGGAAGCGCAGGCTGCCCGCTATTACTGGAAAGTGCTCTTTAATGAGGAAGACCCGTTTTTTGTTCGGGAACGTTTCGGGGAATACCCGAACAATTTTTTGAATTACGGCTACGCCATCCTGCGGGCTACCGTAGCGCGCGGCCTGGTTTCTTCCGGCTTATTGCCCACGTTGGGGATTCATCACCGCAACAAATACAATGCCTATTGTCTGGCAGATGACATCATGGAACCTTATCGTCCCTATGTGGACCATTTGGTGAAAGAAATCATGGTAGAAAGCGATGAACAAGAGTTGACAACGGAAATCAAAAGACAACTATTAAATATTCCGAATATAGATTTAAACATTGACGGCAAAGACAGTCCATTGATGGTAGGTTTGCAACGCACGACGGCATCTCTGGCGGCTTGTTTTGAAGGGAAGAGCAAGAAGCTGTTGTACCCGCAAATTGGCTGATACCCACCCCTTTATCCCCTCCCAGGAGGGGAAATGGGACAGTGCGATACAGTTTAGTTTTAGGTATTAATACGAATTAGATGGTATTTTTATATGCACTTTTGAAATGTGAACTACTTCTATTATCCCAGGAGGGGGAATGAGACAGTGCGATTCAGTCTAGTTAGTAGGTATCAATACAGGTTAGCTATTATTTTTGAAATGCGCTTTATGAAATGTGAACCACTTACCGTCCTCCCCTTGTAAGTGTCCCTAAAAATCAGACAGTTTAAAAATGGAGTAAAACTCTTAAATTTAAATTGTTTATTATGAAAAAGACACGATTTACGGAAACGCAGATAGTTTCCATTTTACGGCAACAGGAAGGTGGCAGAACCACCAAGGAGTTATGCCGGGAGCATGGCATCTCAGAGGCTACCTTTTACAACTGGAAGAGCAAGTACGGAGGTATGGAGGCCTCTGATGTACGTAGACTCAAAGAGTTGGAAGAAGAAAATTCAAGGCTGAAGCGGATGTTTGCTGAATTGAGTATGGATCATGCCATCTTAAAGGATGTTATCTCAAAAAAAGGCTGGGGCCCTGTAAACAGAGGGAACTGACAGAATCCATTGTAAAGGATTATGACGTTCCGGTGAGCAGGGCCTGTAAGATGACCTCATTACCACGTTCCGGTTACTACTATCAAAGCAGAAAAGACGACTCGGAGGTAATTACCCTATTGCAGGATTTAGCCTTTAAACATCCTTCGTATGGGTTCAGAAAGCTGTTTGCCTATATCCGCAGAGCAGGCAAAGACTGGAATCATAAGCGAGTATATCGGATATATAAGCTGTTAAAGTTGAACAGAAAACGAAGAGGTAAAAGACGGCTGCCGGCAAGGGTAAAACAACCGCTGACACAACAGCGCCATATCAATCAAAGCTGGAGCATGGACTTTATGAGCGACAGTATGGTCGGCAACAGAAAATTCAGAACGTTTAATGTGATGGATGACGGCTCTAGAGAAGTGCTGGCCATAGAGATAGACACATCCCTTTCAGCAAAAAGAGTCATCAGGACACTGCAACAAATTATCAGACACAGAGGAAAACCACAAATGATAAGAACTGACAACGGACCAGAATTTACCTCCAAAGACTTTGAATTATGGTGTACAGACAATGAAATCAAACTTCAATATATTCAACCTGGAAGACCTATGCAGAATGGCTTTATAGAACGCTTTAACCGGCTGTATCGAGAAGCGGTGTTAGATGCTTACTTATTTTTTGATCTGGCTGAAGTAAGAACACTCACTGATGAATGGATAGAAGAATACAATCACAGACGACCGCACGAATCTTTACAAAATCAAACACCCAATGAATGGAAAATTAATTTATTAAATCAACAAAAAACTCTAATTTGCACTGTCTGAAAAAAGGGGTACTTACACCCTCCCATGTGTATGGATGGTCGTTGTTAGGTATAGATATATAAAATTGAACATGCTGAATAACGCAATACGTAAAGAAGCGTGGGCTGGCAAAACCAGCGGAGCAATTGGTTTTGCCTTGTCTTTCCTGCCTGACGGCAGGCAGGTTTGGTTACTTTTTCCTGTCTGCGACAGGCAGATTGACTAAGAAAAAAAGTAACAATGCCTATTATAAAAAAGTAAGTAAATAATTATGGCTAAAATTAAATTAAACCTATACGCGTTACAATATTTCAAGTCATGCATCTGAACGCCTATCAGATTATGTGGATACTGGTATTTTTCGATTTACCGACCGAAACGGAAAAAGACCGCAAACGGTACACCAAATTCCGGAAAGGATTGATGGATGATGGCTTTTCTATGTTTCAGTTTTCCATTTATCTGCGCCACTGCAGCAGTCGGGAAAATGCGGAAGTACATATAAAACGGGTAAAAAATTTATTGCCCGAATTAGGGCATGTCGGCATTATTTCCATTACCGATAAACAGTTCGGACAAATGGAATTGTTTATCGGAAAGCAAGAAACCCCTTTGCCGGATATCCCCCAACAATTGGAACTATTTTAACTGTTATTCCCGAGAAAGCGAGAATCTCAGGCAAGCTACCCGTAGATTCCCTTTTTCAAGGGAACAACGGCTTACCTTTTTCGATATATCCGGCAATCCGGAGTAAGAAATAAAAAATGCCTGCATCCACCCAATAATTGGTATGAAACAGGCATTTTATGCATACAAATTTCAACGGAAAGCCCTGTAAATACTACTAATTTCGCTGTATCAGTTGAAATTAGTATATAAAGAACACAATTTAAAATCAATTCCTGACACGCTGTATCAATCAATTCACAATAGGCCAGCTTGATTGAAATTAGTATATAAAGAACACAATTTAAAATCAATTCACAACCTGCATCATTTTGATAAAGCAAATCAATTCACAACACGCACCTTGTTGAAATTAGTATATAAAGAACACAATTTAAAATCAATTCACAACTTAAGGACGGAAAGCCAAAACATTCAATACATGCCTTGAGTTGAAATTAGTATATAAAGAACACAATTTAAAATCAATTCACAACGTAGCTATTCAAGACCCATATTCATTTAAATTTGCTATCAAGTTGAAATTAGTATATAAAGAACACAATTTAAAATCAATTCACAACCAACGATCTGTTGGTCACGTATTATTTTAAGTTGAAATTAGTATATAAAGAACACAATTTAAAATCAATTCACAACCTACCATACTACTTGTTTGCCGTTTATGTTGTTGAAATTAGTATATAAAGAACACAATTTAAAATCAATTCACAACTCCGTTGAAGCTCACCACTTCATCCACGTTGTTGAAATTAGTATATAAAGAACACAATTTAAAATCAATTCACAACGGTGATGAAGCAACTATTTGGAAAGAATTTGTTGAAATTAGTATATAAAGAACACAATTTAAAATCAATTCACAACTTAGATGTTTGCATACTCAGGAGTATTTAGTTGAAATTAGTATATAAAGAACACAATTTAAAATCAATTCACAACCTGCAGCATTACGAACTTGATAGCATCGCCGTTGAAATTAGTATATAAAGAACACAATTTAAAATCAATTCACAACGAATTTACCCACAACCGTTAGATGGCTACGTTGAAATTAGTATATAAAGAACACAATTTAAAATCAATTCACAACTCCTAATGATACATCGGATCAGTCACATTTGTTGAAATTAGTATATAAAGAACACAATTTAAAATCAATTCACAACTACCAGTCGGGAATATTTACAACAGGCCTTGTTGAAATTAGTATATAAAGAACACAATTTAAAATCAATTCACAACTGGTTACTTTTTTGGGCGCCAAAAAGTAAGTTGAAAATTAGTATATAAAGAACACAATTTAAAATCAATTCACAACTCTTCTTTGCCAGTTCCAGGCGGTGCTGCGTTGAAATTAGTATATAAAGAACACAATTTAAAATCAATTCACAACTCCGTCATCAGGTTGGCTACCTCCTTGATAGTTGAAATTAGTATATAAAGAACACAATTTAAAATCAATTCACAACTCCATGATAAATGTGCTATGGTCACGTATTATTTTAAGTTGAAATTAGTATATAAAGAACACAATTTAAAATCAATTCACAACCTACCATACTACTTGTTTGCCGTTTATGTTGTTGAAATTAGTATATAAAGAACACAATTTAAAATCAATTCACAACTCCGTTGAAGCTCACCACTTCATCCACGTTGTTGAAATTAGTATATAAAGAACACAATTTAAAATCAATTCACAACGGTGATGAAGCAACTATTTGGAAAGAATTTGTTGAAATTAGTATATAAAGAACACAATTTAAAATCAATTCACAACTTAGATGTTTGCATACTCAGGAGTATTTAGTTGAAATTAGTATATAAAGAACACAATTTAAAATCAATTCACAACCTGCAGCATTACGAACTTGATAGCATCGCCGTTGAAATTAGTATATAAAGAACACAATTTAAAATCAATTCACAACGAATTTTACCCACAGCCGTTAGATGGCTACGTTGAAATTAGTATATAAAGAACACAATTTAAAATCAATTCACAACTCCTAATGATACATCGGATCAGTCACATTTGTTGAAATTAGTATATAAAGAACACAATTTAAAATCAATTCACAACTACCAGTCGGGAATATTTACAACAGGCCTTGTTGAAATTAGTATATAAAGAACACAATTTAAAATCAATTCACAACTGGTTACTTTTTTGGGCGCCAAAAAAGTAAGTTGAAATTAGTATATAAAGAACACAATTTAAAATCAATTCACAACTCTTCTTTGCCAGTTCCAGGCGGTGCTGCGTTGAAATTAGTATATAAAGAACACAATTTAAAATCAATTCACAACTCCGTCATCAGGTTGGCTACCTCCTTGATAGTTGAAATTAGTATATAAAGAACACAATTTAAAATCAATTCACAACTCCATGATAAATGTGCTATGGAAGATTTTGTTGAAATTAGTATATAAAGAACACAATTTAAAATCAATTCACAACCGTTAGTATTTCCTTCGATAGTCATAAATAGTTGAAATTAGTATATAAAGAACACAATTTAAAATCAATCTATAAAAAAAAGTGTGTGCCTTTCGGCACACACCGTCTTTATGAAAAAATGGTGAACTAATTTCGGATAATTACAAGCAACAGCTTGTATTTCATAGTTTTATGGTTTTAGAATGTATCGAAATTTGTTTCTCTGTCCACCTTTTATCAAAAACAATACCCTTTAAATGGATAACATTATTGATTTAGGTCAAAAATCGGACTATTTGACCAATCAGACAATATAGAATTATAGTCAAAATACGACAACCTACACCCCTATAATTGTGTATTCAATCTGCGATAAGATTTGTAAGAAATTAAAAACAGACCGCAACCCGACATGCGGTCTGCCAGTGGGAATAGAATAAAACGCCGGGGTTTTATTTTGAGATTAAACCAAGTAACAAGATCATCAGTAAAACAAGCAGGTATAAAAATGGGTCTGCAAACCTTTCGGATTTCAATAACTCTTTCATGTTTTTATAGTTTTGGTACTCAAAATTATTGGATAATTTTTTATCCTACAATACAACTATATAAGAAAAAATAATTCTATTAATGGAACGACATACCCCTATGTTTATGTATGTCTTTTGTCAAATTTTCTGTGTATTTTCAATAACCTGTCTGCTTATTCGGCATCCGATTCAAATAACAGGATATATTTTGCCAGCCCTATGGCGCTTTTGACATTCAGTTTTTTCAAGAGATTTTTCCGGTGAGAGTCAACGGTGGCCTTGCCTATAAAAAGTTCTTTGGCGATCTCATTGGTCGTATATTCTTTACTGATTAAGCGCAGGATTTCCTTTTCCCGGCTGGATAAGGAAAGGTACCTGTCGAGTTGCAGATTACTCAATCCGTCAATTTCAGAAATAAGTTTTTCTGATGTATGATTGTTGTTCAGGATATTATTTACATCATCCGCCACCGATAAAATATAACGGGGTCTTCCGTCGGGATGCAAAGCTATTATCTGAAAACAGGTATATGTCCACGTCCAGCCATTGGCCGTTTTAAACAAATAAATGTATTCAAACGGTTTATTATAATTTTCAGGGTCTGCCAAAAAAGTCATCGCCACCGGATGTACATGTTTAAAATCAGGATGTAAAATTCTTTTCACAAAAGAAATACCATTTTCCTCTATTTCCTGTTTAGACAGTCCGAAATAGGATTGCGCGACATCATTCATATAACAGACAAGATTTGAATCCATGCACCTAATGAGGGTGACATAGTTGCATTGGTCTGCGAGTTTTTTCAGGTAGCCCAATGTTTCTTCGTATCCCACATCGGCCTGTTTAAATGCCTCCGTGAGCTGCTGTAAGGTTGATTTAATCACATTCATAGTCGTTGGGTTTATGGTCGTTAAATCAAATCAAACATGATTGCATACTTTACCAGTCCTACCGATGATTTCACATGCAGTTTCTGGATAATGTTATTTCTATGTGTATCAACGGTGGCAGGGCTTATTCCTAATTGTTCCGCAATTTCCGAGCTGTTTTTTCACTGACGATTAAATGAAGGATTTCCTTTTCTCTGCTTGTCAGCTTTTCAAAATAGGGTGCATTTTCTTCCACAAAGGCCAGATTCTTTCTCAGCTTTCTGAATTTGTCCATTTTCCCCTCTAAAAAATCCGATATATCTGTTCCTACCACAAACAGGTACTTTGCCTTTCCATCTTTGGTGTAGGTGGACACTTTTGTGCAATTATAGAGCCATCTCCAACCGGTCTTAGTATTCACATAATACACATGAGAAAGCACCCTGTCATAATTGTCCGGATTGGCAAAATAGGCTAAATGAGTGCGGATGATATCAAAATTTTCGGGATGCAGGTATTTGAATACATACTGAAATCCCATCTTAAGCAGTTCTTCATTGGAAATGCCGAAATAATCTACCGCTACAGGATTAAAATAAATTTGGGAGTATTTTTCAAAATCAACAATCTGGCAAATCCTGGAAGAAGCATCTGTCTTCCTTTTCAATTCGTCCAAAGCCAAATCATAGTCTTCGGAAAAAGCGGTTCTGTTTTCTGTCATTGCATCTACCAGAGATGTCAGTGCCCTGTAAACTTCGTTCATGGTTTTATCAGTTATTGAATTTAACAATAAATCAGTCGTCTGCTGATATACTTGTGTAAATAAATTTTTAAAAAAATATATTTATTCGATTACACTACAAATAAATAGGGACAATAAAATCATTTTTAAAAAACATAATCACTATAAATATGTAGAAAGCATACGTATTTATTAAAAATGCTACTGTTAATTAGTTACATAAAAGTAGTATGGATACCTGAAAATAGGGCTGAATAATGTGTAAGCGGTACAATGATTGAGTAAAAGGAAAATCCCCTGATAAAAGGATTTTATGCAGCAGAAGGATGACGAAAATAATAGGGAAAACTTAGAAGTAAGGATGCTATCAGGCTACCACTGGTACCAAATCCTCTTCCACCACATCTTTTTCTATCTTCAGATTATTGATGATAAACGTCTGACGTTCCGGCGTGTTTTTACCCATAAAATATTCGAGCAATTGCTCTATACTCTGATTGCTTTTCAGTACCACGGGTTCCAGGCGGATATCATTGCCGATAAACTGCTCAAATTCGTTGGGTGATATTTCCCCCAATCCTTTAAAGCGGGTAATTTCAGGCTTTCCTTTCAGCTTTTCAATTGCCTTCAGCCGCTCCTGGTCGGAATAGCAATAAATGGTTTCTTTTTTGTCGCGCACCCGAAACAATGGTGTGTTCAACACATATAAGTGTCCTTTTTTGACCAATTCAGGAAAAAATTGCAAAAAGAATGTCATCAGCAGTAAGCGGATATGCATACCGTCCACATCAGCATCGGTGGCTATCACGACGTTGTTGTAGCGCAGATTATCCACATCTTCTTCTATATCGAGGGCGTGCTGCAATAAATTGAATTCTTCGTTCTGATATACAATTTTTTTAGTCAGTCCATAACAGTTCAACGGCTTTCCGCGCAAACTGAATACTGCCTGCGTCTGAGGGTTACGGGCTTTGGTGATGGAACCGGAAGCAGAATCTCCTTCGGTAATGAACAACGTCGTATCCGTGTGCAGTTCATTTTTTTCATCGGTATAATGAACACGGCAATCGCGCAATTTTTTGTTGTGCAGGTTGGCGGCTTTTGCCCGCTCATTTGCCAGCTTACGAATTCCGCTCAAATCCTTGCGCTCCCGTTCGGATTGCTGTATCCGTTTCAGCATGGCATCGGCTACCGCCGGATTTTTATGTAAAAAGGAATCCAGTTTGTCCTTCACAAAATCATTGACAAACGTTTTCAGGCTCGGACCGTTTTCCCACATATTCTGAGAGCCTAATTTTGTTTTTGTCTGTGACTCAAATACCGGTTCCTGCACCCTGACAGAAATGGCGCCGACTATCGCCTGGCGGATATCAGATGCTTCAAATTGTTTTTTATAAAACTCCCGAAGTGTTTTCACAATCGCTTCCTTGAAGGCCGCTAAATGAGTCCCCCCTTGTGTGGTATATTGTCCGTTGACGAATGAATAATATTCTTCGCCGTACTGGTTGTTGTGCGTAAGCGCCAGCTCAATATCCGTATCTTTCAGATGAATAATAGGATAGCGCAATTCAGCTTCATTCGTTTTCTTGGTCAATAAATCTTTTAACCCTTCTTTGGAAACAAATTTATTGCCGTTAAAATTGATGGTAAGCCCTGCATTCAAGTAAGCATAATTCCACAATTGTTCCTCAACAAACTCCGATACGAAATGAAAATTCTTGAAAATGGAATTATCGGCGTGGAACTGAAATTTAGTGCCATTCTTTTCCGTTGTTTTTTCAATTTTGTGGTCTTTCACCAACTCCCCTTTATCAAATTCTGCAGCCTTCTTCTCCCCATCCCGGACAGATTCCACTTTAAAATAAGTAGAAAGTGCGTTGACGGCCTTTGTACCGACACCATTTAAGCCTACAGATTTCTGAAAAGCGCGGGAATCGTATTTTCCACCGGTATTGATTTTAGAAACACAATCAATCACGGCACCCAACGGAATGCCTCTCCCATAATCGCGGATGATGGCCGTTTTATCTTTTATCTCTATATCAATCTGCTTGCCGTACCCCATGACAAACTCATCGATGGAGTTGTCGATTATCTCTTTCAGCAATACATATATACCATCATCCGGCGCCGAACCGTCTCCCAGTTTTCCGATATACATACCCGGACGCAAACGAATATGTTCTTTCCAGTCGAGGGAGCGTATATTTTCTTCGGTATATTGAACTTCAGCCATGATGGGTAATCAGTTATTAGTTAAAAAGTTACAGGGTGAATAAACGCGAAAACTTAAACAAAGCCATCCGTGTCTGAAACAAAAGTATTAATCTGCAGGAAGAAACTGTAGTGAATTTTTCCACACGGTGGTATAATTAAATACTACAGGCTATTTGATGGTATAGCGGTAACCCAACGAAAGGCTGAAATTACAATGATAGGTATTCGGCAAACCGGAATTTTTCTTCGCCGTACTTAAAAATCCAAGATTGTGACGAGCCATCAGTTCTATCCAGCCTTTTCCAACCTTAAAATCCGCGCCGGCGGCAGTTACCCAACCCACATCGAAACGGTTATCATTTTTTGTGAATTCGTGTTTTACAGTTTGAGCGCTTAAAGATTGTTTGTCAACGGACACCGACTGCTGAGTATAACCTCCTGTCCAATAGGCAAAATAAGGGCCGAGTAAAAAAACAGCCTTGTATTTCTCACTGCCTACCCTTCCTACTGCGAGCAGGGGAAACTGTACATAATTGGCAATCATTTTTCCGGTATAATGCGCGGAGTCCTGCGTTCGTTTCCATCCCTGCCCTTTTTGCGTGAACTCCACTTCCGTCTGAAAACCAAAATGCTTGGTAAAATCAATGCGCAATACGGCGGCAAGGTCTGCTCCCATGATCACTCTCTTAGCATACATATCAGGCGGCGAAAATTTTCTCAGGTGCGCTATATTAAATCCCGCACGCGCACCAACAGTAACGCCTACTTCTGCCATTACCGACATTGAAACAGTAAAAATGAGCATTAAAAAAAGTAGTTTTCGGGGATTCATAAGACAAATATACCGTAGTTTTTCAAAGATTATGTGATTTTTGTTAAACTATACTTAATTTTTTTAGCAATCTAAGCGGTATGTTAGAAAAGGCATTACATTTGTTAGAGATAATAAAAAAATACAAACATGAAAAAATTATTCTTAGCACTAACACTAATGGCAGGTACTTTCGGAGTATTTGCAGATGATGCACCGGCTGCAGCACCAGACCCTAATGCGCCGACTATGACTTTTGACAACGACGCCATTGATTATGGCACTATCAAACAAGATGCGGATGGTAACCGTGTATTTACGTTTTCAAATACAGGCAAAACACCTATCGTTATCAGCGAAGCACACGGATCTTGCGGATGTACAGTACCAACGTATCCTAAAGAACCAATCATGCCGGGCCAAAAAGCAGAAATCAAAGTTCACTATGACACACACAGAGTTGGTCCTTTCTCTAAAAGTGTAACAGTTAACTCTAACGCTAAAAATTCACCGGTAGTATTAAAAATCAGCGGAACAGTAGAAGCTGCTGCGGTTGTACCAACTGCAACAGAGCCAAGTTCTATTATTCCTACACCTGCACCGGCTGCAGTTACGGCTACTGCTGCACCTGCAAGCACTGCAAAGGTTGCAACAACTACAGCAAAAACAGTTTCTAAAACGGCGAAAACAGTTTCTAAAACAGCTAAACCTGTTTCTAAAACAACTGCTAAACCGGTTTCTAAACCAGCTACAAAAACATCTACGACTAACAAGTAATCTGTTAGTTTTTAACTGAAACAAAAAAGCCTCCGTTACCGGAGGCTTTTTTATTTATCGTGTCAGTATGACATATTCACTGATAATTTCTTTCAGGAAAGTGACATCATCCATTCGGATGTCTTCTTCTATAACAAGCTGTGCTTTTATTTTCCTGACAGTATCCGCCAGCAACTGCCTGTAAATGGGATTATTGTATTGCTGATAGCGCACCAATACGTTTTTTAAAGTCAGCATCTCTGCATCACTGTATTGCGTGACCTGCGGAAATCTGGGCACATAATCATCTTTATCCGGAAGGTTTTGTAAATCTTCCAGCGTCACTATCCTATCCGGTTTTAGCTTAACAACGGTGGTATCTGCAATCATATCGCCCAGCCGTTGATTTTTTGCACTCATCAGAATAGATATGGTGCCGATAGAGAAACCAGAAAATCCGAAATCAACCACCCTGTACGCCCACCGTATAAGATAGTCATTCATCTCCAGCGCATTACCATTTAATTTGATCACTGCAATACCGGTTATTTTCTTCCCAATGCTTTGTCCGTTCGTCAGTACCTCCAGCACCAGCGTATAAAAATACTGAATCACTATCAGCATGCCTATCAGTATGGAAGTAAGCGTCCCGGATTTTGAAAGGATATTATAGGTAAATAAAAAGTAGAGTATGCCCATAAAAATCAACGCTATCACAGACATATCTATCATCCAGGCAATAAACCGCCACATAAAGCCGGCGGTATCATACTGGATAGTAACTTTTTGGGTGGTTATGACGTCAATTTTTGCCATACTGCAATACAATCAGTGGAAGACCGGTTCAAATAACAACATTTATTATCAATTAATCAAGTACTTCCATTCTTAAATTTTATTATTTTGCCTGCGAATGAAGGAAACAAAATTCATACAGCAGAACCATAAAAAGTGGGCGCAGTTTGAAGAAATGTCTAAAAACAAAGACAAAGATTCAAATTTATACAGCAAGCTGTTCATTCAAATAACGGATGACTTATCCTACGCCCGCACCTTTTATGCCAACCGCTCCGTGCGTGTATATCTGAATAATCTGGCACAGGGAATTTTCCATAAAGTATTCAGCAGGAACAGAAAGAAACAGTCAGTCATCAAAAATTTCTGGATGGAAGAACTGCCTTCCATCATGTATCTGCACAGGGTGGAATTGCTGGTTTCATTTATAATCCTCGTAGTAGCCATCGCCATCGGATTATTGACCTACCATCATGACAATGAATTTGCCAACAAGATACTGGGAGACGGATATGTTGCCATGACCGCGGAAAACATTGCTAAAAAAGACCCGATGGCCGTATATAAACAATCGGGGCCGATTGAAATGTTTGTGCGGATTGTAATCAATAATTTAAAGGTAGACATACTCACGTTCTTTTCCGGCCTGATACTGGGCATCGGCTCTATACTTGTTTTATTACAGAACGGGCTTATGCTCTCTTGCCTTTCAGTTCTATTTCATCCAGCGCGGTCTGTTTTGGGACTCCTTTCTGGCGGTATGGCTGCACGGCACCCCTGAGATTTCCGCCATGGTCATTTGCGGAACCGCAGGTCTGGTTTTAGGAAAAGGATTTGTATTTCCCGGCACCTACAGCCGCACGCAATCGTTTTTATCGTCTGCACAGAGGGCCACTAAAATATTCTTTTCTGTATTGCCGATTACGGTTACCGCCGGCATCATAGAGTCCTTTCTGACGCGGTATACGCAGGCACCGGATGTACTCAGGCTTGCGTTGATCATGATATCATTGTTTTTCATTTTAGGTTATTATGTTTATTTACCCTGGCTAAAAAAAAGAAACGGCACACTCCGTATACCCGAGGCTGAAAAGGTACTGCCGGAGAATTTTCCTCCTTTTGAATTCTATACGATTAAAAAAGTATCCGAAATGATATTGGACACGTTTCGGTTTTTCAGAAAATACTCCGCGGTATTTATGTCCACGATACTAAGAAGTGTCCTGATCTTTACTCTCATCGGCATCACCATCAACAAAAAATACCTGTTACAGGATATTTACTATACGGAATGGTCTTTAATCAATCTGAATCATTACCTGATTGCCGATTACAACAACTGGTTCAGCATCGCTTTGCCTGTTTTGTTTGTCTACATATCCGTACAGGTTATGTATCTGTTCTCTGCTGAAATGGCGGAACAGCATAAAACAGCAAGATTGTCCTTTTCCGATTGGACGAGACAGCACTTCCGACCTATCATCCTGAATAGTTGCATTCAGGCGGCATTTTATCTGTTTTTATCTTTTTACAAGTTTGAACTTTACACCTACCTATTCATTATACCCATGCAATTCATCGCATCTTTTTCTGTCTTTTTTCCCTATGCACAAATCGGTACGGCCAAACGGTTCAACTCATTCACCACCACTTTTAAATCCGGGTTAATGCATCTTTTTGCCATTCATACGGTATTTATTCTTCTGAGCCTCGCACTCTTTATGCTTATCAGCTCTTCTATTTTCTGGATAATCTATCAGGCTGTGACTATGAACCTGACAAACGAAGTGGCCGACAGCGATTCTATATTCCTTCTATTCTTTCTGGTAGCCGTAACCACCATTATAACCATCAGCATTTTTTTCTTTTGTATCTATCAAGGGGTGTTTTATTTCTCCCAAAAAGAAAGACACAGTGCGGAAGGACTTATTCAGCAGCTGGACAAGCTGGGCAAATCGACAAAGAAACATGTACTGTAAACGCATATCCATAATAGGCTTACTGCTGTTATGCATCCATCTTGCATGTGTTGCCCAGCCACCCTCCGATTATGAAAGAGGGCAACTGCAACAAAAACAATATGAAGAGCAATCGCTGACAACTAAACAATTAAAAAAAGAAGAATGGGTGACTTTAAAGAAAAAGTTAAAAATAAAAGAATATACCCCTGAAAAGAAAGATATCGAGAAAAAAAAGGATGAAAGAAAATGGGAATTTCAGGTGTCGCCCCAACTAAGCTTATACCTGAAATGGATATTATTTGGCGGCATATTGATTGCATTACTTTTTTTAGTACTCAATGTGATGGGAGTGCATCTGCAGAAAAGAAAGTCCGGAAAGAAAGACATGCCCATTGCACTGGACGAACTGGAAGATAATCTTGATACTGCGGCTATTGACCCACATTTATATGCCGCAATAAAAAACAAACAGTTTAAACTTGCCATCCGTCTGTACTACCTGATGATTATTCAACAACTTTCATATAAAGAAATAATCCACTGGAAGAAATATAAAACCAATCAACAGTACCTGAAAGAAGTAAAGAAAAATGACGGATACTACGAAATGCTTAAGCAACTGACGCTCACCTACGAACAATGCTGGTTTGGTGACGGCGTCCTTTCAGAAGCGGAATATGACAGGATACAGCCTGCATTTGTCAATTTTTTACATCAGTTGAAATAACGTGCAAAGACAACGAAATAAATATATTTTGGCCGCTTTAGGCATACTGCTTCTGGCCGTTGGATATTATTTATTGAAAGACAATTCAGGCGAGTGGAGTTTAAATCTGGACAAAACAAAAAAGAATGCCTATGGCACATTTCTGACCTATGAATTATTAAAGAGTAAATACAGCAAATACGGCTTTTCCGAAATAAAAAAATCAGTTCCGGAAGCACTGGAAAAATTAGAGAAGAACAAAACCTATAACTATATTTTCATCAATAATATCCCGTACTATGATTCAACAACAACAGCTGAGCTCTACCGTTTTGCAGAAAAGGGAAATACCGTTTTCATCAGCTGTGAGGGATTTCACTACATATTTCTGGATAGCATCATCCATAAATCCTATCATCTGAAAATTACTTCCATTTACAATGAACTCTACTATAAATATTACGATTCCATCATTGATATCAAACGGTACAGCACGTTTAATTTTATACACCCGGCGTTAAAAGACAGCACCGGTTATACGTACTATCTAAAAAACAAATCCGACACCATCATTAATTACTACAACACTTTTCAGGCATTGCCCGACTCCGAATGTGTCTATCCGATTCCGGCTATCAATTCCATTGCATTTGCAGGCTATGAAAAATCGTATGATTTCGGATTAAATTTTGCCATCCTGAAACATGGAAAAGGACAGATTATCATTTTGCTTTCCACCCTTCCTTTCACCAATTATTTTATGCGCACCGAAAAAGGCCTCGAATACGCAGAAAAAGTACTTGCACATCTACCGGACCAGCCCACGCTGTGGGATGCCATATCTCATGAATACAGGATTAAAGAAGGAAACCAATACCATGGGAACAGCAACTTCGGAGATAGTCCCCTTTATTTTATATTAAAACATTACTCACTCAGATGGGCATGGTACCTGACATTACTCGGCGTATTCATTTATGGTATCTTTCATGCTAAACGCAGGCAAAACATCATCCCTATTATCCCGGCGAAAGAAAACACCTCCCTGAAATATGTCGAAACAATAGGACAACTTTATTATAATGATGAGTACCATTTAGAGATTGCATTGGAAATGCGCACACAATTTCTGAATTATATCCGTCAAAAGTATCTTATCAAGACCAATGAAACGGATGAATCCTTTCTTATTTTGCTTGCACAAAAATCAGCAATACCGGCAGAAACCATACAGTCCATTTTTACTGCCTTTAAAAAAATCCTGGCTGAAAAAAAAATCAGCAGTATCCAGTTAACACAATTAAACACTGAATTAGAATATTTTTATAACCATTGTAAATAACTCAGAAGATGGAAGAAATGCATGAATCACATCAACAAGAAGCAATCAATACCGATATCGCTTTTATAACACAAACAGCCGATAAAATAAAAGCGGAAATGGCAAAGGTGATCGTTGGTCAGACAGGCACCATTGACCTTATGCTTTCCGCCTTATTTACCGGCGGGCATATTTTACTGGAAGGAGTCCCGGGAATAGCAAAAACATTGACGGCCAAAATGCTCGCAAAGACCATTTCGGTTGGTTTCTCCCGCATCCAGTTTACACCGGACCTGATGCCGACAGACATTCTCGGAACATCCGTTTTCAACCTGAAGGAATCGGAATTCAATTTTCGCCCCGGGCCGGTATTTTCCAACATCATATTGATTGACGAAATCAACCGCTCTCCCGCCAAAACCCAGGCAGCACTCTTTGAACTGATGGAAGAACGGCAGGTATCCATTGACGGACACACCTATCAGATGGCATTCCCTTTCATGGTGCTTGCCACACAAAATCCCATTGAACAGGAAGGCACCTATCGTCTGCCGGAAGCACAACTGGACAGGTTTATTTTTAAGATAGTGATGGACTATCCGAATCTGGATGAAGAAAAACAAATCCTGCAACGCTTCAACAACGACTTTTCAACAAAAGTGACAAATGATGTTCAATCCGTTGTTCATGCAGATGATATAAAACGGTGCAGCGCAATCATAGAACACATTTATGTGAAAGATGACATCATACACTACATTGCCCGGATTGTTCACCAGACCAGGCATCACGGAGATTTGTTTTTAGGCGCCTCTCCCCGCGCCTCCCTCTCACTGCTGAAAGCCAGCAAAGCAATGGCCGCCATCTCCGGCAGGTCTTTTGTTACACCGTATGATGTGCGCACCATATCAGATGCCGTACTGAACCACCGGGTTATTCCATCGCCTGAAAAAGAAATGGAGGGCATTACCGCTCAGGATATAATCCGTCAAATCATTCAACAAATTGAAGTACCGAGATAAATAATCAGATGATCTCCTTCAAAAACACCTACCAGCGATTCATACAAAACACGTTTCTGACGCGTCGTTTCTTTTATGTTTGGGGTGTTATAGTGCTGTTTTTTATCGTCAGTTTCTCCTTCGGTTTTCTGCTGCCATTAGCAAAATTATCCGTACTGCTGCTGGTCTCATTTTCGGTATTGGATTTCATCCTCGTCAAGACATTTGACAATAAGATAGATTGTTTCAGGCAGACACCTTCCGTATTACCGTTGGGCGACGAACAACTCATTCAGCTTTATATTAAAAACAATCAGCAAAGGACCGTACGTATTGAAGTGGTGGACGAATTACCTGTTGAATTTCAAAAAAGAGATTTCTCGTTCAGGTTCCTCCTATCCTCCGGGGAAGAAAAGGTGATTACTTACGCTGTAAGGCCTTTGACAAGAGGTGCCTATTCATTTGGCAATTGCAACCTGTTTGTTTCCACGATACTGGGTTTGGTGCAACATAAAATCATTTACCCGCTAAAAACGGTCACTCCTGTTTATCCTTCATCGGTACAGGTCAAGAAGCATGAGCTGGTTTTGTTCAATAAACTGCACACTTTTCAAGGAATCAAAAAAATGCGTAAAATCGGTCATAGTTACGAGTTTGAACAGATAAAAAATTATACCGGCGGCGATGATGTGCGCACCATCAACTGGAAGGCAACCGGCCGGCGCAATCAGATTATGATCAACCAGTATGGCGATGAGAAATCACAGCAAATTTATTCTATTATTGACAAAAGCCGAGCCATGGATTTACCGTTCAACGGGCTTAGCCTGCTGGATTATGCCATCAATACCACTCTGGTGATTTCCAATACCGCGATTCGAAAAGATGACAAAGCCGGTATACTCACCTTTAATGAAAAGATGGGCAGTTTTATCAAAGCATCCAAAAAACCAGGGCAGTTAAAACTGATTTCTGAAACACTGCACAAAGAACAGGAAAGCAGCCTTGAGGCAAATTATGAATTACTATTCAATGCCGTTAATAAACTTATCAAACAACGCAGTCTGCTGATTTTGTATACCAATTTTGAAAGTTACTACACCCTGGAAAGATACCTGCCCATTTTAAGACGATTAAACCATGCGCATCTGCTGCTGGTGGTTGTTTTTAAAAATACGGAAATTGTAAAATACAGCTATGAACATGCCGCAGATACGCTGGAAATTTATCACAAAACAATCGGAAAGAAAATAGTATCCGAAAAGGAAATGATGGTAAAAGAATTAGCCAGATATGGCATACAGTCGGTACTGACTGCACCGGAAGATTTATCAACGCTGACCATTAATAAATACCTGGAATTTAAAGCAAAAGGGTGGATATAGCTCAGTCGATATGCACTTTATCCAGAAAGCGCCTGTCAATATTTACAGTAGCATTCAGTTTGAACAGGATGGAATACAGTCCGAAAAATGCACGATGCAGATAGATGGCATGTCTGGAACCTCGCATAGCAGAAGGTTTTCGGAAATTCTTATTGCCCATGATTTCTTCACCGTGGGCCTGTAATTCATCGTAAAATGCCTTATCTCCAAAATAAAACACGTCAGATTTCATAGGTTTGGACATATTCTGTATCGCCCGGACAGCAGTTTCATAAAATAATCGCTCCACTTCTTCGGTATCCTCTTTGCGTAGCATATCCAGCCCTTCCAGGCAAATGCGCAATTTTCTCGGGTCATTAAATACGTCGTCTTTGGCCAGCGCGAAATAGTAGTTGTAAAAATCTTCCGGCAATGTTTTCACGCAGCCGAAGTCGAGTACCACTAATTTATTATCCTTCGTTACCAGAAAATTTCCGGGATGCGGGTCTGCATGGAAACGACGATGCACATGAATGGATGTATGTAAAAAGTCCAGCAACGCCTGTCCCACCTGATTCTTTTTGGCCTGGTCAGTCTCGGTATCCAGAAAATGTTGCAACGGAAGGGCATCTATCCATTCCATCGTCAGTATTTTCTTTCCCGATAAATCTTTGTAGTATTTGGGAATTATCAGATTGGGAATATCCTTACATGCTTCGGCTATTTCCGTTCCGTTTTGCAGTTCAAGTTCGTAATCACATTCTTCCTTCAGGCGTTCTTCAAATTCTTCAAAGTATTGCCTGACATCATTTTCTTTTACCCCGATAAACCGTAAAATGAGGGGCTTTACCAGATTTATATCAGAATGGATACTGTCTGCCACACCCGGATACTGCAATTTAACGGCTAATTTAACGCCGTCTTTGTATGCTTCATGCACCTGTCCGATGGATGCGGCATAAACTGCATTCAGCTTGAAATAGTCAAATAATTCATTCGGACTTTTGCCCATATATTTTTTAAACGTGTTCATAACCAGCGGTGCACTCAATGCCATAGCGCTATTCTGTGCCATCGCAAATTTTTCTGCATACCCTTTTGGCAATAAACCGTTATCCATGCTCATCATCTGCGCAATTTTAAGGGCGCTGCCTTTCAACTGGCTCATCAGTTTAAATAATTCTTCCGCATTTTTCTGATTAAACGCTTCTTCGTTCACCTCTTTATTGACGACCTTCTGTGCGCTGTGCTTAATATAATTTGCGCCCACCTTCATGCTGGTCCGGAATACCCTGGAAGCTCTTTCCACTTTGGACGTTGGTATCTTATCTTGTTCCTGCATCTGTTTTTCTCAACTTTAAAAAATGCTGCACCAAATCTATGCCTGAGTCAATCGGATTGGGAGCAAGCATATCGAAGGTAAAATGAACCGTTTTCTCCACCATCACATCTGTATTTTCTTTATTATCGCTTTTGTCATTCGCCCAAAAGTACAATATGGATAAAAAGGCATTCCACAATAAGGACTGATAATAATTAGCGATAAATGGCCTGGCTTGAATTTCGCCGGAGTTGGTTCCTTCCAACAAAAGGTTAGAGGTATAACTGTTAAAGTCGGTTTTAAGTTCCTGTAGAAATCGGATATTGATGTACGGCAACCGGTTTTCCTGCAACTGTCTGGAAAATTGCATTTCATTTTCCTGCAATGTTTGTAAAAATGTAAAAACAAAAGCCATCATCTTTTCACGCACAGAGTAACTGGAGAAATTTTCATCTTCCTCACATATTTCCCTGGTTTTGTCAAAAGCAGTAGTCCATTCAATTTGCAGAGCTGTATTCATTTTGATAATATAATGCCAGATTCTAAAATTAGTTCTATTAAATCACTTATTTTTGTTAGAAATTGTTAATCTATGCGTTCCATTGAAGCATTAAGAGCATTATTCATTCAGCATTTACAGGAAAACAGGCTGGAAGGGAACCCTTCCAATCTCTATGAACCGTGTAACTATTTCCTGCAAATCGGCGGAAAAAGGCTGCGACCCACCCTGCTGCTTTTGGCGCATGAACTGTTTGGTGGAAACGTGGAAGAGGCACTGCCCGCAGCTTTATCTATAGAATATTTTCACAACTTTACTCTGATACATGATGATGTAATGGACAAGGCGCCGGTTCGAAGAGGGTTTGTCACGGTGCATGAAAAATACAACCTGAATACGGCTATTTTAAGCGGTGATACCTTGCTGATAAAGGCTTATCAGTGTTTGAACAAAGTGGATGAACGTTATTTTAAAAAAACGGTGGAACTCTACACCCAAACGGCTATCGAAGTTTGTGAAGGACAGCAATACGATATTGATTTTGAAACGCAAGAGACCGTATCTCACGAGGAATACATTGAGATGATTCGATTGAAAACGGCCGTATTGCTGGCGGCCAGTATGAAAATCGGAGCGATATTGGCAAATGCCGCTGATACGGATGCAGATTTGCTTTACTCGTATGCGGAAAACCTCGGAATTGGATTTCAGATACAGGATGATATTCTCGACTGCTATGGCGATGAGAAACTGGTAGGCAAACAACCCGGTGGCGATATCATTCAGAATAAAAAGACATTGCTGCTGATTGAAGCCAAAAGAATCAGCGCTGCGCAAAATGACCAACGGCTTGAACAACTCATTGAAAATTACAACATAGACAACGCTGAAAAAGTAAATAAAATGCTCTCCATTTTTGAAGAATATGACATCAAATCTTTTGGAATGAAGCAACGGAATTTTTACATTGAGCAATCGCTGAAAGCATTAGAACAACTCAACCTGCCCCAAGAAAAGAAGGAAGTGTTAAAACAACTGGTGGATTATCTGGTCTTGCGTAATTTTTAAGAACGACTCTATCATTTAACACCGGTGCTGTTTACCCAATCTATCACCAGTTTCTTTTGTGCATCATTCAAAATGGCATTACGGTGTATAATCGTATAACTCGAAAGAGGCATTTCATTTTCTTCAATGACTTCTTTGACCTCATGCAATTTATGATTTGCTTTCTTTACTGGATAGGAACCGAAATCCGAAAAATTAAGGTGTTCTTTTCCTTCGTTCACATGATTACTCAGCCACCAGGCAACAGGCTGTATGTTGCTATACCATGGGTAGATTGTATTATTACTGTGACAGTCGTAACAGGATGTTTTTAAAATCTGTAATACATCTTCCGGCACGTTATGCACTTTTGTAATATCGGTTGGCAAGAGTTCAGTTCGCTGGTTTCTGGCAGGATGGAAAAACTGAATAACAATCAGCACCAGTAATAAACTTAACAGAATTTTTCTTCGCATAACCTATCATTTTGTTTTCCAATTTAGCACATTAAAGGACAAAATGCAATCCTACTCATCAAAAATGTATAACTTTATCCATATATGAGACATCTGTTTTTGCTAATGGCTGTGTTTTTCTTGCTGAATGGTTATTCAATTTCTTATCTGAAAGTGATGTATGTATCTGACAGGCAATCGGATTGTGACACAGGAAAATGCCTGCTCACAAGGGATGAACCAATTGGTGAATGGAAAACATTCCATTACCCTATTGAAGGTTTTAATTATAAAGAAGGTTATGAATATTGCTTACTGGTAGAAATACAAACCTCCGATTCCACTCCTTCAGCAAGGTATCTGTTGAGTGAAATAAAATCCAAAATAAAGAAAGACACAGCTGATGCAGGTATTGCAAAACCAGCACTGCCTATAGCTGACAGCAGCACCTGGCTGTTGTATAAATTAAAAATGAAAGACGGCATCAAAACATTCTCTTTGCAGAAAGCCTATCTTCAATTTGACATCAAAAACAATACAGTCAACGGAAATACGGATTGCAATACATTTAATGCCAGTATATCCATCGACAATACCCAACTGGTATTTGAAAACATACTGACCACCAAAATGGCCTGCAAAAAACATTCTATTGAAGCGGATTTCCTGAAGGCACTAACATCCGCAACACATTATAAAGTAGCATCAAAGATGTTGTATCTCTATAAAGGAAAATCCCTGTTGGCGTTGTTTACGAAAAAGAAATAAATCCATTCTACAGTCTGAAACGGGACATCCCGGAAGTATCGGTTAAAGCATTGATGAAGGAAATAATATCCTTCTTATCCTGTCTGGACAAATTTAATCGATCCGAAGACAAGGTTTGATTCGGTACATCCAGTTTCATCCCGGCTCCACCGCCCATATTATAGAATTCTATCACCTCTTCAAGTGATATAAAACTTCCATTGTGCATATATGGGCCGGTTAATTGTGCGTTCCTGACCGTAGAGGTCTTAAATGAAAACTTAAACTGGTCAATTTCAAAATTTTTATAGCGGCCGATATCATCATCCAGCACCGGATGGATAGTATCAAATGTTTTTGTAACACCCAATACTTCAGACTCCGACGTACCGAAAAACGGAGGTGTCAGCCCGTAATAGGTAGGTGCAAAATGACAGGAGCCGCATTGTGCCTTTCCCATAAACAGGTTAAATCCGCGCTTGACAGATGCGTCCAGTGCGGTAGTTTGACCGCGCATATACTTATCAAATGGTGAATTCAGAAAAATCATTTTTCGTTGAAATTCCGAAATGCAGGTATTGATACCATAAATGGAGACAGCGTCCTGCCTGAACTCCGGGAAAGCGGCAGTAAACAATCGGACATATTGCGTATCGCTGCTGATGCGCTTCAAAATCGCATCATAATTGTGATTGAATTCCAGCGGATTTACCACAACATGGTCAACCTGGCTCTCCATCGATAAAGCCGCAAAGTCGTAAAAATAGGATGCCTGAAAAGCCACATTCATCAAAGAAGGCGTATTTCGCTTCTGAAACTCTCCGGTTTTATTGGTGATGGCCGTTGGCAATTTATCCGTAAAAAAATTTTGCGGCTGATGACAACTTCCGCAGCTCATACTACCATCTGCCGAAAGGCGCTTGTCAAAAAATAATTTTTTGCCCAATTCTGCATACAGCGGATTATCCTTGTAGTATTTATCCTGTGCAAAAAATTTGGGATTTAAGAAAGCTGAATCATAGATAGTCGCTGATTTCAAATTTACCACTCTGAATATCGTATTCTTTTCCTCTAAATAGGGAACTTCGAGTTGTTGCTGAACATTGATTATCCCTTTGGTAATAGGCTGCAGGAATTTCTTAATAAAAAATATCCTGTCAAGTGTGGTGAAATTATGCGCCGACAAATAGACCATAGCCGCTGCTATATCGGTTTGCACCTTGCCGATTGCTGTTTTGTGCGCATCATCTTTATAAAATGAAAGGATGGTGCGAACAGATTCCAAAGCCGTTTTTATTTCCGATACGCTGTTTCTGATTTCCGGAGAATCAAAAGCAACCAGATTGAGCGTTTCCATTCTGATAAGATGAAAGCGAAGCGATTCAAAAACATACGTATCCCGCAACCTGGCATCCTTCAGGTACAGATAAAAGGAAAGCGCCCTGTACTTCAATTGTTTGGTCAAAAAAACAATCCGGTCATAATCCAGACTGTCTGAAAATAATTCAGTTTCGATAACCTGCAACCCTTCAGGTTTGGCATTTGGATTATAGCCGTCATCCATCTCAACGGCGTTCACTCCGTTAAAAAAAGGATATCTTCTGTTGTCAATATATTCCAGCAAGCACTCAAAGCGTTTAAACGCTATTCTGGTTTTTTTAAACCGCTCTACTAACGTCTTCCGGTCAGCTTTCTGCTGTCCCATATTTTGGAATGTATCCAACTGTGCCTGAAATAATTTTATATTTTCCAGACAGTAGGTCTGTGTAAGTTCTAATGGCGTCTTTTTATCTGAAAATGCAGTCTGAATTGTTAAAACCAGACTACAACCTGCCAAAAGAAGAAATACCAGTTTTTTATTTCTTTTTATGTAAGACATTCCCTTAAATTCGCTCTCAATTTACAACTTATATCACGATTCATTGTTGAATTTATCATGAATAATCGATTTAACCCCGCATGGATGCTTTTGCCGCTGCTTATTACGATTGCAGTGGACATTTATGTATTTCAGTCACTCAAAACATCATTTTCCGTTTCAAAACCTGCCACCCAGCGCATAGCCTATGGAATTTACTGGACGTTGTCCTCCGTTACCTACATTGCTCTGGCCATCTTACTCACCAAAGGATTTACCAACTGGCACGGATGGAGCAAAATTTTTATCATGGGCATAGCACAGGCGGTTTTTGTAGGCAAACTGTTCATCATTCCTTTCCTTCTGGTCGATGATATTCTGCGCTTGTTTCGTTATGCATTCAATCTGTTTGGCACTTCTGCGGAACAAGAGCTACAGGCTAATGGTATATCACGTTTGCAATTTTTCAGTCGTGTGGGGTTAATGATTGGTTCCACCACATTTGGCGCTTTCTTTTATGGGATTGTACGGGGCGCATATAATTACCAGAAAAGAAGAGTAAAACTTCCGATTCCCAATTTACCGGACGAATGGAAAAACACTAAGATTGTTCAAATATCCGATTTACATGTCGGCAGCTTTGCAGATACCTCCGCTATAGAAAAAATAGTCCGGCTGATAAATGAAGAAGAAGCGGATTTTATTTTTTTTACCGGTGATTTGGTCAATTACGCCGCAGAAGAAGCGAAGCCTTATATTTCCCTACTTAAGAACCTGAAAGCCAAAGATAAAGTCTATTCGATTTTAGGAAATCATGATTATGGCATGTATGTAAAATGGGATACGGAAAAAATGATGAAAGACAATTTCAATGAACTCCTTCGTATCCAACGAGAAGAACTGGGCTGGGATTTACTGATGGACGAAAACAGGATACTGGAAAAAAATGGGAAAAAGTTAGCCATCATCGGTGTCCAGTACATAGGCCATACGCTCCGATTCGGTTCATTCGGCAATCTGGAAAAGGCATATTCAGGAGCAGAAAATGCCGATATACAACTGCTTTTATCACACGACCCTTCCCACTGGGACAAAGAGGTTTCACAGCTATCCCATTATAAAAACATTCATGCCACCTTCAGCGGCCATACTCATGGCTTTCAGTTTGGGGTGGAAATTCCAACCTTAAATATTAAGTGGAGTCCTTCAAAATATGTATATCCGCATTGGGCTGGTTTATATAAAAGCGTTCAGCAGCATCTGTATGTCAACCGCGGCGTTGGATTTTTGGGATATCCCGGCCGATTGGGTATTTCCCCTGAAATAACTGTTTTTGAACTGGTAACAGCATAAAAAAAGCTGACACATTTGTCAGCTTCCTTAGAGTTATATTTTAATTTTACTTAGGTAAATCCGTACCTCTTTTCGCCCGGAATGCATAGTCTGCAGTAGTGTAATCTGAATAATTTTTATGATACGTACTGAGGTATTCGTTTTTATCCATCTTTGATTCCTCAAAGGTCAGCACCGTACATACGTTCTGTTCATTATAAGTTACCGTAAGAATCGTTTTATGTTCTAACCCTGACAAATAGATATTTTTGGATATTTCTTTCCATTGCATCTTTTTGTCATTCAGAATAACCGCCAACTGTTTTTCAGAACATACGTCACAATTTGGCAGGTTTATCTGGTCAAAATTGCATTTATTCTTTTTACCGTTAAATGTCAGTTTCCGGATTATCGTTTCCGGACCTGTAACGGAAAGGATCAGTGTATCACCTGCCTTCATCGAGTGAAATTGATACCCGGCGGCAATATTTTCTTCATCAGAGGATACCTTGTCGAGGTGTTTCATGGCATCTTGTTCCGCTCCGGTACCAACAAATGAAAACAATACCTGTGCTTTCATAAAATTGGACAGAGAAAGGAAAAGGATTAAATAAATTGTCTTTTTCATAGTAATTCGTTTAATGTCTGACAATAATTTTTAAAATAGAAGCTGGCCGGAATCAGCCGGCTTCTAAAAATGACAGAGGAGAATTTATTTACTATGCAGTCAGGGAATTTATGCTCTATGTCTCAGCATCTGTCGGGTTTTCTGTTTAAAGAACGATAAGTGGGTTTTTATGTTCTGAATTCAGTTTTTGGGTTTCTATGTTTCTAGATTCGGGTCGGGTTTGGAGTTCCTGGTCAAGGGTTGGGTTTTTATGTTTCTAGACGTAGGTTCTCCTGTTTTTATGTTTTATGGGTTGGTTTTTGTTTAAAGACTAAGAGTTGGGGGCCTTTATGTTCCTAGACTTGGGTTACATTAATGCCTCCCAACTCCGTCGTCTGTGATAATTGTCAACATAGCCATTGGTTTTAATTGATTCATTATCATAAAAATACGTTGCTCTCTCAACTGGGTTTTTATATTTTCTAGTATGTTGATAATCGTTTTCATGTTTCTTTTTCTTTCGGGAAATGAATCGTACCTGATTGCGCCCTTTTTTTTAATTTCCAAACAAGTACAATTCATTTCTCGCTGTTTGATGATGTAAAGGTATATCGGATATAAGCTGACACAAATGGCATTTTTTCAAATCATGTGACATTCTTATTTCCACCAATGTGGAAATATTACTATGAATTTATTTGATTTAAAGGGCAATATTAGTGTCAATTTATAATACAATATCATTATGGAAAATCTGAAAGAGCTGGTTCAAATCATCAATAAACGCAAATTAAGCCAGATAGAGGTATTTGATAAATCATTAATCAGCAGGAAAGATACCTTGTTTGCCAGGTTCTATAATGGCATTGCCTCAGGCGCTATTAACACCGATGAAGAGGCGTTGCAGTACTTGTACCAGTCGTCCAATGAAGCTGCCACTTACCGGAAACTAAAATCAAGATTTAAAACAAGGCTCCTCAATACCCTTTACTTCATTGATATAAACAATGCTACCGAAAGCGACAGCAGCAAAAAGGCATATTTTGACTGCGTAAACCGATTGTACCTGAGCAATATTTTATTACGGTATGCTGAAAACAGAAATGCTTCCATCCAGTTGATTATTGAGGCATATAGTACGGCAAAAAAGAATAATTTTTTCGATATGCTGAAAGAATATTCTTACAAACTGCTTGTACACTACGGAATGACCGGAGAAGAGAAAAAATACAAAGAAGAATATGCGGCCTACCAGCTTTACTCTACAGAATATGAACTGGAACAGAAAGCTCAGATAATTTACACAGGCGTAGTATTGGCTGCGCATTATATAAAGATGAATCAAAAAGAGAAGGAAGAACGCATCAATGAACATATCGAAGAAATCAGGGAACTTGTAAAAGCATCCAAATCACTGGTTGTCTATTTCATCTACATACGAACGCAATTGTTCTATTTTGAAATTCTGGGAGATAATGCAAAATGAATGACGTTTGTGATGAGTTTCTCGCCAATTACAAGCAATACTACTCCTCTATCCTGGCGGAAAACTATCTGAACACCGTTTATATCTATAAATTAAAATCCCTATTTGACCTGCGCAAGGATGAACAGGCGCTCTCACTCATTTATGCGCTGTTGCCTGCTGCCAAAGGTGTCAGCTATCTGGCGGTGAAAGAATTTGAAGTCAAAATATTACTGAATCAGAAGCTAACGGAGCAATCAAAAGATATCATACACCAGATACATTCCACTGCACAATATAAAAATGCAAATTCCGTACTCAAAGAAAGATGGGTGATTTACAACGCTTATGCAGAGTTTCTGGAACACTATATAAAAAAAGGAAATTTCAAATTCAGTTTGTCCAAGTTTTCCAATGAAATTCCCAATGCCACCCACGACAAATCCGGATTCAACTTAGCCGCCAGAATCGTTTCCATCCTGTTTTATATCGGAAGAAATGACCTGGATAATGCCATGCAGCAGATTGAAACACTGAGAGTTTACCAGACACGATACCTGAAAGAAGACACCGGATCCAGAAGTAATCTGTTCATCAAGCTGCTTTCCATTATGGAGAAGAAAAGTTTCAACTACAAAGAATTGAATAAACAAAAGGAGTATATCCTGCTCAAAGAAAATTACAGCCACCAAATCATGCATGAAAGTGAGATTGTATTTTACGACATCCTTTGGGAAATATTATTAGATATCTTAAAAACAAATGACCAGCGTATTCTGGGAATTATAAATTAAAGAAATAAAAAACGGGTAAGCTTTGCACTTACCCGTCAGACCCTAAAGTCTAGAAACATAAAAACCCTACGACAAAAATAATACGCAAAAATTAAAATCCAAATTTTTTGAATTATTTTTTTCTATTCATCTTTATTTAATAAGTAATAAATGTGGATAACTCAATGTGTATAAACACATTGTCGATAAACCAAGAAGAAGACAAACAATATAAACCTCTACTAATCAGTGAAATGCAAACTGATTAATCATTGTAAATAAATCATCCTTGAAGTTGGATGCCTCCCTGGGCAGGTACTTATAGATTTTACAGTCTTCGTCAACGGCGATATTCCTTAGTTGGAGGTGCTGATTGATAAATTGCATCTCCAATTCCGGAAATAAATCTTTGAATGTCAAGGCAATATCCATTACCGACTTGTTGAAATCCACCAGATTATAGATTCCGGAAGGCACCTGTAAGAAAGGAATCTGTGTAATGTATTTGGCAGCCTTATCCACGTCTATAAAGGAACGAATTTGCTGCCCATCGCCATGTATGGAAATCTTTTTCAGGAAATTAGCCTCAAAAGCAAACCGGTTGATGACGGCATCAAAGCGCATGGTTTGATTGAATCCATACACATTTCCCAATCGGACAATCTGTACATCCGATTTTTTCATCAGGCGCTCCACAAAAGCCTCTCCTCTCATTTTGGAAATACCGTAATTCGTTCGGGGATTTAACTTTGTGCTTTCTGTAATCAGTTTGCCTTTGCCGGATGAGCCGTATACGGACAAACTGCTCACATGGATAAACTTTTTTATATCACTCTCCTCGATGGCGTAGGTTAGTTCAGCGGTACCCCAGTGATTAATCTGCTCGTACAAATGTGGGTCTGCATCCGCGTAGGGAGAAGCGATTTTTGCTGCAAGGTTAAAGACCACATCTACACCTTGTAATTCTTTCTTCAGTTTACGGGTGTCAAGTATATCCCCCTGCACAAATCGTATATTATCACCGCCTATACAGGTACATAAGAAAAAATTGTATCCACCCTTGCTTAGGTTGTCATACACTACAATCTCTTTAACCTTCGGAATCTTCACCAGTTTTTTCACCAGTTCCGTTCCGATATAACCTGCTCCACCTGTTATTAATACTTTCATTTATCTATCATTTAGACTGTTTGAATCAATAGTTCATCAAACATAATTAATTAGCTGTTATTTCACTATTTGATTAACTCCGTATGTAACCCGCATTCCGTTTTATTTAAACCAAACCAGCGTGCCATACGTTCGTCACCCATCTGTGAGGCATCAATCTTTCTGGTGCAAGGCTCACAACCTATACTGGTGTAGCCTTCTGCATCCAGCGGGTGATGCGGAATATTGTTTTCTTTGATGTATGCCCAAATCATCTGCTTAGTCCATTGTAACATCGGATGATAACGCATAGCCCCCTGCGGTGTCTGCTGTTCTTCTTTCATCTTTGCCCGGTTTGCATTTTGGTCAGCCCTGACTCCATTTATCCAGATATCATGGGACCGCAAGATGGGCTCCATAGGCGCCACTTTATTCAGATGGCAGCAAAAATCAGGATCGGAAGTGAAGAGCAGTCGTCCATTTTCATCTTTCTGCATATTTCTGGGTGTGGATGATTTTACATCCAGCACCTTTATACCAAACAAAGCAGCAATCTCATCTTTATACTCTATTGTTTGCGGAAATAAATAGCCCGTATTCAAAAAATAAACAGGGATGGTATTGTCAATGACAGAGATGATATGCAACATAGGTATGGAATGCGTCTGAAAGGAAGAACCTGCAAACATAGATTTACCTTCTTTCCTGTACGTTTCAATCTTTTTCCGGATAGTATCAATTTCTGCCTCAAATGCCATAGAATAAAAATAAAACCTTAAAGTACATAGTAAAGATGGATTGATATTAATAAATCATTAGAAAATGCCTGTCATTATAACGATTATGAATAGAGTTAAATTAAATAACGCAATATCCCCTATCTATGTATGGTTTTAGTATATTTGAGCACAACACATCTCAAACATACCACTATAACACGTCATAATAATACAAATGGCAGGATTCATTCGCTTGAAATTTTATTTTACTGTATGGATATTTTACTGCTGCACTGTTTCAGTCTTTGCACAAAGTGATTTCCTGTTGAAATATTACACAAGCAATGCCCCTAAAAGCAAACTTACGTATTTAGCACAATTTCCGTATAAAGAATACATTCAGCATGTATCTTTTACGAATTTCAAGGAATTAGAGGCAGACAGGCAATTTTTAAACCGACAATTGCACTGCGGAGATGAATTCTTGTATCATCTGTGTGCTCACTATAGCAAAAACTATCCGGTATCAACGAACAATCTGACACAAAGAATTACTGAAGGAGAAAAATACCTGGATGCAGCAATAAACAGTAAGCATCTTATTTCGGACACCAATGATATCTATCCCATTATAGGTTATTTTCTGTTGGGACAGGTATCCAAAAAACTAGAACACGATATACTGAATAGTACCTTTGACACTCGCAATCCGGAAAATAAGCAACTTATCGACAGATTAGCTGACCGCAAGGTATTCATTTGCACCGTGCCCGGAAATCTGACAAAGGCGATTGTCAATTTTAAAAAAGGAAACTTTAAATATGTTTTCCTAAGGACATATTTAAATATAGAAGACTATTTCTATGTGTATTATGAAAAGCTGGGAGATGTATTTTGGTTTTTACTGTTATTTATTTTAGTATGTATACTGTATCTCATTTGGGGCGGTGGTAAGAAAAGAATATACGGTATTATAATTTTTGCATGTATCCTTATCGCTCATACCGTCATTAAAAGGATTTATGAACAACCGGATTTGTCTATTCTGGAAAATCCTGGCCTTTCACAGCATCCTATTGAAAAATACTTTTACACAAACAATGCTCCCGTTGTTCAAACATACAGACTCTTAACAAAACAAGGAAAAACCATAGGCGAAAGTATCTGGCTGACCAGAAAAGATACAGCACAAACGTATACGGATGCGCACTACTTTGCAACCGGCGACATTGTATCAAAATATGAACTTCAAAAAAAGAATAATTGCCTGATGTTAGTATCATCCGGCGGGTTTAACAATATTCTGGAGCAACCGGACGGATTCACTGTAGAAGATGGTTCTATCATTAACACCGTAATTTCACAATACAGGCACGGCTTGGTGATGTTGAATAATGGGGATATTAATGTATTGAACTTAAAAAGAAATCTGTTTTTATTGCCTTCCGGAAAAGTAATTAGGAATCCGCTGACAAGTGTTACCTCCTATGCCGAATTGGTGAAATGGTCCAAAAACACTGGCGCTACTGTCTTCCAGACACAACTGTTATGTTATCAGGACAGCCTGCTAATTACCATCGAAAAAGCGAAACGAGAACTGAGAGAGAGAAGGCTGTTAGCAATCTGTACCGATAAAAAAAATAAAAACCGTTATTATGTGCTATTTAATATCCGTAAGCCATCGTATCTGGCAGAAATTACGATGGAAATATTCTCCATTTTATCCCGAAATAATAATAAAATAGATGCCATCCTGAATTTAGATACGGGCGCTTATGATATATTGGAACTATGGGATGAACACAGAAATGCTAATGCAACTATTAAAGGTACTGTGGATATCCATAAAGCCATTAATTTAATCACGTTTACAAAAAAATAATTTTTTTTCGTTAAACAGTTTCTTTTTGGTTTTTTTCAATATATTTGACTAATTATTAACCATTCAAAAATCATTCTTTATGAAAAAACTGACTTATTTAGCTTTTGCGGCTATGGTTCTTTTGGGCTCTGTGTCGTGCAAAAAAGATTACACATGCGAATGTAAAAACCCGACAACAGGGGCTGTAGTTTCATCTACAAAAATATTAAAGTCCATTTTAGGGGTTGCTGTTCCACGAGACGAAGCTGTTGCTTTGTGCGATGCCGAGGATAATCTTTTAGTAACAGGTAACGAAGAAAAAGACTGTTCCTTAAAATAACCTAAAATCAAGAATTGTAAAAAGAGCAACTGTATAGTTGCTCTTTTTTATTTTAAATACGGCATAAGATGTTCAGAATATTTTCATGCTGATGGAACTAAAAACAACAATTATTGATTATATTTATTCAAACAAAAAATCATGAAAAAGCAGTCGATTTATCTATTCGTACTTATTATCAGTTCCTTTTTTCTGCAAAGTTGCTCTTACAATAGTATCGTTTCCTACGATGAAGGGGTAAAAAAGGCATGGGCGGATGTGGAAGCAGCCTACCAGCGCAGAGCCGACTTAATCGGTAATTTAGTGGAAACAGTGAAAGGTGAAGCAAAATTTGAAAAGGAAACACTCGTAGCGGTGATTGAAGCACGCTCCAAAGCTACTTCCATCCAGCTGAAAGCCGAGGATATCACACCGGAAAATATGGCTAAATTTCAGGAAGCTCAGGCACAACTCAGTGGCGCCCTGTCCAGATTGCTCGCTGTTGCCGAACAATATCCGACATTGAAAGCCACAGAGGCATTCAGCGAACTGATGAATCAGCTGGAACGCACTGAAAACAGAATCAATATTGCACGCAGGGATTATAATGCCGCTGTTCAAAATTACAATACACAAATTCGTACGTTCCCTTCCAACATTACCGCTATGATCTTTAAGTTTAAAGAAAAAGAACCATTTAAGGCGGATCCCGGAGCGGAAAAAGCGCCGAAAGTTCAATTCTAAAAGAATGGCATCTGCAAAAACTTTTTTATCGGATGTAGAAAAGGATGCGGTAGTGGCTGCAATCCGGGAGGCGGAATTACATACCAGCGGTGAAATACGGGTGCATATCGATGACCGTTGCGACCAGGATGCTTATGACAGAGCATTAAAGGTCTTTCAATCCCTGAAAATGTATAAAACCCCTTTCAGGAATGCTGTTTTACTCTACATTGCCGTAAAAGATAAAAAATTCGCCATCATTGGCGATGAGGCCATTCACATGAAAGTCCATCCTGATTTTTGGAATGTTTTGTTGCAGGAATTGAAAGAGAATTTTTCCAATGAACATTTCATGGAAGGCATCACACGCTGTGTGCATACCATCGGAACAACCTTAAGCACCCACTTTCCGGATATTGACCAATTAGACAGAAACGAATTACCAAATGACCTCTCTTTTGAATAAAATACCGGCGATTCTGTTGCTTGTCCTGCATTTGATTGCAACAGGTCAGACGTTGGATAAGGAGGGAATTCCGGATGTCCCCACTCCTTACCGTCTGGTGAATGATTTTGCGTCGATGTTGAGCAGTGAAAACAAAGATGCGCTCGAATCAAAATTACTGGCCTATAATGACTCCACTTCCACGCAGATTTATATTGTAAGCGTTGAAACAATCGGTGATTACAGCATTGAAGACTATGCACTTCGATTAGGCAGGAAATGGGGCATTGGACAGAAAGATAAAAATAACGGCGTACTGATTTTAGTGTCCAAAAACGACCGAAAGGTGGATATCGAAATCGGATACGGACTGGAAAGTTATGTGACGGATTACGACAGTAAACACATTATCGATGAATTGATTGTGCCGGCATTCAAACAAAACAACTACTACAAAGGGCTGGATGATGCGACCAACCGTTTAATCGGACTGATGCAAGGCACTTTCAAACCATCCTCACATTTAAACACGGATGAAGTACCCTTATGGGTATATGTCTTAATTATTGCTTTCGTGCTGTTTATCTTATATATAATTGTCAGCGGCAAATCCAGTGTTTCCGTTAGCAGCGGCGGCTGGACCTGGAATTCAGTGGGTGGCAGTTCGTGGGGCGGTGGTGGCAGCTCCTGGGGCGGCGGCGGTGGATTTGGCGGCGGTGGCGGCGGCAGCTTTGGCGGCGGTGGCAGTTCCGGCAGCTGGTAACCCTGCTATTCTAAAAAAAGATTAAAAAATCAAACAATTGAATCTGATTGAATACTTTTGCAAAAATGTTTAAGACAATAAGACAAATTCATGAAAAAAATCCTGTTTCTGCTATTCACCGCCTTTACCGTCATCTCCTGTAAACAAGAAAAGAAAAGTGTCGAATTCAATAAATTGGTCAATATGGATTTAGGCAACTTATCAAAAGAAAATGCAACGATACGTGGTATCGCTGTGTTTTTTAATCTCAGTGAAGAATCCTATACGCTGAAGGATCTGGTACTGGATTTTACGATTGACGGAAAAGATGCCGGCAGCATTGTATCTAAATCAGGAAAAACAATACAGCCACGCTCCGAGTTTTCCATACCCATTCAGTACACCTATTCAACCGCTCCCTTTGTTGAAGGAGGGCACGAACCTTCCAGTACATACGCGGTCCAGTTAATTGGCACGATTACTGTTAAAGACAAAGACGGTAATCTGATTGAAAAGCCTGTGAAATTTGCTGAAACGTATGAATACCTCACCAAAAAAGAGAAACGTAAAGAGGCAAGAGAAGAACGTAAGGAAGAAAGACGCAAACGCAGGGAAGAAAGAAAAGCCAAATAAAATATGGCGCAAATGAAATGGCTGTTCACACTCTCTTATCTGTTTCTGCTTCCGTTCCTGCTTAAGGCAGAAGAAACGGAAGAGCCATATCTGGTAAAGACAAAAGATTTTCATGTCAGCCATTTTTCACTCAAACAGGTGGAACTGGGTATCACCGCGGTAATATACAATCCTTATAAAGCCAAGGTAAAACTGGAAGAAATATTAATTGATGTTTTTATAGACGATAAGAAACTGGGAACGATTTTAGAAGCGGCAGATGTAGTCAAAATCAATAAACAAAGTGCTTTTGACCTTCCATTGAAGATAAATGTAAATACAGCTTCTACCCTTTCCAAGTTTTTTACGCAAGGCGCCAAATTGCTGATTCCCGGAAAAACTATCAAAGTTGACTACAAAGGCTATGTAAAAGTAAAAGCGCTTGGATTTATTCCGATAAAAGTAAAAATTAACCAAAGCGAGCTCTTTACCCTTAAAGATATCATCGGCAGCGACAACCAACATCCGGCCAAAGCCAAGACTCCACCGGCGCCGGCTGAAAAGACCCGCTAACCGAAATTTGATGAATTAAGCACCTCTCTTATTTCTTAAAATTGTAACTTCGCACGGATGAGCAAGACATCTTCAGGAAATTCAATTTTTAAACATTTCTCCATCCTGTTTTTGGGATTACTTGCCGTGCAAATCATCAATTTCCTGTTTTCTTTAGTACTGCCCAAATTCTTTACGCCTGTTGATTTTGCGGAATTCGGCATATTCACATCCATTCTTTTTATTCTTATTGAAGTGACGAATGCCAAATTGGACATTGCCGTCATGCTGCCCGTTGACATACAACAATCGGAGCGAATTATAAATGCATCCTTTACTGTCACCTGTCTGTTTTTTGTGGCACTGCTGTTGATTTGTATTCCGCTGTCCATATTATATTATAAGATTTACCTCCTGCTGCCATTTGCCGTACTCGCATATGGAATACATCAGCCTATATTGGTATATCTGAATAAAAAGAGTGATTATTCTTCCATCAATCTGTTCCGGTTATTGCAAGTCATCGTTACGATAGTTTTTACTTTAGTGATTGCATTTCTAAAAATACCACACGCGCTGGTCTATGGATTTTTACTCGGAATTGCAACCGCCAGTGTTTTTCTATTGCGTTACTATCGACCTGTTTTTAATTTGAGCGAATTAAAGGAAGTATGGAAAGAATATGACCAGTTTCCAAAATACGGAACATGGTCTTCTCTGCTCAACAATATTTCCCGGAACAGCATTCCTATTCTGTTGACTCATTTTTTCACAAAAAATATGGTGGGCTTTTATGCTTATGCCACCCGTTTGCTGAACGCACCGACCGGAATGTATAAATCTGCAATGGGCCAGGTATATTTCAAGATCGCCAGCGACCTAAATAACGAAGAACTGAAAAAGGCAACCATGAGGATATTGTTCTACACATTTCTGCTGGGCATTATTCCTACATTAATCCTATTATTTTACGGACAACAATTATTTTTATTTTTATTCAGCAGCGAATGGACGACTGCGGGAAAAATTAGTCAATACCTGATTCTTTGGTACTTTCTAAATGTCATCACATCGCCCGTTTCTTCCTTAATCGATATCAAGAACAAGCTGCAGTTTGAACTGAAATTCAATGCAGTGATGTTTATCGTAAGAATACTCTCCATCGTCATTGGCGGTTATTTAAATGATTTCTATTTTTCCATGGCATTGTATTCTATTACAGGCGTAATCCTGAATCTTTACTTAATCTATTATATACGTTATAAATTATTGGTTGAATGATTACCACCAGACTGACATATCAACTATATTATTCATGGACCCATGCAAATGGAGTCCATGTGATGGGTTGTGCCTGGTTGAATGAGACTTTATGCAAAGAACAGTCTTTAGCCGATTATTTTTCCGACATCAACGATGAAACTGATTTTACAGAGAAGTTGCACGCATTAAGCGGGCACTTTTCCATAATTGTCGAATCAAATGACCATATCTTTTTAGCTGTTGATATCATCCGTACATTCCCGCTTTTCATTACAGAAGAAAATACGGATATCATCGTTTCAGACGAAGTGAATTTTAATGGACCGCGCAATAAGACGGAAACGGCTTCTTTTAAAAAGGTTTATTGTACACTGGGTAATAATACGCTTCTGAATGCTACCCGGCAATTACAAGCCGGAGAATATGCTGTCATTTGTAAAAAACAACAAACCGTTCGCATAAAGGAATATTTCAGGCATTCCAATGAAGGTAATGCAATTGGCAGCTACAAAGAACTGGAGGCCTGTGAAAATATACTGGTGAACAGAATGATTAAATATGCCGGCGGCAGAACCATCTTTATCCCTCTTTCCGGCGGATATGATTCCAGGTATCTGTTAGCCCTGCTAAAAAAGAATCATTATACAAATGTGAAATGCTTTATCTATGGCAGAAAAGACAGCACGGATACGATCATCGCGAAGAGAGTCGCTACCATCCTGCAGGTAGAATGGTATTTCATTGAGTACACGGATGAGTTATTGAATGAATTCTTTTCGGAGGAATGGGCTAAATACTCCGAAATGAACCACCACTGTTCTTCCCTGCCGCACGAACAGGATTTCTTTGCCCTGCTATACCTTAAAAAGAACAACCTGCTCCCGGACAATGCAGTAGTCATGAACGGATTTTGCCAGGACATCATCGCAGGCAGCTTCTTAGAGCCGGTATCATCTGTTGTTATAAAGGAGCACATCGCATACAAACACGAATTACAAACAGAAACACCGGATTATGAAAACAGCTGGAACGGTTATCAGGAATGGCTGATTAAAAACAGGCTCTCAAAATTTATTGTAAACTCTATGAGGGTGTATGAATATTTCGGACTGGATTTCTACCTTCCGTTTTGGGATAAAGACTGGGTAAACTATTGGTACTCCCTGACCTACAGGGACAAACTGAATCAGGTATTTTATGTCCGTTATTTGTTCAGCGGCATCTTTAAAGAGTATGCAATCGACATCAAAAAAAGCGATTCTGTCCGGAAGCGAAAAAGCATCTATTATCTGAGAAAAACGGTAAAATCAATACTGCCGGAAAGAATAACCCGCCTCATCCAGCAGATGAACAGCCGAAATACGCAAAACGACCCGAACAACTCCTATTATCTTTACGAAGAAATGTATAAGCGGCTGAAAAAGAAGCCGCCTTTTAAAGACTTTAGGATTAATAACATTCACGCTTATTATTTTCTCGAAAAAATGGAAGAAAAATCGGAACTTTAAAAAAAATTGCCATGCGAAAATCCTATCTCCTGTTCATTCCTTTTTTATTGCTTGCGGCATTTATAGCCTGTAATAAAAAATCATACAGCACTAAAAGCACTACCGAAAAAACAGCCAAATTGAAAATATACTCGAAAAACGGCATCACACTGACAGAACTGTATTCACCGGAACAGTTTGAAAATGCAACTCTCGAACAATCCTACCTGTCTTCGATGGAAGATCTGGATGCGAATAAAGTGATCCTTGACTATAAAGCAACCAACTACGAATTTGGAAAACAAAGTTCCAAAGAAGGTGTAAAAACCTGTGCCAATGCAGCGGGTGGACAACATGTACACTGCATCATAGATAATCAGCCGTATCTGGCATTATACAAAAATACAGATACCGTCAGCACAAAAACAGACGGCCAGCACATCATGCTGTCATTCCTGTCCCGTTCCTATCATGAAAGCATCAAAAATAAGCACGCGTACATACTGACATCCGTCATCACCGGCAAATCACGCTACGTTGCGCGCTATGCCGCACCGGATCTGACCAAACCCATGCTGTTTTTCAGTCGGCCAAAAGGCGAATACAAAGGCGCGGATGCAGATGCGGTGTTACTGGATTTCTATATCGTCAATTGCGACCTCTCTGAAAAAGGATATAAGGTAAAAGCCGAAATCAACGGCACTGAATTTATCCTTACCAAATGGGCGGGCTATTTTATGGAAGGATTACCGATGGGTGAAAATACCATCAGATTAACCCTTCTCGACAGTAAAGGCAATGCTTTAGACAATAGCATAGAAAGAAAGATTACGCTTAAAAAGGAATAGGTGATGCTAAAACAAATCGTACTGGTTGGTATTGGAGGCGGAACAGGCAGCATATTCCGCTACCTGACTTCTGTCTTTACAGTAAGATACTATTCAAACGTATTTCCGCTGGCAACCTTTATCGCCAATTTGATTGGATGTCTGCTAATCGGCTTATTTATTGGCTATATCGACCGAAATCACACACTTAGCCCCGACTACAGATTTTTATTGGTTACAGGATTTTGCGGCGGCTATACCACCTTTTCGTCCTTTGCGCTTGAAAATTTCAACCTTTTTCATTCGCAAAACTATTTTACACTGGCTTCCTATATTTTAATAAGTATACTGATGGGCTACCTCGCCGTTGCATTGGGAATGTATTTAAGCAAGACCCTGACTTTCTGATAAAGATTTGCTATTCAAAATATTTCAACGCCAGTTCATAGCTTTTCAAACCAAAACCGACAATCACACCTTTGGACACCGGAGAAATATAGGAATGATGCCGAAAAGATTCCCTGGCAAATGTATTACTGATATGCACTTCTATCACCGGGGTTTTGATGGCACGGATGGCATCTGCAATGGCAATCGAAGTATGGGTATAGCCGGCAGCATTCAGGATGATTCCGTCATACGAAAAACCCACCTCGTGTAGTTTAGAAATCAAATCCCCTTCTACATTACTTTGAAAATATTCTATATCCAACTGACCGTATTTGGGTTTCATTTCCGCCAAAAACTGTTCAAACGTCTCGGAACCATACACAGATGGTTCGCGTTTGCCTAATAAATTCAGGTTGGGTCCGTTAATGATGATAATTTTCTTCATATATCAATTGAATAATAAAGTTACTAATTCAATGCAAAATACGATATGTTTTTTAAAGTTTACCATGCGTAAAAAATCTTGTATCTTGCCCGTAAGAATATATGTCCGGCTGGAAACAGTACATAAAAAATTTTGAATCTTACCTCAAGATTGAACGTTCGCTTTCTGCCAACTCCGTGGAAGCGTACCTGCACGATGTGGCATTGCTGCAGCAATATTTGGATATAGAAAATAAAAACGCGGCACCGGGTGATTTAAAATTGGCCGATTTAGAACATTTCATCACCCATTTGTATGACCTTGGGCTGAGCGACAGAAGTCAGGCGCGTATTATTTCCGGGTTGAAAGCATTTTATAAATACCTGATTACCGATGATTATGTCAAAGAAGACCCTACAGCCTTGCTCGAAGGGCCGAAATTGGCGAAAAAACTGCCGGATACCTTATCCTTTTCAGAAATCGAACAACTGATCGGAGCGCTGGATTTAAGCAAAGACGAGAACGTACGAAACAAAGCGATGCTCGAAACCCTTTACAGCAGCGGACTTCGGGTATCCGAACTGATCAACTTGCGCATCTCCCATATTTATAAAGACGTGGAATTTATCCGCGTGATAGGGAAAGGAAACACAGAAAGACTGGTGCCTATCGGGAGTGAAGCATTAAAACATATTGACATCTATCTCGAACAAGTACGAACAAAATTACCACAATACCCAAAGTATTCTGACATCTTATTCTTAAATAAAAGGGGCACTCCCATTTCCAGGGTAATGGTATTTTTGGTCATAAAGAAACTTGCGGAACAAATCAGCCTGAATAAGAATATTTCGCCGCATACCTTTCGCCATTCGTTTGCCACCCATCTGATTGAAGGTGGTGCGGATTTGCGCGCCGTACAGCAGATGCTGGGGCACTCGTCCATCACCACGACGGAAATATATACGCACCTCGACCAGCAATACCTGCGGGAATCTCTTTCACTCCACCATCCCAGATTTAAAAAACATTAACAATTGATTTCAGTTGAATTTATGGCTAAAATTTTGTATTTTAAGGCATAAAGATATCGTATATGCATCCACTACTTACCAGAGTCATCACCAGTGCCGTATTAAGCAAAAAATCAGATAACCCCAGACAACAGGACAATCTGCCTCCTGATAAAGAGCTTATCAATTTTATCATCTCTCTGAAACGATCGGCAAAAGATGTATTGTTTATCCTGGTCGGTATTTTCTCTGCAGCATTTGGACTGAAAAGTTTTCTGTTACCCAATGATTTTATTGACGGCGGCGCTACAGGTATTTCCCTCTTGCTCACAGAATTGACAGCCATGCCCATTTCCATATTGATTGTAGCCGTAAATATTCCATTTATCATTCTTGGAATCCGCACCATCAACAAAACCTTTGCCATAAAAACAGCTTTATCAATTCTTGGCTTGGCGATTGTTTTGGCGACGGTATCTTTTCCGACCATTACACAAGACAAACTGTTGATTGCAATATTCGGTGGTTTCTTTTTAGGCGCCGGTATAGGATTGGCTATCAGGGGTGGTTCGGTGATAGATGGAACTGAAGTATTAGCGATATTTTTGAGTAGAAAGCTGGGTGTCAGCATCGGCGACGTTATATTGGTGTTTAATGTTATCATCTTTTCATTTGCCGCCTATTTGCTTTCAATAGAAACAGCCATGTATGCCATGCTTACCTATCTTTCTGCCTCCAAGACAGTTGATTTTTTTGTGGAAGGTATCGAAGAATATTTTGGAGTAACCATCATATCCCCTAATTCTCCGGAAATACAGGTGATGATTAAGAATGTACTGAAACGGGGGTATACCATTTATATTCAAAAGAGAGGTACCGGCAAAACAGGTGAAAAAAATTTACAGAGCGAAGTCGTATACACCGTCATTACCCGCCTGGAAATGGGCAAATTGTACAGTGAGCTGGAGAAGATAGACAAGGATGCGTTTATCATCACCCAAAGCGTCAAGGATATCAAGGGAGGAATGGTCAAAAAACGTCCGTTAGGCGACCACTAATGTTGTAGAAAATCCAGTACCGCACTTTTTACTTCCATAGGTTTTTCCATCATCGGCACATGACCGCAGGAATCATACATGATCAGACGGCTGTTTTTTATGTCCTCATGAAATCGGTCTGCATACTTTGGAGATACAATTTTATCCTGTTTGCCCCAGATAATCAAAGTGGGACATGTAATTTTTTTAATTAGATTCTGGTCCAGATATTTTGTGGAGGAAGCCATTTGCATGATGTGCGCAAGATTTCCCTCCCGATTCCATAATTCATTCACCCTCTTTAATCGGTCAGGCGTCAGCAAGGATTTATCATAAAAAACCCTGCTGATTCCATTCTTTGTCATGAACATGGGTATACCACGTTTCAATAACAATTTGACTATGTCATATTTGAATACCTTCGCATTCGCAGATTTAATCACCTCTTCCATATCATAACCCGCACTGTTGAACAACACCAGTTTTTTTACTTTATCCGGGTGCTGAACCGTAAGGTTCCAGGCCATTAAACCTCCCAATGAATTTCCCATCACATACAGCGAATCGAGGTGCAGGGTATCCATTAAAAATGTAAAATAATCATTATACACTTTTAAATAATCCGGAGATTCCTCTTTTTGAACGGGAAAATCAGACAATCCGAATCCGGGCAGATCAACCCGTATCACTCTGTAGCCGGGATTGATTAATGAATCCAGTAGTGAAAAATCACGGTTGCTGCCGCCAAATCCATGTATCATCAACACCGGAAATCCGCTCCCGGCTTCGGTATAGTGAATCTCGCTTCCATTCCAGTTCAGAAAGTGCGAATTGGGAAGCTGATACTTCTCTTTTACGTAGGATTTAGACAGCGTCAGGTCCTTTCTGCCAAATGCGACATACAGAAACAGCAAAGAAACGATCAGAACGAGCGACAGTAAAATTTTCTTAACCATATCCAAAGGTACAAATTTTCATATTCAAAACCATTTACTCATCCGTCTTTCCATTTACTCAGCGATTTGGAGGCGTTTAAAACAAAGTATGAATCTTTACATCATCAAAAAAACAAACCACTAAAAAATTAAAACTATGAAAACAGGAACTTTAAAATGCACTCCGTTCTCCCAATTGATGAACGCTGCAACAGCCAACAACGAAACAAAAAACACTCTGCCACGTGTCTTAAAAATGCCGGTCACTTTATTCCTTTTCCTCGGCATCCTTTTACTGGGCGCCAGCTCCTGCAGCAGAAGCATGAGCAGCGGATGCGGTACCTGGCCAAGCGTTAACAAGGGTAAATATCCCTACAAAAACAGTAGCACCAGTAACTGGAGCTTAAAAACCAAAAACAACAAACAGTTCGCAAACTACAAAGGGTATAATTAGTAGTATCGGCTTCGGGTTAAGTATCTCTAAGCATAGAGAGTGGTCGATAAACATTTGCATGTTAGACTCCGGCTGAAAAGCCGGGGTTTATTTTTATAAAATGTTCAGGAGTTGATTTATAAATCCTTGCGGGTTATCCGCATGCACCCAATGTCCCGACTGTGCAACAGACAGAAGTTCGGCAGCAGGAAAATACCGTAAACAATCCTTCCAATTGGCAGCATTGATATAGTCGGATGAATCCCCTTTAATAAAATAGACCGATTTATTAAAGACATCGGCAAAATCCGGAAACAACATCAGGTTTCTGTAATTTTTTATCAGCGCCTCCAGGTTACATTTCCAGCTTAACTGACCATTTTCATCCCGACTCAAATTCTTTAGAACAAATTGCCGTACACCAAATTCCGATATCCTCTTTTCTAAAAATGCGTCTATTACTTTGCGGTCCGTGGTAGTATGCAACGGAGCTTCCGCCATCGCAAATAAAATTGACTCATGTCCTCCTTCATAATACACCGGTGCAATATCCACAATAATTAATTTATCAATAAGTCCTGGATGATGCAATGCCAGCATCATGGCCACCTTACCACCCATAGAATGCCCGATAAAAGAAGTATTGGTAAGGTGTTGTTGCTCACAAAATTCCACTACATCATTTGCCAGCACTTCGTAACTCATTTCTTGCGCATGCGGTGAACGCCCGTGATTCCGTTGATCGATAATATATACCTGATGGCTGTCAGACAGGGTTTTAGCTATCGTCTGCCAGTTATCCAGCGAGCCGAGTAGTCCGTGCAGAATAATGATGGGCGGGCCTTCAGTTCCGAATTTCTTGTAGTTGAGCTGCATGTAGAAATGCCTTTTATGAGATGAACTGCTAAATCATCTTACTTCTTTTAACCAGATATGAGGTAAGAATGGATTTATATCCTTCGTTGATATCCGCTTCCACCAGATCAATTTTGTACTGTGCACATTTTAGCTTCAGGTTAGCCTTGCGCTGTTCCATCTTTTCGATATAAAAATCCTTCACCTGATTGGGTTGTAGTTTCAGCTCTTCCCCCGTTTCCAGATCGATGAATTTATAAGGCCGGTTTTCAAAATTGAAATCCATCTCTTTTGCTTTATCCACAACATGAAACAAAACGACTTCGTGCTTACAATGTTTCAGGTGCTGAAGGGCAAGAAAAATCTCATTTTCATCCAGACTGTCGAGCATATCGCTGAACACCATCACCATGGAGCGCTTGTGTATCGAATCCGCGACCTGATGCAGGCATTTCGCAGCGGAGGTGGGTTGCTGAACGGACGTATTAGACAGTAATTTATGCAGTTCATTCATCAGCAACTGATGATGCAAGGCATTGGTCTTCGCTCCCGTTTGCACCTTTACTTCTTTATCAAAGACAGTCAAGCCAACAGCATCCCGTTGTTTTTTCATCATGTACATCAATGCCGCCGCCGACAAACAGGAAAATTCTATCTTATTCAGTTTGCCTTTTTCCCTTTCCTGCGGAAAATACATCGATGAAGAAGCGTCAATGACTATCTGGCAACGGAGATTGGTCTCCTCCTCAAATTTTTTGGTGTATAATTTCTCCGTCCGCGCAAAAACCTTCCAGTCTATATCCTTGATAGACTCTCCGACAGTGTGCAGGCGGTGTTCAGCAAACTCTACTGAAAATCCGTGGTAGGGGCTTTTATGCAATCCGATGATAAAGCCTTCCACCACCTGCCGCGCAAGCAGGTCAAGCTGGTCAAATTGAAAAAAATCCTGTTGTTGAATGGACATAACGGGCAGAAAAATAAGAATAAAAAAGCCGTAAGTAAACTTTTTTTACTTACGGCCTGAACTTATAACGTTATTTAAGCGATTGCCGCATCCAGTTTTTTCTTCAGGTCGCCCTTGGAAGCAACACCGACATGTTTGTCTATGAGTTGTCCGTCTTTGAAAAACAGTAAGGTTGGAATGCTCATGATGCCGTATTGAGCCGCCACATCGCGGTTTTCATCGACATTCAGTTTTCCGATGGTAGCCTTACCATCATATTCTTTGGATAGTTCTTCCACTACCGGGCCGATTAACCGGCACGGACCGCACCATTCTGCCCAAAAATCGATTAAAGTCACCCCTTTGGTGTCCAATACTTTCTCTTTAAAGTTATCGTTTGTGATTTCTACTGCCATGTTAGTTGTATTTAATTAGTATAACAATTCTGTGGTATTTGAGTTCCAAAATTAATCAAAGTCAGTCAATATTTTTGATAAGATTTTCTGATACATTTATAAACACTGTCTATCTGATGATTAATTCCTTGATAAGATTCTCTTCCAACCGCTGATTCATGCTGGTAATGATTTTTTCCCTTGCCATAAATAATTCCTGCTTCAGAGCGGATGATTCGAGATAGACAAATAACTTCCCCTGCTTGTAAAAAATACGGGTGGTATGGCTGGTGATATAACTACCCATCAGCTCATGCCAGTGCTTGCGCACCTTCATTTCGTCCATCTTATTGCCGATACGCATTTCATGAATCATATCCTGCAATACATCCTTTAAGGTCAAAAATCTGCTGTTTCTGTAATTAGCCAAGTCGGATGATTTTAAATTCATGAATACCGTGTTCCTCCAGTAATTCCCTGATGGCAGCTTCATTGGTATCGGTGATGAACACCTGTCCGAAATGATCGCTGTTCAACAGTTCAAAAATCTTACGGATACGATTGGAGTCCAATTTATCAAAAATATCGTCCAATAACAACAAAGGATACAATTGTTTTTGCATCTTCAACAATTCGTACTGCGCCAGCTTCAGGGAAAGCAGGAAGGTTTTCTGCTGACCTTGGGAGCCTGTTTTTTTGACCGGATATCCGTTCAGTTCAAACCGCAAATCATCGGTATGAATCCCTTTAGTGGTACGCTGTGCATTTCTATCCTGTTGCAATGAATCTGAAATAACTTTCTCATAATCATTATTTAATAAATCTGATTCATAAGTAATACTTACAGATTCCTGTCCATCAAAAATCTGCCTATAAACCCGTTGGAAAAGTGGCAAAAACTGCTCCAGAAATGATTTCCTGTATGTTAGAATCAGCCTGCCACATGCTATCAGCTTCTCATTATACACGTCCAGCAGGTTTTTATCAAATGTCCGGTTTTCATAAAAAGATTTCAGCAAGGCATTGCGTTGTGTCAGCAACTTATTGTACGTAATCAGATTGGATAAATACTCAGGTGAAAATTGAGCTATGGTAGCATCCATAAACTTGCGACGTTGCTCACTGCTGCCCAGAATCAACTGGTTATCATCCGGCGTAATGATGACACAGGGGAACTTGCCGACAAACTCCGCCTGTTTCTCCATTTTCGTTTTATTCAGGAAAACCTCTTTCTTTTCCTGCTTTAAGTATTTTATCTCAAGTAACTGATTATCTGAATCTAATAAAATATCAGATTCAATTCGAAAGAAAACACTGTCAAAATTTGCAGCCATGATATCGGTCGAAGTCAGGTAGCTTTTCGAGAGGCAGGAATAATAGACAGCATCCAGCAGATTGGTTTTTCCTACCCCATTATTACCCACAATAAAATTCAGATTTTCAGAAAATTCAAACGCACTGAATGCATAATTCTTATAATTGGATAGCTTGATCTGACGGATATGCAGTGGCTTCACAGACATCGCCCAAATATACAGCCAAAAAAGGGGAATCAGCAATTGTCCCACTATCGTGGATAAAAATTTTTATAAATCCGTCAAAAATTGTACCTTTGCGCTCTATTTTTAAAGCAAATAGTATGTCTAAGAAAAAAGGTAAAAACAACGAACACGATATTCTGGAAGAAGGAAACGAAAAACTAACCGAAGTATTCAACAATGCGGAATACTTTTTCGAACAATACAGAAACATTATTTTAGGCGTTGCAGCCGTTTTAGTGATTGGCGTTGGCGGATGGTGGGGTTATACCAATTTCATTAAAGGCCCTAAAGAAACCAAGGCTAAGGATGCGATTGTGTATGCGCAGCGTTATTTTGACTCTGACTCCATGAGCCTGGCGCTGAAAGGCGACGGCACACACCTTGGCTTCGAAGCCATTGCCAAACAATACAGTGGTACTGCCGCCGGCAACAGAGCCACTTTTGGCGCAGGCGTTTGCAACCTCAAATTGGGAAAATATGCCGAAGCCATCAAATACCTGGAAGATTTCAGCACCGATGATGCCGTTTTAAGCGCCCGCAAATTCGGTTGCATCGGCGATGCTTATGCAGAGCAGAACCAGATGGACAAAGCTATAGACAACTACAAAAAAGCAGCGGATGCTGCGGATAATGAAGTTACCGCTCCTACCTATTTGTACCGGGCAGCTCTCGCCACCGAACAAAAAGGAAACAAGAAGGAAGCGCTGGAATTGTACAAAAAATTAAAGACTAGCTATCCGAACTCACAGGAAGGCATGTTCTCCGAAATTTCCATCGCAAAACTGGAAGCGGAAGCCTTGTAATATCTACCGGAGATTTATCGAACAGCTTAATACCGTTTACGTATGGCGTCTGCACTTCAAAACCTTTCTGATTACGACACGTTAAAAGTGCCAAATGGTCATGGAAAAGCCTATGGTATCGCCGTAGCGGAGTGGAACAAGCATATCACTTTTGAACTACTGAAAGGCTGTGTGGAGACATTGCAGCAACATGGTGTGGCGGACAAAGATATTCACGTGCAGTTTGTACCCGGCACATTTGAATTGCCGTTCGCAGGAAAGAAACTGGCGCAAACCCACCATCTGGCCGCTGTGATATGTTTAGGCTGCGTCATTAAAGGGGAAACAGACCACGATGTATACATCAATACATCGGTGGCCAATGCGCTGCAAACCTTAAATATTGAATTCGATATCCCATTTATTTTTGGGGTACTCACCCCTAATACCGAACAGCAAGCCCTTGACCGCGCCGGCGGCAAGCATGGAAATAAAGGCGTGGAAGCGGCTGTTACAGCGCTCAAGATGAGTGGTATGTAAATTAACGCGTTGCAGGATTTAATTTGATTATAGCTATAATTATCTACTTGATTTCCAATAATTAGCTATGTTATTTTTTACTTTTTACTCCCTATAGTAAACCGCACAACACGTTAAATAAAATAAGTTTCTATAGCGCCATCTTTGACGCCTTGACGTGGAGACTCATTTAACCTGATTATAGTTGGCAAGTGATAACACATTTCTAATTACGGTTATTTTAATCAAATCATCAATTGTATTATTTCGATTGTGAATTCAACATTCCATTTCCTACCTTTGCATGATTACGATTATGAGTATCAATATTACCTTTCCGGATGGTGCCGTAAAAGCCTTTGAAAGTGGCGTTACCGCATTAGACATTGCAGCGCAACTGAGCAACAGCCTGCCTAAAAAAGTGCTGGCAGCAGAAATTAACGGTGAAGTGTGGGATGCCACGCGCCCCATCCACGGCGACGCCACACTCAAATTACTGACTTGGAACGATGAAGGCGGAAAATCAACTTTCTGGCACTCCTCCGCCCATTTATTTGCTGAAGCAATTGAGGCCCTCTACAAAGGCGTAAAATTTGGTATCGGGCCTCCGATAGAGAACGGTTTCTATTACGATATCGACTCCGGCGATGTTTCCATCACGTTGGCCGACCTGCCTAAAATTGAAAAGAAAATGGCGGAATTAGCTGCACAAAAAAGTGAATACAAACGCCAGGAAATCTCTAAAGCGGATGCCATCAGATACTTCGAAGAAAAAGGCGATGAATACAAACTTGAATTGCTGGAAGGGCTGGAAGACGGACAAATCACCTTTTACAATCAGGGAAATTTCACGGATTTGTGCCGAGGGCCGCATATTCCCAATACAGGCCATATCAAGGCTATCAAGTTGATGAAAGTGGCCGGCGCTTACTGGCGCGGTGATGAAAAACGAAAACAACTGACGCGTGTTTATGGTGTTACCTTCCCCAATCAGCAGGAACTGGATGAACACCTCAAGTTGCTGGAAGAAGCGGAAAAACGCGACCACCGTAAACTGGGACAACAACTGGAACTATTTGCCTTTTCGCAAAAAGTAGGGTCCGGATTACCGCTGTGGATGCCCAACGGCACTTTTGTCCGGGAACAATTAACCGACTTTTTGAAAAAAGAACAGATTGAACGAGGCTATTTACCTGTCGTAACGCCACATATCGGCAAAAAAGATTTATACGTGACATCCGGACATTATGAAAAATATGGCAAAGATTCCTTTCAGCCCATTACACACACCGGAAGAAAATGAAGAGCTTTTCCTGAAACCGATGAACTGTCCGCATCACTGTGAAATATTCAACCATGTTCCCAAATCCTACAAAGACCTACCTTACAGGGTTGCTGAATTTGGAACGGTTTACCGCTATGAGCAAAGCGGCGAATTGCATGGATTAACCCGTGTCCGTGGATTTACACAGGATGATGCGCATATTTTCTGTACACCGGATCAGCTGAAAGATGAATTTAAAACCGTGATTGATTTGGTACAACTGGTTTTCGGAAAATTAGGCTTCACTGAATTTACCGCACAAATTTCCCTGCGTGACCCGGAAAATAAAGATAAATATATCGGTTCTGATGAAAACTGGGCGAAAGCAGAAGCGGCCATCATTGAATCTGCAGCGGAAAAAGGACTGAAAACCGTTACAGAATATGGCGAAGCGGCCTTTTATGGTCCAAAACTGGATTTTATGGTGAAAGACGTCATTGGTAGAAGCTGGCAGTTGGGCACCATACAGGTCGATTACAATTTACCAGAACGTTTCAACCTGGAGTATATCGGCGCCGATAATGAAAGACATCGACCGGTAATGATACACCGTGCGCCGTTTGGCTCCATGGAGCGATTTATGGCCATTTTAATCGAACATTGCGCCGGCAACTTCCCGCTGTGGCTGGCACCGAAACAAATTGCCATTTTACCTATCAGCGATAAGTTTTTAGAATATGCAGAAAAAGTAGCTGCTGACTTAAAAAAGAAAGGTTTTAGAGTAAAAACAGATGAACGTGCGGAAAAAATCGGAAAGAAAATTCGCGATGCAGAAGTAATGAAAGTACCTTATATGGCGGTAATTGGCGAAAAAGAAGTGGAAAACAGTCAAATTTCTGTCAGAAAACACGGAAAAGGTGATATTGGCGCTTTTACTATTGAAGACTTTGCCGTATTATTGCAGGAAGAATTAAATAATTAAACAAAAAAGCTTGATACCTAAAAGACGAGTATTTGTTCCCAAGAAGAAAGAAACGGAACACCGATTAAACAGAGATATCCGCGTACCCGAAGTGCGCTTAGTAGGCGAAGAAATTGAGCCGGGCGTTTATCCGATTGAAGAAGCACTGCGATTAGCCAAAGAACAGGAAGTTGATTTAGTGGAGATTTCGCCCAAAGCGGTACCACCGGTTTGCCGTTTGGTGGATTACAATAAATTCCTCTACGACAAAAAGAAGAAAGAGAAGGAAATTAAAGCTAAACAGAAAAAAACGGAAGTCAAAGAAATCCGTTTTACACCCAATACCGACGACCACGATTTGGATTTCAAGAAAAAACACGCTCAAAAGTTTTTGCAGGAAGGCTCTAAAGTTAAAATTTACGTACAATTTAAAGGCCGTGCCATTCAGTTTAAGGACAGAGGTGAACTGGTCTTATTACAGTTTGCGGACAGCCTGAAGGAGTTTGGCGCATTGGAAGCCATGCCCAATCTTGAAGGCAAAAAGATGATTGCCTATATCGCTCCGAAGAAGAAGTAATCTTTTACCCACCATTCGTGTATAATTTACTATGATTTTACATAGTGACAGGTAAGATTTCAGGAAAAAAGGTGTATCTTTGCACCCTATTTTCAAGTTTTATAACCTATAAATTGCATTTTTATGCCTAAAATGAAAACCAACTCAAGCGCAAAAAAGCGTTTTAAATTGACCGGAAGCGGCAAAATAAAAAGAGCATGTGCCTATAAAAGACACATTTTAACTAAAAAAACAACTAAGCAAAAACGCAACCTGACCGGCACTACAACTGTAAAACAATGTGATTCCGGAAATATCAAGAGTTTGTTGTGTATGAACTAAAAAAATAAAGGCATAAGGCAAGGCATCGCCGATGGCCATATTGTTAACACTTAAAATAAAAAAGCTATGCCACGTTCAGTAAATTCAGTTGCAGCAAAAGACCGCAAAAAGAAGGTCTACAAACTTGCCAAAGGTTATTATGGTCGCCGTAAAAACGTTTGGACAGTTACCAAAAACGCCGTAGAAAAAGGTTTGACTTACGCCTTTGTAGGCAGAAAATTAAAGAAAAGAGATTTCAGAAGTATGTGGATCGTTCGTATCAATGCGGCAGTTCGTCCTTTTGGATTATCCTACTCTGTTTTCATGAAAAAATTAGCGGACGCTAAAATCGATATCAACCGTAAAGTATTGGCAGACTTAGCGTTAAATGACCCAAAAGCATTTGAAGCTATCGTCAATCAGGTAAAATAGATACCTAAACAACTTATAAGTATACTCCCGGCTCAACAGCCGGGATTTTTTTTGGAATTATTTTTGTACTTTTAATTTCCATGAAAACCATAGTACTTGTTTCCGTTTTTCTCATTACCTGTTCCATACAGTTATCGGCGCAAAAGAAGCCTATCGTATTCCCTACATTTTCTTTGTTGAAGATGGATAGCACCAGCTATCTGACAAATGCGGATCTGGCTGAAAACAAAAATACCATTTTCATTAATTTCAGTCCGACCTGCGAACACTGTCAACGAACGATTAACAGCATCCTGGTCAATATTTCAAAATTTGAGGAAACGCAATTTTACTGTCATCCTTTAAAGACTTCTCCACCATCAGAAAATTTTATTTCAATTATTTTCTCAACTCCTTCAGCAATGTTTTCATCGGCCAGGAGTTGAACTATTCCCTGACGAATCAGATCCGTTATTCCAGCTTCCCTTGTCTGGTTATTTTTGATAAAAATAAGGCATGGAAAAAAACGATTCCGGGTGAGGTAAGCGCAAAGGATTTGATTAAAATATTAAGTAAGTAACTGTCCTTACTGTATAAAATCATTGCTCCATTTTTTCAGTTCAATCTCTGCGATTTTAGCGCTGTATCTTGCAGCTATCACATTATACAAGGCTTCTTCGTAGCTGCTTTGTGCCTGTTTCACTTCCACTGAATTGGATTGATTCAGGCGGTATCGTTCCAGGGCTATCTTTACATTCTCGTCAGCGACGGCAACATTCTCCTCATTCAATTTCAACATTCTCCGGGCATAGTCGAAGTTTCTGTATGCTGTGATGATTTTGGTATCCAGATCATTTTCAAGCTGCTGCACCCTGATTTCCTGTGTAGCAATATTAACGGCAGAAGCGGCCAGTTCCTTCTTCACGGTTCCTCCGTTGTAAATCGGTATAATAGCGTTTATTCCAACGGTAGGGCCGTATGTTCTGTTAAATATCTGAAAGCCTGCCTTACTGTTGTTTTGCGTAAATCCATAGCCGGTATTAAAATTAACGGATGGCAGGCGCTGCGATTTGATTTCTTTGTGTTGAAAGCGGGCAATATCTATATATTTTTTAGCACGCAGAATCGACCAATGCTGCGTTAAGGCCGTATCTTTTATCTGTTGCAGGTTGGGTGTATAATTCAGTTGAATACTGTCTATGACTTCAAAATCTATGGATGCATCTCTGGACAGCAGTTGGTTTAGCTGCGCTTTTGACTGCTGCAGGAGCGCTTCTTGTTTTAAGATATTGATTTGCTGAGCAGACAAATCCACCCTTGCCTGTAGGAGCGGCGTCTTATCGCTGTAGCCCACTTCAAATTTTTTCTGTGCTAATTTCACCCGCTCCTCCGAAATCTTTGCGGATTCCTGCAACGCCTTCATTTGTTGCTTTTGACGAACCACTTCAAAATAAACATTTAGTACCTGAGCCATGGTATTTTGAATCTGTTCTTTTAACTGAATCTCTCCGATTGATTGTAATGCCTTTAGCCTGTCTTTCGTGGCAAACATTCTTAGTCCGTCAAAAACGGTCCAGTTGAGATTCAGGGATGCATTGAAACTGTTTACCGGCACCCAGTTCTTCACTACATCTGCCCCTGAAGTAAATTTCTGATTGATATTATTCAGGTTAAAGACATCGCCTGTCGTTACATTGATTCGGGGAAGCATACCTGCCGCGCCTTTGTTATTATTTATTTTTGCAATCTCTGCTTCATTTCTGGCAATTACGATATCAAAATTCGTACTCACCGCCATAGAAACCGCCTCTTCCGGTGTAAGCAAATCCTGTGCTTTCAGCTGCATGGAAAGCGTACATATGAATACGAGGCAGATTAATTTAAATATTCTCATGTGCATCAACAGATTTTGAACGTGACATAAATAAATACATCGCAGGGATAACAAATAAGGTCAGTATAAGAGAAAACAGGATTCCGCCTATCAGCACAATCCCCAGCGACACCCTGCTTTGTGAACCTGCATTAAAAGCAACAGCGATTGGCAAAGCTCCCAGTGCCATCGTTAAACTGGTCATCAGAATCGGGCGCAGACGCATGGCAGAGGCTGTAATGACCGCTTCCAGTTTATCATACCCTTCTTTCCTTTTTTTATTGGCAAACTCAACAATAAGGATACCATTTTTTGTTACGAGACCAATCAACATAATCATACCAATCTGGCTGAAAATATTGAGCGACTGATTAAAAATCCATAAGGATAAAAGCGCACCGGCCAGCGCCAACGGAACGGTAATCATTATAATCAACGGATCTATGAAGCTTTCAAACTGAGCCGCTAAAATCAGAAAAACCAAAACCAGCGCTAAAATAAAAGCAAATAGCGTATTGGAAGAACTTTCCGCGAAATCTCTGGAAGAACCGGACAATGAGGTTGTAAACGAATTATCCAGTGTCTTTTCAGCAATTCGTTTCATTTCGTTGATACCATCTCCCAATGTTTTACCGGGAGCCAGACCGGCAGACACTGTTGCGGACTTATACCGGTTGTAATGGTATAATTGCGGCGGGTTAGCCTGTTCTTTGATATCTACTAAATTATCCAATTGTATCAGTTCTCCTTTCTGGTTACGCACATAAATACTTTTCAGGTTATCCGGTTGGGAGCGCTGGCTTCTCTCCACCTGCCCTACCACCTGGTACTGCTTTCCATTCATGGTAAAATAAGAAAATCGTCTGCCGCTCAGTGCGAATTGTAAGGTCTGGGCGATATCCATAACAGAAACTCCCAGTGCATTCGCTTTTTCTTTGTTAATCTGGATATTCAGCTCGGGTTTGTTGAATTTAAGATTCACATCACACCCCATAAACACCGGGCTTTTCTGAACTTCGTCCATGAAGGCAGGCAACGCACTTCTGATTTTATTGAAATCAAAATTTTGCAACACAAACTGTACGGGCAGTCCAAATCGGGCGGAGCCAACGGAAATGGTTTGTTCTTCTATGGTAAATGCTTTTCCTGCATTGAAACCGGATAAATTTTTATTCAGGTACTGTGCAATATCGCTTTGACTTCGCGTCCTCAGCTGTGGCTCTTTAAGGCGAAGCCGCATAAATCCTGTATTCACCGCGCCGGAACCGGCAAATGCCGGAGCCGTCACACTTAATAAGATATTTTTTTCAGGAACAGAATCCATGATGAAATTGGAAACATTGTCCACATAATTTTGCATAAAATCATAAGAAGTTCCCTCCGGCGCAGACAACGAAACCCGCAGTACGCTCCTGTCTTCCAAAGGCGCCAGTTCTGAAGGTAAATTTTTTCCGATTAAAAATATCAGTGCGAAACAGACTCCAACAATCAAGAGTGCGACCCATTGTACTTTCATAAATGACCGGAGCGAATCCATATAGCCTTCATCCAGGTACGTAAAAAACGGTTCTGTCTTTTTATAAAACCAGGACTGCTGATGGATTTCTTTGGCCAGTTTCACGTTTAAGACCGGTGTCAGCGTTAAGGAAACGAAAGCGGAAATCAATACCGCGCCGGCTACCACCATACCAAATTCGCGGAATAAACTTCCCACAAATCCCTGTAAAAACAATATCGGCAGGAAAACAACGGCCAGGGTGAGTGAAGTAGAAATCACCGCAAAGAATATTTCTTCCGACCCCTCTCTGGCGGCTTTCATTCTCGGAATACCGGCTTCCAGTTTTTTGAAAATATTTTCCGTAACAACAATTCCATCATCTACGACCAACCCCGTTGCTAATACGATACCCAATAGCGTCAGTACATTAATGGTGTAACCAAACATATACATGATAAAGAATGCGCCGATTAATGAAACTGGAATATCAATCAATGGGCGCAAGGCTATCAGCCAGTCTCTGAAAAAGAAATAAACCACCAACACCACCAGAACGATGGAAATGAGCAATGTCTCTTTTACTTCTACGATGGATTTTTTGACAAAAACCGTTGAATCCAGTGCAATATTCAGCTGAATGTCTTTCGGAACTTCTTTTTTGATTTGTTCGTATCGTTTATAAAACTCTTCGGATATGGCAACGTAATTGCTGCCCGGCTGTGGTACGACTGCCAAAGCCACCATTGGAACAGCGCTCTCCTTCAAACTTGTTTCTTCATTTTCAGGCCCCAGGATAGCATAGCCGATATCTTTCAAACGGATGGATGCACCGTCAATATTTTTTATGAGCAGGTTGTTGAACTCTTCTTCCGTCGTTAATTTACCTAATGTCTTTACGGTTAAGTCTATGCTGCTGCCTGTTATTTTTCCGGATGGCAACTCAACATTCTCCGCATTCAGCGCATTCTGGACATCGAGCGGAGTAAGCCCATAAGCGGCTAATTTCTGCGGGTCAATCCACAAACGCATCGCATAGTTTTTCTGTCCCCATATCTGCACACTGCTCACTCCGGGTATGGTTTGCAGGCGTTCCTGAAGCGTATTCACCGCATAATCATTCAGCTGTAAAATATTTCTCGTATTGCTCTGTACCGTCATGGAGATGATAGCATCCGAGTTGGCATCCGCTTTTGAAACAACAGGCGGTGCATCTATATCCTGCGGCAACTGCCGGACCGCCTGTGATACCTTATCCCGCACATCATTCGCAGCAGTCTCCAGGTCGGCGGACAAATCAAATTCGACTGTAATGATGGAAGACCCCTGATTACTGGAAGACGACACCGTACGAATACCTTCCACTCCATTGATTGCTTTTTCAAGGGGTTCCGTAATTTGTGTTTCTATAATCTCCGCATTGGCACCCGTATAATTGGTACGCACCGTAATGACAGGCGGGTCGATGGAAGGATATTCCCGCACTCCTAAAAAATTATACCCGATAACACCGAACAGTATAATCACGATATTGAGCACAATCGCAAAAACCGGACGTCGTAAACTTAATGAAGGTAATCCCATATCGAATTCTTATGATGACTTATTTATTGAATAGTTGTTCTGCCTATAGTTTTGGTAAACTTCACACCCATACCCGGTTTTATCTGTAGTATGCCGGATGTTACGATCGTATCTCCGACTTTTATGCCGCTCACAATCTGCACTTCATTTTCTGTTCGGATACCGGTTTCCACCACGACAAATTTCGCTTTTCTGCTATCGGCAATAATAACTTTTTTATTCTGAGCATCGGGAATAATGGCATTTCCGGGAATCATGATGGCGTTCGCTATTTGTTTCAATTTTATCTGCACCTTTACAAAAGCACCTGCCACCAACTTGGATTTTGCATTCTCTACAATAGCACGTACTTTCAGGTTGCGAGTGGTCTCACTTATTTGAGGCTCTATGGCTACCACCCTCGCTGAAAACGGAGCGGTACTGCCATCTACCGTACATTGCATGGTATTTCCCACTTCTATAATTCCGGCATATTTTTCCGGAACGGTTACGTCCAGTTTCATTGATTGGATACTCTGTAATGAAGTGATTACCGTAGAAGGATTTACATAGGCGCCCATGCTGATATTTCTTAAGCCCAGTTTGCCGCTGAATGGCGCGCGAATTTCCGTTTTATCAATCTGCGCTTTTACCAGTTCCATGTCAGCGCTTACATTTTGCAATGTATTCAGCGCCAAATCATATTCCTGCTGTGATACGCCATTTATTTTCAACAACTGCGCCAGTCTGCTTTCATTGGATGCCGCAATAGCGTACTGTGATTGCAGCTTTTTCAATTGCGCCTGTAATTCAGCATCATTTATTTTTGCGAGCAGAGTTCCTTTTCCAACCACTCCCCCTTCAGGAATATTCAAATAAGTGATTCTTCCAGAAACTTCCGGCTGCAGCTGCACTTCTTCGGAAGCGATAATGGTTCCGTTTGTATTCAGGTTATTCGACAGATTGGTATATTCCGCCACAAATCCGGAAACAGCTATAGATGACGGCATTCCTTTTGATTTCCCCTGCATCATCGTCTTCGCTTTTTCTTTTTGGATGTTTTTATATTTCACAGAGCCCAGCCATCCTATCAACAGCAGAAGCAACACCAGTGTTATCCATTTTCCTTTACTCATACTTATTTATTGTTTTTGATTGATTCTAAAAAATGCTGCAGACTTTCTTTCAGCAGCTGATATCCCTGGTCTTTGCCCGATTTAATCTTGTTGACCATATTGAGTGCAATAAACCCATGTATCAGCGCGATATAATAATCAATCCACCATATCAGTTTTTTGGGCGGGATTTGACTGCCTCCATTTAACTGGCGGAAAGAGATTTTATAGATCTCCGTGATTTCACTTAATGGGTCGGGTTTATTTTCTTCACCGCATACAACACCCTGTAAATTAAACATCACCTGATACGACTCCGGATGTTCTTCCGCAAATCTCCAGAATGCCAACCCGAAGCCAACCAGTTTTTTCGCAGGATTCTCTTCCTTTTCGTTTATTCTTTTAATGGTATTGTTCATGTAGATAATGCCTTCTAACCGTAACGCATGAAGCAATTCTTCCTTACTTTCAAAATACTGGTAAATGACCGGGGCTGTATAATTTATCCGGGTACATATTTTACGTATAGTCACATTCTGCCAGCCATCCATTGCAGCAATATCCTTTGCTACATCCAAAATGGTTTGGCGCATCAGCTCTTTTTCCAGTTTTCTGCGACTCTTTAAAGGCATTAGTTAACTAAGTTATATTTTATAACAAAGTTACTAAAAATATGTTCTAAATACCCTTGATTTATTGATATAAGTCTAAAAATTACTGCTGTTTAGAACGCAGGCTTGACTCTGACTCCAAAATATGGATAAATTGCTGGGTAAACGGGTCTATCAGGTTATCCACCTGTTTTTTGATGAAACTTTTAGGCAATAAGCCCAAAACACCCATGTTCGCTTCAATCCGGAGGGTACATACCACCCCATCTTTTTCCTCTTTAACGGTCACTTCAACCGTTTGATGAAAAGGTGGCATCATACACTTGCTTTTCACTTTCACATGATCCACCCATTCAACCACTTCATAGTTGACATTCATATGAAAACCCAGAAAAACTTCCACTTCCTGATAACGGGAACCCACCATTCCGGGTTTTTTATCTGTCCAATAGCATTTTTCCTGAAAGTGAATCCAATCAGGCCGGCGCTCAATATCACTGATCAGCTGCCATGCTTCTTCTTTGGTACATTTTACTTTATTGACGTATTCGAACAGCATTTTTCTAAATTATTTTCTAAAAATAGTAAAATTAACCAGTTGTGCAATCTAATTTAATTTATGGCTATAATATCCACTGAGCAAAAAAGGTAAATATTGTTACTTTTTTGTTGCTTTCACCCATCATAAATTGCACAAAGTCTTAAAATTCAATGTTTTTTTTGTTTGTCTGGTAATCTCTTAGCACTACCGTAAATAGAAAAACCTACTTAATTACAGAAAAAACAGGCCAACCGAAGCACTTCAGCCTCGCTTGGGGCAAGCCAGCTTTAGCTGCTGCTTTTCTTTAGGTCTGTCATCGCTGATTTAATAAATTTATCTTTGTCCTTTTTCACTTCTTTCAGCATTCTTTTTCTTTCTGTTGGAATATCATAATACTTTTCCATCCACAAATTTATTTCTATCATTATTGGTAGTAAATCAATTCCTTTCTGTGTCAATTTGTAAAGCACTTTTGCTTTGCTGTCCGGGTGCGTGGATTTACTGATGATTCCGTTTTCTTCGAGCGTTTGTAGTCGAGAAGCCAAAATGTTGGTCGCTATTTTTTCAGCTGATTTTAAAAAGTCGCCGTATGTACATTGTTTGGCAAACATTAAATCTCTCACAATCAACAACGACCACCTGTCGCCCCAAATGTCAAGGGAACAACTTATAGGGCAATCTGATCTTTTTTTAGTATCTGACATAATTTTATTTCAAAACACTTGTAAAATGCAAGTTGTATATTATATTTACACTTGCATAATGCAAGCAAATCTATAAAATAAAATTGATAAAAGATGAAGGCATACACAATAAATCGTTACAATAAAGAAGATAAACTTCAACTGATTGAAATTCATGAACCAACCCTAAAAGAAAATGAAGTCCTGGTGCAAATCCATGCTACAAGTATCAATCCATTGGATCTCAAATTGAAAAGTGGCGAATTTAAATTGATATTACCTTACAAATTTCCACTTATCTTAGGACACGATGTTGCAGGTATTGTAACAAAAGTCGGATCAAAAGTAAGCCGTTTTAAGGTGGGAGATGAAGTGTTTGCTCGTCCTGCCGATTTTCATATCGGGACGTTTGCAGAATGTATTGCTGTCAATGAGAATGACCTCGCTTTGAAGCCCAATAACATTTCAATGGAGGAAGCTGCTTCCATTCCATTGGTTGCCCTAACGGTTTGGCAAGCTTTTGTTGAAAATGCAAAGCTCAAAAAAGGTCAGAAAGTATTCATACAAGCTGGTTCGGGCGGCGTAGGAACGATTGCCATTCAGTTAGCGAAACATTTAGGTGCAACTGTTGCTACCACCACAAGTGCAGAAAATTTTGAGTTTGTCAAAAATTTAGGTGCCGATCTTGTGATTGATTACAAAACACAGGACTTTGAAACAATTTTGAAGGATTACGATTTGGTATTGAACAGCCAAGACGAAAAACACTGGCAAAGTCGTTGCGCATATTAAAACATGGTGGTAAAGTCATTTCAATTTCAGGTCCTCCAGATAGGGCATTTGCGAAAAAAAATGAATTATCGTGGTTTATAAAAACAGTCATTTCATTTTTGAGTAGAAAAGTCACCAAACAAGCCAGACAGCTTGGAGTTGATTATTCGTTTCTGTTTATGCAGGTGAACGGAAAACAGCTGTCAGAAATTGGAAGATTAATTGAAACAGGTGTTATTCGTCCTGTCGTTGATAAAGTGTTTCAGTTTGAGCAAATAAACGATGCGATGTCTTATGTCCAAAGTGGTCGTTCCAAAGGAAAAGTAATTGTCAAAGTCAGATGATTGTGTCTGTCGGGTAGTGCACGTTAAATGGCAGGTAACCTTCCGACTCTTTTAGTGCAGATTTTTCTGTTTCCATGCATAAACCAGCAATACCATTTTATTATAACTTTTGGTACCATCCTGCACCCTGAGTGTTTTCAAATAAATATTATTTATCACCTCTCCTATCACCGCTGTCTTAAACGTATGCTTCTGATAATAATCCCTGATATCCCTGAGGTCTTTTTGAATGATAGCAGGCATAGAGTCCCTGAATTGATTGGCGGCACTTTCATCTCTGTTTCTTAAATCCTCGAGCAAATACAACAAATAATTTAATTCCCCGCTGTACTGCAACGGGAGACTGCCGGAACGGACACAGCTTATATATGCCAAAAAATTACAATCACTTTCGGATGTAAATCCATTGCCATGTGCCATTTCGTGTATAAGGTAAAAAGGTTTTTTTGAGCAATATACCGCATCATCCACATTGGCTTCACCTACAAACGGTAAGTATTGTCCGCCGACATTAAAAAGCAGCAACATATCGTCCAGCACAAATCTGCCGCGGAAATGGGATGGTGGGAACCCTAAGTCGTATAAAACAGCATTCAGCGAATTGGTACATTTTTCTTCAATATTATTGATGAATGCAATCTGTGGAATAACACTGGTGTCCTTGTGAATTTTAGATCTTATCTCTACCAGATGTGCGGATGTTGTGTTCAGTTCCTGTTCCAGCTCCTGTATCGCAAGCGGCCGGGCTTCTACATCCAAAAAATGGCTCAGGGGATAGCGTCCGTAATTGAATCCCCATACAATAAAGAACACAGAAACCAGAAATCCGGTAAAAGAGAAGAGCTTAAATAAGCGTTGCCAGAAAGGATGCGGTTTTTCTTTAAAAAAATGAGCCATCCATTTTAATGCAGCAACCACTATAAAAACCAGAAACAGGTAATAAGACGGAAAAGGAACTTTACCAAAGGAAACATCCAGCAGATGCCTGATTTTGAGAAAAATGCCCTGGGAATAATATTGCTCTATCTTTTCCGTTGGAAGAATATACAACAGCAGAAAGCAAACCAACGCCAACAGTATCCATTTCCATTTCAAAATTTCCCGCCACATGCGGCGGCAATATAAGAATTAATTTTTTCTATTTTAAAGACATTCTAAATTCCGGTATCAGCGTGAATAATGACTTAAATCATTCCATATTTTTTAAATTTGAACTAAATTTGTAAAAACAGATAAAATGAAACTTCGCAGCAGAACCAACTTACTATTTATGTTTTTATCCTGCATTAGTCTTATGACACTCGAATGCAAACCTAAAAAAACTGCAAAAGATTTTGCCATAGACGGTGGCATTGACTCCCTGCAGATATTAGCGAAAGGAATATTTCAGCCCCTGCCGGCACAGGCGGATAATCCGGATAATCCCGTTACACAGGAAAAGGTGGCTTTGGGTAAGTTGCTGTATTTTGATACCAAACTTTCCATGAAAGGAAATAACAGCTGCAACTCCTGTCATAATCTCAGCACATTCGGAGTGGACAATGAAGCTACTTCAACGGGCGATGACGGATTAAAAGGCGGAAGAAATTCACCGACGGTTTTAAATGCCGCACTTAATACCACTCAGTTTTGGGACGGCAGAGCCAAAGATGTAGAAGAACAGGCCGGTATGCCGATATTAAATCCGGTAGAAATGCACATGCCCGATAAGGCATTAGTGGAAGACAGGCTTAAAAAAGATGCGGAATATCCGAAATTATTTGCTGCTGCATTCCCAAATGATAAGAGTCCTGTAAAATTTGAGAATCTGCAGAAGGCAATCGGTGCATTTGAACGCACTTTGCTGACGCCGTCCAAATTTGACAGTTACCTGGAAGGCAAGGCTGATGCTTTGACACAGGAAGAAAAGGACGGACTCCAACTTTTTGTTAAAACGGGTTGTACCACCTGTCATGCAGGCGTAAATCTCGGCGGTAATATGTTCCAAAAATTCGGGCTATTCGGAAATTACTGGGAAGCCACCAAAAGCGCTAAAATCGATTCTGGCAGAATTACGATCACCAAACAAGCGAGTGATTTATTCATGTTCAGGGTTCCTACCTTACGCAATATAGCAGAAACGAAGCCTTATTTTCATGATGGCAGTGTGTCCGACCTGAATGAAGCCATTAAAATCATGGGTAGTGTGCAGCTGAATAAAACACTCAATGATACTGAGGTGAAAAATATTGCAGCCTTTTTGAAAACACTCAGCGGCAATTTACCGGATGAGGTAAAAAAAGATCCGTTTGCAAAATAAGAACTTCGCTTTATTCAAACCGGATGGCTTTCATCGGTGAGATGCGTGAAATCAGTCGCACCGGCAACAGCAGTACAAGCGTACAGATAATGAGCGTTCCGACATTGATGAGCAGTATCGCCCATAGATTAAAATAAACCGGCGCTACTGAGAGGTAGTAATTCTCTTCATTCAATTGTATGAATCCGGTAAAATGCTGTATAAGGCAAATACCGATACCTATCAGGTTGCCCCAAAACAAACCATTCAGTATGATATACGCCGCATTGTAAATAAAAATTTTGGAGATAGATGAATTATCAGCTCCCAATGATTTTAAAATGCCAATCATATTGGTTCGGTCAAGAATGAGAATAATCAAGGCTGTCACCATGTTTAAGATAGCCACTATCACCATAAAGCCGAGTATCAGATACTCATTGACTTTCTGTAAATCGAGCCATTCAAAAATATTCCGGTTGATTTCCTTCATGGTTTGCGCATTCACTGTCTGGCCGATGTATTTATAATAAATGGAATCTTTGAATGCATCCATGTCATCCATATCTTTCAGCCTGACTTCATAGCCGGCAGCATCTCCTTCCGCCCATTGATTGAGCTGCCGAAGCAGTCGGATATCAACCAGCGCATATTGTTTGTCATATTCTTCGAGGCCTGTATGGTAAATACCGCAAACATTCAATTTTCTTCCAATAGGCGCCGGTGCATCCCTTCTTATAAAATAAACAATCACATTATCTCCCACCTTGAGTTTGAGCTTTTGAGCGGTTGATTTGGATATCAGTATTTGCTTATTGACTTCCTCTTTCCCGAAAAGCGGAAACTTGCCATCCTTCATATATTCGTCTATGGCTTTCCAATCGTATGTCTCATCTACCCCTTTCAGCGCAATACCTTCTATTTCTGTTTTGGTTTTTAAAATCGCGGGGGTAACAATAAACGGCGCCACATTCCTGACTTCTTTTGATTTCCGTAACTTATCCAAAAACACCTCATTCTTTTTGACTGGCTGTAAATCCAATGATTCGCTATTGTCAAAATTAGTGATGTGAATCTCGCCCCAAAATCCGAAAATCCTTTTTTTGATTTCTATGGAAAAACCGGAAACCATGCACGTTGAAATAATCATAACAGCTACGCTCAGTGCAATCGCCAATACGGCAATACGGATAATAAATCTGGAAAAAGATTTCTTATCACCTAAGGATAAACGCTTCGCTATAAACAACTCAAGCTTCAAGGTTAACTATCTTATTACTCAAAAGTATTTCTTTCCTTTTGTATTACCAAAAATCGACAAAAAATGAGCATGATTTTTGTATATCTTCGCTTTATGAAGAAACTGTTTGTCCTCTTATTGTCTTTTTCATCTTCCGTTTTCCTTATAAGGGCGAATGATGTCGTTGTTGGTGCCGCACGAATAGACCAATATTTGCCTCTTCTCAAAAATAAGTCGATTGGATTGGTGGTCAATCAAACCTCAACTGTTGGTAACGCTCATCTTCTGGACACCTTAATCAGCCTCGGAATTCATGTGCAGTCGGTTTTTGCACCCGAACATGGGTTTCGCGGAACGGCAGATGCGGGCGAACATGTCAAAAACGGAATTGACCCAAAGACAAATGTGGCAATTATTTCGTTGTACGGCGACAATAAAAAACCCAAGCCGGAACAGTTGAACAATATAGACATCCTTCTTTTTGACATCCAGGATGTGGGTGTCCGTTTCTATACCTACATTTCGACCTTGCAATATGTAATGGAAGCCTGTGCCGAGCAACATAAAGAACTGATTGTTTTAGACCGACCGAATCCCAACGGACATTATGTGGATGGTCCGGTTCTGGATACCGCTGAACGCTCTTTTGTGGGCATGCAGCCCATACCGGTTGTCTACGGCATGACTATGGGCGAATATGCCGGAATGCTGAACGGAGAAAAATGGCTGGAAAATAAGGCGCACTGTAATCTGACCGTTATTCCCTGTTTGCATTACGACCACAAAACATTTTACTCGCTTCCGATTAAACCCTCTCCCAACCTGCCCAATATGACTTCCATCTATCTGTATCCGAGTCTGTGTTTTTTTGAAGGCAGCAACTCAGTGAGTGTAGGACGGGGAACCGACAAACCCTTTCAACTCTACGGTTCGCCTCAATTTGCAACATCGTTATTTTCATTTACGCCCGTTTCCAAACCCGGAGCCACCAAACCATTCCTGCAGGATCAGGTCTGCTTCGGATTCGATTTATCTGGGATGCATCCTGACACCTTACGTAAACAAAAATTCACGTTAAAGTATTTACTGAAAGCCTATAACCTTTCCACTGACAAGAAAATTTTCTTCAACACCTTTTTTGAAAAACTAACCGGAAAGAAAATCCTGCGCACTCAAATAGAAAAAGGAATGGATGAAAAGGCAATTCGCAAAACCTGGCAACCACAGCTATCCGCTTTTAAGAAGATAAGAAAGAAATACCTGCTTTACAAAGATTTTGAATAGCGCCTCTTCATCCGTTTTCCAATGTATTTTACTGATTCGCTTCCGTTATCTTTTTATCTTTCGGATATTTTACCGTGTACACCAATCGAATCTTTCTGGATTCGTTCGGCTGCAATTTTATTTTCCAAATCAGTTTGCCGTATGCTTCCGTTACCTGCGCCCCTTCAGCAGCATCCAGTGAAACTTCTATCTGAGAATTTTTAGAGATCGGATACTGGTCCAACACTTCCATCTCAATCGGAATATTTTTGTTGTTTTTGACGGTCGTTTCAAATGCCTTTGTTTCCCTGATATTACTGCTAACTATTTTCTTCGCACTGTAATCATTCAATTTAATTCGTTTCACACTTATCTTCTCATCACGACCGAGGGATATTAACAACGTATCACTGCTTACGTTCGGGTTTAAATAAGATTTGCCGACATAATTGTCATCAAAGAAAACATTGGCTTCTCCTGCCAGAAGATTGTATTTAGCCCAGTCTGTTACCCTCGCCAGCAGATAAGCGGTCATATCCAGCTTCGGTACCGTATGATAACTATACACAGCCGGCATTACAATTTCCTGGATGCCTACGATATGTTCTTTATTGTCGCTCTCCACATCCTGTAATGTTTCTATCGCATATTCCACGGCCATGTCACCTTCTAGAATTTTTACATTGTTATCTTCCGCTTTCAGTCCGTCAACATATGTCTCCTCATCATCCTTGCTGCTGATCTCTACACTTGTCGGAGCCATCATATTCATGGATTTTTCCATCATTTGCCCTGCGGAGCCATAGCCCTGTCGCAGTTGGTACTTGTAATAATCCGGCTGAAAAAAATCAACGAAAATAGGATATAAAATTGGCCTGTCGTGATTTGCGGAAGGATTGGCGGTAGACAAGCTCAGCTTTACATTCTTCCAGTCGTAGCCGGTATTTTGCACCACTTTCGCCCTGCAATCGAGCTGTAGTGGCTCATTCACGTTTTTTGCACGGATATCATAGATGGGAGTCCAGTAGGCATTCGTCACGATATACGAACATTTAAATGAAACCGTACCTGATGATTTTGCATTTACTTTCAGGATAATTTCTTTCACGGCCGTATTTTGATTGCCATTCAGTTCTGTAATCTGTTTTTGTATCAGCGCTATTTTATCCTGAGTATTTTTTTGTTTCTTTTTCAGGTCAAAAATATATTTTCTCAGTTCAATGGAACGCACCCTGTACAATTCGGCCAGTTCCTTTACCTGTAGTGATGTAAAGGTGGTTTTATCGTTGGCCAGTTTGCGGTTATCATTCAATAATGTCAATTCATCTTCATATGAAGACATCTGAACTTTCATCCAGCTCAGTTCATCGTTCAGAAATTCAATGCTGTCATTGAGCTTTGTCACCTGTTCCGATTTTTTCTTGTCGCTGAGATAATTAGTCCTGGATGAGACCGACAAAATTTTAACCATACCTTTTGTCGCAATCTGAAGGGTGTTATCATCCATGAATGTGGAAATATTGGAAATGATAATTTCCGAATTTCCTTCCGGCAGCATTGCCGATGCCAATCTGACTTCCTTTGCGTAATTCCTGAATACCGTGACATCCGTTACTTTGGAGTCACTGACATTGATAGCTTTTGATCCTAACGAAACCAATACCATCAGTAAAAAAAATAGTTGCTTCATATTATTCGTTTTAATTAGTTCAAAGTTGTAACAATATAAAACACCCGAGCATAAATGAAACACATCTATGATACCCTTAAACAAGCCAAAACAGTATAATAATTTGATAAACAAATAATTACATCAATTATCATGATACGACAAACACAAACACACAGTATAGTTAAAAAATGTAAATGCACCGATAACATGGGTACCAGCAAAGCATCTATTCATCCAGACGATTTAATCATTCCATTCTGGTGCCAATTCTTACGTTGTTAAAAATTTCTTAAATACCCGGAACTTTTATCTGAAATTCTTTGTACATTAATCCATAATAAATCATACGACATGTCTAACCTTAAAAATATCCTGTTCTTTCTAGCAGGATTTCTGTTCCTATCCTGCAACCGGTTTTACACTCCTGAGAATGCGGTACGATGCGTACTGACTAATTTTGAGGAAGAAATAGAAAACAACCAAAACCTGGTTTTTACATTCAATAAGGAATTGCTGAAAAATGACTCATTGATTGATAAATGGCTGGACGATGAATTAATCAATATCACACCCAAAGTACCCGGCAGATGCAAATGGACATCCAGCCGTGAGCTGGTATTCTCTCCGCTGGATGGATTTCCGGAGGCAACAGACTTTAAAATCGTCTTGTCTGACAAGATTACTAAAAATGCGGTACAGCCATATACCCTTTTAGGAACTACAGAATACCATGTGCATACCTCCTACCTGACACTGATCAATTCCCATTCCTACTGGCGCGCCGCAAAATCAGATGCCGGAAAAATAGAACTACAGACCGATATCAAATTCAATATGCCCGTTAATCCTAAAAAGGCGGCAGAACTGATTGAAGCCACCATAAACGGAGAAAAAGCAGATTTTAAAATCATCTCCACGCGCACCTCCAAAACGCTCTCCATTGTATTTTCCGCGCCCAAGAATACGGATGAAACGGCTAAAGTAAAAGTGGTCTTGAAGAAAATAGGCAAGAGCATGAAAGAAGAGCAGTTCACCGAAAAATCCACGGTACCTGCCATTCAAAAATTGACAATGGAAGATCCGGAAACCATCCACGACGGTGTAACGGGTAGCGTGTTCATCGCCACTTCCCAGCCTGTGTCCTCCGACCAGTTAAAAGCAGCCATTCAGGTAGAGCCTGCCATCAATTTCAATGTTTCGGCTGACGACAAAGGAATATTAATCACCAGCGAAGAGTTTTCTCCGGATCAGACATACGAAGTCTATGTCACCAAAAATGTCATCGGAATATTTGGCGGCAAGCTGAATTCAGATTATGCGGAAGATGTTTCATTTGGTGAAATCGCTCCACAGATCAAATTTGAGCATGAAAAAGCCGGATATCTTGGGTCAAAAGGCAGTAAGAATGTCTCTATTTTACTGACTAAAACGGAAAAAGTAAAAGTGACCGTTTACAAAATTTTCCAAAACAACATCTATGCTTTCAATAACCGTGGGACAGAATGGGGTTATTCTGATGAGTACAATAATGAAACGGACAACTACACCTATCACGATTATCAGTATTATGAAACGGAGGGATTTGGGGAAAAAATTTATGAAAAGAATTACAAGACGAGTGACTTAAAAGATTACGGTCATTCTAAATTGCTGAACATAGATTTTGAAGATAAACTGAAAGCATTCAAAGGCATTTACATCGTAAAGGTGGAAGACAACGACAGAGTGTGGCTGCAGGATTCTAAAATCATCTCGCTGTCAGACATCGGTTTGATTGTAAAGCAGAGTAAAAATGCCGTTCATGTGTTTGTCAACTCCATCTTAAACACCGAGCCTCTGAAAAATATAGAAGTGACTGTTGTCAGCACCTCCAACCAGGAACTGGGAAAAATAAAAACGGACAAAGACGGCTATGCCACTTATGAAATACCGGATGCCTACAAAGACTTTAGAATTGGCATGATTACGGCAGCTTCGGAAGACAGTGATTTTAATTATGTGTTATACAACAACACACATGTCGATAACACACGTTTTGATGTCGGCGGCAAGAGACTGAATGCCGCAAATTATGATGCATATATTTACGGAGAGCGCAGCATATACCGTCCGGGCGAAGTAATACACCTAAACACCATCATCCGTACCAACGACTGGAACCTGCCGGGAGAAATGCCCGTTAAAGCCAAGCTCCTGTTGCCTTCCGGAAAAGAGTTTAAGGTCTTTAAAAATGTGCTGGACGCGCAGGGCGCTTTTGAAACCACCATACCAATCGGGACCAACGCCGTCACCGGCGTGTATTCATTTCTGGTATTTACCGGCAATGATGTATTGCTGGCTTCTAAAAACATCATGATAGAAGAATTCATGCCGGACAGGATTAAAGTGGATGTTAAAACAGATAAGGAAGAATATCTGCCGACTGAAAAAGTACAGACATCTCTCAATGCCACCAACTATTTCGGGCCACCTGCTGCCAACCGAAACTATGAAGTGAATTTTTCTCTGGAGAAAAACACCTTCTCTGCGAAAGAATTTGAACGATATAATTTTTCTGTCAGCAAATATGCCGAATACCTTTCCGTTGTCCGAAACGGACAAACAGATGCCCTAGGAAATGCAGCAGAAACCTTCGATATTCCTGCAGAGTACAAAGAAACCGGTCTATTGAAAGGACGCATACTGGCAACTGTCTTTGATGAAACAGGCAGGGCGGTAAACCGGGTTAAAACCTTTGATGTATTTACACAAGATGTCTTCTATGGCGTTAAAACCGACAATGATTTCTTCAGCACGAAGCAACTGATTAAAATTCCGGTGGTCGCATTGGATAAAAAAGGTAAACCGCTGACTACCCAATCCGCACATGTACAAATCATCCGCAGAAAATGGGAAACTGTTCTGCAGAAATCCGACGGCCAATTAAAATATGTTTCCCAGAAGAAGGAAGAGGTCATAGAAAACAAATATGTGACCATTCGTGGCGCCAGCTCGCACTATGCATTTACAGCCAAAGAAAGCGGCGACTATGAATTCCGCATCGGCGCACCAAACAGCGACAGCTATGTGTCTTATTATTTTTACGCATACGGCTGGGGCGATACTTACTCCTCTTCTTTTGAAGTCAACAACGAAGGTAAAATTGACATCACACTCGATAAAGACAAATATCTGATCGGCGACAAAGCAAAAGTATTGTTGAAAATGCCGTTTGACGGCAAAGTGCTAGTAACCGTGGAGCGCGACAAGATAATGGAACATTTTTATTTGAAATCCGACAACAAATCTGCATCGTTCAACCTGAAACTGGAAGATAAACATGTGCCCAATGCCTATATCTCCGCCACGCTCATCAAACCTAACACTAACGATGGCATGCCGCTCACGGTGGCTTATGGATATGCTCCTGTAGTAGTAGAAAATCCGGACAATAAAATTGCCATTGATGTTCAATGTGTTTCTGAAACACGCTCCAAAACCAGACAGACCATCAAAATAAAATCGAAACCGAACACTGAAATGACTATTGCCGTAGTAGATGAGGGCATCCTTGCATTGAACAATCAGAAATCACCGGACCCTTATGCCTACTTTTACACCAAACGTGCCCTCGAAGTGGAAATGTATACTATCTACCCGTATTTGTTTCCGGAAATTACTTCCCTTGGAGGTGGCTTCGATGATATTGGAAAACGGATAAATCCGCTTACCAACAAACGGGTGAGGCTCGTGTCTAACTGGAGCGGCATTATCAAGACCAATACATTTGGCAATGCCGAATACACCTTTGATATTCCGCAGTTCTCCGGCAGCCTTCGTGTAATGGCAGTAGCCTGGGATGGCAAAAAATTCGGTGCCGCTGAAAAGAACATCAAAGTCGCTGACCCTATTGTCATCAGTGCCGGCATTCCACGATTTGTTGCACCGAATGATGCACTGACCATTCCGGTAACGGTCAGCAACACTACTAAAAACAGAACACAGGCAACAGTTTCCCTAAAAGCGGAAGGTGTGTTGCAAACAAATACAGCCTCTTCCTTTACGGTAGAAATAGCTCCCAACAGTGAGCAATCCATCGATGCGTCGATATTGACAAAAAATGCCACCGGCGAAGGGAAAATCATCATCCAGGTGAAGGCCTTCAATGAAACCTTTACAGACACTACGCAGATCACCTCGAGACCGAATGCGACCTTCCAGAAATTCTCCGGAACGGGAACCATTAACGGCGGACAAAAAGGAACAATTTCTTTTGTAAGCAATGTTCCATTGATGTCTTCCGGCAGAAAATTAATCATCAGCAATTCACCGCTGGTACAGTTCAGCAAAAATCTGAGCGCATTGGTCAACTACCCCTACGGCTGTGCAGAACAAACCATTTCAGCTGCCTTCCCTCAGTTGTATTATTCCGATTTAGCCAAAAACGTAAACAATTCCAATCTGCTGAATAAAAATGCCGTGAACAATGTACAGGCTGCCATCGACAAACTGCAATCCATGCAACTGTCCAACGGTGCATTGAGTTACTGGCAAGGCAGCGGCAGTGAATCGTGGTGGGCTACCATCTACGCTGCACATTTTATGCAGGAAGCCCAAAAAGCGGGCTATTCCGTTAACCAGAGCAACTTATCCAAAATGTATGGCTATCTGAACGCACGCCTGAAAACAAAGGAACTGGAATTTATGTATTATTCAGACGGCAGCAAAAAGGAGGTGGTAAAAACGGAAATCCCATACAGCTTGTATGTGCTGGCGCTGGCAGACGAAGTGAAAATGTCGAACCTAAATTATTACAAATCCAATCCTGAGCTGCTGACACAAAGCGGACGTTACCTGATTGCATCAGCCTTCGCCTTATCAGGTGATAAAAAGAAATTTTACCAGATGTTGCCGAAGGGTTATGTCAGCGAGAAAACGGATCCTGCATTCAACGGAAATTTCTACTCCGATTTTCGCGACATGGCACTGGTGCTGAATACGCTGCTAGAAGTTGACCCTAAAAACATGCAGATCAACTACATGGCGAAACAGGTAGCGCAACAACTGATGAACCGACAATACCTTAATACACAGGAAAATGTATTTGGATTCCTGGCAATGGGTAAAATTGCGCGTGCCGCCAACAAGGGCAATGCTACAGCGACCATAGTCACCAACGGCAAAACCATTGGTACCTTTGACGGTAAAAAAGAACTTATATTGTCCGGCAAGTCGCTGTCCGGCAGTAACCTGAGCATACAGACCAACGGCAGCGGAAAGGTTTATTATTTCTGGGAAATGGAAGGTATTCCTACGGCGGGCAGCAACAAGGAAGAAGATAATTTCCTGGAGGTGCGTCGAAAATACCTGGATAGAAACGGCAAGGAAGTGAAGACGGCTTTTTTCCAGAACGATCTGGTGGTAGTGGAAATTGCGATACGCAGTACCAACGGTATCAATGTGCCCAACGTAGCCATCACTGATTTGCTGCCAGCAGGCTTTGAAATTGAGAATGCCCGTATCACAGAAATACCGCAGCTGGCCTGGCTGAAGACAGACGTACAACCGGAATACAAGGATATACGCGATGACCGCATCAACCTGATTGTGACCGCCACGCCGAAAATAACGAAATATTATTACCTGTGCAGGGCGGTATCCCTGGGTACGTTTAATGTGGGGCCGGTTGGAGCCGATGCGATGTACCGGGGTGAGTACCATTCATACCATGATGCAAGGATGATTACGGTGAACAGAAAAATAAATTTGTAATCACTGAACTGAAAAAAGTACCAATACAATTCCTATTACAATGTACTCTGTACGCTATTTGTAGGTAATCGTGGACAGGCAGAATTGGAATTGGAATTGGGATTTGAGAATTGGGATTTAAGATTTATGATTGGGATATGTACATGGCCAACCAATAGCAAGCTGTGTCCTTTCGACGAGGCACGAGGAGAAAACTTGGTGTGGATTAGAGAGTTGCGTACTTAAAACCTACGAGGTTTGTACCTAAGTTTTGTTTAGCAAAGCTTAAGCAGGTTCTCTCCCGTTGGTCGAGAAGACAGAGTGCAATAAAATAGTATAAAGCTATTCTTTAGCACATTGTGTCCTTTCGACTAGGAACGAGAACGTTTCTGCCCCGCTGCGGCAAAAATATTATTGCAATCCTTTTTCGGTTCGCCCTTGGCAGGTGATAACTCCTGACATCTGCACAACAACAATAAAAAAAGAGCAGCTGCCGCTGCTCTCGTTTGGGTTTTTATGTTGGGGGGGGTTTTAGCTTCCAGACAGGTGTCAGTTGCTGATGTAAAGATGCGGTGGAATCTGCCGGAATTCAACCCTAATTCAACGCAAAATGTGACATGCTTATTTTTCACACCATTATGCATGATTATTATCAGTTTTAAAATGGGTAAGATGGTTTAACTTTAAAAAGCAGGTTGCTGCATTCAATTTATCTAACCATAAAAAAATAATCATGGAACTAAATCTTAACAACAACATCGGTGTCTGGCTGGACTATACGAAAGCACATCTGATTGATGTAAGCAGAGGAAAAAACATAATAGAAACGGTCAGCTCTGAAAAGGAAAGCCACCTTCGTTTCAAAGGCGAAGGCAGTAACGATATGTTATTGGGAAATAACCGTGCCACCAATGACGAACACCATCAACACCGAAGAGAAGCGGAACGCACGAAACAATATTTTGAAGTCTTGACAGAAGTACTCAAAAAGTATGACTCCATCCTCCTGTTTGGGCCGACAACAGCAAAAAACGAACTTTTTAATCTGCTGACAGGTGACAAACAATTTGAGGGAAAGACGATTCATGTAGAAACAGCGAATAAGATGTCCGAAAATGAGATGATGGCTAAAGTGACGGAATTTTATAAATGAGGAATTCCATAAAAATATGTTGGACTTCGTTTGTTAAAAAATACTTCTATCTTTGTCTTCACGCAAAAAATAAACATCACTTATGAAAGTATTCTTTATGCTGACTTTCTTTTGTATTCTTTAGGTTAGCTTCTTGTTCAAAGACCTCAACATCAATATCCGGTGTACATACCACAACAAATATTATAAATGCGGTTAATACAGGCACCTGGAAAATCACTTATTTCATGGATAAAGACGAAGATAAGACTAGTAATTTTTCCGGATACAATTTTACATTTGGAGCAAGTAATGCATTAACCGCTACAAATGGAGTAAACAATTACTCCGGAACCTGGTCCGTAACGGACAGCAACAGTGATGATGACAGTATTGATGACCTTGATTTCAATATTTCATTTTCTGCACCAGTTGATTTCACAGACTTAACGGATGACTGGGAGGTCATGGAACATACTTCAACAAAAATAAAACTGAAAGATGTGAGTGGCGGTAGTGGTGAGACCCATTACCTGACGTTTGAGAAAAATTAGTTCGAAACATAAGTTTTTTAACCTTTAAATTATTTCCAGCACTTTTTCCGGCGGGCGAGCCACTACCGCTTTGTTGCCGTTTAGCACTATAGGACGTTCTATTAAAACCGGATGTGTGAGCATCGCCTCTATCCATTCAGCATCCGTTAAATACTTGCCTTTATAGTGCTCGATGTAAACAGGTTCTTTGGTCCGGATTAAATCATGGGGTTTCAGTTTTAACTTTTTAAGTATGGATTTCAACGCTTCGGCGGTTGGAACATCCTTTAGATATTCCACTATTTTAAACGACTGGCCGCTTTCTTCCAACAGACAAAGTGCGCTTCTGCTTTTCCCGCAACGGTTGTTGTGATAGATGGTAATCATGGTTGTCTGAACTGTGATTTAGATGATGGTTGTTATGAACATGATAAAGCATTAAAATACCATATTCATTGCACTTATCCTGGTTCAAAAAAATGCTACGATTTATATTTTTTATTCTCTAATCTATGAAACTCTAGTTTCATGCTGCCAAAATTAATCAACAATCCAATATTAAGATTGTATGCTTCCAGATAATTAATTGCTTGTGCTAAATGAACTGGTTCCAATTTTATTAATAAGGCTTTAATTTCAACACTAATCTTATTTTCAACTAAAAAGTCGACTCTTCTGGTTCCTAATAATTGTTCTTTGTAGAATATATCCATCTCAAATTCTCTTGCAAATCCTATATTTTGCAATTTCATCTCATACTCTAAGGCTCTTTGATAAATCACTTCCTGAAATCCGTTTCCAAGTGAGTTATGAACTTCCATCGCGCAACCTATTATCTTTCCTGTGAGTGCTGAAAACTTGTATTTATCGTTTATCATAGTCTGATTTTATCATATCTATCATAACAATCACACCTATCACAGTTCAGACAACTAAACCCCAGTATAATTAAATGGCGTTATTTTTTTCAGTTCATCTCTCACTTGCTGATTGATGTGCAATTCATCAATGAACGCGTGAATTTCCTGTTCTCCGATTTTTTTGTTGGTACGTGTCAGGTTTTTTAATGCCTCGTATGGCTTTTCATAACCTTCACGGCGCAGTACGGTTTGTATTGCTTCCGCCACTACAATCCAGTTATCTTCCAGGTCTTGCCTGATTTTCATTTCATTTACCAGCAATTTATCCAGTCCTTTCACTATGGACTCCATCGCGATGATGGTATGCGCTACCGGCACACCAATATTTCTCAAAACGGTAGAGTCAGTCAGGTCGCGCTGCAATCTCGATATGGGCAATTTTTCCGCCAAATGACTGAACAACGCATTTGCTATGCCTAAGTTACCTTCTGCATTCTCAAAATCAATCGGATTCACTTTATGTGGCATCGCACTGCTGCCAATCTCACCTTCTTTTATTTTTTGTTTGAAATAATCCATCGAAACATAACTCCAGATATCCCTGCATAAATCTATCAGGATGGTATTGATGCGGAGATAATTATGAAACAAAGCCGCCATGTTATCATAATGCTCGATTTGTGTGGTTGTTTGCGAACGATGCAATCCAAGAGTACCATTCACAAAATGATTGCCGAAATGTTTCCAGTCTTTTTGGGGATATGCGATATGATGTGCATTGAAATTTCCTGTAGCACCGCCGAATTTGGCAGAATAAGGTATCTTCGAAAAGTAGGCAAACTGCTGATCCAATCGTTCCACAAAGACCTGCAGTTCTTTTCCTAATCGCGTGGGGCTGGCAGGTTGGCCATGTGTCTTGGCCAGCATCGGAATATCTTTATATGCCTCCGCTTTTTTCAGCAGTTCATTATACACGGAGTAAAATGTATTTTGATAGATATCCTGAAATGCTTCTTTCAGAGACAGAGGAATGGCAGTATTGTTGATATCTTGCGAAGTCAGACCAAAATGGATAAACTCACTCTTCTGCTGCAAGTCCGGATCTGTAATATGTTCTTTGATAAAATACTCTACTGCTTTCACATCGTGGTTCGTTGTCTTCTCAATTTCCTTGACACGCTGCGCATCTTTGATACTAAAGTCCTGATAGAGTTTCCTTAACTCAACTACCTGATTTTCTGATATGTTTCCAATTTCACCGATCACTTTAGAGAGTTCAATAAAATATTCAACTTCAACCCTGACACGATATTTTATAAGTGCAAATTCGGAAAAATAATTTTCCAGACCTGACACCTTATTTCTATATCTGCCGTCAACAGGTGAGATGGAAAGCAAGGTATTCATAACGGATTTTTTGTAAAGGTAAGAATTTAGTTAGTTTTTTAGTTTTATTGAATTATAGAAACATATAGCATAATTTACCATAAATTTGATATTTTTCAAAAAATGTATTATTGTATAAATAACAGATAAAATTAAAAATCCGCTAATAAATACTGTGGGAAATTCTAAAATATATAAAGATCTAATAACCGCAGGTTGTTTCCTTTGGTGTTTATCATTCTTTGGTGAAGTTGCTAACAAACAACCTTACTCAACTATAGGAATCATTATTTCTCCTATGATAACAATAATAGGTATATATTATTGGTTTCAATATTATCATAAAACAAGAGGTTATTATCCGCCAATACTAAAAAAGATAAATGAGAATCTTGTTTCTGTTGGTGGGGAAAATACGTTAAGAACAAATTTCTTACTAAGTCATATTTTAGAATTTTGGACAGTTTGTATCTTATTTTGGATGTCAATTACTCTTTTAGGTGAACTAACATTTAAGCATTCGGATGCCTTTAATGCAACAAAACAATATTGTGAGACGAATCAAGAAGTTTTATCTAAAACAGGAAAAATAAAATACTATGGTTCTTATTTAACAGGATCAATAACAAATTCATGGGATTCTAATGGAGAAGCTGATTTTTATTTTACTATTGTTGGCGAAAAAGGAAATTTTCATGCAAGCTCAGTACTAACTAAAAGTAATGGGGTTTGGAATGTTGATAAATTAGAAATCATAAAAGAAAAGAGTAAGATTTTTGGGTCGAATTAGAGATTAAATCAATATCTTTTGTATAAAAAAATAATACATTCACCCACAAAACCACTCATAATCACCAAAAGAATTTGATTTTTAGATAAGATATAGTGAACAAAATGGAAAATTTAGTTTTATTTGCGGGTTGAAGTGTATAGTACTGAGTATTTAGTAGTTAGTAATAAGAAATATAATCTTACAAAAATTTATTGAAAGCTAACTCTAAAATACAGCAATCGCATACTCAGAACTAAATACTAATTACTAATTACTCCTGTATTATGGCGAAAAATTTACTGATAGTAGAGTCACCGGCGAAAGCGAAAACGATAGAAAAAATTCTGGGTAAAGATTTTATGGTGAAGTCTTGCTACGGACACATCCGTGATTTGGCAAAGAAAGAAATGGGTGTTGACATCAACAATAATTTTGAACCGACCTATATCATATCCGAGGATAAGGAACAAGTGGTCCGTGAACTCCAAAAACTTTCCAAAACATCGGAAGTATGGCTGGCTACGGATGAGGACCGTGAAGGAGAAGCCATTTCCTGGCATTTGTGCGAAGTGTTGAACCTCGACAAAGACAATACCAAACGCATCGTATTTAATGAAATTACGGCACCTGCCATCAAAAATGCAGTGGCGAATCCCCGAAAATTAGACCAGAATTTATTTTACGCCCAGCAGGCACGCCGTGTTCTGGACAGAGTGGTGGGCTTTGAATTATCGCCGGTATTATGGAAAAAATTAGGCAGAAGAACTTTATCTGCCGGCCGCGTACAATCGGTAGCAGTAAGATTGGTGGTGGAACGTGAACGGGAAATCAATAATTTCCAGTCAGAAAGCTTCTATAAAGTAGTGGCTTATTTTATTTCCGACAACAAAACATTTAAGGCTGAGTTATCGGAAAAGCTAAAAACCGAAGAGGAAGCGGAACGTTTTTTAGAAGCAGTAAAGGACGCACTGTTTAAAGTGGAAGACATACAGGTAAAACCCGCTCAAAAAAGCCCGGCTGCACCGTTTACAACATCTACCTTGCAACAGGAAGCATCCCGCAAGTTAGGGTTCTCCGTTTCGCGTACCATGTCAGTTGCTCAGAAGCTCTATGAAAGCGGTAAGATTACTTATATGCGAACGGACTCTCCTAACCTTTCGGATCTGGCATTGAATACCATCCAATCCTACATCAACAAAGCATTTGGAAAGGAATATTCCAATCGCAAACAGTATGCCTCCAAAAATTCGAGCGCACAGGAAGCACACGAAGCTATTCGTCCGACTTATATAGAAAATACGAATGAAGGCATCAACCGGGATGAAGAGCGCTTGTATGATTTAATCTGGAAACGTACCATCGCTTCGCAGATGAGCAAGGCCAAACTGGAAAAGACAGTAGCGAAAATTGATATTTCTACCCGTAAAGAGAAATTCGTTGCGGAAGGAGAAGTATTAAAATTCGACGGATTTTTAAAGGTATATATAGAAGGTACAGACGACGACGAACAGGAAGAGAGTGGCATGCTGCCTCCTCTGAATGTGGGACAGCTGCTCACCTATAAAAACATTGAAGCCCGCCAACGCTTTACACAGCCGCCTGCGCGTTACACGGAAGCAAGTCTTATCAAGAAACTGGAGGAACTGGGAATTGGACGACCATCCACCTACGCTCCTACCATTTCCACCATTCAGAACCGTGAATATGTGGTGAAAGGCGACCGTGAAGGGTTGCCACGTGCCTACCAGAAGCTTGAATTGTCTGCCAAAAAGGAGATTAAGAAAGAAACGTTCAGCGAGCAAACCGGCTCATTAAAAGGCAAACTGCTGCCTACCGACATCGGCAGCTTAGTGACTGACTATCTGATGGAAAATTTTACCCGCGTAATGGATTATTCCTTCACCGCAGAAATGGAAAAGGACTTTGACGAAATTGCGGAAGGGCATAAAGACTGGCGAAAAGCGCTGAAACAATTTTACGGTCCGTTTCATAAAGAAATTGCGGCATCTGAAAATACGGCTTATGTCACCGGTGAACGCGAATTGGGTAAAGACCCGGAATCAGGCAAGACCGTGATGGCAAAATTAGGCAGATATGGCCCGATGATACAAATTGGAACGAATGATGAAGAGGAAAAACCACGCTATGCAAAATTAAAATCATCCCAAAGTCTGGAAACCATTACGATGGACGAGGCGATGGAATTATTCAAACTTCCTTTAATTCTTGGCGAATACGAAGGGCAGGAAGTATCGGTCAATGCCGGACGCTTTGGTCCTTATGTGAAATTTGGCGAGCAGTTTATTTCATTGCCTAAAGGAGAAGAGCCTGCTGACGTAACACTGGAACGTGCGATAGAGGTCATCAAATCCAAACAGGAAGACGACGCACCGATAGCGCAATATGATGGCAAACCGGTAACGAAAGGCAAAGGCCGTTTCGGACCATTTATTAAATGGAACAACCTGTTCATCAATATCCCAAAAGGTTATCATTTTGACACCATCAATGCAAAGGAATGTGGTGAATTAATTGAGAAAAAACTGGAGAAGGAAGCCAATCGGTTTATTCTCAATTTTCCGGATGAAAAAATCTCTGTTGAAAATGGACGGTGGGGACCTTTTATCAAATTCAACAAAAAAATGCTGAAACTGACCGGAAAGAAATATACACCGGAAGAGGCTGCCTTACTTTCTCTGGACGAAGTGAAAGCAATGATAGAATCGCAGGTGCCGAATGCATTTGCCAAAAAAGAAAAGAAAGCACCTGCTAAAAAATCTGCGGCCAAACCTAAAACAACAAAGAAGAAATAGCGTTATTCCTATAGGTGTGGAAAACCCTTCTTGACATTTTGTAAAAAAGAACTAAATTAGAATTAAGAACTAACGTGAATAGCCTGACTGATACCGAATTTAAAGCACTCATCACTCTATTGGATGACAATGACAATGAGGTATATTCCCATGTCAGCAATAAATTATTTTCACTGGGCGTTGAAGGTATTCCCTTGCTGGAGTCCGCCTGGGAGACCTCGGAAAATCAGGTGATACAGACACGTCTGGAAGATTTAATCAACAAGATTCAGTTTTCAAATCTGAAAGACAGACTCATAAAATGGAGAGATAAGAATGGGGAAGAATTACTGGAAGGCGCCTTGCTGGTAGCAAAATTTCAATATCCCGATTTGGATGAGTTTAAAATCACTCAAAAAATTGAGGCGATTTCTAAAAATGTGTGGATTGAATTAAATCCTGCTTTGTCGCCTTTAGAAGAAGCGCATGTGGTCAATCATGTATTCTTTCAGTTGCATAATTTTTTCGGATTACAGACACAGCAACCCGACCCTGACCTGGGCTATATCAACAACCTGATAGAATCTAAAAAGGGAAATTCGCTGAGCCTGGGTATTTTATACATCATTTTAGCGCAGAAGAATGACTTGCCGATTTATGGCGTCAACCTGCCCTATCATTTTATTATGGCCTACACCCGTAAACATCTGACACAGGCAGAACTGGATAGCAACAACCAGGAGAAAAGTGTGATGTTTTACATCAACCCGCTGAATAAAGGCATTGCTTTTTCCAGAAGCGAAATTACCCATTATCTGGAGCAGATGAAAGTAAAGACACATCCGAAATTTTTCTCTCCCTGCAACAATCTGGAGATTATAAAAACACTTATTTACAACCAGCTTTCCTGCTACGACCAGAACGGCAATACGGACAAAGCGCATCAATTGAAAGAATTATTCGACTTGTTTGTAAATGAGGAGGATCGAGATCAAGACCCATCCGACGAGGATTGATTACCGGCACAATTTTAAATTGTAAAACTGGCCAAACCCGCAAGCGATTCCGCCAATACCACTCATAAGATGTTCTGTATTATCGTGAATATCAAATACAATCTTAATGATGGATGCTGCACATAACAGCATGAGTCCGCCGAAAAACACATAGGCCGGTATTTTATTCTGATGATGGTATTTGTAACCGTGCAGGATGGAAGAGGTACCTAAAACAAAGACGCTGGAGATAACAACATATTCCACCCAGTGGTATTGTTGAAAATAACTGCCTGCCACAGGCAATAAAACCACTAAAATTGGAGTCAAAATACAGTGTAAGGCGCACAAAAGAGATAAAAACACAGCAATTTGTTCTGAATAATGTTTGTGTTTGTGTTTAATTCTATGTACTTTCATCTGTGTTTTATACTTGCAATTCAGTTACAAATATACAGTACTTTTGCAACTTTATTGCATTTTCAAAATTAAATTAATGGAAATAACAGAAAAAATACTAAAACACCATGATTTACGCATTACTCAGGTGAGAATGGATATCCTGCAGTATTTTCAAAAAAATAAAAATGCCCTCTCCCACGCTGATTTAGAAAGCAGTTTTCATACCAGATTTGACAGGGTGACCATTTACAGGACGCTCACCTCATTTATGGAAAAGGGCTTGCTGCACAAAATATCGGATGATTCAGGCATTGCAAAATATGCCCTCTGCCATCATGAAGGCATAGACCATTCCCATAACGATGAACATGTTCATTTCAAATGCAGAAAGTGTGAAAAAATAGAATGCCTGCATTCCATTGAAATTCCTAAACTGCACTTACCTAAAAAATATAAAATGGAAAATGCCAATTTGCTGATTGAAGGAATCTGTGCAGGATGTAATCATTCGTAAAACCAGTTGTTCACTTTTTTGTTATATCGTTATGGAAGATAAATTAATCCATACCACACAGCCAAAAGCCTACGAACAAACCGTTCAAAAGAAATACAGAAACTACCGATGGATCCTTTATTTTGCTATTGGTGGCATGAGTTTTATGTTTTTTAGTTTAACGTTCCGCTATTTCATCAGCAGCATACAAAAACCGGCAGTGAACCTTTCCTTAAACCCATTATTTTACTGGAATACCATTGTTTTATTAGCGAGCAGTGTTGCAATCGAACTGGCAAAATCCCATTACCGGAAAGACCATTTCAGCAGCTACAAAACAACACTTCTGGTGACATTAGGATTGGGAATATTATTCCTGTTTGGTCAGATAATAGGTTGTGTGTTCTTGTTCGATTCCGGCTTTTCCTTTAACCATCCGTCTGCCGCATACCTGTATGTGATATCCGGATTTCATGCACTGCACATCATCGGCGGATTGATTTTTCTTTCCTTTTTTATTTCCAAAAGCTGGAAAATACTTACGAATTATGTCGTTTCCGTGGTCTATTTCACCGACCCGGTGGCCTATTCCCAATTGAAACTATTTGCGGTATTCTGGCATTTTTTAGGATTCGTCTGGATGTACCTGCTTTTCTTTTTTCTACTGATAAAATAATAACATGTTTGGATTTTTCAAGAAAAAACCGGAGCTCGAAATGACAGATATCATCTGGAAAAATGATACTGCCAAACAAAACGGAATCTTAAAACATATCAGCACCAATGAGAAATTCATCCTCCTGTATTATTTTCAAGATACCAAAGAAAAAATAGCAGAAACGCTTCATCATGCGAACATTACGTATGCAGAACACGCGGGTTCTTCTGAAAAAATAGTATTCGTTCAGGCAGATCATTTGAGCATTACCTATTCTATTCATGAGCGTACCATCTGCTTTCTGGAACACCATCCGTCTGCTGCTGTAGAAAAGCCGGTATTAGACAATCTGTTAGAAAGCGGCATTAAAAAAGTACTATTTTTCAACTCCTTTAATGAGCCGCTTTTCCGGTATTTTGGCGCCGACCGAATATTGTCGATTTTAGAAAAATTAGGTTTAGAGGAAGACCAGCCTATCGAGCATGCGATGATCAGCCAATCCATCAAAAATGCGCAGCAGAAAATTGATGAAAAAGTCAGTTTTCCGTCCAATACCAAAAACTCCAAAGACTGGATAAGCATCAACTTAGGAAATATCAACCCGGAGTAAAACCAGCAAGCACCCCGCATACTGTTTCTACCATTTCTTTCGTAATATCCAGATGTGTAACCATACGAATCTGGTGTTTGCCAAACTGGACCGCCCAAATATCATTTGCTTTCAGATAAGTCAAAACGGCTTCCACATTCGTACACTCCGGGTTTATTTCAAAAATCAGAATATTGGTTTCTACCGGCAGTACATTTTTTATCCAGGGCTGCTGCTGCAACATATCTCCTATTTGTCGGGCATGTAGATGATCGGTAGCCAACCGGTCTGTATTATTTTCCAAAGCATACAAACAGGCGGCGGCCAGATAGCCCGCCTGCCGCATTCCGCCACCAAATACTTTTCGAATACGCCTTGCTTTCCGGATGAATTCTCTATTACCGACCAGCACAGAACCTACCGGAGCGCCCAAGCCTTTTGAAAAACAGATGGTAACCGAATCACAAAGGACACCGATTTGTTGAGTAGTATATTGTCGGGCTGCCATGGCATTGAATAAGCGGGCGCCGTCTATATGCAGTTTTAATTTCCGCTCGAGACACACCTCTCTGATATCCCGGATGGTTGGGAGTTCATAACAACTGCCGCCACCTTTATTGGATGTATTTTCCAGGCATACCAGACTTGTTTTAGGCAGCCAGTCAAAATCCGGCTGGATATTTTCAATTACCTGATCTGCAGTAATAAGTCCTCTTTCTCCATCCACCAATTTCACCGATACCCCCGAATGGAAAGCAAAGCCCGCCGTTTCATAATAGTAGATATGAGCGGTCTTATCCAGGATGATTTCGTCCATGGGCTGTGTATGTACCTTTACTGCTATCTGATTGGCCATTGTTCCGCTGGCACAGAACAATCCGGCTTCCTGCTGAAACAGTGCCGCAACGGTTGCTTCCAGTAAATTGACGGTTGGGTCTTCCCCAAACACATCATCGCCGACTTGTGCAGCAAACATGGCTGCCAGCATGGCATCAGAAGGTTTGGTAACGGTATCACTGCGTAAGTCTATCATGGTTTATTTTAGTAATAAGTAATAAGTAGCAATTAAAGAGAAAATAAATTAATCTAAAAAATCAGCTATCATCCGAATACCTGCTGTATAAAGTTACTCAATGCATCTTTCCAGATAATTAAGATAAATAAGATACCCCACAATGCTCCGAACAGATGGGCGTCGTGGCCAATATTATCCGATCCGTTTCTTCCCATATAAAATGAATACAGCAAATACAAAGGGCCGACAATATAGGATGGAATAAAGAACGGAATCGGGAAAATCATCAGGCGCATTTCCGGATAGATGATGATACTGGCAAACAATACCGCAGATACGGCACCGGAAGCGCCAACGGCATTATACCGGGGATTTTCGATATGTTTATTATACGAAAAGATGGAACTCATCACCAGTGCGGAAAAGTATAATACACCAAATAACAGAGAACCGTAGCCCGCGTAAATCTGGTCTAAAGCATGCTCGGTATATTTTCCAAAAAGGTACAAGGCGTACATATTGAAAAACAGGTGCATGAAATCAGCATGAAGAAAGCCGGCAGTAATAAACCGGTAATATTGCTTTCTCTGGTGTATCACGTAAGGATTAAATACCAGCTTTGAAAACAAATCCTGATTAGAAAATGCCAATATGCTCACCACTACCGTGATGCCAATTATAATAAATGTTACCATTTATGATTTGCTTTTCTTTTTAGCCACACCGGGCAATACTTTCTTCAGGACCGCGCCCGACAAACTCTTGGCGCCATCTCTGTTTAATATCCTGCTATTGATAAATACCTGTGCTTTGTTAATAATACCCGGCACCACATAAGATTCTTTTCCTAAATTATCCAGCGCCGCCTTTACCACCGGGGCCGCTTCCATCAACATTGGCCCATCTTTCATTCCTTTGGTCATCTCCGATTTTGTCATGCCCGGACACAACGCCAACACATCCACATTCTTATCTTTGAATTCATAATTCATACTCTCCGCCAATGAAAGGATGTATGCCTTGGTAGCGGCATAATGCGACAAATACGGATGTGCATTAAACGCGCTGATACTGGACGTGAAAATGATACCGCCCTTGCCGTGGCTGATGAATTGTTTCCCAAACTCATATCCCAACACAAACGGAGCTTTGGTATTCAATTGCAACATCTGCAGATTTCGCTCCAGACTTCCCCTGTAAAATTGGCCTTCACAGTTCATCCCTGCATTGTTGACCAACAATCCTATTTCCAGGTCTTTGGTTGCATCCAGAATATCGGATTGAAATCCATCTTTGCTCAAGTCGGCTTCTATGACCCTCGTTTCTATATTGTATTTTTTTTCCAGATCGGCTGCAACAGTTTCCAGCAACTGCTTTCTGCGCGCAACAAGTACGATGTTCAATCCTTTCTCAGCAATCTGATTGGCGAATTCTACTCCAATGCCGCTGGATGCACCGGTGATAAGCGCCCAACTCCCATATTTTTCAACAAACTTTTGATCCATAACAATTTTTTTTAGATAAGTAATAAATTATTTTGCTGTTTTTACAATCTCGTTAATCAAATTACTGCGCAGGATGGAAGAGGCCGTCAGTACACCACTCATCAGCGCACCGCCAATACCAACCGTTACGATATCCTGCCCGGTAAGATATAAATGCTTTATCGGTGTAGTTGGTTTCAAGAAATCTTTGGCAAATCGATCCGGGTGATGGTCTAAACCATAGATTTCACCATGGATGTAATTACAGAAATGCTTAGTGGTGATTGGCGTAGACAATTCATACATATCTATCTTTCCTCTCAGCTGCGGTTCATATCGATATAAATGTTCGAGCAGCCGCTGTGCGAATTTTTCTTTCAGGGCATCATACGCCTCTCCTCTTTTTTTCCACCGCGTATCCTCCCATTCCCTGAACCAGTCGTATTTGGCAACGGTGATGATTTCAATCGTAGAACGTCCAGGGTATTTCTCTTCAAACTTCGGATTTTTTGCAGCCGGGAACGAAATATAAACTACCGGAAATTCATTGTTATAATCCTGTAAATAATTATCGATAGCTTTATCGTGATCAGGTCCATTCGGATAAATCCAGTAATTCGCTTTTGGCAACTGCAATTCCTCTGCTGTATGTTTCAGTCCTATGTACAGACTTAAATGGCCATAAGACTGCGGCAAATTCAGGGCTTCGTCCAGCTGTTTAATATACACCTTCTCGCTTTCCGGAATTAAATTTTTATAGGTGATATGCACCCCGGCGCCACTCACCACCATACCACTTTTCAGGATTCTGCCATCCTGCATCACCACTCCCTTTGCTGAGCCATTTTCAATAAGTATTTCTTTTACGCCGGCGCCAATCAGAATATTGCCCCCTGCTTTCAGAATAGCCGGCGCGATGGTATTGAAAATTTCTTCACTGCCGCCAACCGGATAAAAACCGCCATTCATATAATGCAAAGCCACTGCTGCATGAATCACAAAACTGCTTTTGGAAGGCGGCATGCCATAATCACCGAACTGAGCCGACAGTACTGCCTTCAATTCATCATTGTCTGAAATCTGATCCAGCACCTCCTTGGTGGTTTGTTTGTAGTATTTTTCATACCCTTTGCTCATAAATGAGGAAGCAAAAAACCGAACAAAATCCGGCAACGCTTTCTGCATAAAATAGCCTTTGGATGTTTTATTGACGTCAAACAGGAGTTCTACATATTGATCAATGGCACGTGCATCTTTTTCAGAGGGGAAATATTCTTTCATCCTTTTTTTCCATGCCTGTAATCCTTTGACATATTCAAAAGTCCTGCCCTGAATAACAATCCTGTCATACACTTCACCCATATCCGCCCATTTCAGGTTTTTGTCGGTAATGTATTCAAACACGACACGCAACAGGGAACCTTTCCTGTCCATATCGCCGACATAATGAAGTCCGACATCCCATTCGTAATCATTACGGGTAAATACATGTGTGAAACCTCCCGGCGTGGTATGTTTTTCGCAAATCAGGACTTTCTTCCCTTTTTTAGCCAACAGAGCAGCGGTGGTTAGGCTTCCCAATCCCGAACCGATGCATATCACATCATAATGATCTTCTATATGGGGGCGTTGCTTATAAGATTGAAATAATGGACTGGACATATTTGTTCTGCTTTATAAAAACCATTTAGTGGATGCGGGTTTCAAAATCTATCAATACTTTTTCTTTCATGACATCGGGCAATGTATTGATTATTCTCAATACACGCTGCACTTCTTTGTTGTTTAAGTGGGTAAAGACCGTTAAAACTTCATCCTGCATATCCACCTGATAAGCAACCTGTATAATCCGCTTCAATCTCGCTTCATCAAATCCCTCTACAATCTTTGCGATATACCCTTTATTCTCAACATATGAAGAAATCCGAATCAGGTCTTCTTCACTGTTTATGATTTTCGACAATTCCACCAGCCTGCTGACATCGGACACATCCACAAATCCGGCTGCAGTAATGAATTTTTTATTGCGCATCAGTTCCGTTGTCACTTTCTTTAAAATATCCATCGGAATCTGATTAATGAGATTCCTGGCATTTTCAGGTGTCATATAATCGGAAACAGTTGCCAGAAAGGAAATACTCATGTGTCGCATAATGGCAATAGCATCACGCTCCGGCATATGATAACTCATATTGGCTGCAATCAATGGTCCCAGCACAGTTTCAGCGACTTTGGCATTCATAAAATTCGGCATGAACTTGGAAACTCCGGTCAACCGTTTCCAGATATCCGTTTGTTCCAAATGTGAAATACCTATAATCTGTAAACGCAGTTGCTGCAATTCATCTTTGGTCAGTTTCTCTAAAAAGGTAAATGACTCTTCCTCTTTAACCTGCAGGAAATGTAGCAGCTTTTGCAGCTCCGTCTGTTTTTTGTCATGCGCATTCATGTACATAAATATAGAAAATTGATTGATAAAATCTTACTTTTGGGTAGTGAACGTTTTTGAAACAAAAATTATATGTAAAACCTTTCAGGGTTTAGAGCAGGTACTGGCAGACGAATTAGCCGGATTACAGGCAAAAAACATAGAAATCATCAAACGCGCCGTCGTTTGCGATTACGATGTGGAGTTATTATACCGTTGCAACTTAGAATTGCGCACTTGTCTGAAAGTACTGGTACCTCTTTTTGAATTTGATTCTTCTTCCCCTGAAGACTTGTATGCCTTTGGCATCCGCCTGCCCTGGGAGGATTATATGGATATCACACATAGTTTTGCCATTGATTTCACTATTCAGTCCGACTTTTTCAAACATACGCAGTTTGCTTCTCTAAAATTAAAGGATGCCATCTGCGACCGTTTTCGGAAATACAATGACGACCGCAGGCCTGACGTAAACACAGAAAAACCGGACATCCTTTTTAACCTGCACATCAGCAGAGATAAAGTAACCATTTCTTTGGACAGTTCGGGCACCTCCCTGCATCAAAGGGGCAACCGGGTGGAACAAACCATCGCTCCCATCAATGAAGTGCTGGCAGCCGGCTTGATTTTGCTGAGCAAATGGGACAGGCAATCGCATTTTGTGGATGCCATGTGCGGCAGCGGTACCATCGTCATTGAAGCAGCCAGCATGGCTATCAACAAAGCGCCGAATCTGGACAGGGATTATTTTTGTTTTAAAAACTGGAAAAACTATAAGGAAGCGCTGTATAAAAAAACAGTGGTTCAGCTAAAAAGCAAACAAACTGATTTTCCATTTAAAATTATCGGATCGGACAATAACAAAAAATCGGTTTTCATCGCACAGAATAATGTTCGCAAAGCAGGATTTTCCAATTTAATTGAAATCAGGGAAGCCAGCATCCAAAAAATGATTCCCCCAATGGGCAAAGGCACACTAATTATCAATCCACCCTATGGCGAGCGGATGCAAACCTATGAAATAGACAGATTATACAAGCAAATCGGCGACGCTTTCAAGCAGCATTTTACCGGATATACCTGTGGCATCATATCCAACAATATGGAGGGATTAAAGCTTATCGGGCTGAAACCGATGCGTAAATTCCCGGTAATAAATGGTAAATTAGATTGCCTGTTTTGCCTTTATGAAATTTACGAAGGCAGCAAACGAACACCAAAACCAGTCGTATGAACCACCGTATACTGATATTGATAATCCTGACTTTTACAGTAACAACATCCTGTGAATATTTCAAGACGAAAGATTCAAACTATATTGACATTCCGGAAGGATTAACGGATGAACAGCTGCAAGAACAGCGATACGCCTACAAACGTGATAAATCTTACAGAGAAAAATTTCTTCAACAATCAAAGACAGACAGCTCTATTGTCACCATTTATAGCATCATCGATTACAAGGTAAAAGACGAAACCGAAAACATCAGCGAGGGATTCTCTTACCTTATTGTAGATTTATCCGTTGATAATTTCACGAACCAACCGTTTTATCTGGCTGGTTTTATCAAAAGCTGCCATTTATCCAATTCCAGTCCGGAATATGCCTACAGCAATGTAAGCTATGCCCTGAAGATGTACCATCTTCAGTCCGACTCTTCCGAAATTGACATGTCGAATATTCAGAAATTTTTCCAGGAAACCATGCCTCCAAAAGAATTTTACAGGGCGAAATTATTCGCCTATGAAGTGAGCCGGGATGACAAAGAACCCTTATTTTTCAACTATAAGATTGGAAATCAGAAATTTGAATACAAAGTGCGGGATAAGCAATATTAAGTTTTTGGTTTCTACAAAATTATGTCCCATTTAATTTTCATTTTCAGTTATACAACCTAACTTTACAGTCCATAACAAGCATTCTACGTTATGGCAAAATTTATATTCGTTACAGGTGGTGTTACCTCTTCTCTAGGAAAAGGCATTCTGGCAGCATCTTTGGCAAAACTCCTTCAATCTCGCGGACTTAAAGTTACCATACAAAAGTTTGACCCGTATATCAATATTGACCCGGGTACCATGAATCCGTATGAACACGGTGAATGCTATGTAACGGAAGATGGCGCTGAAACAGACTTAGACCTGGGCCATTACGAGCGTTTTTTAGGTGTTCATACATCACAGGCAAACAATGTCACTACCGGAAAAATCTATCAGGAAGTCATTAACCGCGAACGACGGGGTGATTACCTCGGTAAAACCGTTCAGGTAATCCCTCATATCACAGACGAAATCAAAAGAAGAATGTTGTTGCTGGGTAATTCAGACCAATACGACATCATCCTCACCGAAATTGGTGGCACTGTCGGCGACATCGAATCGCTTCCGTTCATCGAAGCTATCCGTCAGCTGAAATGGCAGTTACCTGCTAAGGATTATATGGTGATACATCTGACATTAGTACCTTACCTCGCTTCCGCGAAAGAGTTAAAAACCAAGCCTACCCAACACAGTGTAAAAGAATTGCAATCCTACGGAGTACAGCCACATATCATCGTTTGCCGGACGGAGATGCCGCTGGGAAATGAACGTAAACGAAAAATCGCGGAATTCTGCAACGTGGATTATGGCTCTGTTATAGAAGCGCTGGATGCGGAAACGATTTATGATGTTCCGCTTTATCTGAAAAAGGAAAAACTGGACGAAATTGTACTGGATAAATTTGGTTACACGAATGTTCCGGATACCGATTTGGCGGAGTGGAATGATTTTTTACAACGATTTAAATTCCCGAAAAAGGAAATTACCATCGGTCTAATCGGAAAATATATCGAATTAAAAGATGCTTATATTTCGATTTATGAATCATTCATTCATGCGGGTGCCAAGAATGAATGTAAAGTGAATGTGGAACGCATACATTCCGAAGAAATCAATAAAAACAACCTCAAAGAAAAGTTAGGCCATCTGGATGGCATTTTTGTAGCGCCGGGATTCGGACAGCGTGGAATGGATGGAAAAATATATGCCATTGAATATGCCAGGGAAAATAATGTTCCCTTCTTCGGTGTCTGTTTAGGCATGCAGATGGCGGTGATTGAGTTTGCACGCAATGTCCTGAAAATGGAAAATGCGAACTCCACAGAAATGCATCAGAATACTCCCTACCCGGTGATAGACATGATGCAGGAACAAAAGACGATTGTGAATATGGGCGGAACCATGCGATTAGGCGCCTATACCTGTAAAATAAAAGAAAACTCGCTGGCACATAAAATTTATGGAGAAACAATGATATCGGAGCGACATCGGCACCGCTATGAGTTCAACAATAAATACCTGCACTTTTTTGAAGACAAGGGAATGATTGCAAGCGGCTTTAATCCTGACTCGAATCTGGTGGAGATTATTGAAATACCTTCTCATAAATATTTTATCGGCGTGCAGTTCCATCCCGAACTGAAAAGCACGATTTTGAAACCACATCCCCTGTTCTGTACTTTTGTTAAAGCATGCCTGGAATAGCTCAATTAATGCTGGCATGAAAATAGCCTGCAATTAACTGTCAGTGTTGTCGAATTATGAGAAGCAGCAAATACATATTGGGTTGGATGATTGCCGTAGCATTCAGCAGTTGCGCTCAAAATAAAGGAGCGCCCAATCAAAAAAATGAACCGCTCCGACCGGGGACTATTGATTCAGCACAAACCTACAGCAAAAGTTTTCAGTATACTGTCGATTCATTAGCAGACACAAACACCTTCAGGATTTTTAATGAAAAATACACCCTTGAACAAAAAGAAATCATCGCTGCACTGAACAGGCTGACGCCTTCACGAATCAGAACAGGAAAGACAATTATCCTGCCGGACACCGTGTATTCGGATATCATGCCATATTCCCCGTTCCCCAACCATCTTGACCAATGTGACAGCATATACAAACTCATCATCATTAACAAGCGCATTCAGGCATTTGGCGCTTATGAGAGAGGACAACTGGTACGCTGGGGACCAACGAGCACAGGCCGAAAAAAAGCCATTACACCGAGTGGATTATTTCATACCAACTACAAAGCAAAACTAAAAATCAGTACCGTTAATGGCAGCTGGAAAATGCCGTGGTATTTTAATATCAGCAACAGAGGCGGAATCGGAATGCATCAATACGACCTGCCGGGCTATCCTGCCAGTCATTCCTGTGTCCGATTGTTTAAGAAAGATGCGTTCTGGATATTTAACTGGGCAGATACCTGGATACTGAATGCCGATGAAACCATCATCGAAAAAAAAGGTACGCCCGTGGTTATTTTCGGAACGTATGATTATGAATCCACGCCTCCGTGGAAAGCAGCTGTTACCAACAAAACTGTTTTACTGCTTACAGAAGAGGAGATGAAAATTTTAAATGAATACATCTCCAAAATAAATGCGGAAGATTAATCTTTCGAATTAGTTATTAGGCGCTTCTTTTGCCAGTAATTCCTTTACTTTCTCCTCCAGCTCCGCTCCTCTTAAGTTTCTGGAGACAATCATTCCCTTTCTGTCCAGCAAATAGGTGGTCGGAATAGATGTGACATTATATAACTGCGCCACGGGTGATTGCCAGCCGCCAAAGTCGGAACCGTGGTTTTTCCAAATCAAGCCATCTTTGGCAATCGCTTTTTTCCATTGTTCTGCGTTTGCATCCAGTGAAACGGAGAATATCTCCAATCCTTTTGCATGATATGCCTTGTATAACTTCACCACATTTGGATTTTCCATCCTGCAGGGCTGGCACCAGCTTGCCCAAAAGTCCAGCAAAACAATATTTCCCTGAAGAGCGGACAATTGAATCGTATCACCCGTTGGGCTCTGCAGAATAATATTCGGAGCCGAAGTATTAACAGGAAGTCCGCTTTGCTGCTCGGCCATTACCGATTCTTTGTAGCGTTGCATGGATTTATACCAGTTATCAATATATTTTGATTCCGGTGCTGCATTATGTAATTTCTCTGTGATATCCACCAGATAAGGCACTTCTGTTTCTAAAAATGGTCCGAAGAAATTCAGGGCAAAGCAGGCAATATCATTATTTTCTTCCTTCTCAATAAACTCTTTCACAAATGCGATATAACCTTTTTTGGTATTGTCATAAATCGCTTTCAAAGAATCTTTCTGATTTTCGGCAGCATTTTTATATTGGTTTAAGGTCGAATCCACATCTGAGAATTTAGTTTTGGCGGCAGTCACTAAATTTTTGATATGCCCGGAACCTCTGCTGCCACTCACCATATATTGCTGCATTTCGGCCAGATCAGCATCAATTCGGATATTGTCTTTTTGCTGAATGTATAAATAAATGGAATTTCGGGCATCATCACCAAATCTCAAACGATAAATCCCGTTGCTGGAATAATTTTTTATCTCAAATTTATTATCCCGAACGATGGTGGTGTCGATAATGACCGGTGCCTGCTCGGATATATCTTCCAGGTACACTTTCAGGTCGTTCGCATTCTTAACGGTACCATTGATGGTATACCCGTTAAACTGTTTGCAGGAGAACAGAAAGAAAGAAATGCAACACACCATCAGCCATTTGAAACTATTTTTTTTCATATCGATCGTTTATTAAAATTGTTACCATTTTTTTTATTGATTCAGCAATTGCTGCAATATTTTAGTGACGAGTTTGGGATCAGCCGCACCGCGGGATAACTTCATCACTTCTCCCATAAATAAATTAATATTTCCTTTCTTGCCTTTCTTATATTCTGTCACCTTATCTGGATATTTATCCAGCGCCTGTTTTGCCCATTGTGCCAGTTCATCTGAATCGGAAGACTGTATGAGATTCAGTTGTTCAGCGATTGCCACCGCAGAAGCGGTATTTCCTTCGGCAAACGACATGAAAATTGATTTTGCACCGGAAGAGCTGACTATGCCGTCATCGACCAGCCGGATGATTTCCGCCAGTTGACTTGGAGTGACCAGACAATCTGCCAATTGAATTCCTTTATGACCGATATACGATTTCACTTCATTGATTAACCAGTTGGCAGCTGCTTTATAACTGGAAGTATGTTTGATGACTTCGAGATAATAGAGCGCAAACTCCCGTTCATCTGTCAATACCTGTGCATCGTATTCGGATAAGTGATATTCAAGGATGAACTTGTGGGCCAATTCCTTTGGCAACGGCGGCATCGCTGCTTTTATCTCCGCGATAGTTGCCTGCGTCACTATTACCGGCGGCAAATCCGGTTCCGGGAAATAACGATAATCGTGCGCATTTTCTTTCGTTCGCAATGGAAAAGAACTGGCATCCGCCTGATTGAAACTCCGTGTTTCCTGCTCAATGGTTCCGCCATTTTCATAAATGGCTATCTGTCGTTTCACTTCAACATCAATTGCACGTTTTACATTGCGGATGGAATTCATATTTTTCACTTCCACTCTGTTGCGATATTGCTCCTCCCCTTTTAAGCGAACAGAAACATTGGCATCACAACGCATGGAGCCTTCTTCCATATTGCCGTCGCAGATATCAAGGTAACGTACCAGTTTCCTTACTTCAGTAAGATACGCGTACGCTTCGTCGCTGCTGCGGATATCCGGTTCAGATACCATCTCTATCAGAGGTACACCGGCGCGATTCAAATCCACCAGTGAATATTCCGGGTCTGATTCGTGGTTGTTTTTTCCGGCATCTTCCTCCATATGTATCCGTGTCAGCGCAATCTTTTTATGGATGTCCTGCACGGTTATTTCAACAAATCCTCCGGTGCATATAGGAGCCTTATCCTGTGAAATCTGATACCCTTTCGGCAAATCGGCATAAAAATAATTCTTGCGCGCAAAATGATTTACCTCCGTTATGTTGCAGTTGCAGGCCAGGCCCATTTTGATGGCTTTCTCCAATACCGCCTTGTTTAATTTGGGTAATATCCCCGGCAAACCAAGGGTTATGGGGCTAATCTGTGTATTGGGTGCAGCACCGTACGTTGTTTCGTCCGCTGCAAAGATCTTTGTACGGGTATTTAATTGTATATGCACCTCTAAACCCACCACCACTTCATATTTCTCATTATAACTCATCTATCGTATTGCGCTTAAATTCATGATTAAGAGTGGTAAAAATACTAAAAATCTCTGCAACACCTATTAAATCAGCGGCTTACTACAGTTGGAATAACAAGATTTTCAATAATTTAACATACCGGTGAACATTATTTTTATATATTTGAATGGGGTTTTTATGGATAAAAGTACTTTAACTAGCAAGCTAGTACTACTATTTTTTACAATTTTATTAGTTTATGGTTGTAAAAAGGACGGTCTGAATGTACCGACTGAGAATGCTTTGGTCAAAACGAAGACAGAAGGAAACAGTGTTGAATCGTATCAATACGACACGCAAAACAGGATTTCAAAACTAACTGTTTCTTTTCCCTCCAGTCCTTCTGAAGATTTTTACAATACATTCACCTATTACAAAGATACACTCTACGTTTTCAGTAGTAATTACAGCCGTCAGTCATTCAATGATACCCTGCCGGACGGAACACCGATAGTCAGACAATATAACGGTATCCTCGTTTTAAACAGCCATGGACTTTTTGAAGGAACTTACAACAATAAAAATTTCAATATCATTATTGACGGACCTGATTACAGCTACCATTACGATGCGAATGATTTCCTTCAAACCTATATCAATTCCATTACTGATGCCTATACAAAAGATTCGCTCTTCAATAATGGAACGGATTATACAGAAAAGAGAGGGGTCTTCATTGGTTTTGCGGGTGAATTCAGCGTGCATACCACTTATCAGTATTTTGCAGATAAAGTAAACACACTTGGCAATAAAAATTTCGGAAAGATACACTTAGGAAAAAGCAGTACCCATCTGTTAAAACAGGAATATACTACCTACAAACATCAAACGCTGGGTGGTATTGATTACGCAGAGACGAAAAATTATACCTATGAATTTGATAATCTGGACAGGGTAATCAAACGGACAACCGAGACAATTTTAGATTCCGTATCCGGTAGCGATACTACTTATTCGACTGCCACCTACACTTATTACTAATCGTTCCCAATCAATTATTTTAAGGAGTTCTCAGTGTGATGTCTGAACCAGAAACAGTTCTTCCGTTTGTTTCAGCACTACATCCAGCCCATTCGCATCAGTACCGCCTGCAGTAGCATAAAACGGCTGACCGCCGCCGCCGCCTTTGATGGCCTTTGATAATTCCTTAATCATATTACCGGCATGCAGATTTTTGGATTTCACCAATTCCTCGGAAATGATGATGGAAATCAGCGGTTTGTCATTGACTATCGTTGCAGCCGCGAAAAACAAATTATCAAATTCATTTTTCAGGTCAAACTGTATCTTTTTCAAACCTTCCGCATTCACACCTTCCACTCTTTCAATCAGCAGGTTTGCATTATTACGCTGCGTCACCCTGGTGCGTAACTGTTGTTTTACCAGCTCCACTTTCTCATGCTGGTATTTCTCGATTTCC
>JAXLTW010000039.1:0-10994 GCA_046329865.1 Chitinophagales bacterium | reverse complement strand
CTTGACTTTACGGCAGAAATCGGCACACCTGTCTATTCCACCGGCGATGGTGTAGTTGAAATCGCAGGCTCTCAGGGGGATGGCTACGGCAATAAGGTGGTCATCAATCATGGATATGGATATGAAACATTATACGGACACAACAGCAGAGTCATAGTGCGCGTAGGAGAAAAAGTGAAACGCGGTCAAACCATCGCACTGGTCGGCAATTCCGGAAAGAGCACGGGACCCCACTGCCATTATGAAGTCTGGAAAAATGGAACAAAGATTGACCCGGTCAATTATTTCTTTAACGACCTGACGCCGGAACAGTACGACCAGTTGCTTAAGATTGCTGAACAGAGCAATCAGGCATTTGATTAATTCCGCAGGATGGAACAATTTGCATAACAAGTAAAACCATAACAGTATGCCATACAAAGAAAAACAGATAGAGAAGCTCTATTACACCATAAGTGAAGTGGCGAAACAGTTTAATGTCGCGACCTCCCTGATTCGGTTTTGGGAAACGGAATTCGACATATTAAAACCCAAGAAAACTACCAAAGGAAACCGTTTATACACGAAAAAGGATATTGAAAACTTCAGTCTCATCTATCACCTTGTGAAAGAAAAAGGATATACCTTAGACGGTGCAAAGAAGAAATTAAAAGAAGGAGGACTGGAAAAGACGGACACCTACAGTGAAATCATTACACGACTGAAAAACATACGCAAATTTATTGAAACGCTGCACAACGAGCTCTAACCACACAACAACGAGAAATATGCTAAAACAAACCGTCCAAAAAGTCCTGTTGCCGCTTTGCGTCGTGCTGCTGATAATCAGTTGCCACAGAGAAAACACCTCCGGCTATACGCTCACTGACCCCTCTCCCTATTTCTCCAATCTATTTTCTTTGAAAGAGGAAGCGGTTTGCCGCGGTATTCAATTTAATATGAATGCTGAAGATGTGAAAATGACAGAAAAAGCGAAACTATACGAAGCGACTGCCGATCATTTATTCTACGAATTTTCATATCCGGAAGATTCAACCAGCACTTCTGAATACGCGAATCTGCAATATTTTTTCAATGAAAACGGCCAACTGGATATCATCACCATTGATATTTTCCTGAATGATTCCATACAAGAGAAAAAACTGAAAAATACATTTACCGAGTATTTCAACCAACGTTACGGCAAATCAGAAACAGACAGCTACAGTTACGATGTGTGGACCGGAAATTTTGAAGATAAAAAACTGGATAAGGACTTTAATTATTCCGTAGCGCTCAAAAAACTGGAGAACGAATCGGGCATTTCCCTCGAATACATCCGGGAATAACGTCTCTTACAATTTCATACTGAAAAGACGCTAAAAATCATACCTGCGGTAAGGTATGCACCACCGCAACGATAGATTTACATAGTGCGTTTGCATGTTGCGTGTCACATCTTCACTTTTCTTTTTCCTGAAGACATAGGTAAAATCAACGAAGACATTATGCCAAGGCTCGTAGGTAGCGACAAAATCAAGATAGAAAGTGCGTGCCATGACGCCCTGGCCGATGCGGTTTCCAAACTCATTCGGTTTTTGGAGATCGTAATCCTTAAGAATATTTCCGCCCCAGTTTAAAGAGTCATCGTCTTCCCCTTTTTTGCTGTACACAAAACGTGTGGACAAAAACAATGGTTGTATCGGCTGATATTTTACTTCAAAAATAAGCTCTGTGAAATTAGCCCCCAGCGGATGCGCCAGCGGTTGGTTATAGTGCGACCAGGAAGTCGTGGTATCAAAGTGGGTGTAGGTATAAGGGCGTACCACATTGCCTTCAAACTGCAAATCCAAATGATCGACTCCGAAAGCATCTATGTATTTGATGCCATACTGGGCCGCAAATTTGGTTCCCCACCATCTGCGCGGATGGAAAAGCCCCCAAGCCTTGCTTTTTCCGGGCGTATTGAATTCTTTGGCAAAATTTAATTCATCAATCAATAATTGTCCATACATCTGGACATGTTTGGCAAAATTCACTTTAAAATCAAAACCCAGAAATGCATTGTCCGGAGAACCCAACGCCTGTTCGACGGAGCGATAGAAAATAAGCGGATTCAGGTATTGCAACTCAAAGGTATTTTCCCGTTGAAACATCACCGCTTCAAATATGCCCAGATTTACGTGTTTCGTCACATTTATACTGAGATGATGCATTGCCATATATTTTTTGGTGAGCAGGCGGTCACTGCCCCGAGGGTAGAATTTTGTCAACTCGGCAAAAATATTCTGATAATTTAATTTCCATACATTCGTATTCAGTTTTAAGAATAAATAGCTGGCACCGAAATCTGAAAGAAACAGGGAACGGATACCATCGCCTATAAAATTATTGTCATACCCGAACTGCATGTGAAAATGTTTGGAGGGGGTAATGGTAACGTATCCTTTAGACAAGAAATAATCGTAACCATCGCCTTTGTATTCCTTCCAGTAACCTGCTCCCGGAGGTGCCAGACTTTGACGGATGTAATTCTGCACATAATTCGGGAAGTTCCCCTGTTCGGAAGTGAACAACGCATAAAACCCGAAAATATCGTCCACCTGTCCTCTGATTTCAAATCCTTTTGAAGTCAGGTATTTAAATTTTTTGCTTTCATCAGTCAATGAGCCGCCCAAACGTATTTGAATGGCAGGATTTACAGACATTGCAAAATGTGGAATTTTGACGTGCAGTAAATGGGCGGGGTGGCGGAATAAAAACTTCAGCTTAGGATTATCCGGTAATTCCGTATGCTCGTCATCAAATTCAAAGTTGTCCTTGTAAATATATTCGATATTCTTTCGATCCATGGCTGTCAGATCATCGGCATCCATATCACTTAATGAATCGAGATTATTGACATAATCAATCACCATTTTACGGTCATAAGGCTTATTAGATGTATGAAATCCTTTTACCAGTCCGGTTTTAATTTCAAGGCGATCCAAATAATGGTTTACATTCGAGCCTATAGGAATATAAGTTCCCTGAGAAAAGGAAAAAACAGCTATAAAAAGGAAACAACAGACTATGAATATTTTTTTCATACACTTACTTTAAATTCGGCAATATAAGCCCCGAAATATCGCGGTAAATATAAGTAATTCAGATTTAAAAATAAGATTTACATAATTTTTGATTTATATTTGATAACTGTACACACCTTAAAACAATATCTATGTCTGAACAATCAAAAGTTTCTGTCAACTATCAGATAGCCATTATTGGCGTACTTTTCTTTTTATTCGGATTTGTCACCTGGCTGAACGGGTTATTAATCCCATTTTTAAAACAAGCCTGTGAGTTGACAGATGTTGTAGCCTACCTCGTCACTTTCGCATTTTTCATCGCTTATTTTGTCATGGCATTCCCATCAGGAATGATCCTGAAAAAAATCGGATTTCCGAACGGTATGGCGCTGGGGTTGCTTATCATGTCATTTGGCGCTGCCATATTTATTCCTGCTGCCCTCAGCAGAAACTATTTATTATTCCTCGCCGGTTTGTTTATCGAAGGTACAGGCCTGGCCTTATTGCAAACCGCCTCCAATCCGTATATTACCATCTTAGGCCCTATTGAAAGCGCGGCACAACGCATCTCCATCATGGGTATTTGCAATAAAGTGGCCGGTATGATTGGGATTTTTATCCTGAACAAATTATTATTCAGCGGCATGAGCCAGTTTTCCGAATCCATAAAATCACTGACAGGGGAAGCCAAAGAAGCAGCTCTGCAGAATCTTGCAAATAAGCTTATCACTCCTTACTCTGTAATTGCATTGGTGTTAATCTGCCTGGCATTGTTAATCAAATTTTCCAAACTACCCGAAATTAAAGATGCAGACGACGACGACAGCGATGTTGCCACCAGTCGCACCTCTATTTTGCAATACCCATATCTGCTGTTAGGAGTGGTCGGTATTTTTGTCTATGTTGGCGTGGAAGTCACCTCTATCGATACCCTGCCGCTGTACGGTCAATCACTGGGGATTGCCGCAGAAAAAGCCAACCTGTTTCCCATTTATGCACTAGTTGCCCTTACGATTGGATATGTAGTGGGTATCTTCAGCATTCCAAAATACCTTTCACAACAGCAGGCACTGATGATTTGTGCATTTTTAGGCATCGTGTTTACTTTGGGCGCCTTGTTCAGCACCGGATTAATTTCTATTTATTTTTTAATAGCGTTGAGTTTTGCCCACGCACTCATGTGGCCTTGCATCTGGCCGCTTTCCATTGAAGGTCTTGGAAAATTCACAAAAATCGGCTCTTCCCTCCTGATAATGGGAATCGCGGGTGGTGCGATTATTCCTTTAATCTACGGACATCTGAGCGGAGCGGACGGAGCAAACAGGCATATTTCCTATTGGATTTTATTGCCTTGTTACTTGTTTTTGATTTATTTTGCACTGAGAGGAAATTTAATCGGAAAAGTGAAAAAATAGACAGGAATGAAGTATTTAATTAAAAACGGAAAAATAGTCAACGAAGGCAAAATTGAGCAAAAGGATATTTTAACAGAGTATAATTATATTTTAAAAATCGACCGGGATATTTCAGATGCTGCCGCTATGGTAATAGATGCATCTGACAACTACGTTATCCCCGGCATCATAGACGACCAGGTGCATTTCCGCGAACCCGGATTAACACAAAAAGCAACCATCTACACGGAAGCGAAAGCCGCGGTTGCCGGCGGTGTAACCTCTTTTATGGAAATGCCCAATACCAAACCGGCTGCACTTACACAGGATTTACTGGAAGATAAATATCAGATTGCAGCTAATACATCCATGGCCAACTACTCATTTTATATGGGTACAAGTAATGACAATCATGAAGAAGTATTAAAGACCAACCCAACAAATGTATGCGGTGTCAAGATTTTCATGGGTGCTTCCACCGGCAATATGCTGGTGGATGATGAACAAGTACTGCGAAATATATTCTCCCGTTCCCCGATGCTCATTGCCACCCATTGTGAAGATGAGAAAACCATACGCGAAAATATCGCGACTTACAGAGAACAATACGGAGAATATGTACCCATGTCCTGCCACCCTGAAATCAGAAGCGCAGCAGCCTGCTATCTGTCATCATCCTTTGCTATCGAACTTGCGAAAGAATACAATACACGACTGCATATCCTTCACATTTCTACGGAAAAGGAAATCGGGTTATTTGACAATTCCATACCATTGAAAGACAAGAGAATCACCAGTGAGGTATGTGTACACCATTTATACTTTCAACAGGAGGATTACGCCCGTCTTGGCGCTTATATCAAATGCAATCCGGCTATCAAATATAAGTCGGATAAAGAAGCTTTGTTCAAAGGGCTGCTGGATGACCGGCTCGACATCATCGCTACCGACCATGCTCCGCATACATGGGATGAAAAACAGCAATCGTATTTTCAGGCACCGGCCGGACTGCCCCTTGTACAGCACGCCATCAACATCATGCTCGATTTTTACCATCATCAGCAGATAACACTCGAAAGAATCGTGGAAAAAATGAGCCATGCACCGGCGGAATGTTTCAATATACGACAACGCGGTTTTTTGCGCGAAGGCTATTTCGCCGATATCGCCGTGGTAGATATAAACGAAGCATGGAAAATACAGGAATCAAACATTCTATATAAATGCGGATGGAGTCCGCTGGAAGAAAAAACGTTTAAAGGAAAAGTGAAACAAACTTTTGTTAGCGGCCATTTAGCCTATAACAAAGGGCATTTTGACGAAAGTAAAAAAGGACAGCGACTGTTGTTCAACCGAGACTAAACCTTTATACTCTTTCAAATCGCGCCCTGATATCCTCCAGATTTCCTTTAGGAATTGCGGCTATCAGTTTCTTGGTGTACTCCTGTTGCGGATTGTTGTAAATTTCATCGGCTATTCCCATTTCCTCTATCTTCCCTTTGTTCATCACCACCATACGGTCGCTCATAAATTTCACCACCGATAAATCATGAGAGATGAAGATGTAGGTAAATTTAAACTCTTCACGCAACTGAATCAAAAGGTTTAATACCTGCGCCTGTACAGAAACGTCCAAAGCAGATACGGACTCATCGCAAATGATGAATTTCGGATTCAATGCCAGGGCACGCGCTATACATATACGTTGCCGTTGGCCGCCGGAAAATTCATGCGGATACCGTTGAAAATGCTCCGGTTTCATATTGACCTTTTCCAGCAACTCAATTACCTTATCTTTGCGTTCGGCATTGTTGCTGTACTTATTGTGTACCTGCATCGGCTCCAGGATCGCATTACCTATCGTCATTCTCGGATTCAGAGATGAATACGGGTCCTGAAAAATAATCTGCATGTGTTCGCGCAACAGCTTTAATGCTGTCTGATCCAGGTTGAAAATATCTTTTCCGTCAAAAATGGCTTTTCCGCCGGTGGGTTCCACCAACCTCAGGATCGTTCTGCCTAAAGTTGTTTTTCCGCATCCGCTCTCACCTACCAGCCCCAAGGTTTCTCCTTCGTTCACATCAAACGACACATCGTCCACCGCTTTCACATAATCCAGTGGCTTACCGAAGATATTCGTTTTGGACGGAAACCACGTCTGTATATTTTTCAACTGTAAAATTGGCGTATGTTGCTGTAAATCTTCGTATCGTTTTTGAGTGCTAGCCTCACTCACCACGAATGCTTCCACCAAAGCATTCATATCTGCGGCTTTTTCTGTAATGACACCATCTTTCTCTTCCATGAAATCAGCGATGACAGGCAGTTTGCTCAGGCGTTTTCCTAAAGGCGGGCGGCAAGCCAGCAACCCTTTGGTATATGGATGTTTAGGATTGGAAAAGATTTCCAGCACCGTTCCCTGCTCCACAATTTTCCCTTTGTACATGACCACCACCTTATCTGCTATTTCTGCAATAACGCCCAAATCATGCGTGATGAAAATCGTGGACATGCCTGTCTGACGGCTTAAATCATTGATTAATTCCAGTATTGTCTTTTGAACCGTAACATCGAGTGCAGTGGTGGGTTCATCGGCAATCAATATTTTCGGCTGGCAGCTCATAGCCATTGCAATCATTACACGTTGTTTTTGCCCGCCGGATAACTGATGCGGATAGGCTTTTAAAATTCTATCCGGATTGGGCAGTTTCACCTGAGCAAATAAATCGAGTGTTTTGGCTTCCGCTTCCTTTTTGGAAATCTTTTGGTGCAGCATAATTGCCTCCATCACCTGATTGCCGCAAGTAAATACCGGATTGAGTGAAGTCATCGGCTCCTGAAAAATCATGGAAATTTCATTGCCGCGAAAAGAACGCATTTCCTGTTCCGGAATCCTGACCAAATCAATGGCATTTTTCCCGTCGCGGTAATAGTTGATTTGTCCGCCTGTAATTTGTCCCGGCGGGTTGGGAATCAGACGCATGACAGATAAAGACGTTACCGATTTCCCGGAACCGGACTCTCCTACAATTCCAACCACTTCTCCTTTATTTACCTGAAACGAAACATCATCCACCGCTTTTACAATGCCGCTTTCCGTCTTAAATTCTGTTACTAAGTTCTTGACATCTAAAAGTAATTCACTCATAAAAGTACTTATTGATTTATTTTAACATTACTGTCCGAAATTAAGGATAATCCTTTCAATTTTAAAACTATTTGTGCGGTTGTTTCACATATCTTTCTGACAATAGGTGGTAATTCGCTGCAACCCGTTATCCTGCCAGTAGACTTTGCCTACATCTTTGCCCGAAATATCATCTTGGGAGAAGGTATTCCTCAGGCAATGCGCCAGTAATTTTAAGGAGATGTAATTGCAATCACCGAATTTCCATAAGTCCATGGTATCCAGCAATCCGGCTTCCCAGGGTTTCTTAGCCTGCAGGCTTTCAAAATAATCAGGTAATTTGAGATGTTGAATCAGCATTCTTCTGCAAATGTATGGCACATCGAATTCTTTGATATTATGTCCGCAGCAAACCAGGTTTCTGTTAAAGCTGGTTTGCTTTTTTAAAAAGAATGAGAAATCTTTCAGCAATTTAACTTCATCATCTCCGGCAAATGATTTGAGTTCAAATGCCTGAAACATGCCGTCCTGTGCCAGCCATCCAACGGAAATGCAGATTATTTTCCCGAACTCCGCAAATATTCCCGCGTTATTAAAGTAGAAATCTTCCGTCTGTTCATTTTCCCCTTTATGTTTCCCTTTTTTTTCTTCCCATAGTTCCTGCACATAGGCATCCAATTCATTATATGACTTTGCTCCGGGCACGGTTTCAATATCAATAAAAAGAATATCCTCCATTTTCATATTATCCAACATAACTCACAGTTTTTGTTTGATTTAGGTAAAAAATAATTTTCAATATTTATGCAATATACATCAACTATTCAAAATTTAAACGTAAATTTGCAGGAACGTAAACAAAATTCTTATGTCAGAAAATGAAAACGGCAACTCAAATAGCAGGTTACATGCTATCTACATTGTGTTGATTGCCCTCTTGATTGGTGGTTTGGTGTACACCAATGTAAAACTAAAAAAATCCAAAGAAACCATCGTTGTTACAGAGAAACAACGCGATGAAGTCGAAACGCTGAAATCGGAACTCGACAAAAAGTATGCAGAATCTTTACAGGAAATTGAAAGTTACCGCGCTGAAAATGCAGGATTAGACAGCTTACTGACCGTTAAAGAACAGGAATTAACGTCTAAAAAGGCAAAGATAGACGCATTGCTTACTCAAATATCCGTTCTGAAAACCGGCGATGCTTCTAAAACTAAATTACTAGAAGAAGCACAGACATTGATGAAGCAAATGGAAGATGATAAAATGCGTCTTCAAACAACGATTGACTCACTGGTCACTGTAAACAAAATATTGTTCCAGGAACGCGACAGTATTTCAGGGGAGCTTTCTTCCACACTGCAGAAAAAACAGGAAGTGGATGCGGAAAACAAGCGCATGAAAGACCGAATTGACAAGGCATCCATTCTGAGCACCGCCAATATTCAGGCTACTCCTATTCGTATGACTCGTAAAGGCAAAGAAGATGAAGTAAGCAAAGCGAAAGATGCTGAAAAACTGAGAGTATGTTTTGATGTTTTGCAAAATAAAATAGCACCTTCCGGAGAGACAAAAATTGAAGTACGCATCATTTCACCGGACGGCTCCACGATTCAGTTGCAAAACTTAGGCAGCGGCACCTTCACGGAAGCCACTACCGGAAACGATATTCCGTTCACCTATTCCATCAGCCCGGATTATCAAAACGAAACAAAAACGGTATGTTCTTACTGGGCACAATCGTTTAAATTCGCTTCCGGTAAATATTCTGTTGAAGTCTATGAAAAAGGCTTTTTGATTGGCCAATCTTCATTTTCAATGAAATAATTACATTTTTTTAAAGATATTTAGGCAGCCTATACGGCTGCCTTTTTTTATGATAAAATCCAGTTTTTACAAAGGAATCATATTGGTCTTTTTCGGAGCCGTTTGCTTTTCAACGAAAGGGATATTTGCCAAACTGGCATTTACGTATGGCGTTGACGGGCTGGAAATTCTAATGCTGCGGATGCTGTTTGCATTACCGCTCTACATCATAATCCTCATCAATGAATATCAGAAAACCCCCGAAGCTATTGGAAAGCAAAACTGGATATCCATCATCACACTTGGATTGATTGGCTATTACCTTGCCGCCTTGTTTGATTTTATGGGACTACAATATGTAAGCGCGTCACTGGAAAGAAACATCATTTTCACCTACCCGACTTTTGTGCTCATCATGTCAAGGTTATTTTTCAAAAGGAAGATATACGTTGTACAAATTATCGCCGTCCTGATTTGTTATATCGGCATTCTCATCGCATTTTATTCCGATAAATCTTCCTACGACAGCAGCAACCTGACCAAAGGGACCATTTTCGTTTTACTGAGTTCACTTACCTATGCCCTTTATCTGGTCAGAAGTGATTTATTGATCAAAAATATAGGAACCGTTCGTTTCACCTGCATTTCCATGATAGTTTCCTGTCTTGCCGTATTGACGCATTATGTAGTCGTTCATGGCTTTGCCATCTTCTCATTTCCGTATCAGGTATATTTATTGGGAATTGGAGTTGCCATTATCGGCACCGTATTGCCCTCATTCCTGATGACCAAAGGCATCGCCCTGATTGGTTCGTCTAATATGGCAATCATAGCCAGCATAGGCCCTATCGCCACCATTATTTTTTCCTATTATATCCTGAACGAAGCTTTTTCCTTTATGCATCTAATCGGAACCCTGCTCGTGTTGATTGGTGTATTAGTCATCAGTGTGAAGGGAAATAAAACAACCCTCGCATAAAATATCTATTTCTTTTTATTGAACGCTCGTTTGGTAAAAAATATTTTTTTACATTTGAACGCATAAATTGAAAAAGATGTTCCAGACAGATTTATTTAAAGACAAGATTGTATTAGTTACAGGTGGCGGCAGTGGTATTGGTTATACCATCGCCAAACAATATTTGCAATCCGGCGCTATCGTTTACATTGCCTCCCGAAACGCCGAAAAGATAGAAAAAGCGATTGGAGAACTGAGTGCCTTTGGTGATGTCCGCAGCGCCATTGCCGACATCAGAGAACCGGAGCAGATACAGGCGCTGGCAGATAAAATCAAAAGCGATGCCGGCAGACTGGACATTCTGATCAACAATGCAGGCGGCCAGTTTCCGGCAGCGGCGGAAAATATTTCCTTCAACGGTTTCCGTGCAGTGGTGACCAACAACCTGATTGGTACTTTCTATGTGACACAGATTATGGCAAAAACTTTTTTCATTCCTCAGCAAGAAGGGAATATCGTGAATATTATTGCCAATATATACAGAGGATTTCCAGGAATGGCTCATACCGGGGCTGCACGCGCGGGTGTCGACAATCTCACCAAAACTTTATCCATAGAATGGGTGCGCTACAATATTCGTGTAAACGCAGTAGCACCG
>JAXLTW010000038.1:0-11728 GCA_046329865.1 Chitinophagales bacterium | reverse complement strand
CATCAAGCATTACTGGAACAGGAACGCATTCTAAAAGAAAGACAACAACAACTGCTCCGTGAAAAACAGGCCATAGAACTCAAAGAACAACAGGAAAGAGAGCGCATAGAACAGGAACGGCTGCAAAAAGAACGCGAAGCCCGGCGCATCCAGGAAGAACAGGAAAGACAGAGACAGGAAGCAGAACGAGCTGAACGCGAAAAAGCATTACAACTTCAACGTGAACAGGAAGAGAAAGAACGTAAACTACGCGAACAGATTGAAAAAGAAATCCGGGAAAAACTACAACGGGAACAGGAAGAACGCGAACGACTCGAACGGGAATTAAAAGAGCGGATGGAACGCGAACGGATAGAGCGGGAATTAAAGCAGGCTGCAGAAAAAGAAAAAGCGGCGCTGGAAAAAGAAGCAGAAGAAAAAAGAAAGGCAGCCATCGCCGAACAAGAAGTTGCAAATGTTCCTTCTCTGCAAACGGAAGAAGTGAATCAGCCTTCATCAGGCACCATTAAGAAATTTATGCTGTATGTGCTGTTACCCCTGTTGGTTGTTACCATACTAGCCGCTACTACCTATCTCCTGTTTCCCGAAAAGATAAAAACGGTTTTAGGCATGCCTGCTAACACTGTGGAGGCGGCTGAAACGATAACCGCTGACAGCAATCCGGATTCCAATGCAGCGATGACGGAACAACTTAAAACAGCATTAACGGGAAAAGAGGTAATGTCATGGGGTCCTATAAAAACGGATGAAGTAAAGGAACTTTCCATCCTAAACCGTCAGGAAGCAAATGGCAATAATGACTATACTGTTGAAGTAAATTTAGATGATAATTCCGGCACCAAAGCGGCAGCAGAACTTGCTATTACATTCAGCAACAACACCATAACCAGTGCCACGACCAATAAAATCAGTTATAAAAACACGGCCCCGGCCAATGCCTGGTTCAGTTTCACGCCGCTAAAAGATTGTGACATTTTTGTCAATACCAATGGCAATCCGATAAAGTTAAAAGGCTGTGAGAACTGCCCATCGGTGTCTTTAAACACCACGGCAGATCACCCTGAACAGTTATTAAACCATCCTGAAACTATTTTTATACAGTCCGGAAGTGAAACCGAAGCGGTGGTTGATTTTACTTATGTACCTCTAAAATAGATTATAAACAGCCTAAATAAGATAACGCGTTATGCGGATTAAAGTAGCAAAAATTAAACAAAAAATAGAAAAATGTTGAATAACCTATTATATAAAGAAGCGTGGGATGGCAAAACCAGCGGAGCAATTGGTTTTGCCTTGTCTTTTTTGGTTACTTTTTTTGACTAAGAAAAAAAGTAACAAAGCTTATTATTGAGAATCAAGTAGATAATCATAGCAAAAAAATAATTTTAACCGAACAACGCGCTATAAAAATAATCATCTCTTAAGTTAACATAGAAGCATCGCATTACATATCAGCAATACTTTGTGAAGTAAAGCTTTTCTTCCTTCTCTAATTTTTTTAATATAATTATATATTTATTTGTAGAAAAATGAAGTTTTAGTAATTAAAAACATTACAATAGCTTTCTCAGCTCATCCAGCTTCATCAAGGCTTCCACCGGTGTCAATGTATTGATATTCACTTTTTCCAGTACCTCTTTTAATTTCAGTAATCTTGGATCATCCATCGCAAACATATTGAGCTGAAAATCGTCGTTCCGGGAGGGGAGGTTCTTTAAGGTCGACGACACATCACTGGCCAGATTGCGCTGTGACTCCAGTTCCTGCAAAATTTCATTGGCACGCTGAATCAATTCATTGGGCATGCCCGCCATTTTTGCTACATGAATACCAAAACTGTGTTGGGAGCCGCCTTCTACCAGTTTGCGCAGAAAGATAACTTTATTGCCGGCTTCTTTCACCGCCACATTATAGTTTTTTATACGTTGAAATTTATCCGCCAGTTCATTCAATTCGTGGTAGTGGGTGGCAAACATCGTTTTGGGATGTGCCGTTTTGTTGTTGTGTAAAAATTCTACCAGACTCCAGGCAATCGAAATTCCATCATAGGTGGAAGTTCCCCGGCCTATCTCATCCAGCAGCACCAGGCTTCTTTCGGAAATATTGTTCACGATGCTGGCAGTTTCTATCATCTCCACCATAAAGGTAGATTCGCCTAAACTCAGGTTGTCGCTAGCGCCCACACGCGTAAATATTTTATCGACAATGCCAATATGCGCTTCCTGTGCCGGAACAAAACTGCCGATTTGCGCCAGTAAAACAATCAATGCCGTTTGCCGTAAAATGGCTGATTTACCCGACATGTTAGGTCCGGTAATAATGATGATTTGCCGGTCTTCAGGATGCAGGTACACATCGTTCGGAATATATTGTTCGCCTAAGGGAAGCTGATGTTCAATCACCGGATGCCTTCCTTCCACAATCTTCAGCGATAAATCATCCGACAACACCGGCCGGCGATAATGATGTTTAAGGGCAATGGTCACAAAAGACTGCAAACAATCCAGTCTGGCAATCAGCTGTGCATTGAGTTGTATCGGATGGATATATTCCAGTATTTCCGTAACGAGGGCTTCAAATAGTTTGACCTCGAGGGTCAGGATTTTCTCTTCCGCACCTAATATTTTCTCTTCGTATTCTTTCAGCTCCGGTGTAATGTAGCGCTCCGCTCCGGTCAGCGTCTGCTTGCGTATCCAGTCGGAAGGCACTTTGTCTTTATGCGTATTGCGCACTTCGAGGAAATAACCGAACACATTATTGAACCCGATTTTTAAGCTGGGTATCTGGGTGCGTTCGCTTTCCCGGTTTTGAATTTCCAGTAAATAGTTTTTACCGGATGAGGACAGGTTCCTTAGCTCATCCAGTTCGGCAGATACGCCGCTTTTGATGGCATTCCCTTTTTGTACCTGCACCGGAGCATCTTCATTCAGCGTAGTGTCAATTTTTTCTTTTATCAGCTGGCAGGGCTGCAATTGCTCACCGATTCTCTTCAACCCGTTATTTTCCGATAATAAACAGATTTCCTTAATGGGCTGAATGGCCTGCAATGCGCGTTTCAGCTGAGTCACCTCACGGGGATTGATTTTTCCCATCGGAACTTTGGAAATCAGCCGTTCCAGATCACCGATTTGTTTGATATGATGAATGATGGTAGATAAGGTGTCGTGCTCTTTAATTAAAAATTCCATTGCATCCAGCCGCTCGTTGATTAGCTGAATATCTTTCAGCGGCAGCACTATCCATCTTCTCAGCAAACGGCTGCCCATGGGAGAGATGGTTTTATCCAGAATCTGAATAAGTGGAACACCCTTTTCATGCGTGCTTTGCGTCAGTTCTAAATTGCGTGCGGTAAAACGGTCAATCCAGACATATTTATCATGCTCGATTCTGGAGATGGATGCGATATGCTGTAACTTATTGTGTTCTGTTTCTGCCAGATAATGCAGGCAGGCTCCGGCAGCCTGAATGCCGAATGGCATTTCATCCACGCCAAATCCTTTGAGCGTTTGAACCTGAAAATGCTGATGCAGCTTTTCTTTCAGGAAATCTTCCTGGTACACCCAGTCTTCGATGGCAAATGTATAATAATGATTGCCGTAAATGCCGGCGAATCGTTTTTGCTGGTGTTTAGGGAAGATGACTTCCGAAGGAGCGAAACTTTGTATCAGCTTGTCAATATAGGCTTCGTCACCTTCCGCCACCAGAAACTCACCGGTAGAAATATCCAGAAAAGCGATGCCGATTTGTTTCTCTGCAAAGAAAACAGAGGCTAAAAAATTGTTCGACTTGTGATCTAAAATTTTATCATTGACCGCTACGCCCGGGGTGATGAGTTCTGTCACTCCGCGTTTTACGATGGTTTTTGTCATCTTAGGATCTTCCAGTTGCTCGCAGATAGCCACGCGGTATCCTGCCTTCACGAGCTTGGGGAGATAGGTATCTACGGCATGATGCGGAAAGCCGGCAAGCTCCAGTTCCGTCTGGTTGCCGTTTGCCCGTTTGGTGAGTATGATACCGAGTATCTGGGAGGTTTTAATGGCATCTGAGCCGAAAGTCTCATAAAAATCACCCACGCGGAATAACAGAATGGCGTCCGGATATTTTTGTTTAATCCGGTTATATTGCCCCATGAGCGGCGTTTCCTTGGCTTCTTTTTCTTTTGCCACGATTTTGTCTATTTTTGTCTGTCATTTCGAGCGTAGCGAGAAACCTTGTTGATGATAATCACTGGCATTAATACTATGGAGCGATTTTCCTTTCAGTCGCAATGACGGACTGCAAAAATACAACTTATGCGAAAACTAAAGACGACTGAGCTGAACAGATTATCCACAGAGCAATTTAAAGCATCCGAAAAGATGCCCGTGGTGGTGGTGTTGGATAATGTCAGAAGTGCGATGAATGTCGGGTCTGTTTTCAGGACTTCCGATGCTTTTTTAATCAAGAAAATTTATCTGGTTGGCATATCTGCGACTCCGCCCAACAGGGATATTCAGAAGTCGGCGCTGGGGGCTACGGAAACGGTGGAATGGGAATACAGGCCTTCCATCGGGGGATGTGTGGAGGAATTGAAACAATTGGGGTATACCATTTTATGTGTCGAACAGAGCGACCGTTCCATTCCGCTGGATGAATTTGTGGTAAGTTCGCAAAACAACTATGCGCTGATATTCGGCAATGAGGTGGATGGTGTTTCACAATATGCGATGGACCACTGCCACCATTGCCTGGAAATCCCTCAGTTCGGGATGAAGCATTCGTTAAATATATCCGTTTGTGCGGGTATTGTCATTTGGGAACTGATTCGTAAGTATAAAGGGAAACAGTAAAAATATTATTTTATATTTGTTGAGATAAAAAAACAATATGCAAAAAACAATCTTCTTTACACTGGCTTTACTGTTTTCCATCAACAGTTTCTCTCAATTATCCCTGAAATTAAAATTTCCGAAATGTGATTTGAAGGACAAGGCTGTCTTGTCCGCATCCAAAGAGAATCAGATGATGATGATTACTACACAGGAAGAATTTGACAAACTGTTTACGGTAACAGATGATACGAAATTAAATTTTGAGAAACATATAGTTTTGGTTGCGATGCTTGGCACCGACAATAAGGATAAATATATCTATGTGGATGCCGCTTCTTTTTTGCCGGAAAACCGTAAGTTACTGGTAAGATGGGATTACAAAAACGATTATTTTCGTGCCGTAAATTCGGAAGATATTACCGGTGAATTTTGCGTAGCCGTTATTCAGAAGATGGATATCAAAAAGGTTAAGTTTTTGAAAGGCGGCGCATACAGTGCACGGCAAAACTACCGGGATTAGTTTTAATCGATATGCAGTAAAGCTTCCTGTTCCAGTTTTACAAAATTCATTCCGATGTTGTACTCTCTGTCGAAGAGTTTCAGTAATTGTCGATAGGCAAATACGTTGCTCACCCAGTCGATATTATTGACATCAATAATCACGTACTTGTGTTCGGGGTTTTGTTTGAAAAACTCGAAATACATCTTTTCCAGACGGTTCAGGTAGATACGGGAAATATTTTGTTCGTATTCTCTTCCGCGTTTGCGTATGTTGCGCATCAACTGGTCGGTATCGGCGTGCAGATAAAAAATGATTTCCGGTTTCGGCAGTTTCTTGTAAATCTGGTCAAAAAAATGCTTGTATAGTTTGTATTCCTGTTTGGTCAGGTTTACTTTGGAAAACAGCAGGCATTTTTTCAGCATGTAATCCGTCACAGTGAAATTGGAGAAGATATTCGGTTCGCTGAATATTCTGGTGAGTTGCTGGTAGCGTTCAATGAGAAATGACATTTCCAGTTGCAGGGCGTATTTGGAATTATCTTCGTAAAACTTAGGTAAATAAGGATTGTCTTCAAATGCTTCCAAAATGAGCTGCCCGTGATATTCCTCTGCCAGCAGTGATGCCAGCGTCGTCTTTCCCGCTCCAATATTGCCTTCTATGCTGATGAATTTATAAATCATGGTACCTGCTGTCAGGAAAGGAATAGTTGTTTTTATTTCCTCACCTGGTAAAAATACTTACTTTCAGTGTATCCTCACACTCTTTCGTCAGTTGTTCTATCGACTTATGGAGAATAGGATGTGTATAACTTTTGTCCAATTCCAGCAGCGGAACCAATGTAAAGTTGCGCAGATGCAGCCGCGGATGCGGGATAATCAGGTTCTTTGCTTCCATGACAGTATCGTCATAAAACAAAATGTCGATGTCAATGGTGCGGGCAGAATAGTGGTGTTTATTGACTCTGCCCAACACTTTTTCTATCTTTTTCAGTGTTTTCAATAGACGGAGCGGTGTTTGCAGGGTACTGATGCTCATAGCCTGATTCAGGTATTTGGGCTGATTGTCTTTGCCCCAGGGTTCCGTTATAAATACCCGGGATGATTGAATAATTGAACCTGCATGTTGTTGTATCAGGTGCTGTGCCAGCGTCAGAAAACGCTTTCGGTCGCCTTTGTTAGAGCCTAAAAGCAAATAAACTGTATGCAACGTAATATTTTTCCAATTATAACAACTAATTTTGAACTTTCTGAATTAAAATATCATTTAAACGGAATAAATCTTTGGTATGAAGAATTTTCTTAAATTGTTTTTTGCCTGTTTGCTGGCATTGGGAGTTGGTTTTTTCCTGTTTTTTCTAATCATAATCGGAGGTTTTTCAGGAGGTAAGCCTGTCGCTAATGTGGAGGCGAATTCCGTATTGAACCTTACATTGAAAGGGGAAGTTACCGATAGGGCATATAACAATCCGTTCAGAAATCTGAGTCCTATGGCTGCTCTGACAGGTTCTATTTCAGATGAATCTACCATCGGCTTATTCGATTTGAAAGAGGTGCTGAGCTATGCAAAAACGGATGACCATATCAAAGGAATTTATTTAAAGGTGGATGAAATTAAATGCGGTCCGGCTACGATATTTGACCTTAGAGAGGCACTGGAAGATTTTAAAAAATCGGGCAAGTTTATATATGCCTATTCCAATTCATCTCCCGAAATCAATCTGGTGCTGAATACGGCTGCCGGCAAATTTTATTTAAATCCGCTGGGTGAGTGCGAATTTGACGGTTTTGCCATGCAGCGTCAGTATATGAAAGGATTATACGATAAACTGGGAGTGGATTTCAAAGTATTTTACGTCGGTGAATATAAAAGCGCCACGGAAGGTTTCCGCAGAACGGATATGAGCCCGGAAGACAGGATACAGCGCTCCGCATTACTGGAAGATATCAATTCCGCATTTTTTGCAGTGTTGAAAAACAAGACGAAACTGTCAGCGGATTCATTGAAATTATTGCAGGATAATCTGGATGTCATGGATGCCGATGAAGTCCGGAAATACAGGTTTGCAGACGGATTGAAATATGAAGATGAAGTGAAAGAGGAGATGAAAACGAAGTTGGGATATAAGAAAGATGCTGAGTTGAAAATGATCAACTACGATAAGTACCTGAGCTATGTAAAGTCAAAACGTAAATCAACCGGTGAAAATAAAATAGCTGTGGTCTATGCGGAAGGTGAAATCAATGACGGCAAAGAGGATGAAGGCGTAATAGGCAGAGATGCGTATATCAAAATTTTACAGGAACTTCAAAATGACAAAAATATCAAAGGTGTGGTGTTGCGTGTCAACTCACCGGGCGGAAGTGCCTTTGCCTCCGAGCAGATTTACCATGAGCTAAAAAAACTGAAGGCTATAAAACCGGTCGTGGTTTCTATGGGCGATTATGCCGCTTCGGGCGGCTATTATATATCTGCATTGGCAGACAAAATTGTGGCACAACCCAATACCATTACCGGTTCTATCGGAATTTTTGGTATTGTTCCGGATATCCGCAAAGCCCTGAATGAAAAATTAGGTATCACCTTTGATGAAGTTAAGACCGCCCAACATGCCAATTATATGAATATCACCAACGACTGGGATGAACTGGAGTTGAGTAAGATGCAGCATTATGTGGAAAAGGGATACGGTGTTTTCCTGAACAGAGTGGCAACAGGGAGAAAGATGGATACGGCTGCTGTCAATAAAATAGCGCGCGGAAGAGTCTGGACAGGCCAGGATGCAAAACAGATTGGACTGGTGGATGAGCTGGGTGGACTGGAACTGGCGCTGACACGGGTGAAAGAACTGTCAAAAGTGAAGGAAGCGAATGTTGTCAGCTATCCGAAAGAAAAGACACTAATTCAGAGCATTTTGGGCGGCCTGATGGGAGATGAGAAAGACAGCGAGATGAAAATGCTCAAATCACTTACACCGCAAATGTTATACTACAGAGAATTGCAACGAATACAATCAATGGATGTCCTGCAGTATAAACTACCGTATGATATTTCATTGAGATAATCCGGAGTGTTCAGATGTTTTATGTTGTCGGTTGGATCCTTTAATGGGTTTTAAATCCGCATGAAAATAATCAGCGGCCTCTTCTTCCACCGCCTTTGGCAGCTCCTCTTGAAGAGCCTCTCTGAAAACCACTCTTGCCCGGAAATTCTTTGGTGCTTTTATCAAAACTGCCTTTAAAGTTGGTGCCACCTTTTCCCCAGTTTTTCTTTTTTGCTGCCGGTTTTTTTTTGTCTTCTGAAATCGAAACGGTAATTTTTCGCCCCATGAGTTCAGTGCCGTCTAATGTCTCAATAGCCAGTAACGCTTCATCGTCATTAGGCATTACAATAAAAGCAAATCCCTTGTTCTGGCGTGTAATATTATCTATGATAATTTTTACGGAAGTCACTTCTCCAAACTGACTGAATAATTCATTCAACTGTTTTTCTTTTATCTTAAATGGTATACTGCCCGCGTAAATATCCATGACGTATTTTTTATTCACTAAATGTAGCATTTTTTTCATGGATAAAAAAAGTCCCGGACAATATCCGGGACATACATTTGTTAACTGCTTTAAAAATATCAGATCAGCTTAGTCTTTATTAGCTTTTACTGATAGACTGAATGATTTTTTTAAACTCTGTGTAAGAGGCAAGTTCCTTCAGATTCGGATCATTTAATGCCTGTTCGCTGTTGCTGAAACCTGTTCTGACGGATTCTTTCAGGCATTTCAGCGCTTTATACAGTTCATTGGTTTGTGTGTAAGCACAGGCCTGCTGATACATGATGGCTGAATACACTTCGTCGTACTGCTTTTTCTCATTTTCTGATAAGGCATTGTAACTTTCCACCCATTTTTCGAGCGCCTTATTGGCATAGTCGAATTTTTTATCGGCAATGTATCTTGCTGATAAATCCTGCATTTGTCTGGAGTAAGTTTCGAATGTTGAAGCATTGATACTTGGTTTTGCGATAGATAAGAAGACAAAGCTTCCCAGGGCTATCAAGAGTGATAACTTTTTCATTTTTTTTTAGTTTTAAGAGTATTAAGAAATTTGTTTAGTGTTTTTTCTTTTATTGGTTTCATTTTCCTCCGGCATATTACAATGCCGGAGGGAGTTTAATGAATTTTAACAGTTAGTCAATGGCAATCAATTCGCCGTTTTGCATTCTGAAAATATAGTGTTCACGTTGCAGGCGCACATGGAATTCCTGATCCAGGGAATCTTCCATCTCTGCCTGTTTTGCTTCGAGTTCCTCTGCCGCTTTTTCCAGCTCGGCTTTTGCCTTCTCCAGTTCTTCATTGACGTTGGTATTTTTAGAGTCAATCTTGATGGTAATGTTTTTGTGCATTGAAGGAGGTGTCGGTGGTGCAGGCGGAGCAGGTATGTTGATTTGTATACCGTTCGGATCCTTGATATTATCCCAGTTGATCACCAGTTTTCCTTCATCCATATATTTTTCGGTGCGTTCATCCCATCGGATTATCTTTCCTTCCGGCACATACACTTTCACTTTCAGCTTCTGGTTTCTGAATTTAATCTTGTTGTTTTCAAACTGGATATAAGGATCTATAATCAGTTTGTTATTGATTTGCGTAATGCTGTGTGTAAAGGAGGTAGCGTTTTGGATGGCATCTTTATCCGTTTTTCCATTGGCGGAAAATTCTTTCACAACGGTAAACGAGTCGGTAAGACTTGGATATATCTCTATTTCCACAGGGAAGAATTTCTCATTGTGATCCGATACAAAATTCATCAGGTCGGTTATGCCGTTCACATTTACATTGTTGTAGTCTTCATCCTTAATGGTCGGGTTGATCATGAGTTGCAGCGTGTCGGATTTGTAGCCATAGTTCAATGGATAGGTCTGATTGATTCGTTTCTTTTCTGCGATTAATTTTTTTGCGTTGAACCCGCTTATATTTAACAACAGCAATCCAAACAAGAACAATCCGATTAATGGAAATACCACATGCTTTTTAAGCGGTTTTACTTTTTTTGAAGTGATGTGCACCAGGGCAACTATCGCAAAGATGATAGGAATGATACCTACTAAAATCCCGCCAAGTCCCAAGAACCAGCCACTTGATGTGTTTTCGAAAAAATAGGTGTTCACAAATGGTACGCCTATGATAGCCAGAACGGATAACACAATCATGACAATAAAAAAGGCAAACAACAGGACGCCTCCAATCAATACGGCGCAAGCAATACCAATCCATAAAAGGAATTTAAAGAATAATAGGACACCCGCTCCCAGGAATGCGATTATTTGTCCAAACACCCCTTTCGGTTTTGCCACAGGAGTTTCATCCTTTAATTGCTTTTCTATATTGCTTAAGTTTACCGCTTCGCCCCTCATTTCCAGCTTCTGAGTGGATGTGACCGCTTCCGGCATGATAAACCACAGAATAGGATAGGCGAGTAATCCGAAACCAAAACCGGTGATGATAGTTAACAAGATAAATCCTATTCTTACCCAGATTGGATCGGCAACACCAAAGTAGTTGGAAATACCGGAGCAAACACCAGCTACCAGACTGTTGTCCGGATCGCGGTACAAACGTTTTCCGATAGGGAATGTTGCAGTCGATGAAGTGGAGGAAGCAGTAGAAGCTGTTGAGCTTTGCTGTGTTTTCTCTTCGTCAAATTCCTGTGGGTTGCCCATCATATTGACCACTTCGATGGCATCTGCTTTGGTAATGATATAATTCTTGCCCTTTGCCAGGAATAATTCGGCAAAACGGCTTTCTATATCCCGTATAATTTCATCCTTTTCTTCTTCATCGTTGTAAAATGAACGAAGAGAACTGAAATAACCGGATAGATGTTCGTACGCATCCTCATTAATATTGAAGATTTGTCCTGCTAGGTTGATATTGAAAGTCTTAATCATGACGTTTATTTTATTAGTTTATTATGATTTTTAAAGGTTGGTTTCATTTTTTTGATAATGGGTGGCTGCATTCGCTGCATTCAGTAGTTCATTCCACGTTTCTTTTAATTCTTCGAGCGCTGTATGACCTTCCAGTGTCAGTGTAAAATATTTTCTGGGAGGACCGGAAGTGGATTCTCTCCATTCATAGGTCAAAAGGCCTGCGTTCTTTAGTCGGGTTAACAACGGATAAACCGTTCCTTCCACAACTAACATGTTGGCGGACTTCAAAGCGTCTAAAATATCGGAAGCATATACCTCCCCGCGGGATATAATACCGAGTATGCAAAATTCCAGAATGCCTTTGCGCATTTGAATCTTGGTGTTCTCGATACTAAACGCTGATGTTGATGATGGTGTTGTCATATCTAAAGTTTAATTTTTTGAAGAATCGGATGAATTATTTTTTCAACGTTAACTGCATAGAGTATATCT
>JAXLTW010000037.1:0-12626 GCA_046329865.1 Chitinophagales bacterium | reverse complement strand
ATTCTGTTGAAGTATTGGCACTTGTTTTTTTGGGAAAGTTTAAATAAAATAAGGATGAAAAAAATAGACCATATAGGGATAGCCGTAAAAGATGTGGAAGCATCGAATGTATTGTTCTCAAAGTTGTTTAACAGGGAACCCTTCCATCAGGAAACACTGGAAACCCAGCACCTGCAGGTGTCTTTCTTTGCATTGGAAGATACCAAGGTGGAACTGATACAACCCATTTCTGAAAAGAGCACGGTCCATAAATATTTAGAGAACAAAGGCGAAGGCATCCATCATGTGGCATTTGAGGTGGAGGACATCTATGCGGAAATGGAGCGACTGAAAAGCGAAGGCTTTCAGCCATTATCGGAAAAGCCGTATGTAGGCGCGCTGAACAAATTAGTGTGCTTCTTTCATCCTAAAACCACGAACGGCGTGTTGGTGGAGTTATGCCAGAAGCAGAAACAATGATTAACAGTTGTTGCTGATTCTTTTACATTCTGAGATTCTAACGATTCTTTTCTTAAATAAAACGTCGAAAAGATATAAATCTTTCCGACGTTCACTACCAAATAAAAAGCAAGTTTATTTAAAAATCATTTCTGATGATATTGTCCATGCTGCGTTCTGCTAATGCGGCAATCGTTAAGGAAGGATTGCCGCCCGCGCTGTAGCCCGGCAACTGGCTGCCATCAATACAATACAGATTGCTGTACCCTTTCAGCCGACCATATCCGTCACTCGTTTCGTTGCGGACGGCACCACCTAAAGGATGATAGGTGAAGTTGTCAGAGTAGCCCGTGTTATTTATCATAAAGGTGTCCACACCGCCGCCGTTCACCTGATTCAGCTTATTGATAAAATGTTTGGTGGCATTGAGCGCAATCTGATGCTGCGATTTATTCCAGACCAATTCCACCTTGTTGCTGCCCGGATTGTACTGGAAATAACCTCTTTCCGGAGTTTCCACCAGGGCCAGGTACATCAGCGTTTTTGATTCCAGGCCAATAGGAAACGGTGCCTGTTCAGCCAGCAGATAGCCATAAGGATTGTTTTTGTCCTCAAATGCCACAATGGGCACAGATGACATTTTAGCGCCGGTATCTTCTCTCAGGTTGTTGCGCATCACCATGGTGTTTCCGTTGTTTCCCCAGCCTTTCCCCAGTTTATCGTTCAGGTTAGGCAGCAAATTATTGTATTTCGCTTTTAATAAAATATCCATGGAGCCGGCCACACCGGCATTCACAAATAAATGCGTGCAGGTGAACGTGTGTTGTCCTGTAATATTACCTGTGTTATCAATTTCGTTCGCACTTACTTCATATGTTTCATTCGGTAATTGCCGGATGCTCGCCACCGAATGTTGTGTTTTCACCGTTACATTGCCAGTGCCGATTGCTGCCGGGATGTAGTTTTTATCCAGGCTTTTTTTACTTCCGTTGTTGACGCCCAGTATCATTTCACCATTGGTTACAGATTTACCTAAGTTGCCGTTGAATTCCTGTCGCATCAGATTAAAATCAAATCCGGACGGAATTAAAAAATGGCCGTATCCCGCGTCGGTGGCCTGTTGCAAGCCCACTCTGGAGAAGCGGTAATATTCACTGTTGAATAAATCGGTCGGTACCTGGCTGATTGTCATCATGGCTTCCACCTTGGGATACCATTTGCTGGTCATTTCCTGAAAGGGGATATCTGAAAAGTGTACGTTCCATTTGGGTTCAACCGCTCTTGGCAACATGGCGCCATATACCAGAGAGCCGCCACCCAGGCCCGTGCCCCTGAAGATATCCATGCTGTGATTGGGAGTGCATTTATTTCTGTCCAGTACGCCCAGCTGTTTGCTGCCGCTCATGGGAAATGGCAGGTTGATTGGCATTTCCAGGTTGCCGGTTTTCAGCCAGGCCGCACGCGTGTCCGGCGTGAACTGAGTGGAAAAAGGTTTTTGATTGTTGGTGGTGTCGAAGAATTTACCCATTTCGAGCATTAGGGTTTTTACGCCTGCTTCGCCCAGGCGAAGGGCCGCTACCGAACCACCAAATCCGGAGCCAATGACGATGGCTTTGTAATCTGTTTGGGTGGTGTTTTTGATCTGATCCTTTTTACAGGAAACCAGCCCGATGCTGGATGAAGCAAGTGCTCCGGCATAAGCCATTGCTGATAATCCGATGAATTTTCGTCTGTTCAATTTGTGTTCCTCTCTTTTCATTTTTTTCAAAATTTTCAGGTTGTTTATATGTTCAGAAAATGATTACCTATTAATATGCCACGGCCGTTATCCTTAAATCGGTAAACCCCTGATTGGATTCAAACGTAAAGCCCAGGTTGCCGGTGGCATTAATCTGTTGTGCTGGAAAAACCTTGGTGATGCTTGCTTCCCATCCCGGACTTGGCGATTCATCTTCCGACCAGTATCCGTTTCCGTATAACTTCATAGCGTTTGCATATGCTCCATTTTTGTGCGTGTCGTTATCCAGAAAAACTTCTACATAAAACATGATTTTCTGTCCAGCATACAGGTTGTTAATGGTGAAATTATAGGTGCCGCCATACGAACCAGCCCAGCCTGAACAGGCATTACAGCCCGTTCCTGTATAATTTCCGTCAATGATATCCCTTACCGTCACCTTTTGTACGGTTGGCGGTCCCATGCAAATCCAGTAGGTGCCGTCATAGTATTCCATACATTTTCTGGTGGTGTTGTACCGGATGGTGCCTGAAGGAGGTGCTGTTGCAGTCGCATCCGTCTCAGTGCCTACGGTTACATAGCCGTTTACTTTCAGGTAATCCCATACCTGTACTTCACGGTCCTGCCCTTTGTTTCCTGCCACTTTATTTCCGACAATCATCAAAGTTTTATAAGTGTTATTGTCAACGGCAATACCGGCACCGGTAGCACCGGGGTCGCTCCAACCATTAGTTTCCAACCACAGTTTTCCTTGAGATCCTGTCATCTGTAAGTCTCCGTTATTTTTAATTCTTATTCTTTCATCTGAAGAGGAAACGTCAGTGCCGCTAGTATTGGTGCTGTTCAGGTTAAATGTGATATCACCTATGTCATAAGAACCGGTTCGTTGAAAACCAATGGCAGCCTTTGACCAGCTGTTGTTTTCTGTACTGAGACCAATGAATGTATTATTGCCGTTCGTGGTGTTAGTTTGCGTAAAGCGTCCTGCAAATGCGGTGGTGGCGGCGGGAGCCACCGCATGCAATGTCGCAATCGGCGAAGAAGTACCGATACCAACTCTGCCATTTCCCAGGATGCTCATTACGGTCGCATCCGGCACATTGTTTCCACCATTCCCCAATGCGATGTCTAACTGCGATTGTGCATTGGCACCGGATGTCGCATAAGAGCCCAGTTTGAAATCAGCGGACACAGGCCATTTGGTTCCGTTGGTACCCGGTTGTGCCAGCCTTATACCGGTGGTGGTTGGGGAACTCGCTGCAGTGGCAGTACCCGGAGATACTACCACCAAAGGAACAGCGGGGGTATTGTTTGCAAAATTATAGGTGTTATCACCGGCACCGCCGGTATGTCCACCGAGTCCGACATTGCCGCTTACATATTGGTTATCGGTGCTTATGGCCGTTTCATCGGTAGTGGTTGCTTTAATCCAGTCGGTGATGGTTGCACCGGCTGCGTTGGTCACAAACCATCTTGCCGCGGACGAAGAATATTGCAGGGTAACGCTTCCATTGGGTGCGATTATGGTAGCGGCACCGCCGCTGGTTAAAATACCGCCTGCAGAATTGGTGTTGGAGATTTTTAATTTAATGGACGTAGCATTCACGAGTGTAATAATCTGTCCGTCCACTGCATTGGCAATACTGTTGAGTGTCATGGTGCCTGTTGGTGCACCTGTGATGCGGTAGAAACTGTTTTCAGGGGCGGTTGCAGTAAGTGTTACAGTTACAGAAGGGCTGGCGCCGGATACGGCAATGGCCGTGCCTTCGCGAAGGGCAAGGTCACCGGCAACATCCAGTTTGGCAACAGGGGTGTTGTTTCCTACGCCTATATTTCCAGTTTGTGCATTTGCCGTACAATACCCGAAGGCAGTACACAGCAGTATCAGGGATATCTTATTCATCGTTCATTATTTATTTTCTGCCTTAAGACCTGTGTTAAGTATCAGTTTTTTTAATTCATCTATTTGGGCCTTTAATTGATCTACTTCCTCTGTACCCGCCTTGGTTGTTTTCAGTGCTTCATTTTGTTTTTTCAGAAGTTCAATTTCCGCTTTTGCTGTTTCCAGTTGTTTGGCCAATTCCTGAGTGGCAGAAATATTTAAGGTGGTTAAGCCGTCATAATCTACCAAGGCCTTATCATGCACTTCTCGACCATATACAAATATATTTGCGCTATCCCTATTGATATTATCCGGAATCACAAAACTAAATGCACCATCCGCAACAGAAATTACCTGTACGTCTATTTTAGCATTCAACTCGTTTATCAATCGGATCTTATCACCAACTTTTAAACCAAAAGATTTATCTATACTTACAGTAGCCAGATTTTCATTATATCTTATAGGATATAATGCGAAAATATCCGGCACAAAATCAGTAGAATAAGTTACTACGGCAGGATATACTTTTGCTACATCCTGCGCGATTACCTTTTTAAATTCTCTGTTACCATCCGCTATTTTATCTTTCATGGTATAATCGACAATTTCAATCTGTTTCAATGTGGTTAAATCATTTGCATTGTTTGTTTTACCTATAATGTTCTTTATCCTTTTATCTGAAGAAACCTCAAAAGATGTGGTAGCCCAAACCCGACCGATAAACTTTGCTGAAATATCGGTTGCTGGGCCATAAGTGCCTTGGTTTGCCGCATAGGAAGTGTTATAATAGGAGCCACGTGGAGAGGAAACAGATGTTGACACACTGGAACCTTCAACAAATAAAGGAAAATCACTGGAACTTGTCCCGCCAATATGAACCCTGTTTTTAACATACACATAATTGGATGTAAAATCCTGAACCGGAGCAGAAGCATTACCTACTCTAAGATATGTTCCGGCAGTAGGTAGTATATAGGCATCTACACCGAATGCCCCGCCGGGAGTGCCAAAATAATTATAGTTTTTAAAGTAATTGCCTTTATCATTTTGTACTTGATTAATACCGCCAAACATACTTATTTTTCTAGTTGTGGCATCCGTATTAATTCCTACAATATTTAAACCGGCTGCAAAAGGTGCTGTTCCAATAACACCGTCATTTGGATCTCCTGAAGAATTTGTAAACTTCATTGCATTATTAACTTCTAATTTTCTCCCAGGTGTGGCAGTTCCAATACCCACATCTCCTGTAGCATTCGTCTGCATTATTATATCCCCTGTTGATTTCCCATCAAGATAGAGTGCATTTGCTGCGTTTGATCCGGTAGCTTTTATGCCATTATAGGTTATACCTACTCCATAGGTACTGTTGTTTGCCATAAACGTAGCTATTTCTGTAGTCGCGACACTAACAGCACTCTTTACATAAAGTTGTGACGTTGGGGTCGTTGTATTAATACCTACATTGCCATCGCTCCTTATTCTCATTCTTTCATCTGCTTCTGTTGCATCTATCAAACTTGTATTGTTGTTGCTTAAATTGAATGTAATATCTCCCTTATCATAAGCATCCGTTCTCATAAAACCAATGGCTGCTTTACTTGTAGAGGTATTTTCAGATCCTAATCCAATAAAAGTGGAATTACCGGCAGTTGTATTAGATTGTGTAAAGCGAGTCACATACTGATCCGAAGCACCTTTGGCAACTACATGCAATGTGGCATTTGGAGCAGCAGTACCAATACCCACATTACTGCCGTTTGCTGTCTTATCTATCATCATAGCTGTAGGATTGGCACCTCCGCTGCTTACATCAAAGAATATCTTACCTCCTGTTTCCGCACGCACAAACAAATCCCCTCTTACCCCATTTTTCACCCAGGCGTCAGTAGCCGGTACCATACCGAAACCGCCCTTTTGTGTCGCTCCGTCAAATAATTTTAAAACTGCGGCATTCGTACCCGCTCCGCTTATTGAGATTCCATTTATATTAGATGATGAAATGATGTCCAGATTGTCATCCGGATTTGATGCAGAAAAATCACCAATGCCCACATTACCGGTTACATATTGGTTGTCTGTTTTTATTGCCGGTTCATCTGCCGTAGTGGCCTTGGTCCAGTCGGTGATGGTGGCACCGGCGGCGTTGGTGACAAACCATCTTGCCGCTGATGAAGAGTACTGCAGGGTAACGCTTCCATTGGGTGCGATTATGGTAGCGGCACCGCCGCTGGTTAGGATGCCGCCTGCAGAATTGGTGTTGGAGATTTTTAATTTAATGGACGTAGCATTCACCAGAGTAATAATCTGTCCGTCCACTGCATTGGCAATGCTGTTGAGTGTCATGGTGCCTGTAGGTGCACCGGTGATGCGGTAGAAACTGTTTTCAGGGGCGGTTGCATTGAGTGCGATGGCAATTGACGGACTCGGTCCAGAGACAATGAAGGCGGTACCTTCGCGAAGGGCAAGGTCACCGTCAACATCCAGTTTGGCGACGGGTGTGTTATTGCCGACACCCACGTTGCCTGTTTGTGCAAATCCTGTGCTGTATCCAAGTGCTATACAAAATAATATAACCGGTATTTTTTTCATTTAATTAAATTTTAGTCTTTATGGAATTTCAGTTATTGTTTCATCGCTTTTTTGTAGTAATGCCTGTCTTCGTATAAGAATGAAACGATGTAAGTTCCTTTTGCGAGAGCAGAAGATGAAAGTGCAATGGTGTTATAACCTTTCTCCAGTTCCACTTTTTGCGTATTGATTTCCTGTCCGAGTTCATTGTACATGGAATAGCTTAAGGTGTTCTGAGTCGGGGAATAAATATTTACATAAGATGCTGAAGTCGTAGGATTCGGATAGATATCATTAATGGTGAATTTATCGGACGGTGTCAGATTTGCACTTACGATATAGGTATATTTATAGGCTGAGTTGAAATCAATTTGTTTTAGTTTGTAGTAATAGGTAATTCCGGTCTGAGTATTCCGGTCATCAAATGAATATTGATGAACCTGATTGGAATTACCATTGCCATTCACATACCCTATGGATGAGAAATTTGTACCATCCGCACTTCTGAAAATTTCAAATCCCTGATTGTTCAGTTCGGAGGCAGTTGTCCAGGATACTCTTATGTAGTCATTATTTACCGGAGTCGCCTTTAATTCAACCAGTTCAACGGGTAAGGCTGTGTTGGATGAGATGCTGGTGCCATGAATCCTGAAGGTGGAGAAAGAGGTTTGACTGTTTAAGGAAATATCCAGGTCTGCATTGTCAAACTGGCACCATATATATGCCGATATGTGTCCCCAGGGAGCCCAGTTGCCTGGACCCACTTGCTGGCTGCCTCCGATGACGCCGTTTTTGGCGACCACTCTAAGCCGCTGTGTCTGATACGGCGCACCGCATCCTGCCGGTATCGTATAATAATTGGCTGCATTGTTCACATCCAGTAAGTTTCCGGGATGCAATGTGATTCCATAATTGTAACCGCTCGTTGAACCACTCGGGGTAACGATCCATTCATGTGATAAATCCATGGGGGCTTCCAGATAATACCAGTCGAAAATGCCGTCAGGCGTGCCGCTGCATCCCGGGAATTGCTGGCTTCCGATGCCCGGGTCTTTGCCCACATCGCATAGTATGTTTCTGTTTAACGGAGCCTGGGTGCCTGGTTTCAAGTAGCCCACAAAATCCATATTTGGATTTGCCGTAAAATTCAGTTCAAACGACTCCATGCCATCTAAATAATTGGGAGCGACACCAATCGGATAATAATAGATGCCAGTGGATGTGGCTTTTCGCCGCAATCTGCCTTCGATGTATTTTTCAGTAGCCCCATTGCCTGTGCTGTGGCCAACCAAGGAGCTTGTGCTGCCGTTTCTCAGATAGATTTCATATGGATAGGCGCTGCCGTCATTGGTGTGTCCTGCTACGTCTGTACGGATTCTTCCGGAATTGTTGAATTTCAGGATATTCTCCACTTCTATATTGTTTGTCAGGTCCACATATTGTGTTGCATTTTTTTGGGTAATGAGATTGTAGAAATCATTGGTGCCGGTAAATATTCCAGAGATGCGCTGATTGATACTAGTAGTGATGGTGGCATTCGGAGCTGATACGAAAACAATATCCCCGGTTGTGGTGAAAGTCCCGGAATTGGTCAGGTTTCCCGTAAGTTGCAGTTCGGACGATTGGTCGTCATATGTGCCTTCATTGGTGATGTCTCCGTCGACAAATAATGTAATGCCGGCACCGGTATTATCGTAAGAGCCCGGTGTTCCGCCGCTGACATTCCCAATATAGATAATGCCATTGGTTCCGTTGTCGATAAATAATTGTGCCTGTATTGACAGATGGGTTACGGTTAACAGTAAAATAAGCGTGTATATTTTATTCATAGGACGTGTTAAATGTGGGATTCCGAGTACTAAAATTACGTCCGTTTGGAAGGCCTTACAATGTTGCATTGTGCAAAACGTTTAGCATTTTGCGCAAAGAAAATACGTGTGATATCAGTTTTTGACATTGGTCAAAAAGTTTATGCCAATTATTGACTATGATATTGCCGGGAAGTGAACCAAAGCGATTGCCCCGTTTCTTTTTTTAGGCTTAAGTTTTCTATTAAGTGAATCTGTCGAAGCTCTGTCAGCCGGAGGTGTAGTAATTATACTTGTTGTGAAAAGGCAGGCATATGGTTTTTATATTGTCGTTATGAAAATCGAGATATGTACAAACCTCTACGATGAAGATATGGTACGCTTATCAGGAAATGTTATCGGATGCATTATTTTGCCTTAAGATAAAAACGGATTTTGAGCATAACGGAATAAGATGAAAAATACTATATTGCAACATATTAACAAAATTGTCGATGGTCATATTGGTGAATTTGAAGTGCTTGATAACTGTTCTGCCGGTTGGTGCTGTTGACAGGTTTTCTTTTCTCCCTAAATATTTTAAAAGGTGAAAATAAATATCTCTATCATTAAAGGAATCCTGAAATCGTTATTGAATAATGATATCGACATTCATAAATATTCATTCCTGGACACAGAAGATTTGTTTGCACCCAAAAAAATCAATGAACAGCTGATTGATGCACATATGCTGTTGAAATTAATCACCGAAATAAGAAGCGAATATGATTCGCTGAAGGAATATTATCCACTTTTTAAAGATATGCATGTATTGGATATGGGTCTCTTGGGACATTACCTCTTATCCTGTAAAAATATATTCACCTCTTACGAGAAACTGATAGAATATCAGTTGTTGTTTTCCAATTTTGTCGAGTTTAAATATAAACGGGCAGATCAGGATATCTTATGGAGCGTGCAGATGCCCTACCAGATTTACAGGGAAAAATACGATATGGAGAGTCTGTCCGACTTCGAATTGTTCTTTCGATTCAAGATTGTTGAGACCTTGTCCACTACGAAGGTGTTTCCTAAAAAAATAGAGTTGTTTTACAATAAAAACAACTCAAAGGAACGCATCGATTTTTTCAGGGATACGTTCAATTGTGAAGTTGTTTACACAAAGAGCCATAATGTATTGCATTACGGCATATCGGATTTGAATAAAGATATACACTACCAGAATTACAATCTGTATGTCAACCTGAAGCCACTGATGAATAAAAGCATGACTGAGTTGTACAGCGAGAAAACCTATAAGAATACCATTAAGTCCATCCTGTTGAATAACGTGGATTTGTTTCCGCTTCCGGTACTGTTCGTGGCAAATAAGTTACACATGTCCACACGCAAGTTGCAAACCATTCTGAAAAATGAAGAGACCAGTTTTTCCCAGATAGTAAATGATGTGAAAGTTATTTTAGGTATTGAATACCTGAAGAGCGGCAAAAATGTCAAGGAGATAGCGGCAAGACTGGGGTACAGGGAACAGGGTTCTTTTACAAGACAGTTTAAACAGGTGACCAATATCAATCCGGTTGACTTTATGAGTTTGTCAGGGGAGGAGAAATCCGCTTTGATTGCGAAACTCTCTTCTTAAGAAGTTCAGAAAGTTTTATTTCTTCCGGTGATAAATACTTCTACAGCAAATTACTTCTTCACCGCCATTGTTTTCAGCAAATACTTATCGTGTATGTTCAGCGTAAACCATGCCATGAAATAGCCTGTAATCAATACGGAAATAATCAGCACAATATAAAACCAGCTGCTGTAGTTGATGTAGTACAGGGAATTCAATCCGACAATCGCTAACAGCAGACGGAAATATTCCGCATATTTCACCCAGCTTTTTTGTTCCAGAATCGCACTGCAGATCACCGTGGAAATCATCAGCACGCTGAAGGAAAGGATGTTGTAGAACGTGGAGAGTTTTTCAAAATTGTACAGGTAGGCACTCAATCCCCCGATGATAAAGGCGAACTGCACCAGCACGTAGATATTCAATCCGCGGCTCACGGCCTGCACATCGTATTTCTGTTGATGCGGATTCACTTCCGGCACGGCAAGGGGACCGCCCATATAATCCGGCTGCCAACCCGGTTTGCCAAATACCAGTTTCAGTTTGTCTTTCACTGTTTTATAGTGCCTGCCCGACTGATACATTTCCACATAGTAATGGATGTTCGCCCAGGCCGGATTCCAGCTGTTCAGCGGCTTGGTGATGCCGTAGGTAGGTTCCTCTTCCTCTTCCTTAAACGTGCCAAACATTCTATCCCAGATGATGAACATGCCCGCGTGGTTTTTATCAATGTATTTCGGATTGACGCCGTGGTGCACGCGGTGGTGCGTTGGTGAATTGAAAATCGCTTCAAACCATTTCGGCATGCGATTCACGGCCTTCGTATGTATCCAGAACTGATAGAAAGAATTGAGGCTGGCCACGATGCCCAGCGTCAGGATGTCCACGCCTAAAAAGGCGATCGGCAGGAAGAAAATAAAGGCCAGCAAGCTGTGTATCCACGATTGTCTTAACGCAACCGTGAGATTATATTCTTCGCTCTGGTGATGCACCACGTGCGCGCCCCAGAACAGGTTGATTTCATGGCCGTAGCGGTGCGCCCAGTAAAAACAGAAATCAAACAGGATAAAAACAACGACATATGCCCAAACGCCCGTGAGGTGTATGATGGCAAAATGGTCTTTCACCCAGACATACGCACCAAACATCAAACCGGTCGTGAGCAGTTTGAACAATAGATGACTGGTGCCGACATTCAGGTTCGTCAGTGCATCGTTCAGGCGGTAATATTCGGGATGTTCTTTTCTGGTCGCGAAATATTCAATCAGAATCAATAGTAAGAATATAGGAATGGCGATGACTGTACTCAGGTGCTCCATAGTTTTGTGTTATTTATTTTAAATTTAACCTAATTTTGACTGGCATACAAGCAAGAAGGTATATTTTAACAAGAGTTTAAACGCCTTATTTTTATACATGATTGAATACATCAAAAATAAAATAAAAGCTTTTGTGATTCGCCGGGCCACCGCAAATAAGCTGATTGATATCGTGGAGGTGCGGACCAAAGAAATCGGACTTACCTCCGTGAAAACGGAAACGGATATCCGCATCCGGAATACTTTTTTTCTTTCCATCACCATTTTGTCCATCAAAACGGACCTGTTGAACAGGGACGGATTGAAGGTCGGCAGGATGAGTTATGCCACGCCTCAAAAAATAAAGGGAAACAGCGATGAGGTCTTAACGACAAGCTCCGAAATCAGCATCATCACTTCTCTCTTTCAAGCCATTTCCACCTTGTTGTCACAGCATATTAAAATGAAAAGTGTGGGCGTGGCTCAGGTGAAATTCCTGTGGTGGGTTTTTGATATTCCGGTCAATGACACGTTTGAAATACATCCGAGCAAACTGAAAATCACCCAGCCGGAAACGGAAGAGGAGCGTGCAGAACGGTTGAAAAAAGAGGCAGAGTGGAAAGCGCAATACGAACTGGAATATGAAAAACGAAAAACGGAACGCGAACAGAAACGTGCAGAGTGGAAGGAAGATATTTTGAAACGCAGATATAAAGAAAATTATATCCCGAAAGAGCAGCGATTGACGATAGATAATGGACAGGTGACGATTCAGGACGTTCCATTGGTCATTACGAATGAAGAAGGCGAAAGCATTGATAATTTAGCGATAGAAGTGGAATTGGATGCCAATCTGATCACTGATATTGCAGATGAAAGAAAAGCGCAAATAATGGAAGAAGATAGGGATGCCGAAACGAATTAATCGTTCATCATCTTCCACAACTTGTCTTTCAGTTCCATGATGTTTTCGTTGGCCATGGCAGAAAAGAACACATGCGGAATCTTTTTAGGCAGTTCTTTCGCCAGCATCTTTTTCAATTCCTCATCCAGTAAATCTGACTTGGAAATACCAATGATTCTTGGCTTATTTACCAGTTCCTTATTGTATAATTTCAATTCCTTCGCGAGGATCTTGTATTCTTTTTTGATGTCGTCGCTGTCCGCAGGAATCATAAACAGCAAACAGGAGTTGCGTTCAATATGTCTGAGGAAACGGACACCCAAGCCTTTGCCTTCATGTGCCCCTTCGATAATGCCGGGGATATCC
>JAXLTW010000036.1:0-16457 GCA_046329865.1 Chitinophagales bacterium | reverse complement strand
CGGTGATTGGTGTAATTGCGCGAAAAGGGCAGGATTTGCTGGGATTTAATTATGATAAAGCAGTGATAGTGCCGCTGAACTTTTATGAACGCAATTTTTCGTATGACCTTAACAAAGTTGACCAGACACTGGAAATACGCTCACGTCCCGGGGTGCTGCTGGAAGAATTAAAAGCAGAGCTGACAGGAATCATGCGTGCCTCCAGAAAATTACGCCCTGCTCAGGAAGATAATTTTTCCGTGAACCAGCTGAGTGTCATCGCCAAAGGCTTTGACAGTCTATTTGATTCACTTGGATTGGTAAAATGGGTGATAGGTGCATTTTCATTAATTGTCGGCGGATTTGGAATTGCCAATATTATGTTCGTTAGTGTATCGGAACGCAAAGCCATCATTGGCATAAAGAAAGCTTTGGGTGCCACCCGCAGTGAAATATTACTGGAGTTTTTACTGGAAGCCATTTTTCTGTGTATGATGGGGGCAATCGTCGGTCTGATATTGGTGTATATCATGTGCCATTTTCTGACGCAGGCATCAGGCATGGAATTTTCACTCAGTGTTGTCAATGTCGCGGTCGCTTTTGGGATATCATTTCTGCTGGGTATCTTATCCGGTATCATTCCCGCCTATCTTGCAGCTACCATGGACCCGGTGGAGGCGATCAGAAGTAAGTAAAAAGAAATAAGTAAGTAATAGAGGATAAATTTCTAACTCGATAATTCGCTCATTGAAACAGGCTGTATGTGTTCTTTGTGGCAAGCAATAAATCAGGCCTTTTACGGCAAAGTTGCAATTTCTTAGAATTAGAATCTACATGCCAATCCCAGTGCTACTTTTCTAATGATCTATCTATTATTGCCGAAATATTTTGTGAATTCATAAACCCTTATTGTAATTCTGTAAAATCAACACAGCGGTTTGTGGTTGGTGTTGGCTATATCTAGAAAATTCACATCAACAAATATTCTGTCTTCATCAATAATAGGAAATAAAAAACAATCGACCTCAAAGGTCATGTACCCTCGAGGTCGATTGTATCGTTAAATCTTGTGAACTATGCTAATTTCGCTAATGCGTTTTTCACGCGGGTGAAGGCTTCCTTTAAATTTTCTTCCGAAGCTGCATAAGAGAATCGGATGCACTCCGGTGCGCCGAAACCGCTGCCACTCACTGCCGCCACATGCCCTTCGTGCAAAAGGTATAATGCCAGATCATCGGCGTCTTTAATGGCTTCGCCGTTAAAATCTTTACCAAAATAGGCGCTCAAATCCGGGAATACATAGAAGGCACCCGTAGGGACATTGCATTTTACATTCGGTATTTCTTTCAACATATCCAGTACCAGGTCTCTTCTTTTGCGGAAGGCTTCGCGCATATCGTAGGTTGGCTGCTGGTCACCTAATAAGGCGGTAATCGTTGCCTGCTGTGCTACCGAATTTGTACCGGATGTAATCTGTCCCTGTAGTTTGTCGCACGCTTTCGCAATGTAAGCAGGTGCCGCCATATACCCGATTCTCCATCCGGTCATCGCATAGCCTTTGGCTTGGCCGTTCACGACAATGGTCCTGTCTTTCATGGATGGAAACTCTGCAATGGAAACATGCTTGCCGGTATAATTGATATGCTCGTAAATTTCGTCTGAAATGACATATACATGCGGGTGTTTTTCCAGCACCTGTACGAAGCTTTCCAATTCCTCTTTCGTATATACGGAGCCGGTAGGATTGCTTGGTGATGAGTATACCAGGAATTTCGTTTTAGGGGTAATAGCAGCTTCCAGTTGTGCCGCCGTCATCTTAAAATCCGCATCTACGGTTGTCGGAACGTATACCGGAACGGCATTGCATAATTTTACCTGCTCCGGATACGACACCCAGAAAGGTGCGGGAATAATCACTTCATCGCCTTGATTCAGGAAAGAAATGAAAATATTCGCCAGCGATTGCTTGGCACCGGTGGAAACCACAATATTTTCCGGTTTATAGTCTAAGTTGTTGTCGCGTTTCAGTTTTTCACAGATGGCCTGTCTTAAATCCAGGTAACCGGAAATCGGAGAATAGGAATCATACTTCCCGCTGTCGATAGCCTTCTTTGCCGCTTCTTTGATGTGTTGAGGGGTGTTGAAATCAGGCTCACCTAAAGACAAACTGATGACGTTTACGCCTTTGGCGGATAATTCTCTGCTGAGCTGTGCCATTTTGATGGTCGCGGATTCAGATACTCTGTTGAGTGTGTCGGAAGTTGGTAACATATATTCGATTTTCGAAAAACAAAAATAGCCAATTGAAGTACAGAAATTAATGTACAATATGTTATGTTTAAATAAAGACTTGATTTAAATTCGAAGGATGATTGCACAATATAGTATCCTGCTTCCTGCCTGTAAAAGAGGGTTTCACATCATTACAGAAGAAGTGATGAGGCATATTCCTGTTTTACCGGAAACAGGTGTCATGCATGTTTTTATACAGCATACTTCCGCAGCATTGACACTCAATGAAAACGCGGACATCGATGTGAGGAAAGATTTAGACAGCTGGATGAATCGGGCGGTGAAAGAAAACGAACCGTATTATATGCATACGCTGGAAGGGGCTGACGATATGCCGGCACATATCAAATCCTCGTTGATGGGCAGTTCCGTTTCCATTCCCATTACGCAACATCAGCTGAATATGGGAACCTGGCAGGGGATTTATTTAGGTGAATTCAGGAATAACGGAGGGTGTCGTAAAATAATTTTTTTGGGACTGTTTCGGGGGTTTAAAAACACGCCCGTAGGGCGTTCGTATTTTTCGTGTTAGTATGAATTATTATTTGATTCTTCCTGCTCGGCAATAGCGTTTCTCCCAATAGGAATCACTTAAATCGCTGATGGTCACTCCCTGTGAGGAAGAAGAGTGTGTGAATTTTCCGTTCTGTAAATAAATACCTACGTGAGAAATGCCGCCACCATTGACATTGAAAAATACCAAATCACCTTCTCTCAATTCTTCCCTGTCTACATATTCCGTCAGGTCAGCTAATTGCCGGGATGTGGCATAGGAATCTGTGCAGGCCGCTTCATTCATCAATTTATATACATAATTGGAACAGTCGATTCCTCGGTCTCCTTTGCCGCCGTAGTGGTAAGGAGTGTACAACCATTTGAAAACATTGGCATACATACTCAAATCGGTTGCTTTATTGATATTGACTCCTACTTTTTGGAAAAAATAGGAAAATGCATCCAGGTCAATATTCTTTTGTTCGCATACTTTCTCCAGAATGGAACAGAATCCACCGCCGGCATAACTGTTATTTGTTAACAGGGTACTAACCAATAATAATGAGAGTACTGCTTTTTTCATTACTGTAAAAATAGAAAACTACTTTTACGGAAACGAGTATTTGCAATTAGGTTGCAGGTTAAAAACTTGTTAAAAAAGCTTTATTTTATTATAAGTTTTTGATTGTCAATTATTTGACTTTTTATTACTAACTGGATGTTGTAAAAACCCGGAGGTAGGAATGAAGTATTGAGTGTAGTGTAGGAATTTAAGACCGGACTTTGGTAAACCTGTTGACCAATTGCATTATAGATGCAGTAGGCGGCATCTTTATAGTTCAGGTCAGAATTCCATAACAGGTGCAGTAATCCTTGTACGGGATTTGGAAATATTTTTACTGAATTGGCAATGCTTGAGGTGGTGGTATGGGTTGAAACGGCATTGGTATAGTGTAATGTATACTTACCCATCGATAATCCGGGAAGGAGCAGAGAATCGGGTTGAATGAGGGTGTCAGTCAGTATCCTGTATCTGTTTTCGCTCATGGATTGGTTGATATATTCGCAATTGGTGAAGTTCGTGGAGGTGAAATTATCCGCATCTGTAATATAACTGCTGCCCGATTCAACAGACAATAATTGATTGCCGTTATAAAGCGAACGATTGTAGAGCGGCAATACATGCGGGAGTGTATCGGTATTGATGAATTGTACATAAATCTCACGGGCGGCATCATTGACAAACACGTCTGTAGTAATATTTTCCTCTATCGGCCATAAACGTGATTTTATTTTTTTTACGGATTGATTTAATGTATTGCTCCAGATATAGAATGGTTCATACATAATCTGCTTTTGCGCGTAATACATGCGGGTGTCAGTGGTGTCATAGCCGGATCTTACCAATGGCCAGGGATAGTAGGCACTGGCTAAGAGGTGGTACATCCATGTCTTAACCATGTTTGGCCGTTGCTCATACAGCTCAACAGACTTCTGAATAAAATAATAGATATACAAGGCATGTAGAAAAGTACCCGTGGCATAGGATTGATCTGTAAAGTTCCATTCTGTTACCCATAATTGCTTGTGGTTTCCTGTATTGAAAACGGTTTGAAGATTGTATGGTATGCTGCTGTTACAGTAGGCCTTGATGTATAATTCGGTTAGCTTGTTGATGATATATTTATCTTTCTTTTCAGGAATGGCTGCATAATCACTACAGGATATGAAATTCTGAAAATATAAATGCGGGATGAGTGCACTCACATTCGGTTGCAATCCGTAATAGGCATTCCAGAGGTCTTTTACTTTTCCAATCAGTCCGTATGGCTTTATTAAGACAGGAAAATGACTGCTGTCCGGTTGAAGGTAATTGAGCCGGACAGCTGCCGGCACACCACAGGGCAGGTTATAACGCGCTTTGATACTGTCAGCATAGAGTGAGATGAGTATCCAGTTCTTTAGTAATCCTTCATAGAAATTTCTTATCGGGAAATTTACCAGCGTGGTTGAATCCGCCCGGGTAGTATTGGTTGCACAATCGTATCCGGAATAAGACAGGTCGTCGTCGTAGATAATATAATCTGCATCCGTTTCATTTCCGATTTCAACACCTTGCACAGGGATATTGTGTGCCTTCAGATAATCCAGGGCATCGAGATTTTCTTTAAACCTGCTGTAAAACCCCGGTGTACGCATCAGTTTATCTTTTATCCTTTTGAAAAGTCCGTTCTGGTGTCTGTTATAGACAGATAATGCGTAAAACCAAATATTAGTGCTGTCTAAATAGAAATCTCCGTTTGAATTCAGGAAGGCGTTATTGTTATTGTTGTAAGTGCTGATAAGGTATTGAATGGAATCGCTAAAAGGACTTAGGTCGCCCTTGTAAAAGTGAGTATGTGAGTTGAGCCTGAAATATACTCCAACCTGTCTGCCGCTGTTTTGGTAGGCTTGTACTTCTTCAGTAAAATACTCTATGATATTCTTGGTCGCTTTTCTGTCAAATCGTAAAAACAGGTTTGCCCATGGATAACCTATACGACCGGGAGCGCAGTTCGTTTCACTGGTATCAATACCATATCCTTTTCCATAATAATGGTAGAAATTACCGATGGTTCCGCCCGGAAACCTGAACAGTTTCATCCCCAATGGTTTTGTCAGAGAAAGAATGGTATCACTGAAATGAGAGGTAGTAACATTCCCTGCGGTATCCCAAAGATAATTTACCTGGTCATTCAGGCTCATGCTGCTAATTCCGGTAAAAATGCCGGGATAAGGTGCGTTTAATACCGTTTGGGAAATATCCAGCGTATCCGTTGAATACGTTTTGGACACGATACCGGATAACAGTAAACAGGCGTATAACCATTTCATCCGGTTAAATTAAGAAATAATATAGAATTGGACAGATTTGTATCAACATCGAATACAGACAATCATAAGTACTTATTTTACAATTGTTAAATAATCATTAATCCAATGCATGCATTGGATTTTTAATGCTAACTTTCCTGAAATTAAAATTATCTATCATGGCAGCAGATGCAACTAAATTAATTGGAGGCAACTTTCTTTTTTCAGAAACCAATCCAAAAGATGTTTTTATTCCGGAAGAATTTACGGAGGAGCAAAAAATGATCTGGCAAATGGTTCACGATTTTTGCCTGAAGGAAATACACGGTTTGGGAATTGAGCGCGTAGCTCAACTCGATGCGGAAAAAGACAAAGAGTTGTTGCTCGAATTATTTCGCAAAGCATCGGAGTTAGGTATTTGCGGTGTTTCCATACCGGAGGAATATGGTGGCATGGGACTGGATTTCAATACCGGCTTATTGTTCACCGAAGCACTGGCGTTGGGATTGTCTTTTGCTACCACCATTGGCGCGCAAGTATCCATCGGGTCTTTACCGATTGTATTTTACGGTACACATGAACAAAAGTTAAAATACCTTCCTAAGATTGCCACCGGAGAATATGCCTGTTCGTACGCTTTAACGGAACCGGGTGCAGGCTCTGATGCCAACTCCGGAAAAACAAATGCGGTATTGAATGCAGAAGGCACACACTATTTGCTGAACGGACAAAAGATGTGGATTACCAATGGCGGGTTCGCGGATATTTTTATTGTATTTGCCAAGATAGAAGATGATGAACGTCTTTCCGCTTTTATTGTCGAGAAAACATTCGGCGGAATCGAAATAGGAAAGGAAGAGAAGAAAATGGGTATCAAGGCCTCTTCTACGGTCCAATTGTTTTTCAACAATTGTCCGATACCAAAGGAAAATTTACTGGGCGAGCGCGGTAAAGGTTTTAATATGGCGCTAAACATTCTGAATAATGGCCGTATAAAAATATGTGCTGGTGGTGTGGGTGGTATCAAATTTGGTGTGACCAAATCAGTGGAATATGCGACACAGCGCATTCAGTTTGATAAACCTATTTCTGATTTTGGCGCTATTAAATATAAAATCGGTCAGTTGGCAATGCTGGCATTCGTCAACGAATCAGCGGCCTACCGGGTAGGAGCCGAAGTGGATAAAAAATATCAGGAATTGAAAGCAAACGGTTCCTCGGAAAATGACGCTAAAATCAATTCCATGCGCGAGTATGCGATTGAGTGCGCTATCCTGAAAGTGCAAGGCTCGGAAGCGGTATGTTATGCCGCAGATGAAGCGATACAGGTACACGGCGGCATGGGTTATTCGATGGAAACCGGCGTGGAAATGGCATACAGAGATGCACGTATCACGAAGATTTATGAAGGTACCAATGAAATCAACCGCATGTTGAGTTTGGCGGAATTCTACAAGCGCGCCTTCCAAACCAAGGAGCTGAAGCTGAATGATGCGATGAAAACTATTCCATTGGGCATAGCACAAAATTTCAATCCGTTCAACAGCGGTTTTCTGGCTACCGAATCGGAAATTGTTTCGAACCTGAAGAGTGTGTTCATGATCATTACAGGCGCTGCGGGACGAAAATTGAAAACAAAGCTGGTGGACGAGCAGGAAATCGTCATGAATCTGGCAGATATCATGGCGGTGGCATTCATGGCAGAGTCCGCGCTGTTGCGTGTGAAAAAACTGCATGCAGACCCGAATGCAGATAAAGAAGCGTTGAAAACAAAAATAAAGATGCTGCAGTTATACATCTACGAAGCATTGGATATCGCGCGTAAATCGGCAGAGAATGCAATTGACAGCTATGCCGGCGGCGTGGAGAAATTTACCATCAAACGATTGGTCAACGGGCTGCTGAAAAGTTACGACATCAATCCGAAAGATACCCGCAGAGCCATTGCAGATGTTGCGATTGCCGCTAATAAATATCCGTTTTAGTGCTACTTGTCATTCCGAGTGTAACGAGAAATCTTAAAAAAACAAAACGTATGTTTTAAATAAAAAGACCTGAATTTATCAGGTCTTTTTTTATTTCTCCAGTTCCCGTATTAATTTATTTTTTTCCCAGCAGAGTCTCTGCGTGTAGCTAGATAGCAAAGCAGGACTCTGCGTAAATAAAGGGCAGAGCATATTAATTACGCAGAGTCCACTATGTGAGACTCTGCTGAGAAAGAAAGGGAATCTCCTTTTTTGCTCATGAGATTCCCACTTGCGTGAGAATGACCGTTAAAAGTCATTCCCTTGAAAAAGGGAATCTCATCTTCTTATAATGAGTTTCCCGCTTCCGCGGGAATGACATTGATATTTTAATATTACAGGATAATATGATAAATTAAACTTTATTTTGCCAGTTCAAACAGCAACTTCCATTGATTTTGTATGGTGCCTTTCAGAAAGGAGATTTCTTCTTTGAGTTGGTGGATTAATTCCTGTTGAGAAGCATAGGCAGTGGTTTCAATAGGAGATTCATTCAGGGAAACCAGTTCCCTGGAATGCATATCCTGTAGTTGGTCTAAAGGCAATTGCAAGACTTTGGAAATTTCTTTCAGGGTATGATAATTTACTTCGCCGGTTCGCTCGATATGAGAAACCATAGAACGTGTTTTATTAATGGCGGAGGCTAATTCTTCCTGTGTCATTCCGTTAAAAGCACGAATCTTTTTAATCTTATTACCAAGATGCTCAGCCTTTGATTTTTTCATTTATCAAAGTGAAATAAAAAAATATTGACAAAATGACAATTTAATTTGCATTTAGAGAATTATTTATATATAGTTTTGGTATATAATATATACTATGAAAAACGTTTTCTATATTTTCTGTTTCCTATTCATTTTAGATACAGAATTGATTGCACAGCCTTTATTACAATATTCTAATACTTATTCTTACCCAGGAAATGGGGATGAAAAAGGAGCAGCATCGCTTTGGACGATTCAGGAAATGCTTACATAACCGGCGTTACGGATGCCAACGGCAATCAAGATATTGTAACTTACAAATATAGCCCGAGCGGTGTACTTTTATGGTCAGCTATATATAATGGAATAGGAAATGGTGTTGACCAGCCGGTGAAGATCATATACAAGAATAATAAAGTATATGTGGCTGGTTATATTCAAGGTAGCGGCACTGGCTTAGATTGGGTGACGATATGCTATAATGCAATAGGTAGCGGTACTCAACCGATTAATTGGATTGCAATTTACAATGACCCAAATAATGGAGACGATAAAGCCACTGATATAGAAGTTGATAACGGTGGAAATATTTACGTTAGTGGAACTTCTTATAATAATAGTTCTAGAATGTTAGACGCATACCTTATAAAATACAAAGGACTAGATGGAAGTAAAATTAGAACTTATCATCAGAGTGATTTTAATTATAATCTAATTCCATACGAGATAGCTGTAAATAACACGAATAATGTTTTTTTTACAACATGTAGTAAAGATTATAGTTATATCTACACACTAGATACCTCATTTACTCAGATAGGAGGAAGATATTTTACAAGCGCTGATGTCATTAAAAAATTGATACCTTATGGGAATTATTATTTTGCTTTGTTACAGTTCGGATATGATGCTAGTTTGGATAAAATTGAGAATGGAAGTCCTACTGCAACATGGTATAACCAGAGCTTATTTTCCTACCCATACTATGATTATATAGTAGATTTTGATATAGATGCTTCCGGGAATCCTTATATTGCATATTTTGACACAATATACAACTCAACATCTACTTCCACTTACAGATTTGCAAAAATAAACGGTTCTACAGGGGATACTATATTCACAAGAATACACAATCCAACAACATCTAGAGATCGACCGTTTAAGTTAAGCGTTGGCAAACAATCTACACCAGTAATTTATATAACGGGTAATAGTTTTGTTAGTGGTAAAACTCAAAATTATACAGTAGGCTACAATAGTAACAACGGTAATGCATTGTGGACTCTAAATCAATCTTGTAGTGGCAGCGGCAATAGGAGCATTACTGAAATGAAACTGGATAATTACAACAATATCTATATGGTAGGTACCAGTAATTGCAGTTCAACCGATGATGCGCTTGCCGTAAAATACTGCGCCAGCTTGCCAGTGGCTGATGCGGGTGCAGACAAACCTGTTTGTTTAGGAAATAGTGTGCAGATAGGCAGCGCATCTTTACCTAACTATATCTATTCCTGGGCACCTGCTACGGGTTTGAATAATGCCAATATTTCCAATCCATTAGCTTCACCGACTACCAACACCACTTATATACTGACAGTTACCAGCCCTTCGGGTTGTTCTTCTAAAGATACGGTTAATCTAACGGTGGTTCCGGCTCCGGTAGCCAATGCAGGTGCAGACCAATCTATTTGTAGTGGCAGTGGGGTTCAAATTGGTATTTCACCTGTTGCGGGCAATACTTATTCCTGGTCACCTACATCGGGTTTGAGCAATTCAGGTATTTCTAACCCAATAACGAATAATACCTCTACCCAGACCTACACACTCACAGTCACCAATACCGCAAATTGCACATCAACAGATCAGGTAGTAGTTACCATAAAGCCACTTCCTAATACTATATTAAGTGTTAGTCCAAGTAATACGGTTTGTAGTGGTGATGCTGTAACCTTAACGGCCTCAGGGGCGTCTTCATACGTATGGAGTCCCGCAGGAAGTGGCACTACACAGGTAATTAATCCTTCTGCTACTGTTACATATACCATAACAGGAACAACAAACGGTTGCGATAAATCAGCAACTCAAACCATCACGGTAAAACCTGTTCCGAATGTGGCGACGCTTACTCAAAGAAATGATACGTTGTTTAGTAGCGTCACTGTTGCCGGAGCGTCTTATAAGTGGTATAAAAACGGTACTTTGGTGTCCACTACTGCTGTCCCAAATTACAAAATAACCAGCACCGGAAACTACACACTCACCATTACTAACAACGGATGTTCTTCTACCTCTGCCATATTTGTGGTTAGTAGGGTAACTGGTATAAGAAACAGTTCATCTCTAATCAATCGAATCGATTTATATCCAAATCCAGCCTCTCAAAGCCTTTACATTCATATTCTATCCGGCAGGAATATGAATGTACAGATTCATGTTTTGGATATTGGAGGTAAAGAGGTCTTAATGAAAGATGTGCAGGTAATGAAAGGTGAAAATTACCAATCGATCGATGTTTCCAAGTATACTAAAGGCATGTACCTGATACAAATAAATGATGAGGAGGGTTCAGCCGTAGATAAATTTTTGGTGGAGTAAATTATTTTAGATGAACAAATTATGCATAACATAGTGTTCTCAGAAACTAAAAAGAATAGAATTGTAAAATTATATAATCTGTATAAAAATACAGGTCAGGATGAATTTCCATTTAATGATAAGGAAATAAAAGGGGGATTGAATATTTATTTTGGCAGAAAGCCAAAGTACACCCTTTTTTCTTTTCTTGATATTATTGAACAGAAAATATACGTTGGTATCGATGAATATAATTCAGAATAAATTAAGATTTGAAATTGTATTTGAATAAAATAAAAGATTATGGTACAGCTATTACAAAACGAACAGATAGTTCTAACATCTAAAGATAAATCAATCACCCTGACAAATTTTCGAGTTCTATATCAATCAAAAGAAATAAATAAAGAAATTTATTTAAGGGACATGTTAGGTTTGGAAGTTATCGAAAAAAATGAAAGATATTATATTATTATTGGCGTTGGTTGTTTATTAGGAGCCCTGTATTTTGGGTTTTATGAGAATTATCGTCCTGAGTTTACATATATTTTAGGTTTTGTTTCAGCTTTCTGTTACTTAAGTTATTTTATAACAGTAAAGAGAATTTTGATGCTATCAAGTATATCGTATAATTTAGGAATTCCGGTCAAGCATCTTTCGAATGCTGGTTTAAAATACCTCATGGATGCTATTTCTAAAGAGTGGGAAAGAGAAAGAAGAGAAAATAAAATATGAATATTTCTTCCCAGCAGAGTCTCTGCGCAGTGGTAAATAGCAAAGCAGGACTCTGCGTATATACAGGGCATAAAATCCTAAATGTCATAATTTTACTATATAATCGGATTTTTTCCGATTGTTATGTTAAAAAATTACATAAAATTGTAAAAATAGTTGCATATAATCGGATTTTTTCCGATTATTATACTTTAAATATACAATATGTCATTTTCAAGAAGAGTAAAAGAATACGCAGAAGCGCCAATTTCGCATCATATCGTAGCAGAAATGCTACTTGAATACAGCCGCCCGAATGACAAAATCAGTGAACTGCTGAAGAACGGAGAATTACTCTCTGTAAGAAGAGGGCTATATGTTCCCGGACCGGAAACTGATTTGCCTACTCCTAATCTATTGTTGATTGCCAACCATCTGAGAGGGCCCAGCTATGTATCTTTAGAATCAGCGTTATCTTATTGGGGAATGATTCCTGAACGGGTGTATGAGTTGAGTTCCGTTACATTAAAAACTTCCAAAAGGTATACAACCCGGTTAGGCCGCTTTAGTTATCAGCATTTTGCTGCGCATTATTATTCTTTCGGCATCCGGAGCGTCAGACTGACCGCACAGCAAACAGCCTTAATAGCTTCACCGGAAAAGGCAATTTGTGACAAAATAGTGCTGACATCCGGTGTGTTGCTCAGAAGTATAAACCAGACAATGGATTTCTTACTGGACGATATGCGGATAGAGGAAGAACGATTACGGTCATTAAATGTTTCCGAGATTCGTTCATGGGTGGAGGACGCTCCTAAAAAAAATAGTATAGCAATGCTGGTTAAAACACTTGACGCGTTATGATAAAAGACTGGATAGCGGAATATAATCCAACAAATGAAGAAGAAACCTTATCGGCTTTGCGGGAAATTATGCAGGAGATAACGCTTGCAGGATTATCGCGCACGGATTTTGTTGAAAATGCTGCCTTTTATGGAGGTACGGCGCTTCGTATTTTTTATAATCTTGACAGGTTTTCAGAAGACCTGGATTTTTCTCTACTGGTAGCCGAGCCGGACTTTACTTTGGAGCCTTATTTTGCAGCGGTTATTACGGAATTTGAAGCGAGCGGAATAAAAGTAAGCATCCGGGAGAAAGATAAAAAGATAAAGTCTTCGGTAGAATCTGCATTTCTGAAATCAGAAACCATTTGGAAAGAATTGATTTTGGAGGATATCGTGAAGCAGGCGGGTATTGCCTCTAATAAATCTGTCAAAATTAAAATAGAAGTAGATTGCAAGCCGCCGCTTGGTTTTCACACAGAGGAAAAACTATTGCTGCGTCCGTTTTCATTTTATGTGAAATGTTTTACGACATCCAGTTTATTTGCCGGTAAAATGCACGCATTGTTGTTCAGAAAATGGAAAAACAGGGTCAAAGGCCGCGACTGGTATGATTTGGAATGGTATATCAAAAAAGGTATCCCACTGGATGTGCAACATTTTTTGCGCAGAGTCCAAGATACCGGTGACTGGCAAAAGGATTCCATTTCAGATCAACAAATCAAACAATTGCTGATAGACAGAATCAATACGGTTTCATTTGAACAGGTGAAGGAAGACGTTGTTCGTTTTATTAAAGACGAAAAATCACTACAGATTTGGAATCAGGGATATTTCAAGGATTTGATAGAAAAGTTAAAGTTTGAACATGAATAAAAAATATGGATGCTATTACAATATCTATTTTATTTCTCCAGTTCTTTCCCAAATACTTCTAAAGAGGCATATACCTGTTCAATCACTTCGTTAAATGCTTTGAGTTGTTTGGGCGATAGTTTTTCCGTAATACTTTTCTCCAGGTCAAAAACTGTTTTCAGGGCAATCTTGCGCAACTTTTTTCCTTCCGGTGTCAGGAATACCAATACTTTGCGCTGATCATTCTCATCGGGCTTTCTGGAAATAGCACCGCTTTCTTCGAGGCTGTTTAAGGTTCGGGACAGACTGTTTGGCTCCATCCCGATGCGGGGCGCGATCTTCGTTACCGGTACACCGTCTTCCTCATAAATCGCCATTAATACAAATGCCATTGAAATGGTGCCGTTGTATAAATGTACTTTGTCATTAAATACTTTTACTATATTCAGCCAGGAAGTACGTAAATGGTACAATACCATTTGACTGGCGGTCTGTTCAAACAAATCCATGTGATAAAAGTAAAAAATAAACCGGCATTTAGTATCTTGTAACAGCAAAAAAATGAATGCAAGCATTGAAAAATATATTAAGGCTTACAACTTGCTTCAGTTAGGTGGATGGTTGGCGGGATTGTTATGTCTTCCGTTTAATTTTCTCATCGGATACTATATCATCGCCCTGTTTCAGGTTTATACAGTCGCGGAAGTGTTTCATGCGTACAAAAAATGGTACAACGCATCGCCGACGTACAGTTTTCTGCAGATTGGTGCGAGACTGTTTATCTTGTTCTTTTCCTATGTGCTGATTTTAAGCGCTGTTTTCAGCCCGTTGCCCTGGTTGCATGAAATAATATATGTAATGTTAATAGCATGGTGTCTCGCAGAAATAATCCGGTACGCTTATTATGTGATGCTGCTTTTTAAACGAGATTACAAATGGCTGACCAAACTGCGTTATACCGCTTTTATTCTGCTGTATCCGTTAGGAGCTGCCTGTGAATGCTATATATTGTTCCTGATTTTTCAGCTAAATGCTATACTTTGGATAAAAATTTTAATCATTGGGGTGGCTATCTTGTATGTCTTTATGTTTCCTAAGCTATATTTGCACTTGCTTCGTCAGCGAAAACAAAAATTATCTGCCTTTTAAAATAACATCTTACTACTAAATACTCTACCATGAACGATTACTTACAAAATGCCACTCTGCGTCAGGTACTGAAAACCTTAAATATTCCCGTACCTGTTCCTCCTATTCTAAAAAGAAATCCGGGCGCTTATTCTGATGATGAGCTAACTGCAAAGAAAATAGCGGTTGCCGGAAAAGAATCAGATTTTTTGCACCAACTCCAAAAAGAACTGCACCCCAAAACAGGAGCCTCAACCATATATGATACAACTATAGATGGATTGGTGGTCAGTTGTGTTGGTATGGAAACCATAGAAGATCTGGAAGATTTATATACCACCATCAAAAATGCTTCCGTTAAAATTGCAGCCAACGGAAGGATAGTGATTATCTCCAAATTGGTGTATGCCGATGCGTTATCGTACGCTGTCCAAAAATCGATTGACGGTTTTTCCAAAGCACTGTCCAAAGAAATAGGCGGTAAAAAAGGTGTAACCGTCAATCAGCTAAAAATCACCCACAACGAGGTAGCAGTGCCGGATGTTGCGAAGGCAGCCTATTTCTTTCTGAGTGATAAATCATCCTTTATTACAGGTCAGGTGGTCGAACTGAATAATGTGACGGGGAATGGGTTCCATTCACCATCGCAGTTATTGAAGGGGACTTCTAAAATTTAAAACTTTGAATATCTGATAATTATGTGTATATTTGCATATAAAAAATGCACAAAAAATGGCAAATTCTCAAGAATATAAAAATCAAGGAAAAAAAGGGTTATTTGACGAGCAATTTACTATTGAAAGGTTGTCTGAAATAGGTAATCCTTTAGAAAAAATCAGCAATGTAATTGATTTTGAATCTTTTCGTTCCACTATAGAAGCAAAACTTCTAAATACGGAGAAAAAAAACAATGCAGGAGCAAAACCATTTGATGTTATTCTGATGTTTAAAATCATGATATTACAACGATATTATGGACTTGGAGATTCTCAAGTGGAATATCAGATTATTGACCGATTAAGCTTTAAAAAGTTTTTAGGATTAGAGTCTGGGGATAAAGTTCCTGATGAAAAAACCGTTTGGTTATTTAGAGAACGTCTTACTAAAAGTGGAGTTATAGAAATATTATTCAGCCAATTTATTCAGTTTTTAGAAGAGAAAGAGTTGATTTTTAATGAGGGAAGATTGATTGATGCAAGTTTCACGATAGCTCCGAGGCAACGGAATAGTCGTGAAGAAAATGATAAGATTAAAAAAGGAGAAGGTGGTGATTTATGGAACGACCAACCGAATAAAAAGAAACACAAAGATATTGATGCTCGTTGGACTAAAAAAAATGGAGAGAAATTTTACGGGTATAAAAATCATGCAAAGGTTGACTCTAAAGGTAAATTTATCAAAAAATATTTGGTAACGGATGCTTCGGTTCATGATTCACAAGCTCTGGATGGCTTATTGGAGAAAAGTGACAAAGGACAATCTTTACATGCCGACAGTGCTTACACTGGTGTAAATCAGGAGAAAGTAATTAAAAAGTATCGACTTAAAAATAAAGTTCACGAAAAAGGATACAGAGGCAATCCATTGACAGACAAGCAAAAAGCAAAAAATAAGAAAAAATCAAAAATCAGAGTGCGAGTAGAGCATGTGTTTGGATTTATGGAGCAGAGCATGAACGGATTGATTGTAAGATCAATAGGAATTGCAAGAGCAACAGGGATAATTGGCTTGATAAATCTTACTTATAACATGTTTCGATATGAACAAGTGCAAAGATTAAAATTGTTTACTAACGTATCCCGTTGTTAGTTAGTTAGTTAGTTAGTTAGTTAGTTAGTTTTAGAAAAAAAATATTGTGATTTTGTAAAATAAATTGTAATATTGCAATACTTTTTCAGCACAGATTAAAACGGGTTCTAATTTGTGACTTGGGAAAGTGAAAAAAATGAATTTTTAGAACCCACCTATATACAGGTGGACCCTGTTGGCAT
>JAXLTW010000035.1:0-17146 GCA_046329865.1 Chitinophagales bacterium | reverse complement strand
GACCGGTTGACGAATTTATGTAACTCATCTGTAACAACCAGTTGTATTTTTCCTTATTTTTAATTTAAATAAAGCGAATGAAATTTTTCTACACGATAATAGCATCCTGCATTTTTTCTCTTAGTTCTATTGCACAAACCATTACGACATCAGTCATTAAGCCACCGGCCCTACTGCAATGCGGCGATGTTCCTGCCAGATTAAACAATGTAGTGCTGGGGGCGGCTCCGCCAAATTCTGACGACAAGCCAGTTGTAGTGTTTATACATGGCTGGTTTGATAATGGCTATGCATGGTTTATGGCAAAAAACAAATGGTATGAAAATACTTACAATGCCGGTTACAAATCCGCTTTTTTCTTTCAGTCCTACAGTGATGAATTTGAGAAAAACGGAAAAGTCATTGCTGAAATGATACGGCAGACCTGCAGGCATTTTAACACCAACAGAGTGATAGCCGTTTGTCACAGTAAAGGTGGATATGACATGGAATACGCACTGTATAATGAAAATATGTGGGATACCGTTCAGGGAGTCATTACATTATCTACTCCATTCCGTGGTGCTCCCATGTCGGATTTAATCGCAACGCCAATTATACGTGCTTTACTGGAGAATGTGCCGATAGTGGGTCCCATATTTAAGGGGAAGGGATCATATCAGATGCAGACAGCTTACATGGCAGGTGTGGTCAGGCCCATGATGGATAACCATCCGGACAACCGGCCCGAAAAATTTCACTGTTTCGCGTCCTGGGGACTCGATCATAAAACGGTATTTCCAGGTGCAATACCCGATGATATGCTGAAGGTTGTCTTTAATGATTACCGGCCATTATGCTTGGATATTCCCGGGTTCGGAACATTGGCAGGCGATTTAATGACTGGTTTTATGACGATTGTCGGCAATCTTTCCAGAATTGTTCAGGTTCAGGATAAGTATAATAATCCCCAGAAAAACTTATATGATATAGACGGACTGGCTCCATATTATTCTAGCATTCGCCCGGGTGCGGTATCGTTTTCACAGCCACCACCATCCCAGCAGTCCTATTTAAATCATATCGATGTCCTCCTTTCTTCGTACATGTGGGATAAGGTACTGCCGGAAATTCAATATTTTAAAGACCATCCTGTCTTACGAAAGAAAAATAGCGCAGAAACGCCCGCTGCTTCAATCGAGTATCAGCCTGTCTCAGATATACAAATGATTCAGTCTAAGTCGATTGAACTGAATACGGAAACGACCAATAAATTGTATCTGGTGGGGGAATACAAAGATGCTTTGATATCGGTTTACAATGACCAACATGAACGGGTGAAAAATATTGACCTGACCATTACCACTAAAGGGATGTTTGATATATTTCATGAGGTTGATTTATCCTTTTTAGAACCGGGGAAAAGGTATTTGTTGGAAAGCTCTGTGGAGTTGACCGGTTTTCTGAAGGATGGAAAAAAAGCAGCGATACAATTAAATGTTCCGTCTGATAAAACTTTTTATTCTGAGGAGCCACTGAACCTGGAAGTACATTTGCAGGATTGGACGGATGAAATAAACGGTACAACAGTAAAGGGATACCTCAACAGAAATATCAACGAACAAGGAGATGTTATCTGGGATAAGTTGATTCCGGTTACATTTGTCTGGAATGAACAAAAACAAGCGTTTGTTTGTCCGGACAAATTATCATTGGATAACGGGATATACAACCTTTCGGTATGGGCGGAAAGCCCCGGATTAAAGCGGTTTGCCACAACCAGTATTTTAATAAAACAAACCAATGAGCACATTGTCCGTAAATCTACTCCGCTGACGGTATTTCCCAATCCTTCCAGCGGTTTCTTCTCTGTTCAATTCGATGTTGAACCGGAAACAAACTATCAGCTAGTTATCATTAATGCATTAGGTCAGCAAGTGTATGCTAAAAATATTCCGAAAGAGGGCGACCTGAGACAAACTACGCAATTGGATCTTTCACCCTTACATCTTTCTAAAGGCTCATACATGGTTGCTTTATATGGAAATGCGAAACGGAAATCTGCACAAGTTATAATCTACGAATAATATATTCAGGATTTGCGCTGAAAGTGTGAAAGCGGTAAACTATTGTAAATTAATGCTTGTTTGCCTTAAGCCGGTGTTAACTTTTGATGCTTAAACATACCTGTATATCGGATTAATTTTATGTTTGTATTCTTATTAATAAAATGATGAGTACTAAGAATAAAAAGAAAAAGGATTTCCCTTTAGCAACCTATTTTGATTATTACAATCAGTTCCTGGATTCTAAAATCGGCAAGGCATTCAACCTGCGTAAAATATCTGAGCGTTTTGTTTATGAAGGTATAAAGAATGGTGTGAAAGCCGCAAATGGTACTTCCCGGGTTTTTAAGAATTTAACCGGTGGAAATGCACAACGGCTGGAATCCAGACCATCAACGGATTTATTTGATTTAAATTATACGGAAGAGCAATCCATCATTAAGGAGTCTGTACAGGCATTCGCCGCAAAAATGCGGACGTCAGCTGAAAAAATTGACGAAACCGGTATGATTCCCGATGAATTGTGGCGGGAGTTTAATGATTTGCAACTTGCCTATATGCAGGTTCCGGAAGCATTGGGTGGAATGATGAAACAAAAATCTACCGTCACTCAGATGATGATGGTAGAAACATTAGCGTATGGTGATTTGGGACAGGCGTATGCATTTTTTACCAAACATAGTGTGCTGAATGCCATTATCCAGTGGGGTACAGCCAGCCAGCAGGAAGCGCTGGTACCCGATTTTTTAAATGAACAGTCGGAGATTGCTACCATAGCCCTTAATGAACCTACTCCATTGTTTTCTCCTTTTGAGCTGACGACCACTGCGGTCAAAAATGAAACGAAATTTGTGTTAAACGGCACCAAGAATATGGTGCCACTTGCCGAAAAATCAGCATATTTTTTAGTGGCGGCAAAGACCGATGATTACGGTATTCAGTTGTTTATTATCGATAAAAATACCCGGGGAGTCAGTATTACACCGGACAGAGGCATGGGACTGACAGCTGCGGAGTTATGTCAGATTGAATTCGATAATGTCTCAATAGATGAATCCGCCATGCTTGGAGGAACAGATGGCTTAAATTATCCCGTCTTTATATCTTACAGTAAATTAGGATGGTGTTCGTTAGCCGTTGGTTGTTGTCAGGCAGTACTGGATTATGTCATTCCTTACACGAATGACCGCTATGCTTTTGGAGAGCCCATCAGTCACAGGCAGGCAGTTGCGTTCATGATTGCGGACATTAAGATTGAACTGGATAGTATGCGTATGCTGACACAACGGGCGGCGGCGCGTGCAGAACAAGGACTGGAATTTGAACGGGAAGCTTATCTGGCACATGTTCTTTGCAGCGATAAGAGTATGCAGATTGGTAGCAATGGTGTTCAGCTTTTAGGTGGTCACGGATATATCCGTGATTTTCCGGTCGAACGCTGGTACCGTGATTTAAGAGCGGTTTCTATTGGAATAAATGGTGTACATCTATAAAAATTAAAAAATGAATTTAGAAATTCCTGGAAAGTTTAAAGGGATACAGAATTTTGCCATCATGGCCGCCAAAACAATTTTCAGGCCGGTATCCAGAAAATACGATTTGAGTGAGCATGCATATCCGGTAGAACTGAATTTGTTTGCAGCCGGTTTAAAAGGCCTGAATGAAGGTTCAGATGCGCCCGTAGGTGGTGCGGCTACTAAAAAAGCCGATGCCGCGGATGGTGAGGTTCGGAATGGCGCGAATATGGCGAACTGTGTGAATATACAAGCAATGTGTTATGGTGATGTGGGACTGTTGTTGTCTATTCCCGGTCAGGGGCTGGGAAATGCTGCTATCAGCGCGGTGGCCAATGCAGAGCAGTTAAAACGATTCTCCAACTCATGGGCAGCCATGGCGATAACAGAACCGAATTGCGGTTCGGATTCTTCTGCCATTACCACCACGGCAAGAAAGGAAGGGGATTTTTATATTTTAAACGGGGAAAAGATTTATGTTACTGCCGGTGAGCGTAGCAATGCCGTTGTGGTGTGGGCAACCCTGGATAAGTCGGTGGGTAAGGCAGCCATAAAATCTTTTGTGGTAGAAAAAGGGACACCGGGTATGGAAGTGGTTCGATTGGAAAAAAAATTAGGTATCCGTTCTTCAGATACAGCAGCCATCACTTTTACCGATTGTAAGGTTCCGGCAGAAAATTTATTGGGCACACCAGAAATAGATATTAAAAAAGGTTTTGGAGGGGTGATGGAAACATTTGACAACACAAGGCCTTTCGTGGCGTCGATGGCAAATGGTGTGGCGGAAGCGGCTATAGAACGGACAAAAGAATTGTTAGAAGGTTCCATACAAGTCGATTACCGGACACCGATTAATAATGCTAAATCGGCAGAAGCGGAATTGTACAGGATGGAAGCGGAATATGAAGCTGCCCGTTTGCTCACACTCAGAGCCGCATGGATGGCGGATAACCGTAAACCCAATTCATTGGAAGCATCTATCTGTAAAGCTAAAGCCGGCAGGGTAACCAACCAGATTGCCTTAAAATGCATAGAATTGTGTGGCTCACTGGGATATTCGTATAAAGAACTGATAGAAAAATGGGCGAGGGATTCAAAAATCCTGGATATCTTTGAAGGAACTCAGCAGATTCAGCAATTGATTATTGCCCGCAGATTACTCAATAAATCATCCTCAGAACTCAAATAATAGAATGGCCACTAAAGGTGTACGGGAAAATACAGTCAGTTTATCAGAATTAATCTTCAAATTACCCGGGGCGTTGAAAGATTTACCCAAAATCCTGACGGCGTTATATTACAATTTTACTATCAGTCCTCAGTCAGAGATTTCCATCGGTGAGATTTTCAACAAAACAGTTTCCAACTATCCGAATCATACCTGCCTCTTATACCAAGACAAGAAATGGACATACAGAGAATTTAATAATTGGGTGAACCGGCTTGCCAATCATTTTTTAGCCATCGGATTTCGTAAAGGAGATGTTGTCGCTGTTTTAGTGGAGAACAGGCCTGAAATACTTGCCATTTCAATGGCGATGGCAAAAATCGGTGGCATTGCGGCATTGCTGAATAACGCCCAAAAGCACAAGTCACTGATACATAGCATCCGCCTGGCAGATCCAAAATTGATTTTAGTCGGAAGTGAATTAATGGATCCGTTTCTTGAAATAAAAGATGAATTAAATGAAATAGCTAAGCGGGTGCAAATACTTCCGCATTCTAGCGTAAAAACTCCTAAAATTAAGGGAATAAAAGAATTTGATATTATAAGTTCGGACTTTCCGGCGAATGAGCCGAAAATAAATTACAAAATCTATTCCAGGGATGCCGCCCTGTATATTTATACATCCGGCACCACGGGATTACCCAAGGCATCCATCATCAGCCATGGCAGATGGATAAAAGGATACAGTGCATTCGGGCTGACTTCGTTCCGTTTGTCGCCGGAAGATGTGTTATATGTGCCCTTACCATTTTTTCATGCGACAGCAATGGTGGTTTGCTGGACCTCGGTGGTTGCGGGTGGAGCGGCAATTGTTATAAAAAATAAATTCAGTGTTACAGATTTCTGGAATGATATTGAATATTATCAGGCAACAGGTTTCGGATATGTCGGTGAGATGTGCAAGTATTTGTTGAATACACCGGTGCATCCGTTGGAGAAACACAATACGCTGACAAAGATGATTGGAAATGGATTGCGCCCTGAGATATGGAAAGAGTTTAAAGAAAGATTTGATATAGAACAGGTTTCCGAATTTTATGCGTCAAGCGAAGGGAATATCGCCTTCTTTAATGTGTTTAATGTTGATGAAACTATGGGTTTTTCTATCACGAGTTATGCCATAGTGGAATATGACCAGGAAAACGAATGCCCGGTTTTAGACAGGAGAGGGTTTATGAAAAAAGTGGACAGTTATCAGACCGGTTTGTTACTGGGTGAAATCAATGAGCGCTATCCGTTTGACGGATACACCGAAAAAGACAAAACGGAAAAGTCTATTTTTAGAAATGTTTTTAAAAAAGGAGACGCCTGGTTCAATACCGGAGATCTGGTGCGGGATATGGGATATTTTCACACCCAGTTTGTAGACCGGCTGGGAGACACCTTCCGCTGGAAAGGTGAAAATGTGTCGACCGGTGAAGTGGAAGGAATCATTAACCGGTTTAGCGGAATTGAGGAAAGTATTGTTTATGGCGTGGAGATTCCGGATAACAGCGGCCGGGCGGGTATGGCTTCAATTATTCTGAAAGAGGATGCCGGAAAATTCGACCTTTCTGCATTTTATCAGTACCTCAATGAAGAACTGCCATCTTATGCAATTCCCCTTTTTATTCGCTTTTCCAAACATTCGGATATTACCACGACCTTCAAACATCAAAAATACAAACTGAAAAAAGAAGGGTATGATTGCACACTCACCGGCAAAGAGGTGTATGCCCTGATTGACAAAAAATACACACGGGTAACGGAGAAAGTGCGTGATGCCATCAACTCGGGCAAATACCGGTTTTAATATTATCCTGACCGATTTTCGCAAGTAAGTATAGAAATAAAAAAAAACCGCAGAGGAGATCTGCGGTTTAAAATAAATGTCGTTGCTATATATGTTATCTTGCCAACATAATCTTGTTTACATATACTTTGTCATTGGTTTCCAAACGATAGAAATAAGTGCCTGCCGGTTGGTTTGAACCATTGAACTGGAATGTATATTCACTTCCTGATTCGATATTGCCTTCAAACAGGCTTTCCACTTGCTGTCCTGCTATATTGTAAATAGCCAGTTTAGCTTTGCCATCCGTAGAAGCACGGAATCGGATAGTCGTATAGTCGTTGAATGGATTTGGATATGCTGCCATTTCAACGTTATTGTTTACAGATTTCACCTCATCAGATGCTTCCGGTTGTGCCACTCTTGCACCGATTTCCGGAGCACTGAAAGCTTCAGGTAACGCTTCACAAGAGTTGCAGTTGGTATTCCAGTTCCAGGTTGTATACTCGTCTGCAGTCACTGTTTTCGCAATAAACTGTCCGCTTAATTTGGTCGGAATCGCTGCAGTAGCTTTTGCCACAACAATGTTACCTGCAGGTGATAATGCTAAGCCGTTAAATTCGGCTCCTGCATTAAATGTAAATTCAACTGGTCCTGCAATAACACTGATATGGAAAGAGACTTTATTCTGATTAGTATTTGTCTTCGATTTAATATCAAACAAGGCTGTTTTTGAAAGAATCACGTCTGCACATCCGGAAAAGTTAACTACAGATGCTTCTTTTGCAAGGTAGGAAACTGCATATATTCTTGGTTGTGTGAAAGTAACCTTAGCATTTTTACCGATGGAGATGGTTCCGTATATGGAATCCGACAGTGTAACGGTAGCATTATCTGCAACGGTAATGTTGGTTAATTTTTTAGCACTTCCGAATGGGTTTGTTAATACTTTAGGCAAAGTCAATGTAGCTTGTCCAACAGTTTTATTTGTAACGATACTGCCTCCTTTTACATCAATAATAGGCGCTTTAACAAAAGAAGATGAAGCGGTTACCACTGAGTTTCTGTCAAAGGTTGCTTTTGCTCCGGCTTTTGATACTGCGACACCACCATTGTTGATTGTACTTCTTTTCAGGGAAACTGCATCCGTACCTATTATGGTATAAGCGTTAACGGTTGTCGTTTTATCAAATGATACTGTTTGGAAAGCTTCCGCTGTACAGCCATATTGGTTGGTCGCTAATACGGAGTATATACCATTACCTGCATTGATTGTATTGCCGCTTTGGCCGTTATTCCATAAGAATGAAGATGTTTCATCATCAGAACTTGCTGTCAGGATTTTAAAATCACCTTGACAGCCGGCCGGAATATTTGCACTTGCAATCGATGCGGTAGGAGTACTACCTTCCACTGTTACAATTGCTGTACAGGAAGCTGTTGCGTCTCCGTTAGATACAGTTAATGTTACTTCGTTCGCTCCGATAGAAGAGCAGTCAAAATAGGAATTGGACACTTCCGCATTCTCAAATCCGAAGGAACCGCCGTCCACATCCTGAGCGCTGATGGTAGCATTGCCATTCGCCAGTGTCACGTTGATATCCTGACAAACTGCTGCCATAGGATATGGATTCACGGTTACTATAGCATCGCATGCAGAGGCATTTCCGGATGGGTCTGTGGCTGTAAGTGTTACAGTGTTTTCTCCCAGATTGTTTGCGTCAAAAGCAGTTTGTGAAGCTTCCAGTAAGAAAGAACAGTTGTCATAAGTACCACCGTCAATATCTGCAGCGGTAATAGCGGCATTTCCGTTTTGATCTAATTCTATTGTAATATCCTGACAAACCACGCTTGGAGGTAAGATGTCTATCACCTGAATCAGCGCTTCACAAGTTGACACATTTCCGCTTAAATCTATATAGGTTACAGTAACGTAGTTATCTCCTAAGTCTTCACAGGTAAAATCTGTTTTAGAGGATGTAATGTCTGCCAGACAACCTTCTTCTGAGCCTCCGTCTAAATAAAACGGATTTACATAATAAGTGCCATCTTCCTGCAAGTCAGCGATAAAGCTCAAGCAGTTCAGGTTAGCAGGAGGCAGGTTGTCTTCAACCGTTACTGCCGATTCACAGGTGGAAGCATTTCCGGAAGCATCTGTAACGGTTAATACTACTGTATGCGGATTGTCAAACAAATCGCCGCAAAAGAATTCTGTTTGTGATGCATCAAATGAAGCGATGACATCATCATCGGTAGAGCCATCGTCTAAATCCTGTGCTGCAATGGCGGCATAACCCCATGTATCTAACTGAACTGTAATGTTTTTACAATTAGCCGTTGGGGGCGTTACATCTTGCGCCATAACGGCAGCATAAATGAAGGTGAAAAATAGTGATAGAAAAAAGGGTCTCATGTTGTAAATATTTAAAGGGTTACCAATTATAGATATAACTACGTCAATTTTAATAATAAAAATTTTAATTTAGGTTTAATATGTTTCGTACCCGAAATTGGATTAAGAGTACAAAGGTTTACGTTTCAAAAACAAATATATACCATAGTTTTTATTTCCGCAACTTTTTTTAACTTTTTTAAAAAAAAATCGATCTGCCGACTAACACCCATTTAAAAAATTAAATTTATTTATTGATTTCCTTTAGGTTTAGGATGGTGGTTGCGGCCATTTTTTCTGAATGGTTTTTTGTGTGTGGATTTTCTAACTTCTCTTTTCTGAGGTGCATATTCAGGTGCTTTTCCCAATTCAGCCGGTACGGATTCTTTAGGCACCGGGTATTCCAGCAGCTCTTCAATTTGCAGCAATTTTTTCTGTTCTGCTTCGCTGACCAGTGTTATTGCTTTTCCTTCGGATGCCGCCCTGGCAGTTCTTCCGATTCTGTGCACATAATCTTCGCCGTCGTGTGGAACGTCATAGTTGATGACCAGATCGATGTCTTCAATGTCAATTCCTCTGGATAAGATATCTGTTGCCACCAGTATGGGTGTTTTGTTATTCCTGAAATTCAGTAAAACCTGTTCTCTCTGGGTTTGTTCCAGGTCAGAGTGAATCTCTTCGTTAAGAATGCCGGCTCTGTTTAATTCACGACTCAGTTTTTTGACATTTTCCTTTTTTGAGCAAAACACCACCACCTTTTTGTAGGCTTTATCTTTTAGCAACCTCTTTATCAAAGGGATTTTTTGGGGCTCATAGATGATGTAAGCTCTTTGGATAATTTTTTCCGGCGGCTTGGAAATGGAAATATTGATTTGTTCCGGATTTTTCAAAATCTTCAGTCCCAGTTGCCGGATTTTTGGTGGCATGGTAGCCGAAAACAATAATGTCTGCCGCTCATCCGGCAGATAGGTAATGATTTTCATGATATCATCAAAGAAACCCATATCCAGCATTCTGTCTGCCTCATCTAAAATCAGGTGCTTCAGCCCTTTGGTTTTTACATAGCCGGATGCCAGGTGACTGATCATCCTTCCGGGGGTACAAATCACAAAGTCCACCCCATGCGATAAGGCTTTTTTTTCCGTTTCAAAGGAAGATCCGTCTCCGCCGCCATATACAGCTATGGAACTGACAGGAGTGAAGTAAGAAAATGCTTCAAGGTTCTGTTCTATCTGTACGGCCAACTCGCGAGTGGGAACAATGACCAGTGCGTTGATTTCATCTTCATGCTTTGCCGCCGTAATCAGTTCGTGTATGATGGGTAAAAGAAAAGCAGCGGTCTTTCCGGTGCCGGTTTGTGCGGATGCAATTAAATCTTTTCCCGCCTGTATGATAGGAATAACCTGCTCCTGAACGGGTGTTGCCTTGGTATAATTCATGGCATCTATTCCTTCCAGTAAACGTGCGTCAAATCCAAATTCTTTAAATTCCAATGCTGTCTTGTTTAGATTTTTAAAACACGAAGATACTCAATTAACCAGATTTTAAGGTATTTGTTTGATAAACCACCTGGGAACAGCCGCTTACCTGTTGCGTGGTTTTAACTTATTGAACTCGTAATCTTGTTTCGGTGTCAGCTGGTTGGTTCGTTTGGTCTGAAATAACTGGTTCCTGTTTTGAAAAAGTTGTTGTGTCGTATCGGATGCTCCGTTGTCTTTTTTTACAAATAATTCCTCTTTGGATTTCGCAAATGGATTCCTGCCGGAAGGTTTGGGTACAAGCTCCGTATTTTCATTGAATAATTTGTGAGATAAGAATAATTCCCTTCGTGCAGAGCGGGCGATTAATCCCTGAGTAGGGTTGTAGTACCCTTCAATTCCGTCAAATGCAACGCTTTCTACCTGCTCCAGCCTGAATGATTTGGCAGTTTGTGTGGCGGTAGTCAGATTTATTTTACGTTGGTAGTCGAAGTATTTTTTAACGATATTACGAACATAGTTGAAAGGCTCCTGTCCGCGGCAATAGCCATATTTTACCACCGGATCATTATAAAACCGTGGGTTTGATTTGTACAACATAAAATATTCCACGGAGCCATCCCATTTGTCTTTCGGATAGCCGTTCTTTTCCGCCAGCCTTGCCGCATCCGCTACATGTCCGACGCCGGCATTGTAGGATGCCAGAATGAATTTAATCCGTTGCGTAAAATCAGGAATGGAACTCCAGATTTGTTCGAGTTGTTTTAAATAATCCGTTCCACCCTTGATATTTTTTTCCGGAACATATACCTCGCTGCTGTAAACGCCCACCTGCCGGGCGGTGCCGGGCATCAACTGCATCAGGCCTTGTGCGCCACACCACGAACGTGCATAAGGATTGAACTTGGATTCCTGATGAATAATGGCTGCAATCAGTCGCCAGTCCCAGTTCATTCTTTTGGCATATCGTTGAATGATGGCATCGAAACTGGATATCATCCCTTGTTGTATATCTGACTCTTCATCATATCCAAAGGCAATATTCTTGTTCTCTTTGAAATATTTGTCATACAAATCAGCATATGTTTTGTCTTGCGTCCTGTTCCTCAGCCATGTATTCAGTTCATTCAGCAATTCATTCGAATTCTTTCGGACCGCCCAATGCAATTGCTGTTGCTTGCTGACGGTTATATTTACATCGAGATTGGGAAAATAGGATTGGTTGACTAAGGCAATATCCTTATTGGCAATTGTGTAATCGATTTCTCCGTTTGAGATGCCTTCCATGATTTCATCTATGCTTCTGTCATCGCTTAAAATCCGCACATCAATGTTAATGCCTAATGTATCAGAGAGTTCTTTTAGCTGATTGTAGTAGGCAGAGTTTTCAGGTACATACACAATCTTGTCAGAAAGCTCCGATGCGGTTTGTATCAGCGTATCAAACTTAACGGTGCTGTCAACGGGGTTGATGATTGTTCCCGGCTTTCGCTGCACGATTACCTGTTCTACCTGTCTGTAACCGGTGGTTAGCGCCACCTGTTGTTTTATCTTGTTGCTGACCAGTAATCCATTGGCAATGATATCACCCTTTCCTTCATTCAGCAGATTATAAGGGTCTTCATCGGCCTTTGCAATGACCAGTTCCATTTTGACACCCAAATCTTCCGTGAATTTTCGTACGAGTTCGTACTCAAAACCTAATCGCTGGCCTTTGTAGATAAAAAAACTGATGGAATTATATTCCATGATGACGCGCAGCACGCCACGTTGTTTTATCTCGCTTATATCAATATCAACAGTTGGTTCTGTCACCGTATTTTTTCGAATCTGATAATCCGCCAGCCACCTTACTGCAAAAAAGGCGAGAATGGTAAAAAGGGTAAGCAATATCCAATTGCGGGTAGTATTCAAAACAGTTAGAATGAAATGGTGTTAGCGATGGTACATTTTTGTTTTACACTGTCTTTTTCAGCCGCAAAAGGATAACATTTAATCGTTACTTTTTTCATGTTGGACGACAGTATGGCATTGGGATTGGCAGATTGTGCAATTTTATTCTCAAACTCATAGGAGGAGCTGTACGATACCGAACCGAATAACTGGTCCAGTGAAAACGGAAGCAGGGTTTCTGAACTTTTTTTAGTGCCCTTGGTGAAATCACCGGATTTCCCGATAATGGATTTGGAGTCAATTTCTTCATTCCGGATAAGCTGATTGTCTTTCCATTGGAAATATACATTATCAGGACTTTTTTCGGTTGCCGAGTCATCTTCAAACAATCGGTTCATGGCATTATTCAGCACATCAATATTCTTAAAATTAAAGGATAACCCGAATTTATTGTTGATGGTATCTTCAATAGTTTTTACATTGGTAATGCCGTCAATTTTCAGTAATTTTTTACGGGTAGATTCAAAGTTATTATTCAACTTATCGTTCGATGACTTTTTGGTTCGCGGATTTTTTTCATTGTTGTCCGATTTTTCATTTTCGAATAATGACATCATGGATTTTAAATCTCCCAGACTGACAATAAATGAGAAGGTGCCGGAGCCGTCTTTTTTAAAAAACAGATTTTCCTGCAAATCAAAACAGGCGCTGCAGCCAAACACACTAAGCAGCAGAATCAATAATTTTAGCAGACGGTTGCGCATCTTTAAAGAATTTGCCCAAATATGCGAATTGTACAGAGAATATTCAATTATTTTACCGTAAATTTTGTTATCATTATGCCATAACGGGAAACTCTATGGACGAGATTTTAGATGAAAAAACGTATGAAACCAGAGTGGTACTATATGCTCCCTTTTCACTGAGGACAGCCGCTGTTTTTGCAGATATGCTCCTTTTTTTCCTGTTCTCCTATGGTATCTACCTGATGTACAGCGAGTCAACGGATTACCGCACTTTTTTGATAAGCAACTGGTGGAAAATCGCACTGTTGGTTTCATGGTATTTCGTGTATTTTGAGGGCAGTGAAAGCCAGGGAACGCCGGGTAAACAAATCCTGCAATTAAGAGTCTTGAAAGAAAACAAACAGGATTTGCGATTTACAGATGCTGCCAAACATTATCTTCTTTCCGTACTTTTCTTTTTGGGCTATTTCGTTCTTTTGTCGAATGATAAATATCAGACACTGGCAGACAAATGGTGTCATGTAACAGTTATTAAGAAGTGATACGCTTGTCTTATTTGGGTGGCACTGCTGGTAAATTCACCGATTTATAGACCGGTTTTCTGTTTGTCGTTTGGATAGTGACGGTACCGGGTACAAACCCATCCTTGTTAAATTCAAATGTATAGGTAGAATTTATATCGAGTAACATAAATAATTTTTTGGAATAGCTGTCTGTAGAAATCACCGGGCCGTGTTTTTTTGTGGTTAACCGGCAATATTCTACCGGCTTTACGTCGCAGAGTAAATTAAGCTCGATAGGCACATCCAGGTATTCAAAGCTGTAGATATCATCACTGCCTGCACCACCCGGCCGGTCGGATGAAAAATAGCCTTTTTCGTAATTGCCATCCAGGAAAAATCCAAAGTCGTCGGTAGCGCCATTGAAAGGTTTTCCAATGTTTTCCGGCTTTCCGAATTCTCCCAGTTTATTGGGCGTGCATTTAAAGATATCCATGCCGCCAAAACCCGGCAAGCCGTTGGATGAAAAATACAACGTGCCATCCGCATGTATAAAGGGATAGCGTTCATCGCCGGATGTATTGATGTTTTTCCCGGCATTTTTGGGTTTGCTCCATTTGCCGTTCTGATAGGTGGAATAATAGATGTCTTTTCCGCCATAGCCGCCACCTCTGTCAGAAGTGAAAAATAAGATGTCGCCGGTACGGTTGATACTTGGAAACGCACAGGAATATTCCACGTCATTCAATTCCAGTTCTTTGATATCTTTCCAGCTGTCGCCGCTTTTTTTGGCAGAAAATATCTTTAAGGTGACATCGCCTTTTTTATTGGTAATGGCGTCGCCGTACTGGAAATTATTTTTGGTAAAATAGATTACATCTTTTGAGGTGTCCACACAGGCCGGACCACTGTTGTAATTTTTGGTGTTAACGACTCCTTTCAAAGGCGTAATGGAAATGACCGAATCGTTATTCAGTTTAGCAAAAAAAACTTCCTGAAAGCCACTGCCGGAAGTGCCGTTGATTTTCCCTTGCCGCGTGGAAGTGAAAATAATGCCGTCATCGTACGGAACTGCACAAAAATCAGCACCGGAGGAGTTTAGCTGACTGCTGTTTTTGCAGGCTATTTTTCGTTCTGTCTGCAGTCCGGCACCTGATTTTTCACAGGATAGCAGTAATGTACGAGCCAAAGCGGTATCATTATCGGGTTTCAGGGACAAGTATTTTTTCAGCCAGGTTTTGGCGTCGCCATATTTTTCGTTGGTCATCAATAACTGACCATAGTACAGAAAAGATTTTGGAAGGGCGTTTTTATCCGCCACTACCAGTGCGTAATAATACTCCGCGTTTTCATAGTCATTGATTTTGCGGTAGCATTCCGCGATTTTGCGGATGGCGCGTATGTTGCCTTTATCTGCGATGGGTTTATACAATTCAATTGCCTGCGCGTATTTGTAATCCGCATAAAGCTTGTCGGCCTTGTCCATTTGTGCGAAAAGAGAAGAGGTGATAAGGCAAAAAGCTACAGAAAACAGCAGTCTGCTGATTTTAGTTGAAATGTGTACAGAGGGTTGTTGCGCCATTAAATGTCTTCCAGTTTCAGTAACTCATCAAATTCTATGCCCTTATCTGTTCGTTTAAGTGTACAGCACTCAATGTCTTTGTCGTGTTCAAAGAACAGGATGTGGTCGTTCTCATACGCCTTTTCCAAAAAAATGGTTTTTTCTTTCAGCGTGTCCATAGGACGGATGTCGTAGGCCATGATATAGGGCAAGCGGATATGATGATGGGAGGGTATCAAGTCCGCGCAATAGGAGATGGTTTGTTTTTTCTTGTAGATATGACAGAGCATCATGGATTCGGTATGTCCGAACACGTATTCTATCTCCATATTTTCCATGCCCAATTCTTCATTTTCAGTGAATTTCAGTTTGCCGGAGTTGAAAATCGTAGTCAGGTATTCTTTGAGGTAAGAGGCCTTTTCACGTGCATTCGGATTCAGTGCCGATTTCCATTGTATGTACGACGACCAGTGTGTGGCATTGGGGAAGCGGAGGGTAGGTTTTCCGCTGCCGTCATCTTTCAATGCGCCTATACAATGGTCGAAATGAAGATGTGTCAGGAATACATCCGTTATATCGGAGGGTGAGTAACCGTATTTTTTCAATGATTTTTCGAGTGTGTCATCGCCGAACGGCTGATAGCGTTTGCGGTAGGTATCATCTACAAAATCGCCCATGCCTGTATCGATGAGGACGAGCCGGTTATTATCCTCTACCAGAAGACAACGCATGGCCCAGGTACACATATTGTTCTCATCCGGAGGATTGAGTTTAGACCAGATGGTTTTGGGTACCACGCCGAACATGGCGCCGCCGTCAAGTTTAAAATAACCGGTATCAATGGTGTGCAATTTCATACAGGCAAATATAGTAAGATAGATGAATTATTGCTAAAGAGCGGTGGAAACTCTTGTTTACAGGGTTTTCAGCACTTCATATATCCTGCGTTCTGCGGAAAAGCGGCTACCGAAATGTATTACCACATCCTGCCGCAGACGCATGGCATGTTCATCCAGGTAGTGTTGCAGCTTCTCCATAGTGTTGGCACTATATTGTATGACATATTCTACGGTGTTATCAGAAATAAAATCGGTTTGTTTCAGCATTTGGCAGGATACGAAGCAGTCGGTTGCCATCACATCGTTCAGGTGTTTCTGCTGCATATATTCCAGCCATTCGGTCTCAGCCGCCTGCTCCAGGGTGATATGAACGGAATATATAAGCATACTGTAAAGATAGTTGATAAATCTGTTTTGCTGTTTAAATTAATTTATAGCTATAATTATCCTTTTGATTACCAATAACAACCATTGTTACTTTTTTTCTTAGTCAAAAAAAGTAACCAAACCTGCCTGCCGTCAGGCAGGAAAGACAAGGCAAATTATTCAAATATATAGTTTTTAATGGAGTTCATGAATGCTAAAGCATTTCAATTGCTCCGATGGTTTTGCCAGCCCACGCTTCTTTACATACTGCGTTATTCAACTTTTTGCCTTCTTCAATTTCTTTTATGCGTCTCCCTCCATTGTAAGCCACACAAAGGGTTTGATAAATTTAAATGAACTATGCGTCTTTTCCTCTGTATTTGCAAGATGTGGTGCTAACGACCACAATAATTGTTTTTACACCTGCCAGTTTATGGGCGTTTCGCCTTGTTTTGCCAGTATTTCATTGGTTTTAGAAAAATGCTTGCAGCCAAAAAATCCATTATAGGCAGAGAAAGGGGAAGGGTGCGCTGCTTTCAGGATGGTATGACGGGTGTCGTCTATCAAAACAGCTTTCTGCTGCGCAAACGCCCCCCAAAGGATGAACACCAGTCCGCTGCGTTCTTTGGAGAGCTTCTGAATGACCGCATTGGTAAATTCTTCCCAGCCACGTTTCTGATGCGAGGCCGGTTGGTTGGCTTCCACGGTGAGTATGGCGTTTAGCAGAAACACACCTTGTTCGGTCCATTGTTGCAGGCAACCATGGCCGGGAATCTGAAACCCTGAAATGTCATCTTTCAGCTCTTTGTAAAT
>JAXLTW010000034.1:0-17514 GCA_046329865.1 Chitinophagales bacterium | reverse complement strand
GACAATAAAGCTGTGCCTACGCCTATAAACAATATTAAAGAAGGGGATATCATTCAAATCTATGACAATGAACTTATTCCTGTCGACTGTATCTTATCCAAAGGGAAAGCAGAGATTGATTACAGTTTTGTGAGCGGGGAAAGCATGCCTGTAATGAAAGAACCCGGTGAAATCATATATGCCGGCGGAAAACAAATGGGTGGTGCATTGGAGTTGGTAGTGGTGAAAGAAGTTTCACAAAGTTATTTGACTAACCTGTGGAATAAGGATGTTTTTAGAAAAGAAGAGGATAAATCATCCAACTCCTTTATTCATATTCTGAGTAAATATTTTACATTCATCTTTCTGTTTATCGCGGTAGTGGCAGCTACTTATTGGTTCTTACACCAGGAGTATAAACTGATGTGGAATACATTAACAACGGTGTTGATTGTCGCCTGTCCGTGCGCACTCTTGTTGTCTGCAACCTTTACAAACGGCAATATCCTCAGGATTCTGACAAAAAATAAACTGTATCTGCGCAATCCGGATGTGATTGAAGAACTGGCAGGTATTAATCATATTGTGTTTGACAAAACAGGTACACTGACTCAGCAAAAGAGTGTCGCGGTAAACTATCAGGGAAAAGAACTGAACGAAACCGACAGGAAAAACCTGTCAGCTTTACTGGCACAATCATCGCATCCGTTGAGTAAAGCCATTTTGGAATATCTGGATATGCATTCTTTTCAACAAGCTGAAAATTTTAAAACCATTGAAGGCAAAGGGATAGAAGGATGGATGGATGACCGGTATTACAAAGTGGGGTCGTATGAGTTTATTTACGGTGTTAAATTAAAGAATGCAAACAGTACATCGGTCTTTCTTAAGGTGGATGATGAAGTATATGGAGAATTTGCAATAAAAAATTCATACCGGTTCGGGTTTAAGCAATTGTTGCAGCATTTACATTCCAGGTTTCCCGTTTCTGTATTATCGGGTGATAACAATTCAGAACAGCACTATCTTCAAACCGTCTTAGACAAGGATTCGGAGTTATTGTTCAACCAGAAGCCGGAGGAAAAATTAGCTTACATTCAACACCTGCAAAATGTAGAGCACAGGAAAGTGCTGATGATCGGAGATGGATTAAATGATGCAGGTGCTTTGAAGCAAAGTAATGTGGGTATTGCCATTACGGAAAATGCTAACAATTTTACACCTGCCTGCGATGGAATACTCGATGCATCCCGGTTTTCCAATTTGGATAAGTTTATTCGTTTTGCCAAAGCGGGTAAAAAAATTATTATAACCAGTTTTGTTTTGTCAATTGTGTATAATATAATCGGAATGTATTTTGCCGTTCAGGGTAGTTTGTCGCCGTTAATAGCTGCTATCCTGATGCCATGCAGTTCCATCAGCATTATTCTCATTACTTATGGTTTGAGCGAATGGAATGCATATAAAAATGGATTAAGTAAAACATGATAAAAGTCATAATTAAAATTGACCACTGTCAACGTAAAAAATAAATGAAAATAATACTTTTGTAAAGTAAAAAAAATTATGAGTGTAATCATATTATTATTAGCAGTCAGTCTCTTTATTGCAGGTGGGTTTTTAGTTGCCTTCCTGTGGAGTGTTCGTGACGGCCAGTTTGAAGATGATTATTCTCCGTCCAGAAGAATTTTATTTGACGATACTATTAATAAACCAACCAAGTGATATATTATGGAATTAGAACGATTTAGTTACGACAACCGATTGCCAAAATATTTTGCTATCGCAACAATTTTTTGGGGAGCAGTAGGGATGCTGGTAGGGGTAGTGATTGCCTTTCAGTTAGCATTCCCTTTCTTAAATTTAGACATGGCAGCCACCACCTTCGGTCGTGTCCGGCCGGTGCACACGAATGCGGTTATCTTCGCATTTGTAGGTAATGGTATCTTTACTGCCATTTATTACGCACTGCCGAGACTGCTAAAAACGAAAATGTTCAGCAAGGCGCTGGGCAATATTCATTTTTGGGGATGGCAGTTAATTATTGTAGCGGCTGCAGTCTCCCTGTTAGCCGGTTATACTACAGGAAAAGAATATGCTGAACTGGAGTGGCCAATCGATATCGCCATTACATTGGTATGGGTGATATTTGGTATTAATATGTTCGGAACTATTCTTACAAGAAGAGAACGCCATTTATATGTGGCAATATGGTTCTTTATTGCTTCTTGGGTAACAGTTGCCATGCTGCACATTGTTAACTCCATGGAGTTGCCATTTTCCTGGATGAAAAGTTATTCCGCTTATGCAGGCGTTCAGGATGCGTTGGTACAATGGTGGTATGGCCATAATGCGGTGGCATTTTTCCTCACCACTCCGTATTTGGGTCTGATGTATTACTTCATTCCAAAAGCTGCCAACAGGCCGGTATATTCGTACCGCTTGAGTATCGTGCATTTTTGGTCACTGATATTCCTCTATATTTGGGCAGGTCCGCACCATTTATTGTATACGGCTCTGCCTGAATGGGCACAGTCTCTGGGTACCGTGTTCTCTATCATGCTGATTTTGCCGAGCTGGGGTGGGATGTTAAACGGCTTGTTTACATTACGTGGAGCATGGGATAAGGTGCGTGAAGATCCGATTCTGAAATTCTTTGTGGTAGGGGTGACCTGCTACGGTATGTCCACTTTTGAAGGTCCGATGCTGTCATTAAAAAATGTCAACGCCATTTCGCACTACAGCGACTGGACGATTGCGCACGTACACATCGGTGCATTGGGTTGGAACGGATTCCTGACATTCGGTATGTTATACTGGTTGATACCAAGATTGTTTAAAACCGAGTTATTCTCGAAAAAACTGGCAGGTACTCACTTCTGGATAGGCACATTAGGTATCATCTTATACGCTATTCCTATGTATTGGGCTGCATTCCGTTCTTATTTTATGTACAAAGCATTTACACCGGAAGGACAATTGCAATATCAGTTTATTGATGTGGTACAAACAACAGTTCCATTCTATATCATGAGAGCTGTGGGTGGTACCATATACCTGTTGGGTGTTTTTGTGATGATTTACAACTTGATTAAAACAGCTAAACAAGGCACCTTTGTAGAAAGCGAAGAAGCCGAAGCTGCACCACTGCCTAAAACCTATGTTAAAACAGGTAAAACATTCTGGCACAGTGTCATTGAAAGAAAACCGATTTTATTATTGGTGATGAGTTTGTTTGTAGTCGGATTAGGTGGAATCTTCGAATTAATCCCAACGTTCCTAATCAAATCAAATATTCCAACTATTGCGAGTGTAAAACCTTATACACCGCTGGAATTACAGGGAAGAGATATTTATGTCAGAGAAGGCTGTTATACCTGCCACTCACAAATGATTCGCCCATTCAGGTATGAAGTTATGCGATACGGAGAATATTCAAAAGCAGGCGAATTTGTATATGACCACCCATTCCAGTGGGGAAGTAAACGAACCGGTCCGGATTTGGCACGGGTAGGGGGTAAATATCCGGATAGCTGGCATTTCAACCACATGCTGGACCCTACTTCTATGTCGCCCGGCTCTGTAATGCCGAAATATCCATGGTTGTTTGAAAGAAACTTAGATATAGCTTCCACGAATTCAAAAATCCACGCCATGAGAAAATTAGGCGTGCCTTATGAAGAAGGATATGAAACGAAGGCTAATGATGATTTGAGAATGCAGGCAGATAAGATTGCATACAAACTGAAGATGGATAAGATTGAAATCAGCAGTAATAAGGAAATCATCGCCCTGATAGCCTATTTGCAACGCCTTGGAAAAGATATTAAAGGGGAACAGAAAACAGCTGCTGCAAATTAGCATCGGGTAAGTATTTTAAAACAGATTAAAACGAGTGTATGAAATTCATAAATTATTTAGAGTCGATAACAGGAGTGAGTATCTATCCGATGACATCCCTGTTGCTTTTCGTGGCATTTTTTCTTATCGTTTCCGTGTGGGTATGGAAAGCCGACAGCGGATTTATAGACCATATGAAAAATATTCCGCTGGAAGGAGATGCTAAGGATTAATAAATCAGCATACCATTTTCTATAAATACTAAAATCAATTCAGATGAAAATAAATAACCTAAATGATAAAATGAAAGCATCCTTACTGATGTTTTTCGGACTGCTCTCTTCGTCAGCCGTCTTTGCTCAGGCAGCAGCTGCTACTACGCCTGCTGCTGCACCAGCAACAGGTGGACTTACCCTCTCTGTCAATACCGTTTTGTGTACCGTTGCAGTGGTGTTGCTGTTGATTATCGTAGTATTGGCGGCAACCGTTAATAATGCCATAGAATTGTACAAACACAACAAACCGAAATCAGGAGGCAGCGCTAAAAACGTAGTATTGTTCATCGGGTTTCTGTTGCTTTCGTTCAGCGCTTTTTCTCAAAATGCTGCAACGCCGGCACCCGCAACTACAGACTGGACACCTAAATTATATTTTTACGCTTTCTCTATCGTCATTTTGATAGAAGTAGCCATCATCTTTTTCTTCATTAAAGCATTACGCTTCTTAACCGGAATTGAAGAATACAGAAAAACCAGTCCCGAAGCCAAGAAAGAAAAATCACTTTGGGAAACCATCAACCAGTTTAAACCGCTCGACGATGAAGGTAATATGGATACCGGTCATAATTATGACGGTATACGTGAGTTGGATAATATTACACCGCCTTGGTTTACGGTTAGTTTCATTGCTACCATCATCTTTGCAATGATTTACCTGTACAGATACCATGTTGCCCATTCCGCTCCGATGCAGATTGAAGAGTTTGAAATAGAAATGAAAGCAGCACAGGCGCAGCAGGACTCCTTGCTAAAACTACAAGGCAATCAGGTGGACGAAAATTCTGTCGCAATGTTGGATGCTGGCGGTGTAGCCGCTGGCGGAAAGTTGTTTGCCATGAACTGTGCGGCATGTCACGGCGATAAAGGACAGGGTGGGGTTGGTCCTAACCTTACAGATGCTTATTGGATTCACGGAGGTTCTATCAAAGATGTCTTTAAATCCATTAAGTATGGATGGGGTGGAAAAAGGGATGAAGTCCTGGAAGGATGATTTTTCGCCTACACAAATCGCTGAGTTAGCAAGTTTTATTGAATCTCTCAAAGGTTCTAACCCTCCTGGTGCTAAAGAAAACAAGGCGAATTGTATGTTGAAGACGCTTACAGCCTCTGTAACTGCGGCACCAGCAGAGCCTACGGAAACAAAATAACATGGATTTAGATGAATTACAGCACTCCGAATCATACAGAGACAGAGTCAGTAGTGTTACTGAAAAAGGCGCACGCAACTGGGTATATGCTCTTAAACCTCACGGCAGGTTTTATAACTACAGGAATATACTAACCATATTTTATTTACTGGTATTTTTTGGTCTTCCGTTTATCAAGGTAAACGGAATGCCATTTGTACAGTTTAATATTCCCGAAGGAAAGTTTATCCTGTTCAGCAAAATCTTCTGGCCTCAGGATTTTTACATTTTTGCCATCGCCATGATTGCATTCATCATCTTCATTGCGCTTTTTACGGTAGTGTACGGAAGATTGTTTTGTGGATGGGTATGCCCTCAGACTATTTTTATGGAATTGATATACCGTCCAATTGAATGGCTGATCGAAGGTTCGCCCGCGGAGCAGAAATTAATGGATAAGGGGAAATGGACAGCCAAAAAAATCGGAAAAAAACTATTAAAACATTTGATTTTCGTTTTCATCGCCTTTTTGATTGCCAACACTTTTCTTTCATACATATTCGGTGTTGACAGGCTGATAAAAATTATAGAAGAACCGCTTTCCGAGCACCTTGCATTGTTTGGGGGAGTGATAGTATTTACCGGAATGTTTTACGCTGTATTTGCTTTTGTTCGTGAATTGGTATGTACTATTATATGTCCTTATGGCAGATTGCAGGGCGTATTGTTCGATAAAGATACTATGCTTGTGGCCTATGATTACAAACGCGGAGAGACTCGTGCGAAGTTCAAAAAAAATGAAGTGCGTACAGCCGGCGATTGTATAGATTGCCATCAATGTGTCAACGTTTGCCCTACGGGTATCGATATCCGAAATGGCACGCAGCTGGACTGTACCAACTGTACCGCTTGTATCGATGCCTGTGATTTTATGATGGAAAAGGTAGGCTTGCCAAAAGGGCTGATCCGCTACGCATCTGAGAATGGAATAGCAGAAGGCAAAAAACTAACCTTCACTCCTAAGATAAAAGCATATACGGTCTTACTGGTTATATTGCTGGCTATACTCACGGTTTTGTTAGCCACCCGTAAGGATGTGGATGCCCATATTACACGTACTGCCGGACAATTATATCAGGAGTTGCCGGATAATAAACTGAGCAATTTGTATAACGCAAAAATTATCAATAAAACCAATAAGGAATTTGCCGTAGAGCTGAAGCTGGAAGATGTAAAAGGAGAGATTAAGTTAATCGGCGGTCATGCTTTGAACCTTAAAAAAGAAAGCCTGAATGAAGTGACATTTTTTATTATCTTGGATAAGAAAGAAATACACCAGCGAAAGAATAATATTAAAATTGCAGTGTACAGAGGAGGAGAGAAGATTCAGACTATTAAGACAAATTTTTTAGGTCCATTTATATAAATCAAACGTATGAACTGGGGATATCGCATAATGTTTGTGTACATTGCTTTTGTTGTAGCTATGTTAGGAATGGTTTATGTCTCTTCCAGACAGACGAACGAAATGCAGGACGAAAACTATTATGTAAAAGAGTTGGCTTATCAGCAGGTTATTGATGGGAAGAACAACCTCAGTCAGCTGGAGGAGAAATTGTCGGTAACGGATTCGGCAGGTATGGTGAAGATACAAATTCCCGCAGCCGCGGCACAAAATATATCAGAAGGTAAAATTTATTTTTTACGTCCATCCGATGAAAAGAAAGACCTTCGTCTTGCACTAAAACCGGATGCAAATGGTCTGCAACTGATTTCCGGATCCTTATTAACCAAAGGACATTATACTGTTCAGTTGAGTTGGAAGAGCAACAACAAACCCTATTACTCCGAACAATCTTTCAACGCACAGTAATGCTTTATTCAGTCATCGCCGCCGGTTTTATGATTGGAATTCTGGGGAGTTTTCATTGTGTGGGAATGTGCGGACCCATTGCCCTTTCGTTGCCTGTGTACGACAAACCCAAATGGCAGCGCCTCTTATTTATTCTGTTGTATAACATTGGAAGAATGACTGCATACGCTTCAATGGGGGTATTGTTCGGACTGGTTGGCCGACAGTTTTTCATCGGAGGATATCAGCAATTCTTATCCATTGCTCTCGGTGTGCTTATTTTATTTTTTTTGTTCTTTTCCAGATATCTCGATAGCAACAAATCATATATCAGCACCTTTACCAATTTTATTAAACAGGCATTGGGTAACCTGCTGAAAAAAGATAAAAAATTCTACTCCTATATATTTATCGGCTTCCTGAACGGGTTTTTGCCTTGCGGTTTGGTATATATGGCTATTGCGGGTGCGGTGGCTACCGGCCATGTTTGGCAAGGAGCCTTATTCATGGCAGCATTCGGGTTGGGTACCTTTCCTGTTATGATTACCGTTACCGTTATGGGCAGGTTTATTTCTGTTCAGCTACGCAATTCGATGCGAAAAGCGGTTCCCTTTTTTGTGGGCATCATGGCAATACTGCTGATTTTAAGAGGACTGAATCTGGGTATTCCTTACATTAGTCCGGAGATGCAGCACACCCATCAGGGAACGGAAGCGGATTGCTGTAGAAAACATTGAATCAGCGCTCTAAAAACGCTACATTGCGTTTCAAGCCATCATAACCCGTTCGTTTTACCGCTGATTGTTTAAATATATCCTTGAAGAGATCTTCTGTTATTTCCTGCCAGTCTCTGCGGGTCATGTTCAGCAGACGGGTATCAGGTTTAAACTTAGGTTCGTGGTGGGGTTGAGAGAATCGGTTCCACGGACATACCGATTGGCAGATATCACAGCCAAACATCCAGTCTTCCATCTTCCCTTTAAATTCGTCCGGAATGGCATTTTTCAATTCTATCGTCAGGTACGAAATGCATTTGCTGCCATCTACTACCTGGTTTGCAATGATGGCATCAGTAGGGCAGGCATCCATACAAGCTGTACACGTGCCGCAGTGGTCAGTGGGGAAGGGTAGGTCATATTCAAGCTCCAGGTCTAGAATGATTTCAGCCAAAAAGAAAAACGAGCCTTGCTGTTTATGCAGGAGCAGTGAATGTTTACCAATCCAACCCATACCGCTTTTTACTGCCCAGGGGCGTTCCAGTACAGGTGCAGAGTCCACAAAGACACGTCCATGTATGTCACCGGCAACTTCTTTTATTTGTTGCAATAAAAATTTCAGTTTTTCCTTTACTACATGATGGTAATCTTCGCCGTATGCATACATGGAAATCTTGGGTGGAGATAGCAGGTTCTCTTCTGATTTGTTTTGCCTTTGGGTTGTATAGTAATTATAACTCAGGGAAATAACAGACTTTGCTCCTTCCACCAGTTTACGCGGATCCAACCGCATATCAAAATGGTTTTCCAAATAGCGCATTTCCCCTTGATACTGCTGTTTTAACCATGCTTCGAGGCGAGGCGCCTCTGCTTCTAAAAATTCCGCTTTGGCGATGCCGCAATGGGAAAAGCCCAATGCTGTTGCCCATTGTTTGATAGATTGAGTATATTTTTGTTGAACGCTCTGCATATTCAACAATAGGAGTAGCAAATTACATCGTATATCAAAAGCATGTTTCCTTGGTTTTTTTTACGAAAAAATTAAACAGTCGTTACCATATAATTCCAATTTTTCCAATGGTTCTTCTGTTCTCCATATCATCATGTGCCTGTGCAATATCTTTGGCAGCATACATTTTTCCCACCTGTGGATTCACTTTGCCTTCGTGTAGCAGCTGAATGACACTGTCCATGCAATGTTTCAGCGTATCGGGTTTGTAGTCAGCAATGCGTAGCATGTTGACACCAATCATGCTGCGGCTTTCCATCAGTAATTGTGCAGGATGATACAATCCGAAATCCATACCAATCTTTGCTTTGGATAAGATATTATTTGCGTCCGTCATGGAAGAAGCGCCATAACCCACGATGCGACCACCACGGTTGAGTAATTTATAACTCTTCCGGAAATTCTCACCGCCTAAACTGTCAAAAGCCACGTCTATAGGTTCTTTTATGACTTTTGAAAAATCCTCTTTGTTGTAGTTGATGGGCACATCCACGCCTTGTTGCCGAAGATACTCCAGTTTGCTTTCGCTGCCGGCGGTAGAATATATTTTGGCCTGTTTCAGCTTACACAACTGTATGAGCGCTGTACCCACACCGCCTGCTCCTGCGTGTATCAATACGGTTTCATTCGGCAGAACATTCGTTGCTACCGCGCAGGCGTAATAAGCCGTACTGTATTGTGTAGCCAGCGCCAAGGCTTTGCCTGCATCCATTTCTTCGCCGATGATGGCAATGGCGTTCTCTTTCTGGATGACATACTGGCTGTAGCCGCCAAATCGGGTAAATACGAGCACTCTGTCGCCTTTCTTTACCGTGGTGACGTTTTTTCCGGTTTTTTCCACCCTTCCTACGGCTTCATAGCCAACTACAGCCGGTAAAGGCGGGCAGTCCCGGTATTGTCCCAAACGGGCCACCACATCGGCAAAATTGATGCCGGAGGCTTCCACAAGGACACCCACTTCATCTGCTCCAGGCTCTGTAATCTGTATATCTCTGAATTCAAAAGCAACTTTAGGCGCTCCGTTCTTTACTAAATAGATGGCTTGCATAGTAACTGATTTATGATTTAATGTAAAATTTAGAATTGAATGTACGATTTTTTGTCTGTTTTTCTAACCTCGTTCTTCATATTATACTGATTAGCTTATAGGATATTCTGATGGTTTGTTTATGGCGGACAAACTCAATGGTGACCTTCTTTCCTATGCGTTTGTTCAGTAAAATCAAGGCATCTTCCAGTCGCATGGACGTACATCGTTTCTTATCAATTTTAATGATTTCATCACCCTGTTTCAATCCTGCTGCTAACGGCGGGGAGTCACTGGCGATACTTTTTACAATAAACCCGCCGTTTTTAGTTCTGTTTTCAAGCAGGATGATATTGGAGACGTTAAAATAAAATGGTGAATAGATTTTTCCCAATGGTTTGAAATAGATAGCTTTTTCCGGATACGCAAAATACATATCCAACCGGTTTAAGATGTCATTGCCTATATTGCCATCCAGGGTGTTTTCATTCATTTCCTTAAATGTGATGGGCGTTTCGTTAAAAGCGACAATCACACTATCCAGCTTAAGGGTATCAAAAAACAGTTTTTTCAGCCTGCCTACCTTTGAGTACATGGCTCCCGATAACCCTTGCCCGATTTCCGCTTGTATGTATTGGCTGATATGCAGATCTTCAGGCTCTTTATTCTTAATAATCACGGGAATATTGGAACCAGTGTCCAGCAATAATTCCGACATGAATAATTCATTCCTGTGATTCATCACCATGCAGGAAAGGTATCCTTTGCTTTTCCGGATTTCTACCGGTAGTTTTTTGTATGCGTCTGTAATCTTTTTAGTTGGTTTCTTTTCGAATAATTCTATTAATCGTTTTTTATAATTGATATGTACATAGTATTTTTCAAACAACTCTGCACCAAAGATGCCGCCCACTTCGGTGCCGAGATAATGGTCTAACGTTAAGGTATCTTTGCTTAAAATGAAAATAGGAATGTGCTCACCTTTTAGTTCACCCAGTTCCAGCGTGCCATTGTCTATTTTCATGGTTTCTATGGAATCTTTAAATCCTAATCCTGAAAAATAGACTCTCTGATGATAAGGAATGTCAAAGGAATCCAGGTATTTGGGGTGGATGATAATAGTGCTTTTGCATCCGGAATCAAATATGAACTTTATTATTTTAGATTGATTGACCTTTACATCCACCAGTAAAATATCATTGAAGACATTAAACGGAAATGCTGTCTTTTGTTTGATGGAAGGAATGGAGTAGTGTTTGTCCTGCGCAGTCAGGCCGGAACTGTAAAAAAGAACCAGGCAAAATAACAGAATCTGTTTTTGATAACTCACCGACTAAATTTATAATAAAATTTCTGTTCTGCTCTTATTTTTTCATTCACACCTTCGTTTATATCAGTCGTATATTTCGCGATTTATTACGGGGAGTGTAAGGCAACAACGATAAGATAATAAGATATTTTTCAATACTAACCGTATTTTTGCAGCATGAATTACCTTTCTGTCAATAATCTTTCCAAATATTATGGTGATAAACTCTTGTTTGAAAACATCACCTTTTTTATTGATAAGGGGCAAAAAGTGGCGCTGATTGCAAAGAATGGGACAGGAAAGTCGTCGCTAATCCGAATTTTGCAAGGGGTGGAACCTCCGGAAAGCGGGGATTATAAATTCCATAAAGATATCAAAGTAGGATTTCTGACGCAGGAACCAGCTTTTGATGATGGTAAAACTGTCTATCAGACCATTATGCACGATGAAAATCCTGTTCTGAAAGCAAGTTTGCAGTATGAACAGGCATTGGATGGCCACGGCGATTTACAAGCTGCCATGAATAAAATGGATGAGCTGGCAGCATGGGATTATGAGCAGCAGGTGAAACTAATTCTTTCTAAGTTTCTGATTTACGACTTTGATCAGCGAGTGGGTTCTATGTCGGGAGGACAAAAAAAACGACTGGCGCTGGCCATTTTATTGCTACAGCAACCGGATATGTTTATACTGGATGAGCCTACGAACCATCTTGACATGGATATGATTGAGTGGCTCGAGGAGTATTTGTCTAAGAACAACATAACACTGATGATGATAACGCACGACAGGTATTTTCTGGAGAATATCTGTAATGAGATATTGGAGTTGGAGAATGGGATTTTATACAAGCACAAAGGCAACTATTCAAAATACCTCGAGAATAAGGAACTACGTGAAGAGAATCAACGCGTCAATGTGGAGAAAGCGCAAAATACGTTTCGCAAAGAACTGGAGTGGATGCGCCGTCAGCCGAAAGCGCGCACCACCAAAGCACAATCGAGGGTTGATAATTTTGAAAACGTGAAAGCGGCGGCTACTGCAAAAACACAGGATAAGCCTATAGAGATAGAAGTGAAAATGCAGCGGCTGGGCGGTAAGATTCTCGAATTACATAACATCCAGAAAGTGTACAAAGACAAAGTGGTGCTGGATAAATTTTCTCATAAATTTCAGCGCGGCGAACGGGTGGGTATTGTTGGCAGAAATGGCTGCGGAAAATCAACACTCTTAAATATTCTGGTCGGTGATGAAAAACAGGATGCAGGCAATATTGTCTTAGGGGAAACGGTCGTGTTCGGTTATTACAATCAGAAAGGACTGCAGTTGAAAACAGACAAGCGCGTTATCGAAGTCATCAAGGATATTGCAGAATACCTGCCGGTAGGAAAAGGGACCTTGTCAGCAGCACAATTGTTGGAGCGTTTTCTGTTCCCGTTTGAACAACAGTATAATTTTGTGTCTACACTCAGTGGCGGAGAGCGCAGACGGCTGTATTTGCTGACGATTCTGATGAAAAACCCCAATTTTCTGATTCTTGATGAGCCTACCAATGACCTGGATATTCTCACCCTACAGGTGTTGGAAGATTTCCTGATGGATTTCAAAGGCTGCCTGGTGATTGTAAGTCACGACAGGTATTTCTTAGATAAACTGACAGATCATTTGTTGGTATTTGAAGGCGATGGAAAAATAAGAGATTTCCTGGGGTATTATAATGAATACAGGTTGCAACTGAAGGAAGAGGCCCGCCTGCAAAAATCTGCCGACAGAAATGCAGCAGATTTCACCAAACAGACCGCACCGCAGGTTAGAAGGAAGTTGTCATTTAAAGAACAGGAAGAGTTTAAACGACTGGAGAAGGAGATTGATAAATTGTCTAGAGAGAAATTGGTCCTGACAGAAAAACTGTCCTCCGGAATATCAAACCATCAGGAAATACAGGAGCTTTCCGGCAAAATAGAATCCATCATTTCAGCATTGGATGAAATGGAATTGCGCTGGCTGGAACTGAGTGAATTCGCTTAAACGGGCTATTTGCAGGTTTCAGGCTTGTTGCATACCGGCGCATCTGCCATAATGATCTCTTTTCCAGTCACCGGCTTTCCTTGCAATACGCTATAGGTAAAACCACTGACTAAATTCAGCAGTTTGTTGAATCCGACACTTCCCATGCCATGTCCGCCACCACATATAAAGTCAAACTTCATATTATTGTTGTTTTTCATAATCTCATAAATCAATCCGCTGCCGGCGATTTCCGGGAATGTTTTCCTGTCTTTGCATTTGTAGGCCGGCGCCTTTACCGGGTCTATCAACTCGTCACAACTGCCTGAGATGAGTAAAAAAGGAGTGTTTGTCTTTTTAACAATTATCTTTTCTGAAAAGATAGCACCTGCCAGCGAGTAGACACCTGCCACTTTGCTGTTATATTCCATATTGTCTTTCATAGGATCTAAGGTGCCGCCTACCTGTTTTAGTACCTCTTCCGGAACATCTGCATCTTCATACAAAGCCATACCTAAAGCTGTAATCGCGCCGGCACTTTGTCCACCTATAAAAATCTTATCCGGATCAATTCCCAATCGTTCGGCGTTGGCTTTTAGATATCGAACGGCTGAGCGTGCATCCTGAATGGCGCGAATAACCGCAGGATAAAAACCTGTGTTGAAATCGCCTTCACATTGAGGTGAAAGCATGGCATTGGCAAACCCGATTCTGTAATCGATAGAAGCCACCACATATCCTTTCTGTACCATACCTTTACAGATTTCTGTTGTACAGTCGTCTACTTTCATATAAAATCCGCCGCCAAAAACATAAACGATACATGGCCGCTTTTTTTCGGCATCACTGCGTGGTGTGAAGATGTCCATAATGATATTGCTGGAACCTCCGTTGTGTGTTGGAGCACCTTTCTTGTAGGTTTCAGTTTGAATGTCGAAATCAGTAAAAACATAATCCTTATACCTGACACCCCATGGATTCGGATTGGTGGTCAGCATGCCGCCGCCTGGAATCAGGGTAGGTTTTATCCTGTCTCCGTTGGGTGGATAATCTATAACGTAGGCTCTGGGTGGTAATTGCCCGGTTGCTTTCTGTATACTGGTTTGTGCCTGAAATAATGCGGTACAACTGCTCAGTAAAACAGTTATGATAATTAAAGAAAACAGTCTGAATGGTCTTGTGTACATAATAAAAAGGTATAAGCAAATATACCTAAAAATTATGCCATTTCTTCAAGAGGCTGCATAATTTCTTGCTCCTCGGGCGTTAAAAATTCTTCGCTCCTGTAAAACATATAGGCTAAAAATATGCTAACGGCATTTAGCAGATGCCACAATGAATGCCCCTGGAAAATGCTGGTCGGAGAACACAGTTTGTCGGTGATATCCAGTAACCAGACGATGGTGGAAATTAATAAAGTGATGAAAGAGGCAAATATTAATTTGGTATAAGATACATTGCCTTTCATTTTGTTCAGTAAAAATAAATTAGTCAGTATGAACAGCAGTGTTAATGATGGGAACAGAATATTAACCGGTAGTTTCCATAGGAAAAAAAAGAAGAATAGTTGTACGATGACCGCGCAAACGATGAAAAACCGATTTGAGATATATTCTTTACCACGGTACTTTATTTTGGGGAATATTTTAAACAATAAATAAGCGATAAAGGAAATAAGTAAAAAGTACATGCCCGTCTGATCCAGTTTTTGAAAAAAGTAGGTGAGTGTGGCATGGTACATAAAACTTCCGATGCCCATGTACAAAGTGGAGAAACCGATAATAAAAGAAAAACCCGGAAATTTAGCCAGTAAGTTGTTGACGTTGGTTCTGTTTTCGTAAATGTGGTCATTTTTTGCGATGCTGATGAATATCAATCCGACAATTATGAACCCTAAATTTGACCAGGTGTTGGAAGGTTGCACAATCAGCTGGTCGAACCGATTCAGTTCGCAGAAGTTGGTGGCATTGCCCAATGCCTGTCTCCAGGATTGCCATGGGTCAATATATTGATTGAGTTTGTATAGCATGAATAAACCCGCTGAGAATATCAACGTGCCAAAAAATGGCCATGAAAATACCCTTGGACGATGGTTGTACAGGCTGAAGCTTTCTTTGAATCTGTCAAAATCGATAGTAGGCATTATTGTGTAATTGCTTTTATCAAAAATAAAAAATCAGGGATGTACCCACTAATATCAGCTTGTTAAAGAACTGATAAAAATCCCCTCAACAGGGAAGGGGATTTCAGTATTATAAGAAGCAATTTATCGATTAGTTACCGCCAAACATCGGAATGGAGCGGGCATCTGCAACATTGTAACCATCGTAAGAAAATATAAGCGCATCCGGCTTTTTTTTGCTGATTTCAGATACTGTAATTTTGGTGCTGCTGCCATCTTTTTTGGTAATGATGGTTTCCAGAGCAGTACCTTTTATGTCAGATAGGTTTGTTTTGGAAAAAGGTGATTTACCTCTGAATCCCATATTTATCAATTTCAGCAAGTCAGAAGAGTTTAATGCGATATCGTTTGTCACCCAGCTCACGATGTTGGAAGTGTCTGTGTAGTCGATGACATATTTTTCACATTTATAGCCTTCAATCACTTTTGATTCATTGGTTTTTTTTATAACGATTGGTTTGGCGGTTTGTACAGTCGTATCTTTACTGATGACCTGTTTGGGTAGTTTCAGCAGTAAGCCAGATTTTTTGCCTTTCATATCAATAGTCAGATTCATCATTTCATTTTCTCTGGAATTGATAATGGTATTCATGCTTGCAATGGCTTTGTTGGAATTGGAGAAGGTAGGTATCAGGGACACAAGGTAGCCATCAAATGCGTATTTTATCTTCCCGATGTTCGGTTTTGCATTCGCTTCCTTGATTTCATAGTTCATGGTAAAACTGCCTGTAAAAGGAAATGGTTTGGCATTCGGATCCGGAGTGCTTGCAGCTGCCCCTTTATTTTTTGTAATGTATTCCTGCAATCCTGTAGGTTGTTTGGGTACATTGGTTTTTGGTGTAACTGTTGATTTTGTAGTATTAGCAGGTGTTGGTGTGGCAGATGTCTTAGTGGTGGCAGGGGTCTTGGTGGTGTTGTTAGTTTGTCCATTTGCGGCAAAAATAGCGCCTGATAAAAAAAGAAGAAAAAACGGCTTCATGTTAAATATTTTTTTAAAGATAGTATATTATTTTTTTCAAGTTTCTTTTTTTACAATTTTTAACCCCTTTTTTTACCAACAGGAAAATAGAGGAGCGTTAGCCCCAATAGGGTGATATCGAAATTGTAAATCCGCATTACAAAATAAGTACTGATAGCGAATCCAATTAATAAGACAAACAGTATTCTGTCCGCCCGCTTGGTGAAGATACCTATGAGAAATGATGCCTGAGTCAGAAACAGAAGTTTGAAAGCGATATTTGCCCAAAACGGATGATGGATAAGAAAAGCTGCAATTCTATAGCTAATGTGCTCCGGATTTAAAATGGCCAGGTCAGCATGCTGGTTGAATAAGATGACAGAAAATGTATCCCGCCCAAAAAGCGCACCATGATGGAATTTATGATATGCAGAGATGACCAGTATATACAGGAGAAAATATCTCCCAAACTCAATCATCAATACTGCATTTTCTTTTTTTCTGAAACAGAAGGGCAATAATGCCACAAATAAACAACTGATGCTTTTGGTGTGAGATACAGAATAGGATTCCAGCGTTATGCGTTGTATGAAAAAAAACAGGATTAACAGGATTGTAATATTGTTTCTTTTCTTACCGGATAGTATGGCGGCTATACTTAGTATGAGTACGCCCGCATCTATGAAAAAACAGGCCCACCAATTGTGTATGATAAATTCAGGGAAACACAGTAAGTGGCTCAGCCAAAATGTATAATCAAGTCCAGGACCTTTCAGCGGTTGATTATAGGCATAAGTAAGCATGGCATGACTGTGTAGCCTGAACAGCATTAGTAAAAAAAACAAGATAAACACCTTTTGGGCATACTTGTCCAGATTTGTATGGCTCGCAGTTTGCATCACTTCTTTATGCTTAAAAGGGTTGTTCCGGAATCTGTTTGTATAAATTTCCCGGCCGCATATTGATAATGCATTTCCTTTATCTCCAACAGATAAAGTGGTTTGCACGTGATTTGCCGGGAAATGTAATTTGTCAGCCAATCCGGGTATTTTTTTACATCATCGGAGTGATTGCAGATCTTTTCAGATGCATAGGTATATACTAATGGAGGCAAAGAAGTTGTCCTTTTTTTTACCAAAGCATCCAGCGGGTCGATGAAACCTGACAGCTGCAATTCACGGTACTTTTGGAAGGTGTGCGTGATGGTCGCTTCCTGCCAGATGGGTATTC
>JAXLTW010000033.1:0-19055 GCA_046329865.1 Chitinophagales bacterium | reverse complement strand
TATGTTTCTGGAGTTCCCGACAGACACCAATACTTATACCCTTTCTTATCAATTTATGTTAGGCAGTGAACTGTTGATAGCACCGGTTTTATCGCAAAATGAAACTTCATTAACCGTCTATCTGCCTGCCGGAAACTGGGTTAATCTATGGACCAATGAGGTAATAAACAGTCCCGGCAGGAATTACACTATCGGCAATCTGAGAGACAGAGCCGCCGTATTTTATAAACAAGGCTCTCCTGTTGGTATGGAGTTCAAACAAAACCTGACAGCAGCCGGCGTAAATTAATGTATCAATCAATGTAACTATGCAGACACTGGAAACGAATATTCTCATCATCGGAGCTGGCTATGCCGGTATTGCAGCCGCCAAGCAACTGCATGAAGCACAAAAGAACTTTCTGATTCTTGAAGCTCGTGACAGAATCGGCGGTCGTGTGAATACGGAAACGCTGGCGTGTGGTGCCACCGTAGATTTGGGCGCACAATGGATAGGCCCCACACAACACCACATCTGGAAATGGGCGAAAGAAACCCAGACAGAAACGTACGACTGTTATGACACAGGCAAAAACATTCTATCCTGGAAAAATAAAATTTCCACGTACAAAGGCACCATCCCTAAAATCGATCCTGTTTCCTTGATTGATTTGGGCATCGCGATTGAACGCATCAATAAACTTTGTAAAGAAGTGCCGCTGGATGCACCTTGGACACATCCGAAAGCACTGGAATATGATTCGATGACGCTGCATACCTGGATAGAGAAAAACATGTTCACCAAAAAAGCGAAACACCTTTTTAATATCGGCGTAGAAACCGTTTTCGCGGCTGGTGCACACGAAATTTCTTTCCTGCATGCCTTATTTTATTGCCATAGCGGCGACAATATGGAAGCCCTGATTTCCATTGCCAATGGGGCGCAGCAAACGCTGATAAAAGGCGGCACACAAGGTTTATTGCAAAAGATAGCGGCACCCTTTCAGGATAAAATTTATTTGAATCAACCCGTAGTAAAAATCAATCAGGACGATAATGGCATTACTGTTGAATCCGATAAATTAAGGATACGCGCTAAAAAATGTATTTCCACTATTCCTCCAACATTATTAAGTGGCATACGATTCAGTCCGATTTTACCGCAACGCAAAGCACAACTGATACAACGTGTGCCGATGGGTGCAGCGATGAAATGTTTCTGCATTTATAAAACCCCGTTCTGGCGCAAGCAGGGATTCTCCGGACAAATTGTGAGCGACACCTTGCCGGTAAGAGTAACCTTCGACTGCACCAATAAAGACGATGATTTTGGTGTATTGCTGGTTTTTGTGGAAGGCCATAATGCCAGAGATTTCATCGAACAACCGGAAGCCGTGCGCAGAGAAAAAGTATTGAATCAACTCGTCACCTATTTTGGAGAAGAAGCGAAAAACATCCTCGAATACAAAGATAAATGCTGGACGGAAGAGGAATACAGTCGCGGCTGCTATGCGGGCAATATGCCGACCGGCGTACTGACGCAATTCGGCAAAACACTGCGTGAACCGTTTATACATCTTCATTTTGCGGGTACGGAAACCGCCATGCGCTGGAACGGCTATATGGACGGCGCCATGGAAAGTGGTTTCCGGGCGGTGGATGAGGTGTTAAAAAATATTTAATGTTACCAATTTGGTAACTTTTACTATATTTACATTACAAGAACGCCTTGTGCGGTTTGTAGTAGGATAAAAAAGTTAAAAAAGTACAAAAGTTGAATAAAGTATCATTAAAAAGAAGCGTGGGATGGCAAAAATCGCCAGCAAAGCGGAGCGATGAGCTCGGAGCGATATTTTTGCCTTGTCTTTTTTGGTTACTTTTTTTGACTAAGAAAAAAAGTAACAGAAAGTTGATTTTAATAATCAATTAGTTATAAAAAACTAAAAATTAAATTAAACCGCACAAAGGGTTATATTTACTATTACATGAGAATAATTGCAATCGGTACAATAAAATCGGCTATCAAAAAATATCCGGCAGCAGAGCAATCTTTATTATCATGGTATGAGGAAGCAAAGAATGCGGATTGGCAAAATCCAAATGCGCTGAAGCAGCAGTATAAAAACGCTTCAGTATTGACTTCTAAACGGGTGGTTTTTAATATTCACGGCAACACATTCCGATTATTGGTGGATATTGAATACCGGTTGAAGATCATCTTTATTGTGTGGTTCGGAACCCACAAAGAATATGATAAAATAGATGCAAAAACAATTTGTTATGTTAAAGATAATTAAGACAAAAAAGGGATACGAAGCAGCTTTGGCACGTGCTTATGCCTTATTACAAAAAGACCTTAAGAAAGGTTCTGACGAGGAGAACGAACTGGAAATTTTGGTATTGCTGATTCAAAAGTATGAGGCTGAAAAATACCCGATTCCGGCACCCAATCCGATTGAAGCCATTAAATTCAGGATGGAACAGTTAGGCATCAGCGAAGCCGAATTTTCAAAGATTATCGGGTTCAGGAGCAGAAAATCAGAGTTGTTTTCCGGAGCCAGAAAACTCAACCTGAATATGATCCGCAAACTGCACGAAGCTTTGCATATACCGGCAGAAGTTCTGATTCAGGAGTATTAATAGAAATTTAGTATATTTGATAAACCATATCAATATGCAAAACCGCTGGTTATTTCTACTACTTGGCTTACTTTATATAGCGACTGTTTCCGCACAAGATTTTTCCTGTACGACCGATGTCATAGAGCAGTCTATGATCGCTACTAACCCAGATTATGCGCAAGAGCGTGCAAATTTGGAAACATTTACACAACAATATGTTCAATCTATGCGCAGTCATTCAAATGCGCGTATGATTAACAAAGGTTGTCAGCCAACAGCACCAATTTATTATGTACCAATTGTGTTTCATGTAATGCATTTAGGTGAAAACATTGGTACAGGCAGTAATGTCTCTGCAAGTGCAATAAATAGTTGTTTGGATACATTAAACAAGTATTCTTTACCGCTAGGTATTCAATATGTTGCAGCTACAAGAGATCCAAATGGTAATCAAACAGATGGTATTGTACGTGTAAACTGTAGTTCAGTTCCAAAGTATGCAACTATTGGGATTGATCCTAGCACTACTCCAACAGGAACACCAGATACAACTATTAAAAAAATGAGTATTTGGTCATTTAAGATTATGTAAATGTTTGGATTGTGGCAAAAACAGCAGTGAGTGCTAATTATGCTAATATGCCAAATAGTAATCCTATTCAAGGAATAGTATTGGTGTACAACAGTATTCAAAACAAATCTTTTACTCATGAAATGTGTCACTATTTTTATCTTTACCACACTTTTCAGGGTGGTTGTGGTGGAAGTGGCGATTATTGTGATGATACGCCACCAGTATTACAAAACGACTGTGGAAACAGTTCATCATGTGGTGGTCCGTTTCCAAACATTACAAACTCTACGTCAAATATGATGGGATATTGTACTGGATCTACTTTACTTACAAACGATCAGAAAACTCGTACTACAGCAGCACTGTTTGGTCAGTACCGTTGGTCATTGGTTTCCAGTCCTGGATTAATTCCGACAAACGTTACAACAGAGGTTGCGATTGATAGTATTGCATTCGTGCAAGATCTTTCCCAATCACTATGTAATGGAATTGTTACTCCACAAATTCAGATAAAAAACTATGGAAACACTGTGAATTCAATCGAAATTATGATGTCGGTCGATAATATCGACACTACGTTTACAGTTTCGACTAATTATGTGCGAAATGGTGTGTATTGGTTATCACTACCATCAAAAACATTTTCAACTTCAGGCAGTCATTCAATTACTGTAGAAGTTAAAAAAGTAAATGGAGTAGCTGATTACAATTTGTTTAACAATGTTCAATGTATGTCGTTTAATGTTATTGTGCAAACAGTAACTATTTCGACGGTAATGAACATGCCTGCTGCAGGTAGTTTTACAGGATCGGGTACGTTTTCTTGTAATGGTGTTCCTGATACATTAAAGGTAATCACCAATGCCGGATATGTTTTTCAGAATATTAAGGAAGGAAACACAGTTGTTTCAACCAGTCCTATACTCCCTCTTTCGATTAACTTATCAGCTGGAAACAGAACGTTTACGGCGTATCACACCATTCAAACCTTTACCGTTTCTGCAACAGCTAATCCATCTAATGGTGGAACGGTTACAGGAACAGGAACCTATAACTATGGATCATCTGCTACTCTTACTGCTGTACCCGGATCATGCTACACGTTCAGGAACTGGACAGAAAACGGCAATGTAGTTTCTTCGGCAGCCAATTACACCTTTACTGTGAACGCAGGCAGGAATCTGGTTGCAAACTTTGATAAAAAAAGATATACGCTTACCGCCACGGCTGATAATACAGCCAATGTCACAGTGACTGGCAGCGGCTCCTATGGCTGCGATACGACGGTAACCGTAACGGCAATTGCCAATGCCTGCTATACTTTTGTAAAGTGGACCGAAAACGGAAACACGGTATCCACGAATGCGAGTTATACTTTCAATATTACTGCCAGCAGAAACCTGGTGGCTAATTTTGTCAAGAAACAATATGCCGTAAGTGCCACGGCTGATAATACGGCTAACGGAACAGTAACGGGCAGCGGCTCCTACGGCTGCGATACGACGGTAACCGTAACGGCATCCGCCAATGCCTGCTATACTTTTGTAAAGTGGACGGAAAACGGAAACACGGTATCCACGAACGCAAATTATACTTTCAATATCGCGGCCAACAGAACACTGGTGGCTAATTTTGTAAAGAAACGATATGCCGTCACTGCCTCAGCTGATAATGCGGCTAACGGAACAGTAACGGGCAGCGGCTCCTATGGCTGCGATACGACAGTAACAGTCACAGCGAATGCCAATATCTGCCATACTTTTGTGAAGTGGACGGAAAACGGAAGTACAGTATCCACGAATGCGAGTTATACTTTCAATATCGTGGATAACAGAAATCTGGTGGCTAATTTTATCAAGAAAACATTTGAGATAAATGTTGCTCCAAATGATGCAAATAAAGGTACGGTAAGCGGCGGCGGTAGATATGGGTGTGATACCTTGGTGACCCTCAAAGCTAATGCGAAAGCCGGTTATAGATGGTTAAACTGGACAGAGAATACTACGGTGGTCTTTAGCGATTCCATTTACACATTCAATGCATCTACCAATAGAACGCTGGTAGCTAATTTTGAGCAGATAATTACAGGTGTGCGTAATGCCATTAATGAGATATCTAAAATTTACCCTAATCCAACATCGGATATATTGAGGATAGAAATCCTATCCAAACAAAGCAGCACTATCGCGTTACAGATTCTGGATATAAAAGGCAGCATATTGCAAAGCAAGACAGTTGTTGCAACATCAGGAAAACTGAATACTTCTTTTGATGTGAGCCGATTGACTAAAGGAAATTATTACCTTCAACTATCTGATGAAGAAGGTATTGTCAGTCATGCATTTATAGTTCAGTAAACGTAAATTAAACGAACCAAGCGGTCTTTTATGAATGCTTTCCTATAATTAAGGATAAGAATCCTGGTTTGTTCGCAAACTGGACAATATGTGGATCTCTGCTAAGAAAATAAATGCTGCCAACTGCGTTGCTATATTCTATGATTCTATGTATTTAAAGATATTTCAGCATTTTTAGGAAAATTTAAAAGGCTGACACTAATACCTAAATTTTTTGGATATAGACTCAAACAATATTTTGTATACCTTATCAGTGTTTCTATAAACAGAAAAACTTTACTATGTTTACGATGAATACATTATGACAAAGCATTTACGAATATCTATAGGAAAACTACCTGTCGTAATATACTTTTGTCTGGTTATTTATATTATTTCCTGTGACAAAAGTTCGCCCACTCATACTATAAACTGTTATCCCAACACGACACAAAAAGATACCGCCGTGTTGCTGGTAATCGGACAATCGAACGCTGCCAACTTCGGATTGACCACTCATCTTGCAGCATGTGAGCATGTCCTGAATTTCTACGCCGGAGATTTTTATCCCTGTGCCGACCCACTGAAAGGAGCGGCGGGAACAAAAGGCAGCGTTTGGAGCAGGCTGGGCGATGTGCTGATAGACAGCGCGTTTGCAAAAGTGGTCATTATTGCACCCTGCGCAATTGGCGGCACAACCCTTCAGCAGTGGAAACCCGGAGGCATCAACAATCATTATATCATTGAAACTATTCAGCAACTGCAGGCAAAAGGATTAACCATCACCCATATACTCTGGCATCAGGGAGAGGCCAATAATTCAAGCGCTCTTTTATTCTCGGCGGCTCAACAAAATGCCCGACAATATCAGACGGATTTCCGGGAATTGGTGGCACAAATCCGTTCTATGGGCGTAGAAGCTCCTGTATTTCCTGCTATCGCTACACAATGCAGACAATCAGCTGACACCTTATTACAACATGCTCAACGCGAACTCGCTTCTGAGTCAGCCGGTATTTTTAACGGACCGAATACAGACGCATTAGGCGATGAGTATCGATTTGACGGCTGTCATTTTAATGAGGAAGGCTTGAATAAGCACGCGCAACTTTGGGCTGACATCCTGCTGAAGCACCATTAAATTAATCCGTTGTCGATTTACCATGTGAAGGAAGAAGCAAAAAGAGTAACTAAAAAAATTAAAAAAGTTAGATGTTGCAGTAGATAAAGAAGCGTAGACTGGCAAAACCAGCGGAGCAATTGGTTTTGCCTTGTCTTTTTTGGTTACTTTTTTTGACTAAGAAAAAAAGTAACAAAGCTAATTATTGAGAATCAAGTAGCTAATTATAGCCAATAATTAAACTAAATAATCTTGTAAATCTCCATCACCTCAGCCAGTATATTGGGGAAGTCAATCTTTAAATCAATCAGCTTGCCGGTATGTATGTCGAATATCCATCCATGTACGGTCAACCCTCTTTCCTTATATGCTTCCTGAACGGCTGCCGTCTTAATCAGGTTGACACATTGCTCCAGTACATTCAACTCCGCCAGACGATTATACCTGGCATGTTCATCTGTTAAACTATTCAGTTCGTCTTTATGGATACGATACACATCCCGTATGTTCCTCAGCCAGGGATTCAATATCCCCATATCCTCCGACTGCATGGCCGCTTTCACACCACCGCAACCATAATGACCGCAAACGACAATATGCTTCACTTTTAAATACCTCACCGCATAATTCAGTACAGACATCACATTTAAGTCGATACTGATAACCATATTGGCAATATTCCGGTGAATAAATACTTCGCCCGGCTTTACCCCCATGAGGTCTTCTGCCGTCACCCTGCTGTCAGAGCAACCGATGTAGAGAAACTCCGGATTTTGCCCTTTGGAAAGGTTGGTGAAATAGGCTGGGTCCAGAGCCAGCTTATCGGCCACCCAATCCTTATTGTTTTCAAATATCTTGGCGATTTTATCCATCTGCAATCAGTTAATAACCATTCGGTATGTAAACTGTAAAAATTCACGGATACCCGAACGGATGTTATAAAATTAAGCATAAAACAGGATATCACCTTATGGTTTCTTGCTGTATCTTTAAAAATCATAGTTGGATATGAAAACGGAAGGAAGCAAGTTATGGATATGGATATGGATATGGATATTGTTAGCCGTAAATGGTTTAACAGCCTTCTTATTCTTTAGATATGGCATATCCGGATTTCATGTAACAATACTGGTCTTTGTAACCTTGTTGTGCCTGATGGCAGCAACCCTAAGAAATAAAATAATCAGGATAAACGCCATCGTTTTACTCTCATTGCTGCTGGTTTCAGAGGTGTATCTCAGAATAGCCAAAAAAGGATTTCCTAACTACATTGAAAATAATTCTACTTCTCTCTTTTGCATGTATCAGTCAAGGTCTTTCGGTGCAGCAGGTCGATTAATAAACGGATTGTATATCAACCGTCCCAATTCGGAACGGACAGAAGAAAAAGTGGAGTTCCGGTACATTCACAAATACAATGAGATGGGGCTTCGTGATACGACCTTATCGTTTTACCGAAACAAAAAAATATCCTCGTACTCGGCGATTCTTATACGGAAGGCGTTGGGGCACCCGTTGATTCTACGGGCCCGAGAGCCCTCGCATATCACCTGAATGCAATGGGTAAAACATACTCTGTTATGAACGCCGGCGTCAGCGGAAGTGATATCGTTTATGCTCATCAGTTATTGGATACGCTCTTTAAGCAGACACAGCCCAAAATAGTCTTATACAACCTGCATTATTCCGACATAGATGACATCATGTTCAAAGGCGGAGATGAACGATTCACCAACGGGGCACGTAAAGCTTTCTGGTGGGAATATCTCTATTCATTTTCCTGCATTTACAGAATCCTATCCAACAGCCTGTTTCACCTCAACCCGGATAACACGACAAAAGATGATTTTAATTTCGCTTTAGGCGTAATAAAGCAGAAAGTCCTTGACTTTAACGAATACTGCAATAAAAACAATGCGCTGTTCGTACTTATCATTACACCCGGACCCAATGAATTGTATAACACCTATCATTTTGCCAATGCCTTTAACCTGGAAAATACCATCCGTGAATTAGATTCGCCTGTAAATTATATCAATACCCAGCAAATGCTGACGGATGAAATAAACCGGTCTAATGACGTGGATAAATACTACCACCGGCTTGATTTTCACCTGACCGGCTTTGGCTATTGGTATTGGGGATGGATTGTCGCATCCGGACTGAAAAACAGCCTTGATTAATCTCTTTTCAATGCACTTTGCTACTCGCTGAGTCCTGTCAGCAACCCTCACATTGCACAAAGATGAAATATTGCTGAACAATTCTCTTACCGGCAGGTTTTTCACAGATATTTCCTAAGTTTACGCTGCTTATTTTATGTCTACCAAACCACTCCCGGCCATCTCACAAGAAGAAATCACGCATATCAATGTGTATGGTGCGAAAGAGCATAACCTGAAAAATATTGACGTACACATTCCGCGCAACCAGTTTGTGGTAATTACCGGACTGAGCGGCAGCGGCAAATCATCGCTGGCCTTCGACACCATCTATGCGGAAGGTCAGCGGCGTTATATGGAAAGTTTCGGTTCTTATGCCCGGCAGTTTCTCGGCAGTATGGAACGTCCTGATGTAGAAAAGATATCCGGGTTATCGCCGGTGATTTCCATCGAACAGAAAACCACCAACAGGAATCCGAGAAGTACTGTAGGAACCACCACGGAAATCTATGATTTTCTTCGATTGCTGTATGCGCGCATCGGCGAAGCCTATTCCTACAACACAGGAGAAAAGATGGTGCGTTTCTCCGAAGAACAAATCATAGAAGACATCCTCCATAAGTTTCAGGATAAGAAAATCGCGATACTGGCGCCGCTTGTACGCGGACGAAAAGGACATTACCGTGAATTGTTTGAAGACATCCGGAAACAAGGCTACCTGCGGGTAAGGGTGGACGGCGAGACACAGGAAATACAGCCGAAAATGCAGGTGGACCGCTACAAGATTCACGATATCGAAGTGGTGATAGACCGGATACGCGTGGATAAAAAAGAAGTGCAGCGCCTGCGCGAATCCATCAGCAAGGCGCTGAAAGAAGGGAAAGGATTGCTTTTTATAGAAAATCTGGAAACCGGAAAAGTGGCCACCTATTCCAAAACACTCATGTGCCCGACCACCGGCATTTCTTATGAAGAACCTTCGCCCAATACATTTTCGTTCAACTCGCCGTATGGCGCCTGTCCGCACTGCAAAGGGATGGGTGTCATCAAGGAAGCGGATATGAAGAAGGTCATTCCCGATGACAGCAAATCTGTTCTGGAACAGGGAATTGCTCCGTTTGGCGAATACCGGGATACCTACACCTACAAAATTGTCACACAAATACTGACGTCTTTCAAAGCCACAATCAAAACCCCCATAAACAAACTTCCGAAAGACTGTCTGGATATATTGCTCTATGGCAGCGAAGAAAAAATTAAAGTGGAAGCCAAAGAAAATAAGGAACGCAAATCCACCAACACCCACTGGAGCCTTTCTTTTGATGGCGTTATCAACCAAATCAACAAATCCTTCACCGAAACATCGAGTGACGCACTCCGCAACTGGGCGGAAAATTACGTCAGTGAGGTAGACTGCAGCGAATGCGGCGGCACCCGACTGAAAAAAGAATCGCTGTGGTTCAAACTCGACAACAAAAACATCAGCGAGATAGCTAAACAGGATTTAAATCAATTGCAGGGATGGGTGCATCAACTGGATAAGAAACTAAACAAAAACCAAACTATCATTGCTAAAGATATCATCAAGGAACTGGAAGACAGAATCGGATTCTTGTTGAATGTAGGGTTGAATTATTTATCGCTCGACCGTCCGACGGGCAGCTTGTCCGGCGGGGAATCACAGCGCATCCGGCTCGCCACACAAATCGGTTCGCAACTGCAAGGCATCACTTATATCCTTGATGAGCCAAGTATCGGCTTGCACCAGCGCGACAATCAGCGGCTGATAAAAGCCTTGCGCAATTTGGCGGATATCGGCAATACCGTGATTGTGGTGGAACACGACAAAGACATCATGCTCGCTTCAGATTATATCCTGGATCTGGGGCCAAAAGCAGGCGAACATGGTGGTGTGGTGGTGGCACAGGGCACGCCAAAAGATTTTCTGAAACAAGATACGACCACTTCCAATTATTTAGCCAATAAAATCTCGATAGAGATTCCCAAAAAACGACGCAAAGGCAACGGACATAGTTTGATCTTAAAAGGTGCCAGTGGCCATAACCTGAAGCAGGTAACCCTCGAAATTCCGTTAGGTACTTTCACGTGCATTACCGGCGTTTCCGGCTCGGGGAAATCAACCCTCATCAACGAAACGCTTTATCCGATTTTAAACCAGCATATTTATCGATCACCGCATAACCCCATGCCCTACAAAAGCATTCAGGGGTTGGAACACTTGGACAAAGTGATTGAAATTGACCAGTCGCCGATTGGGCGCACACCGCGCAGCAATCCCGCCACTTATATCGGCATGTTCGACAAAATACGTGAGTTGTATGCCAATATTCCCGAATCCAAGATACGCGGATATAAGAACGGGCGTTTTTCTTTCAATGTTATCGGAGGCAGGTGCGAAGAATGCCAGGGCGGCGGCATGAAACTGATAGAAATGAATTTCCTGCCGGATGTGTATGTGGAATGTCCGAAATGTCTGGGCAGACGCTACAACCGCGAAACGCTGGAAATAAAATACAAAGGCAAAAGCATTTACGATGTGCTGGAAATGCCTATTGAGCATGCTGCGCATTTCTTTGAACATATTCCATCCATTTACAATAAAATCCGGACGCTGAATGAGGTTGGCCTCGGCTATGTCCGCCTGGGTCAGGCGGCTACGACCCTGAGCGGCGGCGAAGCGCAGCGCGTGAAGCTGTCCGAAGAACTGAGCAAACGCGATACCGGAAAAACGATTTATATCTTAGATGAACCTACCACAGGTTTGCATTTTGAAGACATCCGTGTGTTGCTGGATGTACTGCAGAAACTCGTTGACAAAGGCAACACCGTGGTGGTGATCGAACACAATCTGGATGTCATCAAAGTGGCCGACCATATTGTGGACCTCGGACCGGAAGGCGGGCGCGGCGGCGGAGAAATCGTAGCAACAGGGACACCGGAAGAAATCGCTAAAAATAAAAAGAGCATTACCGGCCAGTTTTTGAAGGAGGAGCTGAAGTAATTAGCGAATTAGCTGATGAATAATTCTTTACCAGCAGAGTCTCACATAGTGGACTCTGCGTAAGTTCAGCAACGCAGAGTCCTTTTTAAGAGACTCTGCTGAGAAATTAGATATCATTAAAATTCCCATTACTTTTCCTAGCAGAGTCTCACATAGTGGACTCTGCAGAAGTTCAGCAACGCAGAGTCCTTTTCAAGAGACTCTGCTGAGAAATTAGAAATTAGTCCGTTTCATACAATTATTCTTTTTACCTGACAAAGTGGCTTACAAAACAAAATGGCTTGTTTTTTGTAAATACTTGTATATACAATTAATGTCAAAACAATTATTATGTCACAATTACTTCTACCTTTTAACAAATTCGGCCTGCACCTTCAGAACAAGATGGTGATGGCGCCCATGACACGCTCCAGAGCGATTGGCAACGTTCCCAATGATTGGATGGCCACCTATTACCGGCAAAGAGCCGGCGCAGGACTCATCATCACAGAGGGGGTTTCGCCTTCGCCTAACGGTGTAGGATACGCCCGCATTCCGGGTATCTACAATGACACGCAGACAGCAGCCTGGAAAAAAGTAACTGCCGCCGCCCATTCCAAAGGTGCAAAGATCTTTATACAACTGATGCATACCGGCAGGATAGGACACCCTGCTAATTTACCCGAAGGAGGCAGGATGGTCGCCCCTTCCGCCATTGCGGCAGCAGGACAAATGTGGACAGACACACAAGGCATGCAGGAGCATCCTGTACCATCCGCTCTGACGACAGAGGCAGTGAAAGCCACTATCGGGGAGTTTGTAGCAGCGGCGAAGAACGCCATAGAAGCAGGATTTGACGGAGTGGAATTGCACGGAGCCAATGGATATCTGATAGAACAGTTCATACGCCCTTCCAGCAACCAGCGGACAGACGAATATGGCGATCCCACAAAATTCGTACTCGAAGTAACTGCCGCTGTGGCAGCTGCCATAGGCAAAGAAAAAACAGGCATCCGCTTGTCGCCATACGGCGTATTTAACGACATGCCTTACGATGCCTCCCTGGACAGTCTGTATGAGAAAATATTTGAAGGATTAAATGAAATCGGCATTCTGTACCTGCACCTGGTGGATCACAGCAGCGGCGGTGCGCCCGAAGTACCTTTTTCCATCAAGGCAACTGCCAGAGAAAAATTCAAAAACATTCTGATCCTGAGTGGCGGCTATGACAAAGAAAAAGCCGACGCCGACCTGGCGAGTGGAAAAGCCGACCTGATTGCGTTTGGAAAGCCGTTCATTTCCAATCCTGATTTAGCGGAGCGATTCACGCACAACTATCCGATGGCACCGGTCGATTTCAATACATTGTATACCGCGGATGAAGTGGGTTATACAGACTATGCCATTCATAATGCATAAATAAACCATACTGCGAGGAGCGCCTAACCGGCGTTCCTCGTTGGTTATGGATACAGACATTAACTGTCTGCTTATTTTCCTGAAACACATCATAAGAATTTATAGTATTCCAAGGGGTTATAACCCCTTGGAATTTTTTATTTGACCCATTGGGCTTCTTATATACTCTATTGTTCTTATCTTAAGCTAAGTCAAGTTTGCTGATTTGCGTTTACTTTTAATACAACAAAATAAACGACATGACAGCACCTGCTCCTAAATTAAAAGTCCGGAATGTACATTTCAATTTTGACAAAGCACCCAAACACTGGATTCTCGGCAGTTCTATCGCCACTAATTTTGTAAACAGCATGCATGTGGTGTTTCCGGAAGGAGAAAAATTTTTCGTGCGCAGCGTCCGCCGTTTTTCCAAAGACGTCAAAGACGAACAACTCAAAAAAGAGATCAACAGTTTCTGCGGACAGGAAGGGGTGCATGCCCGCGAGCATCAGCGTTTCTGGGAAGTCATGGAAAAACAAAACCTGAAACCGCTTTGGTTTGCCAATTTCCTGAAAACTACGGCATTCAGCGGAAAGTACAGCTATGAAAATGTGAGCAGAAATCTGCTCAACCGCATACAGCCGCAACTCGGTGATAAATTCGCGTTATCCGTCACTACTGCGCTGGAGCATTATACGGCTATATTGGCAAATGCCCTGTTTTATGAACCGATGGCCACCAATAAAAATATCGCGCCGCAAATGCTCGAACTGTTGCACTGGCATACTTCCGAAGAGATTGAACATAAAGCCGTTTGTTTTGACGTACTGAAAGAGGTGGATGACAGTTATCTGTTACGTGTGTCGGGTATGGGCCTCGCGACGGTCTTGCTGTGGGGATATCTCGGCATCGGCCAGATCTACTTCATTTCGCAGGACAAAGACAAAAGCATTGTCAAAATGCCGTTTGAAACCTACCTGCTGCTAAAGACGGTGGTATTCGGAGAAATCGGTAAAAACCTATCTAGGCATCTGCTGGAATATTTCAAACGTGATTTTCATCCGGATAATATTGATGACCGCTACCTGATTGAGCAGTTTTTCAAAGACAAGGCTTATGCGTGATCTGTCGCAATTCTATTGCTTGACAAATTTTTGCACCCCAAAGGATACATCCGTCTCTACACTGATGAAATAGGCGCCTGCTGAGAATCGCTGAACAGGAATTTCGAGTGTCCTGTTGAAATCATCCGTGGAAAAAACCTGCTTCCCTGATACGTCTATGATGCTTAGCCGTCGGATTTTTTCGGTACCATATTTCACATTCAGTGAAACGGTCAACAGGTCGGTGGCGGGGTTCGGAGCAATCGTCAGCATGTCATTGACTAATTTAAAATCATTGCCGGAGGACAGCACAATATTGCTTTTCACGGTATGGCAGGCCACCGTTACATTATCTTCATCGATGATGCACAGGCGTACGGAATCATTGCCAAATACTTCCATCTTGCCAAAAGCATTTTTCGTGTTGCTGTTGCCGATCCCCATCCCTCCTTTGTTCCACAGCCATTTGTTCAAATCAAAACCAATGACGGAAAGAATATTATTGAACTGATAGTACAGTTCCGTAGAGGTCACGCTCAGGCCGCTGGCGTTCATTTCCGGCAGTCCCGCGTTGGTGCCGTCATCGATGGCGCAGCCGTGGGTATCACCACTGATGACAATGATGTTTTTAAGATTATTATTTTTAATAAAATTCAATATCTGGTTGCGTTCATACGCATACGCACCAAAATAATCAGACAGGCTGTACGACAAGCGGAATCCCGTTCCCGCCTGTCCGGCTATATCGAATTCAACACCCTGTAAAAACAAAGGCAGTTCCACCAACTGCTGCATATTCTTATTGAACGGCACCCCCGAAACGATGAATTTCCAGTTGGCGGTGGAATTCTTGAGTGCATTCAGAAACCAGCCCAACTGGGGTTGATTTAATAATTTATTGGCAGGATTCAATCCGTCATACGTCCACAGATTAAATTGGGCATTGTATTTTAAATTATTCCAGCCGCCTGTATTGCAGCTGCGCACGTCAATCACAAAGAACTCACAATTGCCTACTTTGAAAGAATGGTAATACCCATCCGTATCGTTCACAACACGATATCCCGGAAAAAATTTATTGTACCCTTCCAGGCAGTTGGTACGCATCTGTTGTGTGCGCGGAATCAGGTCAATATAATTGATCAGTTTGCCATTCTCCGTGCGAACTCTTGCCGCTCCACCCCTGAAATACCTGGAATTCCCCCAGGTATCGTCATCATCCGGCATATAAGCAATCGGAATTTTTTTAAGCATATCCTTGCAAACAGGCTCTTCGTTGCGTTTACGCCACGCTAATTCGATGGCACTCCAGTCCTGCGGATAATTCAGTGCTTCGGGAATCTGGTAAGACGGATAGGTAAAGTCTCCTGTGTGAATGAACAAATCGGGATGATGCTGCGGCATGACGTCAAACACTTTCATGTTCGGGGTTTCCTGACAGGAACCTGTCACAAATACCAGATGTTCTGCCGTGCCCACCGGTGGGAATGTCTTGAAGTGTCCGATTACCGGCTGAACGATTCCGTTAATGCGATAGCGAAAATAATAATCGGTAGAGGGCAGTAAAGAGGACAGGTTCACAATCGTACTGCTGTCCAGCGCGGCATCGGTTGCCGCATTCACTGACTGCAATGAATTGAATAAGGAATCCGTACTGTATTCCAGTATAAAATCCGTTGCCTGACTGGTCCGGATATAAATGCGAGCGCTGTTCTCCGTCACACCGCCGGTCATCGGGCCATGTGTAATAGACTGTGAAAATACCTTGCCGGAAATCAAAACAAGGAGAAGTAAACTTAGTCTGGTAAATTGCATGCGAAAAGTTACAAAATAATACACAATTGAATGTGCAAATGTGCTGTTATTTTTGAGTACTTTAGGGAAACAGGTACAAGTCCCGGCAACTGACGGCAGTTGCCAAAACGCGCCAGTCGGTTGTTTTTATCGGTCGTGTTTTTTCAGGTATTTTATATGAATAGCCAGCCAGATGGCTCTTGAAAGCTGTGCCACAAAAGGGGCTGCCAATACCAGCACCAGGGCGCAGCTAGCGATGTAATAGCCGGCATTATCCAGAAACTTTTCACGGCTGAAGTTCAGTGCCATATATATCGGAAGCAATGCCAGACACATAGCACAGGTGATGATATAACTCATATACATGGCGCCATAATAAAAGCCGGGTTCTACCTGAAAATCTTCTCCGCAGGAGGAACATCGTTCATTCATATCCAGCATCTTATTTAATACATAAGGGTTAGATTTAAATAATTTCTCCTTTCCGCAAGTCGGACATTTGAGTGTAAGCGCATAACGCCATCTGGGTTTCAATACACTAACAGATTCTTTCATTCTTATTCATTTCCTTTTTACAATAAAAAATAATTCCGTTCCCATTCTGGGAGCGATAGAAGTGGTACAAGGCTCCATTTCCTTTACCTCAAATGTGTCCTGAAACAAATGGAGATATTCTTCCTTACTGCCACCGAATGGCGGTCCGCTTTCAAACTGCTTATCAAACAACAACCCCGCAAGTTTCCCTCCTGTATCCAATAATGAATGTATTTTTTCCACGTAGTTCTTTCGCTGAGAAGGCAACAAGGCACAGAAAAAGGTTTGCTCCAGGATCAGATCATATTTTCCGGAATGCCTGAAAAAATCGCCGCAAATGACTGTCAGTTGCCGTCCGGCATACTTTTTATTTTTTTCCAACAGGTTTTGTATCAGCGTCGGGGAAAGGTCTATCACCGTTATATTGGTAAAACCATTTTCGAGCAGGTACTCCGCATCATAGGCATTGCCGCAACCAGGAATCAGGATGGCCGCGTTTTTATCCTCAACGGTATCGATATATTGTTTCAATGGAGGAGAAACGGATTTTATATCCCATCCCGTCTCTTTATTCTTCCAGCGGTCATCCCAAAAATCTTTGTCTATTTGCTGCATGGTATCTTACACGATTATAAGTAAGTGCAAATTGCCTTCAAAGCTACTGTATATAGTCGGATTTCTCTGTAACATTTATCACAAATAATTAAAAGTACCCGAAATCTTTGATAGTTTTGTCCTATCATGAAAAGCCGCCGGATATATTACGCCATTGGACTGATGAGTGGCAGCTCGCTGGACGGACTGGACATTTGTTATGTTGAGTTTAGTATCGACAGTTCTCTTACGGAAACCCACAGTGACAAAGAAACGCATGAAAGGCCATTGAATGTTCATTACAAAATAATACATGCCGATTGCATCGAATACACAAATGACTTCCGGAAAAACTTAAAAGATGCCCCGACATTGTCCGCTTTGGAGTTGGCACAACTACATACGGCCGTAGGAAGTTATATGGGCACAGTGACGGCTGACTTTATCGGCAAAAACAACATCACACTATTAGATTTCATCTGTTCACACGGACAAACCATCTTTCACCAGCCAAACGCCGGCTTTACCACTCAAATCGGCTGCGGCGCCCAGATTGCCGCAAAGACCAACCACAAGGTCGTTTGTGATATACGCACGTCCGATGTGGCTTATGGAGGGCAGGGTGCTCCGTTAGTGCCTATAGCAGAACAATACCTGTTTCCGGACTACAGGATATTTTTAAATCTCGGCGGCATTGCCAACATTTCCTTTCATCAGCAGGATAAAATCATCGCCTACGATGTTTGTGCCGCGAATACCCTCTTGAATTATTTAGCACAGCAGCATAGTCTGACGTTTGATAAAGACGGTGATATGGCAGGAAAAGGAACCATTATCCGTCCCCTGCTGGAGGAATTGAATGCCATTGCCTTTTGCAGACTACCGGCACCTAAATCCTTAGGAACAGAGCACGTTTACTCAGACTGGATTGCATTAATGGAGAAATATAATGCTGCTACCGCAGACAAACTGGCTACAGCAGTAGAACATATCGCCATGCAAATCGGGAAAGAGATAGAATCAAAAATCACCGGTCAAATTCCGAATACTTCCGGAACTTCAATTCTAATCACAGGTGGTGGCGCATTGAACAGATTCTTAATCGAACGCATCCGGGCGCATACCACACTGACCGTAACGGTTCCGGACAAATTAACCATTGAATATAAAGAAGCTTTAGCAATGGCCTTTATCGGCTTATGGAGAGTGCTGGAAATCCCAAATTGTTTATCCTCCGTTACGGGTGCTCGAAAAGATGCAACAGGCGGAGCGGTGTATTTACCATAAGATAACAACGAAACAAAAGAAAGCTTTTTACTTCTAACTTATTACCAATAACTTTGCTGCATGGTTCTCATCACAGGTGCTTCCGGATTTTTAGGCGGCGAGTTGGTAAAACAACTGGTAGCAAACGGAGAATCTGTACGTATCCTTGTACGACCCACCTCCAACATTGCCCATTTCACTCCCATCTTAGATAAAATAGAAATAGCACAAGGCGACATACTGGACATCCCATCATTTGAAGCCGCTTTGGAGGGAATCGATAAAATCTATCATTCCGCAGCCATCATAGGTTATGACAACTCTTACTACGACGCGATGTATAAAACGAATGTGGAAGGAACTGCAAATGTGGTCAATGTGGCGCTGACAAAAGGAATCAAAAAAATACTGCATGTCAGTTCGATTGCTGCCATTGGAGGGAAACCGGAGGAGCGGATTACAGAAGAAACCAAATGGGAAAAAAACCAATGGACCACCCATTACGGCATCACGAAGATGCTGGCGGAACGTGAAATCTGGCGGGGTATTCAGGAAGGGCAGGAAGCCGTCAT
>JAXLTW010000032.1:0-25604 GCA_046329865.1 Chitinophagales bacterium | reverse complement strand
TTTTTGCCGCATGAACCCCATTACCACCCTCATCTTCGACCTAGGCGGCGTCATCATCAACCTGAAAACGGAAGACGAATGGCTGCACCAGGATTTGTTGCCTCACTTTCAACCTGATTCCTTACTGCAATTGCAGCAGGCAGGATACTTTCGCAATCTGGAAACGGGTAACGTAAGGCCGGAGGATTTCCTGCTGCAAATGCAAGCCATCGCCACTGATAAACATGCTACCGAAAAACAGGTGAAACAACACTGGAATGCCATTCTGCAAGATATCCCGTCCCATCGTGTGGAATTGCTGCAGCAACTCAAACAGCGCTATCGCTTGGTGTTGCTCAGCAACACCAACTCCATCCATGTGGAATCATTCCAACGCTATATGCACCGTGCATTTGGAGAGGATATCCTCCGGGCTAATTTTCATACGGTCTATTACTCGCAGGAGATCGGCCTGCGCAAACCAACTAAAGAAACGTATGAATTTGTGATGCAGCAGCAACAACTGCAGCCTGCCGAGATATTATTTTTGGACGATAAATCGGAGAATTTACGGGAACCACATAACATAGGCTGGCAGACGTTTCACGTAAATTTTAATGAATTATCAGCCGCCGCTCTACAGCATCTGCTCTAAAGAGGATACTTTTTCATTACTTCCTGCCGGAAAAGAGGCAATATTTCTCACTCGTTTTTCCCCGCCATGTTGCGGCATATTGAGGAGGAGAGCTTGCTTTTTATAGTACACCGTCATATCGAGAGAAGCGAGATATCTTGCTAATACAAAGTACACTGTTCTTATAGTATTATAAGATTTCTCCTCGTTCCTCGTCGAAATGACATGCAGTGCAGGGAATGGGTTGTGTGCTTGTTAGGATATGCAGTCTGCTGCTCACTAGTACACTGACCTCTCGATCCGCCGGCTGGCGGATCGAGAGCTTATTATAGCTTAGTTCATTGTTCTGTGAAAAAGCAATATTTCTCCTCGTCCCTCGTCGAAATGACCGGGTACTGGAGGAAACGTTTTGCGTTCTCTGCGTCTTTGCGAGAAAGAATCTGCAGTTTAAATAGATTGCTTCGTCGTTCCTCCTCGCAATGTTGCGGCGTATTGAGTATTGATTTACTACAGCTTCTCTAAAAAATCTGGCTACTTACTACTTACTACTTACTACTAATCCCTATCTTTGCACTTCAATTCATCAATTTATGCAGCATTTGAGCGAACAAGAACAGGTCAGAAGAGAGAAATTAGATAAAATAAAGGCGTTGGGTATAGAGCCGTATCCGGCATCGCTGTACCCGATAGACTCCACCGCCAAAGAGATAAAACAGCATTTTGAAGACCAGAAGCCGGTATGTATTGCCGGCCGCCTGATGGGGTTCCGCGTCATGGGAAAGGCTTCCTTTGCCGTATTACAGGATTCCACGGAGAGGATACAGTTGTATATTTCCAGGGATGACATCTGTCCGGGGGAAGACAAAACACTGTATAACGAAGTTTTCAAAAAATTACTGGATATCGGCGATTTTATCGGTATCAAAGGATATCAGTTCAGGACGCAAACCGGTGAGATTTCGGTGCATGCGAATGAATTCACCCTGCTGGCAAAATCACTGCGTCCGCTGCCGGTCGTTAAGACCGATGCGGAAGGAAATGTGTTCGATGCCTTTACCGACCCGGAGCTGCGTTACCGTCAGCGTTATGTGGACCTGGTGGTCAATTCGAATGTCCGGGACATCTTTATCAAACGCACGAAGATGGTCAACTCCATCCGGGAGTTTCTGAATGCCAAAGGCGCACTGGAAGTGGATACGCCGGTATTGCAGAATATACCCGGCGGAGCGGCTGCCAAGCCATTCGTCACCCACCACAATGCGTTGGATGTGCCGTTTTATCTGCGTATCGCGAATGAGCTGTACCTGAAACGGCTGATTGTCGGCGGGTTCGACTGGGTGTATGAATTCAGCCGCAATTTCCGCAATGAAGGTATGGACAGAACGCATAATCCTGAATTTACCGTGTTGGAATTTTATGTGGCTTACAAGGATTATTTCTGGATGATGGAAACGACGGAACAATTGCTGGAAAAGGCCTGTGTGGATACGAACGGGGATACCTTTGTGCAGGTGGGCGACAACATGATTAACTTCAAAGCGCCGTATAAACGCATCTCCATTTACGATGCCATCAAAACCTATACAGGATTTGATGTGTCGGGCATGGATGAAGACGGTCTGCGGGATGTGTGCAAACAATTACACATCGAAGTGGACAACACAATGGGTAAGGGCAAGCTGATAGATGAAATCTTTGGCAACCGCTGTGAACATAATTACATACAGCCTACATTTATCATCGATTATCCGGTGGAGATGTCGCCGCTGACGAAAAAACACCGCAGCAAAGAAGGGCTGGTGGAGCGTTTTGAGCTGATGATAAATGGCAAGGAAATCGCGAATGCCTATTCTGAGCTGAACGACCCGATTGACCAGCGCGAGCGGTTTGAGGAGCAGCTGAAACTGATGGAGCGCGGCGATAACGAGGCCATGTTCATCGACCACGATTTCCTGCGCGCGCTGGAATACGGCATGCCGCCAACTTCCGGTATCGGCTTCGGTATCGACCGTCTGGCTATGCTTTTAACCAATCAGGCATCCATCCAGGAAGTGTTGTTCTTCCCGCAAATGCGACCTGAGAAATAATTAGGATACAAAAATTTATGTAATATAAAAAGGTTGACAAGTTGTCAGCTTTTTTGAGATTGACTATCTTATCCTAAAAACTGTTAACCAATATCTAATTACTAATTACAAACCTCTATCTTTACCCATAAGATGAATTTTGTTTTTCCCTGGTTTTTACTCGCGCTGTTTACGTTGGCAATTCCCATCATCATTCATCTTTTCTATTTCCGAAAATTTAAAAAGGTCTATTTTTCCGATATCCGTTTCCTTAAACAGGTGCAGGAGGAAAAGTCGACGATTGAAAAACTCAAAAAGAGGCTGATTCTCGCTTCCAGGTTATTGGCATTGCTGTTTCTTGTGCTGGCATTTGCACAGCCGTTTATCAGCAACCAAAAGAACAAACTGAATCAGGGCGATGCAGCCGTTTGTGTCTATATCGATAATTCGTATTCGATGGGGCTGAAGACAGGCGGTGAGGCTGCCCTGAGTGTGGCAAAGACGAAGGCCAGGGAAATTGTGCAGGCATTCAACTCCGGGGATAAGTTTGCACTGCTCACCAACGACCTCGAGGGCGCTCATCAGCGCTGGATGCAAAAACAGGATTTTCTGGATGCGGTGGACAAGGTGGAATTAAGTCCGAATACGAAAACCGTCGATGAAATTTCTAAAAAACAGGCCGCCTTGTTCCAGTCGCTGGGGGCTAAAAACAAATTGGGATTTTTCATTTCCGATTTTCAGAAAAACATGCTGACCCAGGCGGAGGACACCACCTATACCGCCCATTTCCTCGATATTCAGGGCAATCCCGAAAAGAATATTTATGTCGACTCCTGCTGGTTCGAGCAGCCGGTGTTCACGCTGCATGCTACCAATAAACTGATAGTCCGGTTAAAAAATTCCGGCAACACACAGGCTGATAAGATGCGGGTGTCCGTACAAATCAATGATGCCGTTAAGGCAATAGATGATGTAACGATTCCGGCCGGTGGTACCGTGGTGGATTCCTTCAATATCGTCGTTACGCAGCCCGGCTGGCAACGCGGGGAAGTCTCCTTCAACGATTATCCGATTACGTTTGACGATAAGTTCTATTTTGCCTTTAATGTGGATGCCAATGAAAAGGTGTTGTCCATCGAGGATGCGGAAACGCCGAACAATATTGCCGCTATTTTCACCAATGACGCGCATTTCGTTTTTGATAAGACCAACAAAGGACAGATTGATTATTCCACGTTTAAGAATTATTCTCTGATTATACTGAATCAGCTTAGTGAAATCAGTTCAGGTTTGTCGGCTTCTCTGAAAGAGTATTCCGGAAACGGTGGGAATATATATATTATTCCGGCGGCCAATGCAAACATTGCGTCTTACAATGCATTCTTATCCGGCAGCAATGCCGGTACCTATGGCGAGGTGCAATCCAAACAGGGAGAAGTAACACGGATAAACCTGAATGAAGAAGTGTTTAAAGGCGTCTTCAGTCAGTTGCCGAAAAATGTGGAAACGCCAAAGATAAAGAGATACTATCCGGTATTGACAGCTTCCAACGTGAATGAGCGGGAAATCCTCGCGACCAACCTGAACACTCCGCTGGTGGCAAAGTTTGACGCAGGTACGGGGTTCATCTACCTGCAGGCGGTGCCGCTGCATCCCGATTTCTCAGACCTGCAGGCTAAGGCGATTTTTGCGCCGATGGTCTACAATTGCGCCGTATACAAAAAAAACAACCAGCCGGTTTACTATATCATTGGCAGGGATAATTTACTGGAGTTGAAGAATGAGTATGCGAACGGCGAGAGTGTCTATAAGTTGTCCAACGGCAGGAATGAATTTATTCCGGAAAATCGCTCGGTGGGCAATACCGTTTTGCTGCGCGTAAATACCACACTTGCTTCCGACGGGCATTATGCCATCTCAGCGGATGCTAAGTCTCTCGGTATCGCCGCTTTCAATTTCGACCGGACAGAATCCAATCTGGTGTTTGCGGCAGCTTCGGACTTAAAAAAAATCTTTAACAGGAAAAACCAACTGGTACTGGATAATACGCGTGCTAATTTGTCGGCATCCGTAAAACAAATAAAAGACGGCATTTTATTATGGAAACTTTGCGTAATTTTGTCCTTAGTATTCCTCCTGATAGAAATCTTACTGATTAGATACTGGAAATGAACCGATACCTGCTCAAAAATATCACCATCCTGGACCCTTCCTCCGCAGAAAATGGAAAAAAGACAGATGTCCTGATAGAAAATGGTACTATCCATCTTAGCTCTGATACAAAAGATGCCGAAGTAATCGACTTTTCCGGATGTCATCTCGCTCCCGGATTCTGTGATTTGTATGTCCAGATTGGCGACCCCGGCTTCGAATACCGCGAAGATATTGAATCAGTGGCCAATGCGGCGCTGGCAGGTGGGTTTACCACTATCTGCGCTACAGCGGATAATCATCCGATTACCCAAACGAAAGCACAGGTGGAGTATATTCTGAATAAGGCGAAAAATACGCCCGTCAGCATTTTGCCGGTCGGAGCCATAACCGAAAATTTTGACGGCAAGACACCCACGGAAATGCTCGATATGCATCATGCAGGCGCGGTGGCGTTTGCCGACATTCCGCACAGCATCAAAGACAGCGGTGTACTGCTGCGGGCGCTGCAATATGTGCAGCCCTTTGATGGTCTGGTGATGACATTGCCTTTTGATAAAACACTGGCGGGCGACGGACAGGTGAATGAAAGTGAAACCTCCGTTCGCATGGGCATGAAAGGTATTACAAATCTTTCCGAATATGCCGCTGTTCAGCGGGATGTTGAATTATTGAGATATACAGGCGGCAAGCTGCATCTTGCGGGCATATCCGCGAAAGAAAGTGTGGAAATCATCCGACGGGCGAAAAAGGACGGACTGAAGGTGACCTGCTCTGTGTTTGTCCACCATCTGATAAGCGATGAAAGCGCGGTGAAAAATTTTGACTCCAACTATAAGGTATTTCCGCCGTTGCGGACACAGGAAGATCAGGCGGCATTAGTGGAGGGTCTGAAAGATGGAACGATAGATTGTATTTCGACACAACATACACCCCTCAATATAGATGAAAAAAATGTGGAGTTTGAAGTAGCCTCTTTCGGGATGACGGGACTGGAGACTGCTTTCGGGTTGCTGAATAAAAAACTGGAAGGTATTATCTCCCCGGAAAAGCTGATAAGCTTATTGTCCGTCCGGCCTAATGCCATCATCCGGCCTCATCATAAAAACGAAGACTTTGTGGTACTGGACATTAATGCGGACTGGGTGTTAACAGAAAAGGATATTGTTTCCAGGTCGAAGAATACACCTTATATCAACCAACCACTGAAAGGAAAAGTAAAAGCCGTTTATACCAAAGGGAAATTTACGCTCCTTTCCTAAAAACAAGATGAACGAATTACCCCAAAATAATACGACAAGAGGTGTGTTGAGCGGCATCACCATCACGCTGTTTTCAGCATTGGTTTCAGCGCTGTTTTTCGCCGCTTTTTTTACCCTGGCCTATGTGAAGAAGTTGCCCTACGGCCGGCCGCAGGCAATGATCCTCCAGATGACATCCATCGTCGTGGTGGTAGCAATGACACAATACCTGTCCCGAAAAATTCAGGGTGATAAACTTTCCCTCATGCAGGGTTTTTTAGGAGGCTGGATGGCGAGTCTGGTATTGGCCATATTTATCAGCACCTTCTACACGATATTTTCTAGCGTAACGGGGGCACAACTGATGCCGAAGGGGGCTTTTGCCATCGTGTTGATGTTATACAGCGGCATTGGAATAATTTTTTCATTACTTTTAGCCATTATTTTAAAGAAGGAATAAACTTGAATATCAGTATTGTCATACCATTGTTGAATGAGGAAGAATCCCTGCCGGAATTATTCGCCTGGATAGAGAAGGTGATGGCCGAGCACAACTTCACGTATGAAGTGATTGCGGTAGATGACGGCAGCAAAGACAATTCATGGCAGGCTATAAAGGCTGCATCCGAAACGAATCCGAATATCCGGGGAATTCAGTTTCAGCGCAATTATGGAAAATCGGCTGCCTTGCAGGTGGGTTTTGAAGCCGCGCAGGGCGATGTGGTCATAACGATGGATGCCGATTTACAGGATTCACCTGATGAGATACCGGAGTTGTACAAAATGATAACGGAAGACGGTTATCATCTCGTTTCAGGATGGAAGAAAAAACGCTACGACCCGCTGACTAAAACCATACCGACTAAATTATTCAATGCGGTTACACGGTCTGTATCGGGTATTCATAATCTACATGACTTTAACTGCGGACTGAAGGCCTATCAGAAGCGGGTTGTGAAAAGCATTGAAGTGTACGGCGAAATGCATCGTTATATTCCGGTAATCGCCAAATGGGCGGGATTTGACAGGATAACGGAAAAACCCGTACAACACCGGGAGCGCAAGTACGGAACCACTAAATTTGGCATTGAACGTTTTGTGAACGGCTTTCTGGATTTAATGAGCATTACATTTGTCGGAAGATATGGCAAACGACCCATGCACCTGTTTGGTACGCTGGGGGTGTTGTCATTCTTTGTGGGCTTCCTGATTTTATTATACCTTACGATAACGAAAACCATCTTCGGTCAGGTAGGTATTTCCAGCAGACCCATATTTTATCTGGGTATCCTCACCATCATCGTCGGTACACAATTATTTGTCGCAGGATTTTTGGGGGAACTGGTGGCGCGTAACGGAGCCGACAGAAACCACTACTTTGTAAGCGATAAGGTTAATCTATAGACAGTTCCGCGTACACCGGAAAATGATCCGAAATTTTATTGTTGATTTTTTCAAACCTGTGCACTTCGATATCCGGAGAGGTAAGGATATAATCGATTCTCAAAAATGGAATTTTTCCGTTATACGTTCGTCCTATACCAAACCCATAATCCAGAAAGGCATCTTTCAGGTTTTTTGAAATGGTATTGGCGACATACGAATTCGGCAGGTCGTTGAAGTCCCCGCACAAAATGAGCGGTTGGGTCTGTTTGTTTAAAAATGCTTTTAATTCATCCGCCTGCTGCGCTCTTCTCTCAAATGCTCGTTTTAGTTTAAGAACGATGCTCCTGGCACCGTATTCATCTACATTCTGTGTGGAACGGAATTCTTCGATGGTTTCATAATCCTGATTGCCAAAGTAGATGGATTGCAGGTGGACGTTCACAATACGGATAACGGTATCGCCGATTTCTATATCGGCATATTGCCCTCTGAAAGGTTTCTTTCCATAGCCTGTTTTAAAAGATTGTTTGATGATCTCTCCATGATCTTTAATGGGGAATTTTGAAAATAGGGCAATACCCCACTCATCTGTATTGCGCAGTACCAGTTCTCTGGTAAAATAATAATGCGTATAGCCTAATTCGGTCAGATGACGAATGGTATTGAATTCCCTGGTGGTGTCATTATAGAATTCCTGGAAACAGATGATATCCGGATTTTTTTCCTGTATGGTTTCAAATATCTTTTCTTTGGAATGAATGTTTTCACTCCAGTTGTACAAGTCAAAATCGCGCACGTTATAAGACATCACTTTAAGCATGCGGGCGGAAGAATGTTTTGCTTTTGTTCCGATATTGGTAGCGCCCAGCCGGAGTATCTGAGGCAGGCAGGCCGCCAATGCGAGGCAGGAAATCACAGCGAAGTAGCGCTTCCTCAATATCCAGATGATGATAAAGAGGATATTGATAAACAGTAAAAAAGGCAACAGCATTCCTGCAAAGGGAAAGAACCATATCTTTTCAGGACTGATATAAGATGAAGAGAGGCTGATAAGCAGCAATACGACGAATACCACATTGGCGGTTCGGGATGTAAAGGATAATAGCCATTTTAAAAACTTCATCGGTTGTTTTGAAATCGAAATATAATCAAAAAAAACGGAGTGGAGACGCTTAGTCTTCCTGACTGATTTTAAATAAAAAATCCTTTTCTTCTTTCGTCAGGCTGTCGTAGCTGGAACGGTTGATCTTATCCAGGATGGCATCCAGGCGCTCCTGCTTACTGATGGTATCCTGTTGCGTTGTATGCTTTTGCTGGTGTGCTTTTTGCTGTTTATCCGATGTGAATACATATTCTTTTTTATGCACCACTTTCAATGCGGGTTTCTTTTTAAATAATCCGGAAAAAAAATCGGTAACGGCATAGAATGGTTTGGATAAATCATTTCCATTCTGTAGTTGTTTAATAAATATAAATCCGAAAAGCGCGCCGCCCAGATGGGCGATATGTCCGCCGGCATTTTCATGCTGAATATTGATAATATCCAGTACTACATACACTAAGGCAATCCATTTGATTTTGACGGATCCAAACAGGAAAAGCAGGAGTTCCATGTTTGGTGCAATGGTCGCTGCGGCAAGTACCACCGCCATGACGGCAGCGGAAGCACCGATACAAGAAGCGCTGCCCAAGACATTGTTAAACACGGGAAAGATATTAAAGAACAGAATATACAGCAAACCGCCGAAGATGCCGCCAAAAAGATATAAGGGCAATAGTTTAGGTTTGCCTATCATGTCCTGTAATATTTGTCCGAACCAATACAAGCCCAGCATATTCCATAAGATATGCCAGAAACTTTCATGTACGAACATATAAGTCAGTATCCCCCACGGCTGATGCAACAATCGGGAAGGCGATGCATAAAGGGATAGCCAGTGGGTTAACTCAAAGGCTCCTTGTTTTTGTACGAAAAATAAAACCAGCTGCACGAGGTTGATGATCAGGAATACGGCAACATTGACGAGGATTAATTTGATTAAATCCGTGCCATATCTGAATTGCCATTTTATATCATCCCAGATGGAATTTCCGTACATATTGCTGCTGTTTAACTCCGGTTAAAATAATCAGTAAAAAGTTTCTTTGCTGGTTTTATTCCAAAATAAAATTAATAAAAATCCAAACACTGCGCCACCGATATGCGCATAATGCGCCACATTGTCCAGTCCGTATTGTGCAAAGGCGATATCGTATGCGATGATGACGAGTGGTATCATATATTTCGCTTTGATGGGTACCGGAATAAAGAGAAACATCAGCGGTGTATTAGGGAATAAATAGCCGAATGCTGCCAGCAAACCATATATGGCGCCGGAGGCGCCCACAACGCCGGAATAATAAATGGCGGACAGGTTCTTGATTGCCTCTGTACTTAAGGTCAGGTTGGCAATGCTCTCATTGTTAAACAGGATAGTACCGGTATAGTTGTAGGCCATAATTGCGTTGATGGCTAAATGAAAAAAGATGGCGCCGAAACCTGAAAATAAATACAGAAATGCAAATCGCTTACTGCCCAGTACACGGTCGTTTTCTAAAATGGCGCCGAAATTGAACAAGGCGTACATGTTGAAGAAAATATGCAGCAGTCCGCCATGGGTAAACATGTGCGTCACTAATTGCCAGGGTTTGAATTCCGGGTTGGACGGGTAGTGCATCGCGAACAACTCTGTCAGGTTCGGATATAGCAAACAGGCAACAAATACCAATACATTCAGGAGTATTAAGTTCTTTACAACAGGACTCATGTCCATTATTCCGCCAAATCGTCTGAATTGATTCATCTTCGTAGTATAAAATAGTCCCTTTAGGGATTAGGAATTAAATTTTCGTTCAATCTCATCAAAAGAATATTGTGTAAAAGTAGCCAATCCTACCGGATTAATGGTCGGTTGCTCGCAGGCAAACAATTCATCTATGAGTTGTTGCATAGACGACTTATCCAGCAACTGCCCCGATTTAACAGCGGTCTGATAGGCTAATGTCTTTGCTATATTCTTTCGTTTGTCAAAACTGTCTGTCTTGGTATTGGTTTTATAATCTTCTAACAACTTTTCTATTAATTGGGTTTCATTTTCATCTTTCAGGTCACCGGGCATGCCGTGCAGCACAAAAGTAGCGCCACCGAAAAATTCAATATCAAATCCCAATACTCTCAGTTCCGGCAGTATCTCCTGCAGCAAAGCGGCATCACTGTTGTTGAGTTCCAGTGTCTTGGGAAATAGTGTCTGCTGAGAGGCTGCGGGCTGGTTGGCTAAATTGCGCAGATATTGTTCATACAATACACGCTGATGGGCTTTGTGCTGATCTATCAGAATAAATCCGCTGCGTATTTGCGTTAAGATATACCGTTCGTGTAATTGTATAGGTTCGAAACGTTCATTCTTAAATGGATTATTGGAAATCTCATTCTCACTTTCCAGTGCCTGCAACTGGTCCATCTTGCTGCGTATCGTTACAGTTCTTTCTTCCGTTTCCTCATCGATTTCGTAGAGTTTTTTCCATTCGTCGAATCCTTCTGTGCGCTCTCTAGTAAAATCTTTCTGATGTGTGGCGGGAATATCCTTATCAAACGGGGAGTGATAAGAACCCCTGGTATTTGTATCGGCATTTAATTTGGATTGCACCAACTTAAACGGCTGTTCGTTATATACCCGTTCATCTACCAGCTGGTTGAAATTGGATTCATGTTCAAAATCTATGGTTGGCATCACACTGTATTGTGACAGCCCGTGTTTGGCGGCGGCATTCAGCAGCAACCAGATAGATTTCTCATCCTCAAATTTGATTTCCTGTTTGGTGGGATGTACATTGATGTCAATCGCGCCCGGTTCAATGTCGATAAAAAGACAATAGAACGGAAAATTTTTATCCGTTATCAATCCGTCGTATGTCTTTGCAATGGCGTGGTTTAAAAAATTATTTTTGATAAAACGGTTGTTCACAAAAAAGAACTGCTCTCCCCGTGTTTTTTTGCTGAGTTCCGGTTTTCCGATAAAACCTCTCACACTCACATAATCCGTTACCTCTTCGATAGGCACTAATTTCTCGTTGTAATTCTTTCCAAAAATGCTCACAATGCGTTGGCGAAGGTTGCCGGGATTGAGGTGATAGATTTCTATACCATTGTGGTGCAATGAAAAAAAGATATCGGGATTCGCCAGCGCCACATGGATAAATTCATCCAGTATATGCTTGGTTTCTATCGGATTTGATTTCAGGAAATTTCGACGTGCCGGAACATTATAAAATAAATTCTTGACGGATATTGACGTGCCGCTATTCTGTGAACAAGGTTCCTGTAAAATCACCTTAGAGCCTTCGGTGATGAGGATGGTTCCGATTTCTTTTTCCTGCAGCCTGGTTTTGAGCTCTACCTGCGCCACCGCGGCGATGGATGCCATAGCTTCCCCTCTGAACCCGAAGGTATGCAGGGCGAATAAATCTTCAATCCGGCTTATTTTTGAGGTGGCATGACGTTCGAAGCACATACGTGCGTCGGTTTCGCTCATCCCACAGCCGTCATCCACCACCTGTATGAGGGCGCGGCCGGCGTCTTTTACGATTAGCTGAATATTTTTAGCCCCCGAATCCACACTGTTTTCCAGCAGCTCTTTCACTACAGAAGCCGGTCGCTGAATCACTTCACCGGCGGCAATCTGATTGGCAATGGCATCGGGCAATAATTGTATGATATCAGACATATAGTTCACACAATATTACAAAATTGTGCGCGTTACCACGTGTTAAATGCTGTTATTTGGAGCATTAAATTATCATCAAACGGAGCGTTTCCACCAAAGTGTAAAGTTTGCCGGCAGGAAAGAAATGAATTTTAGTATGTTTGGATTGATTTAGGACTGATTTTTGATGAATCTGGATGTAATGAACATGAAAAGAGGTTGTATAAGAATAGTTTTAACGACGTACTGCTTATTACTTACTACATATTTCGCTAATGCAGCAGAACCTCCTTATCTGAAAGACACATCGAATGTCTGGGTAGATTCCGTACTGAAGCAGATGACGCTGGATGAAAAGATCGGTCAGTTGTTTATGGTAGCGGCCTACTCTAATAAAGACGAGGCCAGCTATCAGGCGGTGGATAAATACGTGAAAGAATATAAAGTGGGCGGATTGATATTTTTTCAGGGAACGCCGCAAAAGCAGGCCGAGCTCACCAACCGCTATCAGGCGGAAAGCAAAACGCCGCTTTGGATAGGATTTGACGGAGAATGGGGATTGGGCATGCGGCTGGATAATACCATTTCGTATCCCCGTCAGCTTACCCTGGGTGCGATAGATAATCCGGAATTGATATATGACATGGGGAAAGAAATTGCCCGGCAGATGAAACGCATCGGTATTCATATCAACTTCGCGCCGGACATTGATGTGAACAGCAATCCGAACAATCCTGTCATTAATGACCGTGCATTCGGAGACAATAAATTCGGCGTCGTGCGCAGGGGATTGGCGTATATGATGGGGTTACAGGATAATAACATACTGGCGAGTGGCAAACATTTTCCGGGACATGGGGATACTGACGTGGATTCACACAAAGATTTACCGGTGGTCAAACATCCGCTGGACAGGCTGGAGGCAGTCGAGTTGTACCCCTTCACCCAGTTTATACGCTATGGCGTAGGCAGTATCATGGTATCACACCTGAATGTGCTCGCACTGGATGCGGCACCTAATTTTCCTGCAACGTTATCCGCTCAGATAGTTCAGCAAAAGCTGATTGATTCAATGGGTTTTAAAGGGCTGGTCTTTACAGATGCCATGAATATGAAAGGCATTACCAAATTTTATCCTTCCGGAACGGCAGAAGTGATGGCAATTTTAGCCGGCAATGATGTGATGCTGTTTCCGGATGATGTAGATAAAGCTATAGAAGGCGTTCGATGTGCGGTATTGCAGGATTCTATCATTCCGGAAGAATTAATTAACCGGAGGGTGCGCAAAATACTGGCCGCCAAATACTGGCTGGGATTGAATCGATATGCACCCATACAACTTGACGGGATAGATGAGGATATCAACAGTGAGCAGGCGAAATTTCTGAAGTATAAACTGATGGAAAATGCCATAACGGTTGCCAGAGACAGCGAATATATACTCCCGATATTAAACCTGCAAAAGCGTATTGCGCATGTAGGAATTGGCAGCAGTAAAGAAACTGTTTTCTCCGCCACGCTCGATAAATATACGCAGGTAGACCATTTTTATATTCCCAAAAACGAAAGCACGGCGACTTTCAATGATATTCTGGCGAAGTTGAAGGAGTATCATCTGGTCATTGCGGATATACAGGATATGAGCCGTTTCGCTTCCAAGAATTTCGGTTTAACGGAAAATTCCCTTGCATTTTTAAAACAACTCAACAAGCAAAACCAGACCATACTGACCTTGTTCGGTTCTCCCTACAGTTTAAAATATTTTCAGGATTTCAATACGGTAATTGTCGGGTATAATGAAGAAGCGGAAGCGGAGTCCATAACGGCACAAATCATTTTCGGAGCACGAGGCGCGGAGGGTATACTGCCGGTGACTGTGGGCAAATTTCAATATGGTGACGGTGAATGCACCAGCTCGAATATGCGCCTGAAATATGGCAGTCCGCTGGAAGTCAATATGAATGCTAAAACACTGCAAAAAGTGGACGCCATTATTTACAAAGCGATAGAGGATAAGGTTTTTCCGGGCGCTCAATTGCTGGTGGCTAAAGACGGAAATGTAATTTATGATAAAGCATACGGATTTCATACCTACGACCAAACATTGGCCACCAGGACCACTGATTTGTTTGATATCGCATCGGTGACAAAAGTAACGGCAACCTTGCCGATGATCATGAAAATGCAGGAGCAGGGTAAGATAGACGTCAATCACCGGCTGGGTGAATACTACAATTATCCGGAAGGCAGTAACAAGAAAGACATCGTCATCAAAGAAATGCTGTGCCATCAGGCGGGTTTGCCGGCATGGATTCCATTTTACAAGTATTCGTTGGATCCGTCAGGAAATCCGGATAGTTTATGGTATTCTAAAACACCGGACTCTTTGTTTTCTGTCAGGATTACAGATAGCCTGTTTTTGAAAAAAACATTCCAGGATTCTGTATGGAATATGATATATAATTGTCCCTTGTCGGGAAAAGATTATAAATACAGCGATGTAGGATATTACCTGTTGAAGCAGATTATTGAAAAAAGCTATAAAGATTCACTGCAAAATCTGACCAGAAGATATTTGTACGCGCCGTTGGGAATGAACTATACGCAATACAATCCAAAGTGGAACGGGTATGATGTCAATAAAATCATGCCGACAGAAATAGAGAAGAATTTCAGGCAGTCGTTGTTGCTGGGAACGGTGCACGATCAGGGAGCCGCACTGCTGGGCGGCGTTACCGGGCATGCTGGCATCTTCACGAATGCAAATGATTTGGCAAAGTATTTACAGCTATTGCTAAACGGAGGTTCCTACGGAGGATATCGCTACTATCAATCTGCAACAGTAAAAAACTTTACCTCCAAACAGTTTCCCAATAACCGCCGTGCCATCGGGTTTGATAAACCAACACCACCGGGACAGGACGGTCCTACCTGTGATGCGGCATCACCGGAGTCTTTCGGTCATACGGGTTTTACGGGAACCATTGTCTGGGCGGATCCGAAATACAATCTGATTTTTATATTCCTTTGCAACCGGGTGTATCCAAGCGCAGAAGTTAACACGTTAGCGAAGCAAGGCATCCGTCCTAAGATACAGCAGGTGGTGTACGATGCGATGGGGAAGTAGAGAGAGTATTTAGTATTTAGTAATTAGTATAGAGAATCCAAATATTACAAATCACACATAATATTAATCCAGCTACACCTTTGCCTTATGCTTCAATGTTCATGGATTAAACCCGCATATGAAATCAACTATTGCTGAATAACTATCTTTTTAGTGTATGTATGTTCTCCTTTGCGGAGTACCAGCAAATAAATACCAGGCGCAATATCACCCACCTCCAGTTGAGAGATTCGTTGTCCTGTATTAAGCTTCGTTTCCCGTATGATCTGTCCGGTTATCCCCAAAAGCGTCAATGAGCAATCGTTCGGATTGTCCGGTTGTGTTTCAATCATCAGCATATCTCTGGCGGGATTCGGGAATACTTTCATGCCATCCAACTCCAGTAAATCGGGAGAAGTATGCTGGCTGATGCCCGTGTAAAATCCGTCAAAGCTCAGTTTATCGACCAACAGGATGGAGTTTCCTGCATCCAATGTTTTCTTCTTTGAGTTGCTTATAGAGATGATGGCACTGTCCGGGTAAAGGGCATAATTATAGAAAATAGGAACTGTGAATGGAATAAAACCCGGTGTTGAGTCATAGCTGATAAATGATCCACCTCCGATATTCTGTCCGTTCTTTTTCATTTGTATAGTTATTTCCATTGTGTCGCCAACTGCAGGTATGTATTTATAGTATCCGTTCAGAGATACATGGCGACCTCTTACCGGAAACCCTCCGCTGTTGTCATCAATAAAAGACTTGATGGACAGGTTGCCTGCCATTCTGAATGTATTAATGGAGATGGTATTGATTTCAGCGGCATAGTCATCCGGTATATTAAAATATGCTTTGGATACCATGTGTTTGGAAGAAGGATTATCATTGAGGCCTATATATTTTAAAGAAAACCATCCTCTGGGGCTTTCAATAACTTGCGGAAACCATTCTTCAAAATCACTGTTGGCAAATGTCAGCCGTCCCGGATTTAGTGTGATATCGTCAATAATTAAAGAGTTATTCTTTAAACTGCTTTTGCCCGAAAACAAATTGGTACTGGCGGTTCCTACAATGATACTGTCTGCCGTCAACGAAGAAGTATAGTCCAGTTTATGAGCAAATCTCTTAAATAATCCGCCTGAATTTCCGGTAATGGGAATGATGTTGTTACTGATCATTTGCCCCTCTTTTTTCAGGAAAACCAGCATAAAGGCAGAGTCTCCGGGTTCTATGGAATAATTTAGATAGGCAGCTACAGAATCAGGATGCCCAACAAACGGATAACCTCCTAAAAATCCCAGACGATCATCCGGAAAGCCATTTAAGGCAAAGGTTTGTCCACTGAGTTTTAATGCATAATTACCCGAATAGCCCGGCACACGGCTGAATGAATCCAGCCCAACATTCCAGTATCGGAGGATATGAACGGTATCTATGTCCCAGTCCTGAAAATCCCAGTTGGGTATTTCCGGATATCCGGTAAAAAACTGATAGGTGTCGCCATAGATGGTCACACTGCCGTCTGTTCCTTTTAGCCTGAAATAATAAAGACGGTTGTTGTCTAATCCATTGATGGCTGCGCTGACATAATGCAACAATGTGTCGTCTATCAAATTAGGTATGGCATCTGTCAGAACCGGATGGGTGAAGCTTGCCGTTGTGTCATATTGGAAACTAATGTTCAGCGGTGCACTTAATTTGTTGGCCACTCCATTTAATGTAGAACCGGAACTGGTGATTCCTGTTGCAGCCAGTGTATTGAAAAGCGTGTAATTGATATCTGAATTGAAAGAAATCATTTCACCATAATAGGTTCCGGTAGTACATTCCGCGATTAATCTGTAATAATATTGGGTTGCCGGTGTAAGATTGGTGATAACAGAACTACAGGTATGATATAAAGTGTCATTCACCGTGAAAGGAGAGGCGGAAACAATAGTGCCCAGTGCAGGAGAGATGCCATATTCAAATTTTAAATTTACGGGAAGTAAAAATTTGTCAATGGCGCCATTAAGTGTTGCGGACTGGTTCTGTACATTAGTGGGGTATAATGTCTGAACGGTTTTAAAAACAGTTCCGGTGAAAAAGGTCAGCGTTTCCCCCAATAATATTTCAACACCCGTATTTACTTTTAGGCGGTAGTAATAAGTTTTATTGGATTGCAGATTGGAGAGAACGGCGGTAATGCTGTGCAACAGGGAATCATTCACGTTGGGAGGAATTGCAGCGACTTCGTTGCCAAGCGCGGGAGTGATGCCGTATTCAAAGCTAAGCGAAACAGGTCGGGTAAATTTATTGATGTAGCCGGATAATGTGGCACCGGTTGAAGTAGTATTGATTGGAGATAATGTCTGGTATGAATACCGGGGTGGATGTGAGAAGAAATGTAAAGTGTCCCCGTATACCGTGTCGGATAAGGTCCATGCCTTGATGGTAAAATAATAGGTAGTATCCCGAAATAAATCATAAGCGATGAATTGAACAGGCAGGTACGAATTGCTAAGTATTGGTTCCGGATAGGTTTCTGCATAAGAGGCAAAAGTGGAATCAATGGAATATAGAAATGAATACAAGCCAAAATAACCATGAGTATTAATTACAGCCTTCAGTGTTGCCGTTGTATCCGTTGTGACAATGGCGCCTGACGTAGAAACAGCCGGAGATCCTATGTGGGTGAAAATATACAACACTCCAAACTGGCCGCCAATAACTCCAAAGCTCTCCTTCTTGAAAAACACTGAGTTGAATGTTTGATTCAGATTAGAATGGTCGATGGTATCTGCTTTCCATGTGTTACCGCCGTTTCTGGATTTTAGAAATGTTGACCGGTCTCCAACGATATAGCAGATAGAGTCGTTCAGAGAGAATACGTCATTCAATATGCCGCCGGCAGTGTCCCTGATGATTGACCATGACATGCCGCCGTTAGCACTGCTTAATATGGTGGCATTGGTCATGTCGCCTCCGCACAGAATGGCTTTAGTTGAATTAATAAATTTTACACCGTTAAAATTACGTCGTACAGGCGGTGTGATTTTCGTCCACGAATTTCCACCATCCGTAGTCCGCAAGATGACACCGCTGTCACCCACGGCTAATCCGTTCAGCGCATCAGCAAAACTGATGGATCTCAGCCAATATCCTTTCTGGTCTAATTTTACCGTCCAGGTCGCGCCGCCGTCTGTACTTTTTAGAATTGTTTGTAATGTGTCGGCGTCTACGCCGGGTTTGGTGCCTCCTGCAATAAAAAGTGTAGTAGCGGATGAATAGATGATTTTATTGAACTGGCGGTTAATAGGTACTGGCATTTTTGTCCAGGATACACAGCCATTAACGGTCTTAAAAATGGTGCCGCTGTAACCCACAGCAAATCCTGTCATACTATCTTTTAATGCAGTGGATTTTATCCAGGGAGCAATGGCATTGTAGCTGAAATCCCAGAAAAGACCGCCGTTTCGAGAAAGAAATATATCTATCAGGGAGTCGTTGGATTCATTGCCGCCGGAAATTACTATGCGGGTAGTATCAATGATTTTTATATCGTTAACGTGTCGGCCGCGTGGAACAAAAGAGGGATACCATTGCTGTTGGGCATGTATGAAATTCGGTATTAATACAACTAAAAGGAAGATGTATTTAAAGAATACGGTAAGGTTTTTCTTCATTGGCAATTCGGTATAAATGGTTATCAATCACGTAATAAATGGGCACCTATTTGAGTATTAAAAATTTTTTGGAGTATATTTTATCATTGCTATTCAGGATAAGCTGGTAGCTTCCAACAGCAAGGTCGCTGACTCCTATTCGGGCAGATTTCTGATTTTTCTCTATTGAAATTTCTTTCAGTGTTTGTCCCTGAATATTCAGGATTGTAATGGTGGAGGCAGCACTTATATTTTCACAGTCAATGAAAATATAATCACGTGTTGGGTTAGGATAGATTTTGATACCGGCTTCTTCAAATACTTCATGTGCAGTAGTATTGCTGGTTATATTGGTCAGGACAAATCCGTCAAAGCTCAGTTTGTCGACCATCAGTGTTGAGCCTAGTTTCGGATATCTGCTGTTCAGGCTGCTTCTTAGACTTATATCTGCAGAATCCGGAATAGCATCGCTGGTGTAATTAATAGGGATACTGAAAGGGGTAAAATCAGGTACAGTATCACCCCTGATAAACTGTCCTATGCCGACCAGTGAATCACCCATGAACATTCCAATCATTATAGCCATGGTATCGTTAGCTGCCGGAAGATATTTATAATAGCCGTTCAGCGTAATATGTCTTCCCTTTACCGGGAAGTCCCCGGTGTTTTTCCCAAACAGGTCTTTTTGCAGTGAAAGCTCACCGGCAATATTGAAATTTTCGGACCAGAATGTATTTCGGATGCTTACGGCATAATCATCCGGTTGTTCGAAGTACACTTTTGACACCATATGATTTTTATCCGGATAAATGGTATCTAACCCGAAGTACCGGATATTAAACCATGAAACCGGGCTTTCCACATAGGAAGTAAACCAATCCTCAAAATTGCTGTTTCTGATTGAAGGGTGTTCCGGTAGCAAAGCAATATCATCAACCGTTATCTGGTTGTTGGTAACGATGGTGCTTTTTTCAAAAAGGAACACGGTTGGTGTAACTAAAATTATCACTGTATCAGGCATCACTAGTGAATCGTAATTAATTTTAGTGACTATTCTCTGGAATGCTCCTCCTGAACTTCCGGTTACAGGACAGAGTGTCATTGAAATAGGGATACCATCTTTCTTTAAAATAACCATCATCCCTGCTGAATCACCGGGTTCAACGTCATACCGCATATATGCTTCGACGGAGTCTGGTAGGACGTTCAGGGTGAGTGGGGAACCGCCGAAAAAACCGTCGCCGATTGACCCGTTTATAGCGAAGGTGCTTTTAGATAATTTCAGCGCATAATTTCCGGAACGACCCGGAACGCGTTCAAAATCCTTGAAAAGAAAGTTCCAGGTTTTAGGCAGTATGAGGGTATCGGTATTCCAGTACTGGAAATCCCAATTGGGTATTTCAGAAGCACCTGTATAAAATTGTTTGGTGTCTCCATAGGTGGTAATACCTCCGCTGACAGCTTTTAATCTGAAGTAATAAAACTTTTCCTGTTGTAACCCCGATAGAACGGCTGTAATAACGTACGCACCCGTATCCGTGATGGATGATGGATTGGGGGAAATGGTATTGCTCATTGCAGGTGTGAGGCCGTATTCAAAACTTAGTGTGACAGGTCCGGAAAGGTGTCGTGCAATTGCATTCAGTTGTGCTGAATTATTCGTGATGTTGGTTGCATCCGTTGTATTCAGGTATATATAGCTCAGTCCGGAATGGAAGCTGAGGATTTCACCATAAAATGAGCCATAAGAAGTTTGCCCTTTTAATCTGAAATAATATTGTGTGTTTGGAGACAGGTTGCCAATTGTGGTGGAAAGGCTGTGGAATAAGGTATCATTGATATAGAAAGGAGCTGCGGAGATGCTGTTGCTCAGTCCTAATTCGGTGCCATATTCAAAACTCAGGGAGACTGGCAGTTGAAATTTATCTATGATTCCGTTCAATACCGCAACAGAATCGACGATGCCAGAAGCCGGCAATGTCTGGAGTGTTTTGAAAATGGTACCGGAAAAAAATGACTGAATGTCACCTGTAAAAGGAGAATTGTTGTGCACACCCTTTAAGCGAAAATAATATATTGAGTTGGGTGTAAGATTAGTTAAGTTCGCAAAAATGGCATGTGATAACGTGTCATTGATATTCGTTGGAGTGGCGATAATTTCATTACCCAGATTCGGCGTTGTCCCATATTCGAATCGGAGATTTGCGGGAAACGGCAATTTATCTATAACCCCGTTTAATGTGGCACTTGTCGTCGTTATATTCGTAGCCGGTAAAGTACGAATGGTATATGTCGGTTTGGCTGTACGAAAACTAAACGTATCACCATAAGACATACCGGCCAGGGTGCGTGTTTTTACAAAATAATAATAAGTGGTATCCGGCAGTAGAAAACTGTCCGTGATGGGGGTATTTACCTGCGTGAGTACATTGCTCTTGATGTTATCCGGATAATAAAACGCATTCGTATAGGTGCTGAATGTAGCATCCGGTGAGTAGCTGAAGTTGTAAGTGGCAATTTCGTTGTGTGTGTTAATCCCCGCAGATAAAATAATGTTGACACTATCCACATACGTGGCGCCTGTCGTGTAAGCTGTTGCAGGCTCGGAGGTGGTATAAACATGTAAGTAGCCGTTATTGGCACCAATCATTCCCAAATTGTCGTTATAAAATTCTACGCAGTTGAATGTCTGATCTGGGGTAGCGCCGGGTACAATTATCGTTGACCAGTTTAATCCGGCATTGGTTGTTTTAAGTAACGTTGAACTGTCGCCTACCACATATCCGACGGTACTGTTTGTAAATATAATATCTTTTAGTATCCCTCCTGTTTCATCTTTCAGGACGGTCCAGCTGCTGCCGCCATTGGTTGTCTTCAAAATGGTTCTTCTGGAGTCAGGATAATTGCTTCCGCCAACGATGTACCCTGTGCTTGCATTGATAAACCGGATGCTGTTGAAATTCCTGATAACCGGTGGTGTAATCGTATTCCATGTAGTACCGCCGTCTGTCGTTCTCAGGATTACTCCTTTGTCGCCGACAGCCACACCTTTCAGGCTGTCAATAAAACTGATGCCGTTCAGCCAGAATCCTTTTCTGTCCAGTTTAACAGACCACGTGTTACCTCCGTCCGTGCTCTTCAGAATGGTTTGTACGGTGTCCACATGTCCGCCGCCAATAATAATTTCAGGATAAGGGATGCTGCCGCCCACAATGAACATAATTTGAGGGGTAACATAAATGATCTTGTTAAACTCCCTGTTTTGTATGGGCTTGGGGATGACTGTCCAAAACTGCGCGGAATTTACTGTTTTTAAAATGGTAGCGGAATCACCCACTGCAAATCCCCTTACGGTGTCTGCGAATGCCATCGATTTTATCCAGGGCTGTCCGAGCGTATTGTTTACATTCTCCCATTCCATCCCTTTGTTTCGTGATATCCATAGTTCTTGTAACGAACCGTAGAATTCGTTACCACCTCCATACAGGATATCATCAGGACTTAAGAATTTGAGTGCATTTATATGTCGGCCGCGCGGAACATTCGTGGAATACCATTGTTCTGCAAATGCTGTTTGGACCAATATGCTACAAAACAACAACCAACCAAACAAACAGGCTGCAACTTGATTCAGGTGAATTACACCGGAGTAATCTGTTTTTTTAGGAATGAATTTTTTTAAGCGTTTCATGAGTATTAAAACAGAAAATTTACATCCATTTTCTAAACAAAGATAGCGGATGTTAAGTTTAATTTTCGGATGAAATTAGCGTATCATTTTTCAAATTATACAGAACTTAAAACAATAAAAATGATTTATATCAATTTTAAGCTGCGAATGCCACATTTATAGACATCTATGGATATTTATAACCCATTTTTCTTCCCAACATTTGTGTGATCTTCAAAAGATTAAGTACTTTTATGACATTGTTGACTCTAAAAAACGTTATATGAAAAGATTATTACTTTACATTCTTTCATTCTTATCAATTACCGGTTTGTTTGCACAAACGTCTTTCAAATCGTATGATTTGGGTGGGGATGACTATGGCAACAACATTGCTAAGGGGAATGCAGCTGCCTATGTGTGTGGCAGTACCAGCCTTGCAGGTGCGGGCAGCTACGATCAGTTTCTGGTAAAGGTAGATGCTTCGGGCAATCCGTTGTGGCAGGCACAGTTTGGCGGTGCCTCTCTTGAAATAGGGAGAGCTTTGACCGTAAGCAAAACCAACGATGGCATATTTGTAGCGGGAACAACCAATAGCTATTCTGCTTCCGGAAAAAGCGATATCAGTGTTTCGTTGATTGATACTGCCGGAAACTATCAGGGCAGCATCATTTTAGGATTTGACAGCCTGGTGGAATATGCCAATGATGTCATCGCAACCAGCGATTCAGGCTTCCTGATTGTTGGTCAGACACAAGCGAATGGCGATAATAACCATAATAATATGTTTGCCATAAAATTCGGTACGCAAGGCGGACTAGAGTGGATGAAAACATTTGGAACGCCATTTGGCGATGATATAGCGCTGAGAGTTGTAGAGATTCCGGGTATCGGATACTTTGTGTGTGGCAGTTCTGATGCAAACACTGCCGGGATGCGAGATGGCTATTTTGTTGCCGTGGATCCTTCCGGAGTAGTACAGGGACAATTGCTCATCGGTACTGCCGGTGATGATGACGGACGATTTGTAACATTTGCTGACAATAAGCTGATTTTCTCCGGTATTACCGGAAGCACCAGCGGCTCGAACAGAAGCAATATATATATCACGGCATTGAATCCTGAAGACCTCAGTATAGCCTGGTCAAAAGTATATGGTGGTGATTCCGCTACAGCCGTAAATGGCCTGCATACTGATCCTATAGACGGTAACCTCGTGGTTGCAGGACAGACCAATAAATTTGGCAATGGCGAGCAAGGACTCTTATTTAAAGTTGACCCGACAAATGGAAGTGTGGTATGGGCAAAGACATGGGGAACTTCCGGCGATGAATTCCTGCAGGGGTCTGAAATGCTGGAAGATGGAACCAACCTCATAGCAGGATTTGGTTCATTTGGTTCATCCCCAAGCGATTTTTATGTTGCACACTCAGATGCAAACGGAGATTTCTGCAATTATTCCGCTAACACAACGATGAGGGCTTCTGATTACACTCCTACTGTTGCAGGACCGAGCCTGGTAGCACAGAGAGATTCTGTTGTTGAATTTCCTGTACAAGGACCATTGGAAATGACACACAGCACACATTCCATCACTGTCCTGACAGAGTGCAGTACGAGCGCAAGTGAATACACCGTGTCTACTTCCTCCAACCCTGTTGGAGCGGGTACTACTTCCGGTGCCGGAACCTATTCGACCGGTAGCAGTGTAACGGTAACTGCAACAGCTAACAACGGATTCACCTTTGTGAACTGGACCGATAACGGCACTGAAGTAAGTACAAATTCAAGCTATACCTTCACGATTACATCCAACAAAAATCTGGTGGCTAATTTTATTGCCAGATATACAGTAGCTACATCTTCCAATCCGGTTGCAGGCGGTACTACTACAGGTGATGGATCCTATTCAAACGGTAGCAGTGTAATGGTAACAGCTACTGCCAACAGCGGATATACATTCGTTAACTGGACAGAAAACGGGTCAGAGGTGAGTAACAACTCCAGCTATACATTCTCCATTGCTTCTGACAGAACTTTGGTAGCGAATTTTAACGCTATCACCTATAATATCTCTACATCCTCCAATCCTCCTGCCGGTGGTACTACTTCCGGTGGCGGAACGGTCACAAGTGGCAGCAGCGTGACAGTAACGGCGACGGCTAACAGCGGATATAGCTTTGTCAATTGGACAGAAAACGGATCAGAGGTGAGCACTAACTCAAGCTATACGTTTACGGCTGCATCTAACAGGTCACTGGTCGCTAATTTTATATCTACTTCCGGGCAGCATCTTCCTACAAGTTTCAAAGCGTATGATTTAGGTGCGGATGACTACGGCAATAATATTGCACTGGGAGATTTCTCCGCCTACGTTTGTGGAAGTACCAGCCTTGCGGGCGCAGGAGGATATGATCAGTTCCTCGTGAAAGTGGATACAGTGGGTAATCCTTTATGGCAGGTACAGTTTGGAGGCACAGCCTCTGAAATTGGAAGGGCGCTGGCGGTCAGCAAAACCAACGATGGCGTATTTGTAGCAGGAACGACCAACAGTTATTCTACTTCCGGAAAAAGTGATATCAGTGTTTCACTGATTGACACTGCCGGCAGCTATCAGGGCAGCATTGTAATGGGTTTTGACAGCCTGGTGGAATATGCCAATGATGTCATCGCAACCAGCGATTCAGGCTTCCTGATTGTTGGCCAGACACAAGCGAATGGCGATAATAACCATAATAATATGTTTGCCGTGAAGTTCAGCGGACAAGGTGGTCCACAATGGATGAAAACATTCGGAACACCATTTGGCAATGATATTGCGCTGAGAGCTGTAGAGATTCCCGGTCTGGGATACTTTGTGTGTGGCAGTTCTGATGCTAACACTGTCGGTATGCGGGATGGCTATTTTGTAGCCGTGGATCCTTCCGGAGTAGTACAGGGACAATTGCTCATCGGTACTGCCGGTGATGATGATGGACGATTTGT
>JAXLTW010000031.1:0-28180 GCA_046329865.1 Chitinophagales bacterium | reverse complement strand
ATGGTTTTGTAAAAGCGAAACCTTATGGTTTTATGGAAAATCTACCGAAAGAAGTTGTTTTTGAGTGGAGAAGTTGGTTAGAAAATGAAGACTACTTCTTTGACAAAAAGTTTTACGGAAAAACCATTCCGACAGGACATTTTCAAAATTACAAATTTCCTATTCACGTCTATTATGCAACAGACGACACAATTTCCAATGCAAAAAACACAAAAGCATATTGGCGTAACGTAAAAAGTGAAAAAGGAATAACATTTTCAGAACTAAAACCAGCCGACTTTGGACTGAAAAAAATTGACCACTTTGGTTACTTCAAAAAAAATATGAAAGACAAACTTTGGACAGACATTTTAAAACGACTTGACGAACTAATAAAAACATAAAAGGCTGCTGCTAACAGGCAGTTTGGCAAAATGGCGGGTTTAGTGCAAAACTCAACGGTTGTTCTTCGATTAAACATTTGTGCAAAACTGACCATTTGTGCTTCGATTTCCGCCACTTCGCCAAGCTGCTAAAACGTTGGTGGCAACCGTAGGACGACACCTAACAAGCCATGAGACAAAACAAACAATGAACTAAGCCAGAAAATTAAATGAGTAGAACAGCAGATTATACAATTCAAGGCTTCATTTATCAATTTATAATAACGCTTCAAACCATACTTGAATCATCTGACCCAAGGGAAGAAATTGTTGTTGAAGGGGTTGTTGAAGATATTGATGTTTTGACACCGGCAGGAGTTGAAGCTATACAGTGCAAATATCACGAGGGCAAAGACAAGTTTACATTGTCTGCAATATATAAACCTGTCCTACAAATGATGTGTCATTACCAAAAGAATCCAAAGAGTAAAATTAAATATCGCCTTTATGCGCACTTTCCTAACGAAACTGTTGGTAATAAAGTGAATCTTACTAAAACTGACATCAAAGCAATACTTGGAACAGAAGACAAAAATTTTAAAAAACAAATAGCAGAACTTTCCAGCTTTACAGATACAGATGGCTTTATTTCACGTTTTGAAATGGAGTATGGAGCATCATTGGAAGATTCTCAAAAAGCTGTAGTTGTCTCATTATCAAAGGAGGGTTTTAGTACAGAAGATGCGGAAGAAATATTCTTTCCCAATGCAATTCATAGAATTGCAGAACTTAGTATAAAACATAATGAAGCCGATAGGAAAATTAAAAAAAATGATTTTGTCGCAACCTTAAAGGAGAAAAAGAAAACTGCAATAAGCAGGTGGACGAAAGAATTACAATCATTTGAAAAGCTTTTAAAAAAGCGTAGGGAGCAATTGCGGGAAAATCTCAATAAAAACAATAGGGAAAGGGCAATTATTTTAGATTCAGAGTACATAAAGGATTTTAGTTCAAAATCTGTTCAATTCATTGAAGATTTTATCAATAAATACAATAGCAAAATCAAGTTGCATCAAACTCCCTTGATTAGCATAATTTCAGATGAAATTACTTTAAATGAGATATGGAAAAGGTTGAATTCAAAAAATATATCAGTAGAAAGAGGCATAATCGCAGGTGAATTTAATGTGGCACATTTTTTACGAAAACCACTTAAAGAGATAAAGGAATCAAAAACAGAATTTAAGGTAAGACTTTGCTCTCATAATTTAGACTTTGATAAAGTATTGTCAAGGACAAAATTTGATGATTTAATTATCATATCTGACAAAGATTTTGATTTTGAAAAATCACTTAAAGACACAGCCATTGAAAGAATTGAAACTATTGAAGTTAGCGAATTAAAGTATCTTCTATCAATAACAAATAGCATATGAGCAAAGAAAAAGAAATAGGAACTGTTTTAGAAAGTTCGCCAAGCATTATCCAAGTTGGAATAAAGGATGAAAAAATATTTGAAGAAAACAAAAAGGAACTTCAAATTGGGAAATATGTGGAAATTTCCGATGGGAATTTGAACAAAGTTATTAGTCTGATTCAAAATATTAAATCCACAGTTTCCAATGACTCAAGTTTAAAATTCATTTTATCCACACAACCTATTGGATACATCGAAGATGGAAAATTTACCAGGGGATCTTCGCTTATTCCAAGCCCTACAGTACCTGTTTCAGTTATAGTATAAAGTTCATTAGACTTGATTTTCAATTCAAATAAAGAGTTTAATTTCCCATTTGGTAAACTTGTTCAAAATAAAATAGATTTTAAAATTGATGCAAATAAATTTTTTAGTAAGCACATTGCATTGGTTGGCTCAACTGGTTCTGGCAAATCGTGTACAGTAGCTAAAATACTTCAAGATGTCGTTGGAATTTCAAACAGTAAAAACATTAATAATACTCAACAAAAAAATGCACACGTTATAATATTTGATATTCACTCTGAATACAAATCAGCATTTAACCTTGACATAAAAGAGAACTTTACATTAAACGCATTGGATGTAGAAACATTGAAACTACCATATTGGTTAATGAGTTCAGCGGAGTTGGAATCGCTTTTTATCGAAGGAAACGAAATGAATCATCATAATCAAGTTTCACAATTTAAGAAAGCTGTCATCCTCAACAAAGAGAGACATAATCCTATTCTGAAAGATAAGGTTACATATGACACACCTGTTTACTTTAGTATCCAAGAAGTATTTAACTATATCAGCAACATTAATAATCTTACTGTTTATAGCGAGGGAGGTAAAACATACTTTGCAACTTTGCCAGTTTCATCTAGAATTGAGTTTGATAATGACAAGTTGTGGACTTTAATGAATTTTGAAGAATCTACAGGTAATAGCAAACATGATGTTATAGGGGTTAAAGTATCAAAGTCGGGCGGTTTCAATGGCGAGTTTGACAGATTTGTTTCAAGATTAGAAACTAAACTTTCTGACAAGAGATTGAAATTTATAATGAATCCTAAAAATTCAAAAGGTGCAGAATTTAAAACAGACGATTTCGAGGAATTATTAAAACAGTTTCTCGGTTACATTGACAAGGCAAACATTACAATAATTGATCTGAGCGGCATTCCATTTGAAGTGCTTAGCATTACAGTAAGTTTAATTTCACGACTTGTATTTGATTTTGCCTTTCATTACTCAAAACTTAAGCATAAAGACGACAAACTAAATGATATTCCATTTATGATTGTTTGCGAAGAAGCACATAATTACATCCCTAAATCGGGTGGAGCAGATTATAATGCCTCTAAAAAGTCAATTGAACGAATTGCAAAAGAAGGCAGGAAATATGGTCTAAGTTTGATGGTTGTTAGTCAAAGACCTTCCGAGGTTTCTGAGACTATTTTTTCTCAATGTAATAATTTTATTTCGTTACGTTTGACAAATGTAAACGACCAAAATTATGTTAAGGCATTAATGCCTGATAATTCAAATGCAATTGCTGACATTTTACCAAATTTAGGACAAGGTGAATGTTTAATCGTTGGTGATGCAGCATTAATTCCCACTACTGTAAAGCTTGACAAACCAAATCCAGAGCCGAAATCACAATCAATAAATTTCCAAGACGAGTGGCAAACAGGTTGGAAAGACATAGAATTTGGAGACGTTATAAAACGATGGAAAAAGGAGGATTAAATACGAAAGACAAGAAACGGCAGCCACCAACAGCGGTTTTGCGTAATGGCGGGTTAAGTGCTTCGTATAACAGTTTAGTGGTAGGTTCAAGTTCAGTTCTTCGATTGAACTTTTGTGCTGAAAATCCGCCACTACGCAAAGCCGCGAAACGTTGATGTGCAATTTTAAAGCCACTGCAAAACAATGAAAACAGTTATACTATTTGTTGCAAAACGATACGAAAAGCTGAAAGATTTTTCGGGTTGAGTATTGGCGACGAATCGCGGAAAGAGTGTACTCTTTAAAGCGTGAGACGCTTATAATACTCAGCAAAGTTACCCGAAAAAAAATTGAGAAACAATATTTTGAGTGTAACTTATCGTTTTGATAAAATAGTGTTTTCACGACAAAAATGACCTGCGCCAATCAGGATAGATTAGCGACAATAATTTTTATCTCAATGATTTGCAGTGCTGATAGCTTTAAAACTGGAACTGTTTTAGTAAATTGCATAAACTAAAACAGCACACAACTGCCAGATTTGCAAAATGAGTTGACAATATAAACATGGTTCATCGGACTCAACTCACTTCGCAAATCTGCCTGACGTTATGCCTAATTTTTAAATGAAACGAATCCTAATGACAATATTGCTTTTGACCTTTGGGCTCACTTCATTCGGACAGATTATTTCCGTTGACACTATCTTCATTCCTAGAATAGAGAAAATCTCAAACATTCAAAATGAAAGCTAAAATTCCCTGTAATCAGGACAGGCAATTTACAAGCTGACAAAACAATTAACACGGATCAAAAAATCGTTTTACTGATAACGAGTTCCTAGACTTACCTACTGATTCGACCCTAATTAAATGGTCTGACGGAATTATTTACCTTGACTTTGATGTGACTTACTTAAAAAATGGACTCATTTCGCTAAATATAAGTGCTGAAGGTTGCAGGAGCGTATTGTACAAGTTGGACAGACTATTTTACTCACAACTACCAAACAGGAGAGTAAGTATAACCATTGAACAAATTATTGACACAACAGGAAATTTTAGAAAGCTTGTTATTGCAGACAAAGACAAACAGTATATACAACAAACAAAGGAGCTAAAAGAAAGGCTAACAGACAAGGAAAATTGGTTTGACAAAGAAACATACGACTTAGTTGTAGGACATTATATTGATTGTTCAAAAAACTTTTCCTTTAAATCCTATGCTCTGCATAAAGACTATCTTGAGATTATTGAAAACTGTCACCTTCCAAACGTAATTAAAAGCATGACACCAATACTTGAATTAAAATATAAATACACGGACATAAAAGACTACTTGAAAATAAAAAACTAGGCATAACACACAACTGCCGCAAGTGGCGGTAGCATTTTATGTTGATTGTTTTTACTCACGTAATTTATTTATCTTAGCGTGACAGTTTAACGTTTCGCAAATCGCCATCTGACGGCAGTTGCGAAAACGTTAGGCACAATTATAAACAATGCGACTACGTATAACAATTTTGACAATTATGTTTGTTGCTTGTAGACAAAACAACACTCAATCGGATGATACAAAAAATAATACGTTAACAATAGTATCTAGTTCGATTGATTCATCACAAAGCAAATTAAACGAACCTTTGCAAAACCATACCTTCCCGACAATAACTCGGGACGAGTTTCCCGTGACAAATGATATGTTTGGCTACGGTGGCCCAAGCAGTTCCTATGAAATACAAAGTGGAAATGTATTTTCGAATGATCAAGTTTGGTTTAGTAATGACACATTAAATCAAACTTTAATTATTGGCTTATATATCGATTATTATAAAACCTGTGTTTTATAATTTTATAAACACCGATATCCCATCCGAACTTATTCAACGTTTGGAATTACATCAAAAAAATGGAGATTTTGCAGATAATAATTCAAAAATTAAATCCATTAAAGGTTTTTTAAATCAAGCAAAGCCCATAAGTCAAAAATATCTCACAACTAGCAAAGGATTTAAACTAGGGGATAATAATAAAAATCTTGCTGTAAAAATATATGGCAAACCTGATAGCATCAAATCACAAAACAATTATGAAATATATTACTGGAATTTTCTAGGTGATGCCTTTCAGGTAAACGATACAGTCGTTAATAAACCATTTGCAGATGGTTTTGGATATTTTGTCACAATGTTTTATAAACAAAACAAACTATTCGCAATGATTTTAGTAAATGAAATTCCTTGATTATAACTGTGCCTAACAGCAGCTTGGCGATAATGGCTGCATTTTCTTAGTTCAAACAATAACATATTAGAATGTTTTTACTAAATTTATTCTTCGACTTGTCGAAATCACCATTTCGCCAAGCCGCGGACCGTCAGGCTGTGAAAAAAACCATGGTTTTAGATAAAATACGGCTTTTTAAGTCGGTACAATTTTACTACACCTCTATAATTCGTTTTTAGACTACCCATTTTTTTTCACTATATTTTTTGCCAAAATAATTTCGCTAAATCTGCTTCTATTTGCCTCATAATACCAGCAAATAATATAGGTTTCGAATATTCAGTTTCCAGTTTTTGATTTTTGCAATCAATTTTTCGACACCTACTATCTTGAAGCACCGTTTCATATTATACACCAACATAATCAACGAATATTCGCCGTTGACTTTCTCCAACCTCTTTTAAATCTGTGTAATAATAATTCCATTTTCGCTTTATCGTGCCAAAGATATGTTCGTTTATTTCTTGTCGCTTGTACAATGCTGTTATTTTTATAGTTCCTGTTATTGATTTCACTGCTTCGGCATATTGACTGCGGTCAAGCTCTCTGCCTCCTTTTTGACGCCCGGTGCAAAGGATTTTACTGCGCATGCTTTGCATTTCGGCGTTCTGTATTTTTTAAACAGATAGCTATCCCGTTCTCTCGTCTTTGTGCCAGGTGCCTTTCGTATATAGCGTTTCGCCTTGCGGACATTTGTACGTATCTGTAGATTTATCGTACGTAAATTGCGTAACCATATGTTACGCCGCTGTCGTGCCGTATCATTGCTGTTTACAAGTTCCGGCGCTATTACTATCGTCGTGGATATTGGCTTGCTGGCACTGCTGGAGTTGTCCGCCGTTATGGTAGCCCTTATCTACCAAAGCCGTGTACGTATCTACTTGCAAATTTGCCTTCGCTTCTTTCGCTATTGCACCTGGCATTGCGGTCATTCTTGTTTATCGTATGTGTAGCCACTACTAAATTATGTTGGTCATCCACCGCCGCCTGTACATTGTACGCCACTTCTACCACTTCGTCCCCGTACTCCAGCAACGCTCGCGCATCCCCATCCGTTACGCCGATTTGCGTATCGCCGATTTCGGCTAACTTTTCCCGCAAGTGTTCATAGCTTTTTTTTTTTTTTTTTTGCAGATCTTATTGGTTTTTAGTCGCTCTATTTTCTTTGCAACATCACTCACTTTTATCGCCTCTTCCTGCAAATCATTTTCTGCCATGCATTTAAATATTCATTGGTTTTTGCTTTCATGCGTAAAGCATATATGACGTTCCAGTTTCTTGGCACCGAAGTTTTGCTTCTGCCGTTGTGTGCCCGCACTTTGGTGCCATCTATCGCTAATGTTTCACCTCGCACCAGTTGGGTTGTTCTTCTTTCAAAAGGAAACAAATAATTTGAACGTATTCCCAAGTGCATTGGCATTGTCTTTCCTGAATCAGATGCTGTGGTAGTTGCTGCAGTCGCACGCACAGCCATTGTAGCTCATATTTTAACGCATTCTTTAGCTAGCGGCGGCTGGAGCGGATGCCATTGAGGTAACCATATAAATAAATTTTAAGAAACAGCCTGGCTTCAAAACCCGGGCGACCTTCCTGTTTTATGGCGCGTGGCTGAAAACCTAGCCGTTCCAGTTCAATATGCTCCACAAAGGCGTCGATAAAACGAACCGGATGGCCCGCTCTATCATTTCTTCCAGACAGCCAACCTCCAACTGATGACGATGATGCGATGAAAATAACCTGCATAGTATAATTTACTCCGCTAAAAATATTTGTTCTTCTTTTTTATATTTATTTTTATAAACAGATTGTGTACACAGTCTGACGTTGTGCAATTTTAGGATGATAGAAGAATCGACAAAAAAGTAAAATAAGAGTTACGACTTAATGGTATTTAGAAAAGAAGCTGCTCCAAAAACAAGGACTGACTTTATGAAATGGTATCAAGAACAAAACCAAATGGACAGAAGCGCATAGCTATGATGACCCGCAACACTTCGCCCGAATTACGAAACTGGTTTATGGAAATGATACAGACTTTTCCTTGCAATGACGGACCATTCGCGACGATGACGACAATCCAAACGTTTCCGACTACAGTGTTGGCAAGGACGTCATCTATGTTGCATTTGCGTGGTCTGTAGCTGAACAGGCTTATAATAAAATGTTAGCACTTGCCGAAAAACACGGAGTTGGTTTCTTTGACGTTAGTAGCGACAACGGAGACATCTTATTTCCAGACAACGGAAAATTAAAACCATTGACTATCCAACAAATAATTCCAACAGTTCGACAGACGGACAAGAAAGTAAACCCTGGTGGAAATTTTGGTAAATTGACGATACACAAACCATAAAGAAAGAAAAACCGGGCATACTTACCTTTGCTGCTTTTTTTTCACCAACAAACTGACATACTTTAATAGATATTATTGGTGACTTCTTCTTCGCTTGCAGCTATATAAAACTAAACACCAACAACCACTAAGAGCAGAGAGGAAACTAACCAATCGGATCTTTTAAATTCAACAAATGAAAGTAGCAACAGGCATAAAAACAGAAGACTGGAATAGAATAATAAATGGTTTATTGATTTGATGGCTGAAAAATGAAATCAAAATACGACCACCTGATGCAGGTATTGACTTTGACTTCTTGATTCTAACTAAAGGTTTTAAAAAAATCACATTTGGTTGGGAAAACTGAGTGAGGGTGAAATAAAATGTTCAGAAAAATTGTTTAACGAGTTAAGTAATAAATTATCACTTCACTTTCGGCGAACCTAACAGTCTAAAAACAAGTGTGATAATTTTGACAAGATTTCAAAACTTCTCAATGAGTTTTATAAAATAAATGGGGAGTAAACAAACAATAACGGCAGCTGCGAACACACCTTACTCTTCCTGGTAGAATCACGCAGTGGATGCTACGTGTAAAGTTTAAATACCGCAGATCTTACCATTGAACCACCGGCACCCACAATACCCTTAAAAAATATCATCTACTACCGGCACGAATAAATTGCTCCGTACACTATTCTGTTATTTTTTGACTTTTTCTTGACACAGGCCAAGCTATTTTCTTTCATTTTCTCCGTATTTTTGGAGAAACAACCAACTTATGTTTTCAGCAATAAAATTAAACCGGAATATCTACTCTTCTGAAGAGCATCTGATGCTGCAAAAAATGTGTCAGCAGTTCATTGAAAAAGAAATCGCTCCCTACCATGCACAATGGGAAGAAGATGGACAGGTAAGCCGAGAGGTTTGGCTGAAAGCCGGCGAAGCAGGCTTATTATGCCTCGATGTGCCCGAAGCCTATGGCGGAGCCGGTCTGGATTTTTCTTTTTGCGCACTGATTACCGAAGAAATTTCGAAGGGCGGTTTTACCGGTCCGGGATTTTTCCTGCACTCAGATATCGTGGCGCCTTATATCATAGACTATGGCACGGAAGCCCAGAAACAACACTGGCTGCCAAAAATGGTGAGCGGCGAAGTAATTACCGCCATCGGCATGACAGAGCCTAGCTGCGGCAGCGATTTGCAGGCATTGAAGACAAATGCGGTGGACATGGGCGACCATTATGTATTGAACGGACAAAAAACATTTATCACCAACGGCTATATGAGCGATATGGCGATTATTGCCGCACGCACTATGGTTGACGGAAAAGACAAGGGCATTTCTTTGTTCATCGTTGAGTCTTCACGGACAGGTTATTCCAAAGGCAAACCCTTCAAGAAAGTGGGCATGAAAGCGCAGGATACCTGCGAATTATTCTTCGATAATGTGGAACTGCCAAAAGACAGTTTGCTGGGTGAAATTGGTAAAGGCTTTGTATATATGATGCAAAAACTGGGACGCGAACGTTTGTCCGTTGCATTGATGGCAGTGGGCGGCGCCGAAGGCGCCCTCGAGCACACGATAGAATATACCACCTCCAGAACAGCATTCAAACAACCGATCGCCGGCTTCCAGAATACACAATTCAAGCTGGCGGAACTGGCCACTTTATTGCAGATTCACCAAACGTTTGTAGACCGCTGCGTGGAATTATACGTCAACGGCGAACTGTCTGCAGAAGCGGCCTCTATGGCTAAATTTTCCTGTACCGACGCCCACCAGAAGATCGTGGATGAATGTATGCAGTTGCACGGCGGCTATGGTTATATGTGGGAATACTTCATCGCCCGCGCCTATGCCGACAACCGGGTAGCGCGTATTTATGCAGGCACAAATGAAATTATGAAATTACTGATTGCACGTGGTCTGCTGCGGGAAATGCACGAACAACAAAAAAGAAAAAAAGCGGAAGTAGTGGCTGCAAACTAAAGCATTGCTGCCATTTAATAAAAAAGGACGGAGCTGACTCCGTCCTTTTTTTATATCCACTTTTTATAATAAGGTACGCCATCAGATATAGTTATTTTCTTTGAACCATTGTACCGCATCCCGTATGCTTTCTTCCAGTGGCCGGCACGTATAACCCAGTTCCTTTTGGGCGCGGGTGCAGTCGCTGCGCATACCCATAGTGCTGGCTCTTGCAGCCTGGGAGGTAACCAGAGGCGCCTCTCCTGAAATAAATTCTGCATACATCTCCATCAGATACCCCAATCCTTCAAACACTTTATTGGAAATTTGAAAAGCAGGCTTCCGCTTGCCCAAAATACGCATGGACAGCTCTACGAATTCTTTCATGCTCACATCTTCCAGTCCTCCCAGAATATAACTCCTGCCCTGTTTTCCCTCTTCCATGGCAAGGATATGCCCGGCTGCAATGTCGCGCACATCTCCGGCATTGGTAACGGAATCCGTGTACACCACTACCGGATTTTTTATCATGCCTATCAGGTATTTTCCGGTGGGCGTGGGACCAATATCTCCGGGACCAATCGGCAAGGTCGGATTAACAATGGTCAGGTTCAATCCCTGGCGTGCATACTGCTCCGCCAGTTCCTGCGACTGATATTTGCTGATACTGTATAGCTCCCCCGAATTACCCATGGCAAAAGGGCTTTCTTCATTTCCTCGCTGCCCGTTGCCTTGTCCGCCATAACGCACCATAGAGCTGGTGTACACTACCTTCTTCACTCCCTTTTCGGCACATGCGTTGAGTACATATTTGCTGCCATTCACATTTACATCAAACATCAATTGCGGATGGCGCATCCAGAAGGCATAGATGGCCGCCAGATGATAGACCTTATCGCACCCTGCAACAGCCTTCTCTACATCCTTTGGGTTTAGGACATTGCCCGCTACTAATTCGACATTACATCCATTCAGGTTACTCAGGTTCTCGCCGGGCAAATGCAATACCCGAACGGATTCTCCTCGCTGCACCAACTGTTTTACAACATGCGACCCTATAAAGCCGCCTCCACCTGTGACCAGTGTTTTCATACATTATCATTTAAAATGGACCTCTCCTGAAAGAAAGTGCCAACTGTTAGTAATAAATTTCTTAACATTTTGGTAAAAATAAAACTTTTTTTGTAGTTTTAGTTTAATCAATCTACTTTCTATGGTGAACTTGCAACAATTGGATCAAACCCTAAAAAAGGTGGTTGACAATTTAATAGACCCATATCCGGAAATCCCCGGTGATTTGAAATTGCCTTTTATCGGCTCTACGCTTGAATTTGCACAGGATGTCAATGCACTTATTGTCCACTCCTGGAAACGCTATGGCAATGTATTCAAGATTCGTGTGTTGGGCGAGAATATCATCGCACTGGCCGGGCCGGTTGCCAATAAAATGGTTTTGCATGACGAACAGGATCATTTTCTAAGCCGGGAAGGCTGGAATTTCATCATCGGAGACCTTTTCAAAGATGCCATTATGCTGACAGACGGCGAACAACACGCCCGTTACAGGCGTATCATGCAATCGGCATTCCACAAAGACCCGATGGTAGGCTATCTGGATGTGATTGAAAAAGCTACGGAAGCATATTTTGACAACGAAATAGATATACGGAAGGGTAAACTTATTACTTATCCGGCTATGGTGCGGCTGACGATGAAAATTGCAGGCAAGCTGTTTTTTGGTGTTCAGTTTGACAACCGGCACCTGGACGATATTATGGATGTGACCAAAGCCAGCATGTCACCGCTGCATGTAGAGATTCCTTATTCTATCTATTGGAAAGGCATGCAGGCACGCCGCAGACTCACTTCCTATTACCGGGACCAGATAAAAGCAAACAGGAAAAATCCGGGGGAGGATATGTTTTCGCAAATGTGTGTGGCGAAGAGTGAGAGCGGCGAAATGTTCACTGACGAAGAAATTATCAATCAGATGATTTTTCTGATGATGGCTTCGCACGATACGACAACGAGCACGCTGACCAGTATGATTTATGAAACGGCAAAGCATCCGGAGTGGCAGGAGCGCATGCGAACGGAAAGCAACGCCTTCTATGCGAAGGCACCCCTGGATTATGGAAGGCTCAAAGAATTGAAAGATATCAATCTGGTGCTGAATGAATGCCTGCGTCTGCATCCGGCATTGGTTGTGCTACCCCGCATGGCCATGAAAGATTTTACGTATGAAGGCTACCGCATTCCGGCAGGGACGAGAGTAGCGATTTCCACTTATGCCACGCATATCATGCCGGAAATTTATACGCATCCCATGTTATTCGATCCGGAACGGTTTAATGAAACACGTGCCGAACATAAAAAAACGGCGTACAGTTTTATTCCCTTCGGCGGCGGCAAGCATCTTTGCATCGGAAAATATTTCGCAGAAATGGAAGCTAAGATTGTCATGTCCCATTTTGTGAAACGATTTAAATGGACGGTTCCTTCCGGCTATAAAATCCGCTATGCGCCACCCCTCAACCATCCGCGAGACGGGTTGCCGGTATTTTTGGAAAGGATATAGTTCAATCCGCTCTTCAAGATGTTTAGACGTCGCCGAGGTGGTTCACCTCGGCGACGTTCACAATCAAGCCGAAATGCTTATTTTAGTCTGCAAAATCATTTAGTAGTGAAAGACAAGATCCTTATTTACGGGGCACTGGGATATACGGGCAATCTCTTTGTGACGAGAGCCATGGACCCAAAACTGCCGATGGTATTGGGAGCCAGAAGCCAGGCCGTCAAAGCCCTTGCGCAACAACACGGGGTAGAATACCGCATCTTTGATATCAGCAACGCCGCGTCTATCCAGCCATTCCTGTCAGATGTTAAAATACTGGTCAATTTTGCCAATATTGCCTTTGCCGTCAACCGGCCGCTGCTGGAAGCCTGCATTGCATCCGGCACGCATTATATCGACCTGGCTTCTGAATACGATGATTTGTCGGAGGTCTGTAAGTACCATCCACAAGCACTGGAAAAAGGTGTGATGTTGTTGCCGGGTTCGGGTTTTAACCTCATACCCACCGACATAGCCGCCACCATTGCCCATCAACATCTGCCGGATGCCTCACGACTGACCATAGGGTATGCTGTAACGGGAAATGCATCGAGAGGCACAATCAAGACTGTATTGAAAGATGCCGTAAAGACAGGCTTCCGGCGTGAAAAAAACAATTTAGTACCTGATACCTCCGCAAAAGAATCCATCACTTTATCTGCAGAAGGAAAAACATTCTCGCTCATCAATAATGCCACCATGGGGGAAACGATCACTTGCTGGGAGTCGACTAAAATACCTACTATTACTACTTACTCTTATTTTCCGTGGATCATGATCCAGTTTATGAAAGGCAGATTGAACTGGCTGAGAAAATTCCTGCTGCGCCATGCAGACACTTTTTTCCCGGTCGGCCCTTCGGATAAAGAACACCGGACGGAAACGACCTACAGCTGGGCCAGCGTGGAGAATGAAAAAAATGAAAAGGTGCAGGTTACTGTTATCGGACCGGAAGCCTATCTCTTTACAGTACTGATGATACAGGAGATGCTGCGCAGGATGCATAATGGAGCCATTAAACCCGGATTTGTCCCTCCTTCCTTTTTCGGCAGAGGATTACTGGACGCGATACCCGGGGTGGAGATTATGGTGGAATAGAAGGATATATTCTTTGGACTACTCGTGTGAAACGGGAACGTTTGTTTAACTTAAGCTACACAAACTAAACACGAACAATGGCGTGGAGCAGTATCAGTTAATTAGAAAAAATAAATTTAACTGTCGAGTATGCAAATTGAAATCTTAATTTTCAATTTGCATAGTTACTTTTTATTCAACGCATCAATGAGTCCAGCTAAAGGAGTAACCCTTATTGATTTATTGATTGGAAAACTTTCTTTAACCGGACACACAACATAAGCCTCTTTTATCTTTAATTCTTCTGTAATATTATAGAATCCACGTGACAAAACCGGAGCCTGCGATAATTTACATTCTACTGCTACTGTTCTATTTCCTTTTGTTAAAATAAAATCAATTTCTGTCTGGTTAGAGGTAGTTATATAATTCACTTGCCATTCCTGCAGTGAACCTCTTATTTGCTGTAAGACATATCCTTCCCAAGAAAACCCGGCAACAGGATGTGTGATAAGTTCATCATATTTTTCTATATTCAACAAAGCATGTAATATCCCTGAGTCAGTCAAATATACTTTTGGTGTTTTGCGTATTCTTTTTTCTACATTAGCATAGTACGGCTCAATCTTTTGAAGCATATAAGTACCGGAAAGCACATCAATATAATGTCTTGCTGTAGTATGGCTAACGCCCAGCGAATTGCCTAATGCTGATAGGTTAAGTGGCTGTCCATGAAGGTGGGCACACATCATCCACAGTTTACGCATGCTTTCAGGAGGAACATTAAAGCCAAAAACGGAAAGATCTCTCTCCAGAAATGTTTGAATGAAATTTTTACGCCAAAGCATGCTTACCTGTTCTGAACCTGGTAAAAAGCTTTTTGGGAAACCACCTCTCATCCACAATTTTTGTTGCTGATCTTTAACTGGATTTTTAATTTCTTCCAGTGTAAAAGGTGTTAGTTCTGTGTAGGCAATTCTACCTGCAAGCGTCTCAGAGGATTGTTGTAATAAGTGTGGTGAAGCAGAACCCAACAACAAAAACTGTCCGTTCTTATTTTCTCTGTCTATCAGACTACGCAGAACGTTGAATATCTCAGGCATAAACTGAACCTCATCCATACATACCAACTTACCTCTGTATTGAGAGAGAAAAAGAGTAGGTTCTGCAAGTTTCGAACGGTCATCCGGATTTTCCAAATCCAGGTATACTGAATTTTTAAATTTTTGAGAAATTAATCTTGCCAGAGTAGACTTACCGCACTGACGAGGACCCACAATTGCTACTGCCGGAAAATGCTTCAGTAAAAACTGTATTTGCTTTTGTTTTTTACGGATTATCATGTCTCAAATATACGATAAAGCATGCAATTTGAAAGTTAAATTTTCAATTTACATACTACTGTTCAGCTTGCTGTAGAAATAGTACTTTGGTATCTTTCCTCCTAGCGATGAAGATCTTTGTCAGCAGCGTCTCTCGAAGAGGACTCTGCGCCAACTTCTGCTCAGCCGGCTAAACTATACTAAGATTTCTCGTTGCGTTCGAAATGACAGTTGCAGAAATCAACAGGTTGCCAGCCTACGAAAGACAGGCTTCGTGCCGATAGCTATCGGTTTTGCAATGACATTACTCCATCATCTTGATAAAATCATCAAACAGATAGCGGCTGTCGTGCGGGCCGGGAGCAGCTTCCGGATGGTATTGCACGGAAAAAGCTTTCTTGCCAATAATCTCCAAACCTTCCACAGAATTATCGTTCAGGTTGGTATGGGTTAACCGAGCCTTATCAGATGCCTTCAGTGCTTCCATATCTACCGCAAATCCGTGGTTTTGCGTAGTGATCTCGCATTTACCGGTCTTCAGGTTTTTCACCGGGTGGTTGCCGCCGCGGTGTCCGTGATGTAACTTATATGTAGGTATCCCGACGGCACGCGCCAGCAACTGATTACCTAAACAAATTCCGAATAATGGTTTATCTTCTTCCAAGATCTGTTTCACGGTTTCCACCGCATAATCCATCGCCGCCGGATCTCCGGGGCCGTTGGAAATGAAATAACCATCCGGCTCAAATGCTTTCAACTCGGCAAAAGCCGTCTTTGCGGAAAAGACTTTCACATAGCAGTCCCTGCCTTCAAAATTTCGGAGGATATTTTTCTTGATACCAAAATCCAGCGCTGCGATTCTGTATTTTGCCGTAGGTTCGCCTACCGTGTAGGCTTCTTTTGTAGTTACCCGGGATGATAACTCCAGCCCTTCCATGGACGGGACATTTTTAAGTTCCTTTTTCAGAAAATCAATATCTGTATTTTCAGAGGAAACGATGGCATTCATGGCGCCTTTTTCGCGCACATGGCGCACCACTGCACGGGTATCAATACCGGTGATACCGACGAGGTTATTTTCTATGAAATAATCTTCTATAGCACTGTCGGCCTGCTTGCGCGAAAAACTATTGGTATATTCCCGGCAGATCAACCCTGCAATCTGGATATGGTCAGATTCTTCTTCCTCTTGTTTGATGCCATAATTACCCACATGCACATTGGTGGAAATCAGCAACTGTCCGAAATAACTCGGGTCGGTGAATAATTCCTGATAGCCCGTCATAGAAGTATTGAAACAAATTTCTCCGGTGGCGGTTCCGATTTTTCCGCAGGCAAAGCCCGCGTATGAAGTTCCGTCTTCGAGCAGCAAGAGGGCGGGAATAGATGGCATTATAAAGCAGAATTTAAAATAACCTGTATCGAAATTGACATCCCAAAATTAACGTTGAAAATCTACTTTAACAAATTCTGACCTAAAAAGATATAAAGCATTCACTTTAATTTAAATTACCTGTGGATAATGAACTTGCCGCTATATACAGCTTCTTTTGTTTGGATGCTCAATATAAATATTCCGGCAGGCAAATCTGCGACATTGAGCATCAGCACCCCGTCATACGCATTGGCAATAACGGATGCATTTGCAGACTTCCCATTCATGTCAAAGACAACAGCACTGGATAAGCTTCTGCCGGCCGGCCATTCAACCGCAATATAGGTGACAGCAGGATTCGGAAATATGCGCAGCGGGTATGCCTTTGTCCCGTTGTTGATTATTCCCGAAGCAATCAGGTTATCTGACTGATGCAAGCCATCAAACGAAATATTGTCGAGGTATAAAATTGAATTGCCTTTCACCGAATATGTCACATTATCGTTTATGGAAGATATGATTATATTGGCGCTGTCGGGGATTACCGTGGAATCATCATAAATAATCGGCACTGAAAATGGTTTGTATAGCGTATCATGATCGCTGAGACAGATGTTACCTGTTGCCACCTGAGTGCCCGCTTTGTAAACATTGACACTAACCTGAGCCGTATCTCCGTCCGGCTGGAAGATATAATATCCGTTCAGGGTGGCAACACGTCCGTTAACCGGAAATGTAGGCCCGAAAATATCATTTCCTTCGATATGTGAAGACATCACGGCCGGATTATGTAACGACAGCTGATTCTGAAGTTTCACGGCATACTGCCCGTGCTGTGCTTTGTCTGTACGAACTACCGTCTGTGGTATATTGATTGGATTGCGCCTGTCAAACGTCATCCAGGAAACCGGATATTGGGTTAATATAGTCGTCAGTTCTTCAAATCCGGGGTTGGGTACATTTTGCGTTGTACCTGCAAACGATACATTGTCGATTTCCAAAATATTATCTATGTTAACCGTAAATCCAAACAGGGGGTCATTCGATATGAAAGCGAGAATCACAGAATCCGGCAAAGTGACGGGCTCAGTATAGGTAATAGGAAACGCCTTGCGTACAAATACTCCATGTGTGCTATCCTCAATATAAAAAGGCTGCTGTGCAATAGAAACCCCGTTCTTCTTGAGTATAATAAAAACCAAAGCAGGATAACCTGTCATCAATGCCGATTTATAATGGATAATCAGACTATCCGGACGTGCTGTAAACGGCACACCGCCGGAAGGAAAATCATGAGCGATTGTTCCCATTATAACCACCCCAAAACCGTCCTTATTTAACCTTCCATCCAGAATGATTGATCTGGAACCATCATAGGAAACGCCCGATGTTATACTATTGGTTAACCAATCCTTTAATGTAATCAGAGTATCTTCGGCCCACGATTCAAAATCAAAATTTGGTATGGGATTAGCGCCAATATAAAACTGCCTGACTTCTCCAAAAGAGCTGTCAATACCGGTTACCGCTCTTACCCTGTAATAATAGACCCCCTCAGGCAAGGCCGGGGTAATGACTGAAACCGGCAAATCTGAATTACCGGAAAGGGGGTTGCCGGAAACTGGAAGTATAGTGCCAAATGCTCTCGTGGTCCCGTATTCAAAGGCAACGGTTACATCGCTCCTGTGTGGATGCACCCGCCCAAATAATCTGACCTGATTCGCCGGATCAATGGATGCATCTCCTGTAACAACCACCGGAAGTCCGACCATGAACATTTTTGTTTCACCCGTAGAGTCACCGCCCGGGCCGGAGGCTCTGATGCGATAATAATACCTTCCGGGATTCAAAACGGAAGTAGTAACACTTACCGGTAGAAATGAACTGCCGGAAATAGAATCCGGTGATACCGTAACAATATTCTCAAAAGCCGTTGTCGTGCCATATTCAACCGTTACATGAGTTTTCGTTCCATTAGGGTTGACAGCGCCGGAAAATCGCACGGAATTATCCGTGAATACAGTCACGCTATCCGTTCTTGCCGATGGTGCGGGCGGCAGATTTTCCATATAGACAAAATATTTCCCCCATTCTCCACCGAAGGCTCCGGTATATGAATTAAAGAAGTGTACCGTTCTGAGATTCCGTATTGTATCGTTGATGGAATCGGGCAATGCAAAGGTACTCCAGGTATCACCGCCATCCGTTGTAGCTTTAATGACTCCCTTATTCCCAACAACAAATCCATTCTGAGCATCTTTAAAACCAATACCATTGAGTATTTCCTGACCATCGAGGTCTGCGCTGACATTCCAGGTATTGCCGCCGTCCGTTGTCTTCAGAATGGTTTGCTTTATATTCAGTTCATCTCCGCCAACTATAAAACCGACTAACGAGTTTTTAAAATATACTTTATTAAAATCTCTCGCAGAAACAGTACCGGGAATTGAAACAATATTCCAGTTCGCACCGCCATTGGTGGTTCTTAAGACCGTCCCGCCTTTGCCAACCGCTAATCCCGTTGTAGCTGAAACGAAACAAACGGAAGTCAGCCAATGGCCGGGAATATCCCGCTGAATCGACCATGTCGTCCCTCCGTCAGTAGTTTTCAGAATCGTCTGGATAGTATCATCCTGCCCGCCTGCAACATATCCTTCTTTTGAGTTAATGAAATATATACCGTTAAAATCCCTTTCCCTGACAGAAACAGGAAGGTATCTTTTTAGGTAGAACCAGGAACTGGAAGTATTAATCGTCTTTAAGATTGCTCCCTGCCAGCCTGCCACATAGCCTATGGTATGTGTGGGGAATGACACATCCGTGAAGCGGAGTGTTGTGGTATCATAATCGTTATAAAAATCGAGATTCAGGCCTCTTTCATTGTAGCGGATGACATTATTGGTAGACTGTATGCCACCGACAACAATATCCGTATAGGCGTCGATATATTTGATGGACTGCACTGACCTGGCATGAATTATGCCTACGGATTGCCATCTGCCTTGTGCAAAGAGGTTCGTTGACAAAAAGAAAACGAAAAGAGGAAACAGGACTCTTGAATACCGGACGAATATTGCATTAACAGGCATGGATCTAACTTGACTCAATTACAAAGTTAAATACAATTATCCGGATCAAACGTAACAATTATCACGCCTGTTGCGCATTGTAAAGCGCTTTCTATTATTTCAACTAAAAAAGGATAGCAAAATGCTATCCTTTTTATATGTCGATAAAGAAATAATGTAATTATTCTTCCGTTTTTTCTTCAGCAGGTGTTGCCGTATCTTCGGTTGCTGTCACGTCTTCTTTCACTTCCGCCGCTTTTTCTTCAACCACCTGAGCTGCTTCAGCCTTCTTCGCTGCGCCCGCACGACGTGTTTTCTTCTTAGGCTCTGCCGCTTTCTCTGCTTTCGGTTTGTAAGTTTCGTTGAAATCTACCAACTCGATGATTGCCATTTCCGCCGCATCTCCCAATCGTGCACCGAGGCGTACGATTCTGGTATATCCGCCCGGTCTGTTTCCTACCTTCGGCGCCACCACATCAAACAATTCCTTGGTAGCTTCTTTATCCTGCAAGTAGCTGAATACCTCTCTGCGGGAGTGGGTAGTATTATCTTTTGATTTTGTAATCAAAGGTTCTACATAACCTCTCAGTTCTTTAGCTTTCGCTATCGTTGTTTCGATTCGTTTATGAACGAATAATGCAGAAGATAAATTTTTGAGCAATGCTGCTCTATGCCCGTACTTTCTGCCTAAGTGATTTATTTTATTTCCGTGTCTCATCTCTTTATAGTATTGAGTAATGAGTAGTGAGTAGTGAGAACTCTGCTACTTAAATTTATTTTTAGTCGTCTAATTTATATTTGGATAAATCCATACCGAAATGCATACCCTTTTCGATGATCAGCTCTTCGATTTCCACTAAGGATTTACGTCCGAAATTTCTGAATTTCAACAATTCATTGGTATCGTACTGAACCAACTCAGATAAAGAGTTGATTTTAGCCGCTTTTAAGCAGTTGTATGCACGAACGGATAAATCTAAATCCTCTAGAGGCGTTTTCAAAATCTTACGCATGTGCAGGATGTGTTCATCCACTACCTCTTCCTGGCCTTTTTCTTCTGAGTCAAACGTGATATTTTCATCAGACACCAGCATGAGGTGCTGAATCAGGATTTTAGCTGCTTCTTTTACGGCATCTTCCGGATGGATGGTACCATCTGTTTTTACGTCGATAATCAATTTCTCGAAATCCGTACGTTGCTCTACACGGGTATTTTCAATCTTGTATCGTACATTTTTGATAGGTGTGTAGATGGAATCTACCGGAATCAAACCAACGATAGAATTATCTACATAATGTTCTTCAGCGGCTACATAACCACGTCCTTTGCCTATAGAAATTTCCAGTTCAATCTGCACATTTTTTTCCATGTTGCAAATCACGAGTTCAGGATTTGTAACAGCGAATACATTGGTATGCGCTTCGATATCACCTGCTGTAAATTGTTCTTTATTTTTCAGAGAGATGTAGATTTTTTCAAATCCCGCATCTGCATCCTGCAATACTCTTTTTAAACGAACTTGTTTGATGTTCAATACGATTTCCGTCACATCTTCGATCACTCCTTTGATGGTAGAAAACTCGTGGTTCACACCGGCAATTTTGATAGCTGTGATAGCATATCCTTCTAAAGAAGATAACAACACTCTACGGAGTGCGTTACCTATGGTATTTCCAAAACCTGGTTCGAGCGGCGCGAATTCAAAGGTGCCTTCGAAGTCGGTTGCTTTCTGTAAAAGAATCTTATCCGGTTTTTGAAACGATAAAATAGCCATATTTAAAGTTTATTTTTGATGATGAAAAATGAATAAGAACAGTTTAACGTCCCTCACCCAATTTATTATTTAGAATACAATTCGACAATCAATTGTTCTTTAATCGTCTCCGGTATCTGATCTCTGTTTGGGATTTCCACATATTTACCTTCCAGTTTTTCTGTGTTTAATTCCAACCAGCCGTATTTTTTAACTCTGCCTGATTTCAGGGTATCCTGAACGATATCCAATTCCTTGGATTTTTCGCGGATACTCACCACATCACCCAGTTTCACTGTAGCAGAGGGAATATTAACGATTCTGCCGTTCACAGTGATATGTTTGTGATTCACCAACTGACGCGCTGCGCTTCTGGTTGGAGCAAATCCCAAACGGTATACTGTATTGTCCAGACGTTGTTCGAGCAAACGCAGTAAGTTTTCACCAGTAACACCATGTTTACGGGCAGCTTCCTCAAATGTTTTGTAGAACTGTCTTTCCAATACACCATACGTGTATTTTGCTTTTTGTTTTTCTTTCAGCTGAACTGCATACTCCGATTTCGTTGAACGTTTTCTGGAGTTGCCGTGTTGCCCCGGAGCATATTTTCTTTTTTCAAAAGCTTTATCGTATCCGTAGATAGCTTCTCCGAAACTTCTTGATTTTTTAGTACGAGGACCTGTATATCTTGCCATTGTTTATTACTTCTAATGTTAAACTCTTCTTCTTTTTGGTGGACGACAACCGTTGTGTGGCAAAGGAGTCACGTCACGGATAACGGTTACCTCGATGCCTGCATTTCCGATAGTACGGATAGCAGATTCTCTACCGCCGCCCGGTCCTTTCACAAACACTTCCACTCTTCTCAGACCTGCTTCATAGGCTTTCTGACCTGCATCCTGTGCTGCCATCTGTGCTGCGTACGGGGTGCTTTTTTTAGAACCTCTGAAACCGCATTTTCCGGCGCTGGACCAAGAAATCACTTGTCCGCCTTTGTTGGTATAGGAGATTATGATATTATTGAAAGTAGCCTTGATATAAGCATAGCCTTCGGCTTCTACTTTCACCACTCTCTTCTTTGTTGTCTTTTTTGTTGCTGTTGCCATTGACTTAGACTTACAATTTATTATTTAGTTACTTTTTTCTTTCCTGCTACCGTCTTACGTTTACCTTTACGCGTACGAGCATTACGTTTGGTGCTTTGTCCGCGCACCGGCAATCCTTTACGGTGACGGATGCCTCGGTATGAACCGATATCCATCAAACGTTTGATGTTTAACTGGGTTTCGGAACGCAATGCACCTTCTACCTTGATTTCCGCGTTGATTACGTTACGGATTGCAGTCGTTTCATCGTCATTCCATTCATGCACTTTCTTCTCAGGGTCTACACCTGCTGATGTTAAAATGTGCTTTGCCGTTGATCTGCCGATTCCGTAGATGTAGGTTAATCCGATGTAACCTCTTTTGTTTTTAGGAAGATCTATACCCGATATTCTTGCCATAGTATTATCCTTGTCGTTGTTTAAATTTTGGATTCTTTTTATTGATCACATACACTCTGCCCTTTCTGCGCACAATGATGCAGTCTTCGCTTCGTTTCTTTACAGATGCTTTTACCTTCATGGTAGTACTTCTTTAAGTTGATTATTTATATCTAAATGTTATTCTTCCCCTGGAGAGATCATACGGAGAAATTTCAACTGCGACCTTGTCGCCCGGCAGGATTCGTATGTAGTTCATACGCATTTTACCGGATATTGTAGCTAAAATTTCGTGGCCGTTTTCTAATTTAACGCGAAACATTGCGTTAGAAAGAGCTTCCGTGATCGTACCATCTAATTTTATTAAATCTGTTTTACCCATAATTTTCGGACTGCAAATATCGTAATAATTATCTGAAATCCTTAATATATTCTGACTTTTTTATAGCTTCGAATATTAAATTATGGTCACTAAGTACATCTGCTTTCCCGCGTTTTACCGCTACCGTATGCTCAAAATGAGCAGATGGCTTGCCGTCTTTAGTGACTATCGTCCACTTATCGGGTAATGTACGTACCTGATAAGTACCTAAGTTTATCATTGGCTCAATGGCGATGACCAGTCCTTCCTGCAACATTGGCCCTTTTCCTCTTTTTCCATAGTTAGGAACATCCGGTTCTTCATGCAGGTTTCTGCCCACCCCGTGTCCAATTAAATCGCGTACTACGCCATATCTATGGTCTATTTCGCAATATTTCTGAACAGCGAAGCTGATATCGCCTACTCTGTTTCCTGCCACTGCCTTTTCAATGCCGAGATAGAGCGAATTAAACGTAACCTGTAACAGTTTTTTGATTTCTGCCGGAATCTCTCCTATAGGAAAGGTAAAGGCAGAATCGCCGTAAAACTCGTCTTTACACACGCCACAGTCTATGGACAAGATATCACCTTCCTTAATTTCCCTGTCGGACGGAAATCCATGTACCACCTGCTCATTCATCGAAATGCAGAGCGTGGCCGGAAAACCGCGGTATCCTTTAAAAGCAGGTGTACCGCCATTGTCCCTGATGAATTGTTCCGCTATTTCATCCAGTCTGGAGGTTTTTACCCCCGGCTTGATGTACTCGACCAAAAGCGCATGCGTCTGGCTGACTAACAAAGAACTCTTTCGTATATATTCAATTTCTTCCGGAGTTTTAAGGTGTATCATTGGCTCCTTTAGAACTGTTAATATTCGGTTGTTAAGGCACTTCTGCCTCTGATTTTTGCGCCGGATTTCGTTAATCCGTCATAATGACGACTCAATAAGTGTGAATTGATTTGCTGCATGGTATCCAATACCACAGAAACCAAAATCAATAATGAAGTACCGCCGAAGAAGTAAGCAAACTGGCTGTTAACGCCCATAATCTTGGCAAATGAAGGCATGATAGCGATTAAACCAAGGAAAATAGAGCCCGGTAAGGTTATTCTGGACAAAACCGTATCAATATATTCAGCGGTATTCGGTCCTGATTTGACACCCGGGATGAAACCGTTATTTCTTTTCAAATCATCTGCCATCTGTACCGGATTCATGATTAACGCAGTATAGAAATAGGTAAATAACACCACCATTAAAAACATGATGATATTATAAGGCAATGAGGTGAAGTCTGTGATTTGTCTTAAGAAGCCGGAAGCCGAACTATCCGGAAACAACTGAGCGATGGTACCCGGAATGAACAAGAATGCCTGAGCAAAGATGATAGGCATTACACCCGCAATATTTACCTTCAGCGGTAAAAATCCCCTGCGTTGCGTGTAGGCGTTATTACCACCTGACATTTGTTTGGCATAGCTCAATGGCACTTTACGGATTGCCTGGATGAGCATGATAGTACCAATTACAACGATAGCCAAAATTGCCAGTTCAAAAATCAGCATCAGGATGCCGCTACCGGTGGTTGCTCTGGATTTTACTTCCGCCCAAAAAGAGGCAGGTAATCTAGAGATGATGTTAGACATGATGATGATGGATGTACCATTTCCCAATCCTCTTTCCTGAATCTGTTCGCCGAGCCACATGACAAAGATGGTACCTGCAATCAGGATGATCATGGTAGAAAGTGAAAACAGCCATAACGACACCTGTGGGGAGACGATTCCCTGAGATTGTAAAAATTTCACATACGCGAAACCCTGAAATGCAGTAACCACTACCGTTCCGTATCTCGTAAACTGGGTGATTTTCTTTCTGCCGCTTTCGCCTTCTTTCTGTAATTTCTGGAAATAGGGAACTGCCAGCGTTAAAAGCTGCATCACGATAGAGGTAGAAATATATGGCATGATACCCAATGCAAAAACGGAGGCTTTGGTAAAAGCTCCGCCAGCAAATAAGTCAAAAATCTGAAAGATTCCTTTTGCACCTTCGCTTGAAATCTTAGTGGGATCAACGCCCGGGATAACTACGAAACAACCTAAACGATAAATGAAAATAAGACCCAGGGTTAAGAAAATTCTCTTTCTTAAGTCTTCTATCGCAAAGATATTTCTAAGGGTATCGAAAAATTGTTTCATAGGCTGATTATGCTATAACTGTGGTTGTTCCACTATTTTTTTCAATTGCTTCTTTAGCTTTATCACTGAATGCATGTGCGGATACTTTATAAGCACCTTTCAATTCACCATTACCCAACACTTTTACCTTGTCGCTGCTTTTTACCAGTTTCAATGTTCTGTAGGTTTCAAAGTTAAATTCGGTGATATTGTTTTTTCGCCAACGCCTGCAATTCTGCCAGATTGATGGTTCTGAATTCCACTCGGTTCGGGTTTTAAATCCGCGTTTGGGATTCGGCGTTGCAATGGCATTTGACCACCTTCAAAACCTCTTTTTGATTTATAACCAGAACGGGATTTTGCGCCCTTGTGTCCTTTGCCGGCTGTTCCGCCTGAACCTGAAACCCCGACCACGTGCAATACGTTTACGCGCTTTTGTAGCGCCTTTAGCCGGTTTTAAGTTACTTAAACTGATACTCATTGATTAGATATTTTCTACCGTTACTAAATGTTTTACTTTTGCCACCATCCCCAATACTTGCGGAGTAGCTTCTTTCTCAACGCTTCTGTTTACTTTCTGAATACCTAATGCTTTGATGGTATCTTTTTGTCGTTGACTTCTGTCGATGGTACTCTTTACCTGCGTAATTTTTATCTTAGCCATAATTCTTAACCGTTAAATACTTTAGACAATTTAATTCCTCGGTCTTTTGATACGCGGAACGGATCTCTTAACAAGGTTAAAGCGTGAATGGTCGCCTTTACTACGTTGTGCGGATTGGCTGAACCTAAGGATTTTGCCAATACGTCATGTACACCGGCACTTTCCAACACAGCACGCATAGAGCCTCCGGCGATTACCCCTGTACCATGAGAGGCGGGTTTAATCAATACTTTTGCTCCGTCGAACTCCGCCAACTGATCGTGTGGAATGGTTCCTTTCAGGATAGGCACTTTCACCAGGTTCTTTTTAGCGTCGTCTATTCCTTTCTGAATAGCTTCCTGAACCTCGCGGGCTTTTCCCAAACCGTGTCCAACCGTTCCGTTTCCGTCTCCAACCACTACCAATGCTGAAAAGCTGAATGTACGGCCCCCTTTGGTCACTTTCGCCACCCGTTGGATACCTACCACTTTTTCTTTCAACTCCAGTTCAGCTGCTGCTCTAACTTTATTTTCTTTTACTTTTGACATATTCTTTTATCGTTATGCAATTAAAATTGTAAACCATTTTCTCTGGCAGCATCGGCCAATGCTTTTACTCTGCCATGATATAAAAATCCGTTTCTGTCAAATACCACTGCAGAAATGTTGGCCGCTTTCGCTTTTTCAGCTATGGCAGCTCCTACTGCTTTTGCCTGTTCCGTTTTGGTACCGTTCACCTTGAGGGAAGAAACGGACATAATTGTTTTGCGTGTTACATCATCAATTATCTGAGCATAGATTTCGCTGTTGCTTCGGAAAATGCATAATCTGGGACGATCAGCAGTTCCGCCCAGTTTACGGCGAATTCTGTATTTGATTTTTTCTCTTCTGGATAGTTTCGTTACTGCCATGACAATAATTTTATTTTAATGACTGGAGGTACTTTAGCACCTACCGATTATTTTTATTTTTTACCTGCCGATTTACCCGCTTTTTTGCGTAATACCTCTTCAGTATATTTAATACCTTTTCCTTTATATGGCTCAGGTTTTCTTAAGCTTCTGATTTTTGCAGCCACCTGACCAATCAATTGTTTATCTGTACTCTCCAATAATATGCGGGGAGGCTGACCTTTTTCAGATACGGTCGTCACCTTAATTTCATCCGGCAGTAAAACATACACCGGGTGAGAAAAACCGATGGATAATTCCAGCAGTTGTCCCTGGTTGCTGGCACGAAAACCAACCCCCACAACATCCAATGTTTTTTTATAGCCTTCACTTGCACCCACCACCATGTTATTGACCAGTGATCTGTACAGGCCGTGTAATGCCTTATGACGTTTTTGTTCTGTCGGACGTTCAAGTGTGATTTTACCGTCTTCAACTTTAACGATAATATCTCTGTCTACTTTTTCAGACAACGTTCCTTTGGGTCCTTTCACAGTGACTACGTTATTATCTGCAACGCTCACTTCCGTTTTTGCCGGTATTGTTATTGGTAATTTTCCTACGCGTGACATGTCTGTTTTTTTAAGATACTATGCAAATAATTTCACCACCTACTTTCAGGTTCTTTGCCTGCTTGTCAGTCAAAATGCCTTTTGACGTTGACAAGATAGCTAAGCCTAAACCGTTCTTTACTCTCGGGATACCCGCCACGTGCGCATAGCGGCGCAAACCCGGTTTGGATACTCTGATCAATTCTCTGATGGCCGGTTCTTTGGTTTCAGGATTGTATTTCAAGGCAATCTTGATAGTTCCCTGAGGTCCGTCCTCTTCGAATTTGAATTTCAGGATATAACCGTTATCGTGTAAGATTTCAGTTAATTTTTTCTTCATGTTAGATGCAGGAATGTCAACGATGGTGTGACCAGCGAGTTGTGCATTTCTGATTCTAGTTAGGAAATCTGCTATTGGATCTGTAACCATTTTCTTTTTTTTGTTTTAGATCGCTTAGATGTGAGACTTAAACTGGCTTCAATTCAGTTTCCCACCTTCACTGTTTATTTTTAAAATTATTTTTCTTTTTTTTACCAGCTTGCTTTAGTTAATCCCGGAATTTTTCCGTAGCTCGCCAAATCCCTGAATTGGATTCTGGATAAGCCGAAGAAACCGATGTAACCACGTGGACGTCCTGTCAGTTTGCATCTG
>JAXLTW010000030.1:0-30145 GCA_046329865.1 Chitinophagales bacterium | reverse complement strand
GTAGCTGTGGATCCTTCCGGGGTGGTACAGGGACAATTGCTCATCGGTACAGCCGGCGATGATGACGGACGATTTGTAACATTTGCTGACAATAAGCTGATTTTTTCCGGTATTACCGGAAGCACCAGCGGCCCGAACAGAAACAATATATATATCACGGCACTGAACCCTGAAGACCTCAGTATAGCCTGGTCAAAAGTATATGGAGGTGATTCCGCTACTGTAGTTAACGGATTAAATGTAGATCAGACAGATGGTAACCTGGTGGTTGCAGGACAATCCAATAAATTTGGCAATGGCGAGCAAGGCCTTTTGTTTAAAGTTAATTCCACGGATGGCAGTATTGTATGGGCTAAGAGTTGGGGAACTACAGGAAATGAGTTCTTACAAGGATCTGCTATTCTGGGAGACGGAAGCAGCCTTATCACAGGATTTGGTTCTTTCGGTTCTACTCCGAGTGACATCTTTGTGGCGCACTCCGATGCAAACGGAGACTTCTGTGATTTCTCTTCATCTATTTCCATAAGAGTATCCGATTACACTCCAACGGTTGCAGGGCCAAGTCTTGCTGAACAAAGAGACTCTGTGGTTGAGTTTCCTGTTCAGGGACCATTGCAAATGACAAACAGCACACACAGCGTAACTGTTCTGGCACAGTGTACTTCTACTTCCATCCAACAGAAGGACATCAGCAAAAATATTACCTTATTTCCAAATCCTACCGATGGCCGATTGTTAATCCGTGCGGATGCTCCGTGGATGACCAACATGAAAGTGTCTGTATACAATATGTTGGGTGCTGAAGTGAAGACGACAACGATTGCTCCGAATACGAAAGAATTCGTTCTGGATATTTCAGGCAATGCGGCAGGTATGTATCTGATTACCTTCAATGACGGCAATACAACTAAAGCGGCAAAAGTAATGTTGAAATAGTCAAATTGCTATAGCTATACAAAAAGACGGGATGCAGCTGCATCCCGTCTTTTTTGTTGTAGAAGATACAAAGAAATAGGTGTCGTGTATTTAATGTTATTCGGCGTCCGCCTGTCTGGCGGAGAGGAAAGCAGGAATCTCAAAAATCCAGAATTCAGGTATTGGAATACTTGTGATTGACAATTCATAAATTAATTTACTATACCATTGTCCCTGATACAGACTTCGTGTTTCGCTGTGAATTTATCAAACCTCATAATTAAAATTCACTTCACAGACTTCTTGCAGTTGGTGAAAGTTAGTCTTCCATTCTACTTTTTAAATCCATGCTTCCATGTAAAATCCTGATAATGGTAATTTCATTTTTTGATGTGATTTGATAGAAGATGATATGCTTATTAGCTAAGTAGCCTAAGATATCTATTCCTATTTCAGTATAACGTTTTCCTGATGTAGGATTTTCTGCCAACTCCTGACAGATTTTTAAAAGAAAATGGTAATAATTATCAGCTTGCTTTTCTGACCATTCATCATAGGTGTATTCCCAAATCTCCGTTAAGTCATCAACCGCTTTTTTACTTAGATGAAACTTAGCCATTTGCTTTTCTTCTTGTTTTTAAAGACTGCAAATGCTTCTTTGCGTTAAAGTTCTCAGCAATTCCGCTATCTATTCCTGTCTGAATTTCTTTTTTCAATAAAGTAATCTTGTTTTCTTCATTTTCCAACAAGCGCAAACCGGCACGTATTACTTCACTGGCGTTTTTATACCGTCCTTGATTTATTTTGTCTTCTACAAAATCTTCAAAATAATTTCCTAATGCAACCGATGTGTTATTTTTCATGGGTTCAGTTTTCTCCAAATTTACCAATTTTTGGTATAAATGTCAAGAGCAATGAAAATACTTTTTATCTGGTATTAAATGAGATTCCCTCTTGCGAGGAAATGACTTTGCGTACTTTGCGTGAAAAATCACACCTCATAATTAAAATTCACTTCACAGCCTTCGCTGCAGTTGGTGCAGATGTCAATCTCCTTTCTGCCTCTCACTAATTTTACGCGGAAATCTTTATATAGCTCGTTGCTCCAAATCTGAGAGAAGGTATGTGTCTGCAAGTCGCCCAACTGATGCTGAGCATCTTTATCAAAACAACACGGAACAACTTTGCCGTCCCAGGTGATGACACAACTGTGCCACAATTTCCAGCAGATGTTTTCCAGCTTGTTTTTAATGGAATAAGTGCCGTCGCTGTTCTTTTTGTAGCGCGAGTATTGTTCGTTCTCCGGTATCAGTTCGTTGCCGTTCTTATAATCATATACCTGGGCTGTTTTTAGAATGACTTCGTCCACACCTATCTCTGTTGCCAGTTTTTTTAAATCCTCAATCTGATGTTCATTGGGTTTAACCACCAGAAATTGAAAAATGATATACGGTGTTTTCGCCTGCAACTGCTTTTTCCATTTCACGATATTCTTAGCTCCTTCTATCACTCTGTCCAGTTGCCCGCCCACTCTGTAATGCTGATAAGTTTCCTGCGTGGTGCCGTCAATGGAAATAATCAGCCTGTCCAGTCCGCTTTCGATGGTTTTCTTGGCCATGGCGTCTGTCAGATAGTGCGCATTGGTCGATGTTGCCGTATAGATTTTTTTGGATCTTGCATAAGAAACCATTTCCAGAAAAAGCTTGTGTAAATACGGTTCTCCCTGAAAGTAAAAGGTGAGGTAGATTAAATCTTTTGAGATTTCATCTATCGTTTTTTGAAAGAAATCCTGTTCCAGCATACCGATAGGCCGGGTAAAGGAACGCAAGCCGCTCGGACATTCCGGACAACGGAGGTTGCAGGAAGTAGTCGGTTCAAATGAAATGGAAAACGGCTTTCCCAGTTGAATGGGCCGCTTCAGGTATTTGGTAAGATAAAATGAGCCATATACCAATCCCATATTCCAAATCCTGCGAACCGTCAGTTTGGATAAAAAATTGAGTGTGTTTTGGCTGCCTGCGTTCATGCAATAATTTATGAATAGCCTCCGAAAAAAGTTCGCAATGACGGATGGTTTGCACCCCGTCATGCTGCATTAGTTTCAGCTGCTGAAAATTTGACACAAGATACAAGACATTTGAAGTTTCTTCAAACAAAAAAGAGACGTCACCTATGTATGAAAGTCACCTTATTGTCTTGGCGGAGGCAGTGTTTCAGTTTTCGGTATATGTCTTTTGAAATAACGGATAACGAAAAATAAGAATATGACAATAAGAATACAGATGATGGTGGCGATAATGAATGGAACAATCAGACTTAGTATGCTGCCGGCTATTGCAAGTATATGTTCTGCGGTAGCCACCACCGGATTCGCGGTGCCTGCCGTAGTGACGGTGGAAGTGGCACGTGTCATGGCCGTTCCGGCCTGTATGATGCCTGCGCTGCCGCCACCTACAATGATGGCGAGTCCCCATTTCAGCATAGGGTCGATGTCCGGCAGAATAGCGGAAGCCGTTAATAAGGTTCCGGCCACCACGGATGCAGGTGTTGTGATGGTATCCAGGATGTTGTCCACAAAGGGGATATAGTAACCCGCAATTTCGAAGACAGTAGCCGCCCCGAAACAAATGATGGCAGGGGTGCTGCCCATCCATTGAAAGCCATCCCCCAGGTGCAATATCCCCATTTTAGAGGCGATACTGGCAATTAGCAATGGCACAAATACCCGGAATCCACAACTGGCACTCAGGCCCAATCCCATTACCAGGCTCAGTAAAACCTTATTGTCGCTGAAAAAATGCAACGCATCTTTTGAAACGAAATGCATAATAGTGGTATCCATAGCTTAAAGTTACATTTAAATCATAAAACATCAAATGACGCGCCAACATTCCCAATCCGTGTTATCAATAAATTAAGAGGGGTGTTATTAATTTGAACTTCAGATGAAAATGCAAAACTCTTTTTATTGCTATATTTGTAAAAATATTAAAGTCATGGAATTGAAAGGAAAAATTTACAAAGTAAATCCGGTGCAAACGGGAGAAGGAAAAAACGGAGTCTGGAAAAAGCAGGAAGTGGTGATAGAAACGGATAATGGTAAATTCCCTAAAAAAGTTTGTGTGGTCTTCTGGACGGATTTGGTCAATGATAATGCTTTTCAGGAGGGAAACGATATTTCAGTAGAAGCGGATGTGGAAAGCCGGGAGTATAATGGCAAATGGTACACGGATGTAAAAGCGTGGAGGGTGAATAAAACGGAACAGGCCGCCCCACCCCGCAGAGAAAATTCGGCACCACCAGCATATACGGAATCCGATGTGCCCAATGAGCAGATAGAAGACGATTTACCCTTTTAGTACAGTACTGTAACTAAAATTCCCCGCTTCTTCTTATTAATAAATAGATTCGTTCGAACTAATCTGGATTTGCGCGCGCGTTTGTACCGTGTTTGAAAATTCTCTGTAAAATCGATAATGATTGGAAATAAAAATGCCCGGTAACTAACGAGTTAACCGGGCGGAGGTTTTGGCACCTGTGATCCCGCTGGGATTCGAACCCAGGACCCATACATTAAAAGTGTATTGCTCTACCAACTGAGCTACGGAATCCTGCTTTTTTACAAAAGCGAGTGCAAAGATAGCTTTTTTTCGCCAATTGCCAAGAAATGGAACTAAAAATAACGGGATTAACGGTTATTTAAACCGCATACCCCTTACAGAGATGCTGTAAGGTTCTTCATCAGCTTTCGCAGAAGCGTTTTTTACAGCATCTGCCAGCACGATGACGGTCTTTCCCGGGCTGTTGGTGGGCACTCTGAACGACTTGTCCTTGATGTCCAGTAAAATCTCGTTACCGCCGGCATCCTTAATCGTAAACCAGCATCCTTCGCTCATGCAGCTTTTGGCTATTTTGCCTTCAATCTGTATGCCTGTGACAGACGGGATACTATCCAATTGTTTGGTCAGGGCATCAACAGATACCGGCGATTTCACCTCAAACTGCTCTCCCATATTCCGGGTGGTACTTTGGCAGGCGAACAGGAGGCAGGCTATAAAAGCATAGATTATTTTTTGCATATTTATTCGTTTAGTGCTTCTTTTTTGATTTGTCTTCCTTTGTCATAAATTAAAACTTTCTCTAAGGTACCCAAAGAATCATATACTTGTACCTTACCGTCGTACACATCTACACCATCTCCGATTTCTATCTTGTTGCCTTCGGCAATAAGCGTACCGTTCGGATGGTATTCTTTTGCCGGGCCGTTGATGATATTGTCCTTAAAGGTAACTTCCTGTTTGAGCGTGTTTTTGGGTGTTTCATAATACACTTTCCATACCCCATCTCTGGCGTTATCCCGGAACTGCCCCTTGGATTCCAGCCCACCGCTTTCGTAAAAAGATTTGTACTCCCCTTCGTAATTGCCGTTCTTATAGTTTTCGACCACCATAATTTTTCCGCTCTCAAAATACAGCGTTCGTTTACCTTCAGGTTTTCCATCTGTAAAGTTGCTCAGTTCTTTTATCTTTCCGCTTTCATAATAGGAGGTGTAGATGCCGGTTTTCATATCCGGCTTGTCTTTGAGGGTATAAAATTCTTCCAATACCCTGCCTGCATTGTTTTTAATGACAACCTTCTTCTTATTACTGCAGGCGGCAAAAGTTATAAACACTATTAAAAGGAAAAACCATTTTGTGCTTACATTTAATTTATCTTTAACCTCGTTCATATCTTTTAATATTTATTTTTGACGACTCAAATTTCGTAATAAAATGACAGCTTTACAACAAATCATTGAAAATGCCTGGAACGACAGAACGTTGTTGCAGGACTCAACTACATTAGAAGCGATCAATGAGGTGGTAACCCTGTTGGATGCCGGAAAATTGCGGGTGGCAGAACCATCCGCGGACGGCTGGAAAGTCAATGACTGGGTAAAAAAAGCGGTGATCTTATATTTTCCTACCCAGAAGATGGAAACTATCGAAGTGGGCCCGTTTGAGTTTTATGACAAGATTCCCTTGAAGCGGAATTATGCGGAACTCGGCGTTCGGGTGGTGCCACATGCCATTGCCCGTCGTGGTGCATTTATTGAGAAGGGAGTAGTGCTGATGCCATCGTATGTCAATATCGGTGCATACGTGGACAGCGGCACGATGGTGGATACCTGGGCAACGGTAGGCAGTTGTGCTCAAATCGGAAAGAATGTGCATTTAAGTGGCGGTGTCGGAATCGGCGGTGTATTAGAGCCTGTACAGGCAGCTCCGGTGATCATTGAAGACAATTGTTTTATCGGTTCCCGCTGTATTGTCGTCGAAGGGGTGCGGGTGGAGACGGAAGCGGTGTTGGGTGCAAATGTTGTCTTGACGATGTCCACGAAGATCATAGATGTTTCAGGAGAAGAGCCGAAAGAATACAGAGGGGTGGTGCCTGCAAGGAGCGTGGTGATTCCGGGAATGATTCCGAAAGAATTTCCTGCAGGAACCTATCAGGTGCCTTGTGCCTTGATTATCGGGAAACGCAAAGCAAGCACAGATACCAAAACATCCCTGAACGATGCATTAAGAGATTTTAATGTGGCAGTGTAGAAAATGAAAGTTATTAGTTATATGGTATTAGGTCATTCCTGATACATTAACAATAACCATTAACAGATAACGATTAACAGAGTTTTTATGACAATCGGTTTTGACGGCAAAAGATTATACGACAATAAAACAGGGTTGGGAAACTACAGCCGTACCCTGTTGCATCGGTTGTTAAATTTTTATCCCAATGAGCAGTATAAAATCTTTGTACACCAGAAGTATTTTGAGGACAGCCCTTACAAATATGAATATTTTGTAGAACGCACCGTCATATCTGACGCATTCAGTGCAGATTTATGGCGTTTCAAAGGAGTAGAGAATGATATCTTGCAACAGGGTATCAATGTCTATCACGGATTGAGCAATGAAGTGCCTGAACTTCCCTCCAGCATAAAAAAGGTGGTGACAATTCACGATGTTATTTTTCATAAACTGCCTAAAACGTATCCGTTCATCGACCGGCAGATGTATGCCTATAAGACCAAGAAAGCCTGCCATATAGCGGATGTCGTAGTGGCGGTGAGCGAACAAACAAAAAATGATTTAATAGAATCGCTGAAGATTCCTGCAGATAAAATCCATGTGGTGTATCCGACCTGGAACAGGGAGTATGAACACGAATGCAATTACGTTTTAAAGGATGAATATTTCGCGCGGTATGGCTTGCCGAGAGACTTTGTGTTGTATGTCGGCGCCATCAGCAAACGTAAAAACTTTCTCCGTTTGCTGGAAGCGATGACATTGCCGGAAAATCAGGATAAGAACCTGGTGGCGGTTTCCAATGGAGGCGATGAATATGGCGCTGCGGAAAATTTTATTTACGAGCATGACCTGGAAGGAAGAGTGTTCTTTCTGAAAGATTTGCCCTGGTATGAATTGCCGATTATCTATCACATGTCGCAGGGGCTTGTCTATCCGAGTTTGTATGAAGGTTTCGGATTGCCGATTCTGGAAGCACTGCGCTGTGGCAAACCTGTTATCACCAGTAATATCTCTTCCATGCCGGAAGTGGGCGGAGACGCCTGCATCTTTATTGACCCTACGAATGTGGAGGAAATCTCTGCAGCGATTAATTTCATTTATTACAACCTGGATTTAGCGGCAGAGATAAAAATAAAATCACAGGAGCAGATTCAGAAATTCAGCCCCGAAAAGATGACGGAAAAGATGATGAACATTTACAAAAGCCTGTAATCCTTTAATTCTCCGATGCGCGTTGCAGTAAAAGATATTGATGAAGCAGTGGCCGTCTTACGGAACGGACAGACTATCCTTTATCCGACCGACACCATCTGGGGAATTGGTTGTGATGCAACCAATGAGGTGGCGGTGGATAGCATCTTCGCCATCAAACACCGCCCGAAGGAGAAGAGCCTGATTGTGCTGGTGGATTCATTGGAAATGCTGAAACAATATGTCCGTATTGACGATGATACCGCATCTTTGCTCGCATCTTTTGAATTGCCCACCACTGTCATTTATCCCCATCCCGTAAATATTGCCGCCAATGCGGTAAATGCGGATGACACGATTGCTATCAGGATTGTTCAGCATCCATTTTGTGCCGCTATGATAAAAGCATTCGGCAAACCCATCATCAGCACTTCGGCAAATATCTCCGGACAACAAACACCGGCGGGACTGGAATCCGTTTCGGATGAAATAAAAAAAGCGGTTGATTTTGTCGTGGATAAGAAATACGATACCTCCGTTTATAAATACCCGTCCAAATTGATACGCATAAAAGACGACAGCAGTATCGAGTACCTCAGATAACTTTTCTTTTTACTTATTTCTTATCTTATCTTTACAGCCATGCAATTACAGTTTTCAGAGAGGGAAGGCGAATTACTGCAAATCATCGCCCAAAGCGCTGCTGCGTTGAATATGGAAGCTTTTGCTGTTGGTGGTTTCGTGCGCGATAAACTGCTCGGAAGAGATTGCAAGGATATAGATATCGTATGTGTGGGCAGTGGCATTGATTTGGCTATGAAAGTGGCTGAAAATATGATTCCTAAACCGCATGTTTCCTATTTCAAAAATTTCGGAACGGCGCAGATTCGCTTACACGATATAGAGCTGGAGTTTGTAGGCGCCCGTAAAGAATCTTATCAGAGAGATTCCCGCAAACCTGTAGTGGAAGACGGCACCCTCGAAGATGACCAGAATCGCAGGGATTTTACGATCAATGCATTAGCGATTCATCTGGGAAAAGATAGATTCGGAGCAATTATAGACCCGTTCAACGGATTGGAAGACCTGAAAAATGGCATTATCCGGACACCGTTAAATCCGAATATCACCTTTGATGACGATCCGCTCCGCATGATGCGCGCAGTGCGATTCGCTGCTCAGTTGAATTTTAAAATAGAAGAAAAAACCTACCAGAGCATTGCACCGCTTGCAAACAGGCTGAAAATAATTTCTCAGGAAAGAATTACGGACGAACTGAATAAAATTATTCTTTCCAAACAGCCGTCTGTGGGATTTAAGCTGCTCTTCAATACCAGACTATTGCATCAGTTTTTTCCGGAGATGGTGAAGTTGCAGGGAGTTTCCGTGCAGGATAACTATGGACATAAGGATAATTTCTACCATACGCTGAAGGTGCTGGATAATTTATCGGAAAACTCCAATGATCTGTGGCTGCGATGGGCAGCCATCTTACACGATATAGCCAAACCTGCCACCCAGCGTTTTGAAGACGGACACGGCTGGACGTTCCACGGCCACGAAGTGGTGGGCGCCAAATGGACACCAAAAATATTTGCACGGTTGAAATTGCCTTTGGACGAAAAAATGAAATTCGTTCAGAAGATGGTCATGCTGCATCTGCGTCCTATTTCCTTAACCAAAGAAAACATCACAGATTCCGCCATACGCAGGATTATCTTTGATGCCGGCGATGATCTGGAAAGCCTCTTGTTGTTGTGCGATGCAGACATTACCTCCAAAAATGAAGAAAAAGTAAAACGGTATAAGGAGAACCTGAAGATGGTGCTCCAGAAAATAAAGGAAGTGGAGGAGCGCGACCATATCCGCAACTGGCAACCGCCCGTGGACGGTGAACTGATTATGAAAACATTCGGCATCAAACCGTCAAGGGAAGTGGGCGTCATTAAAGAATATATCAAAGATTCCATACTCGATGGCATTATTCCCAACGACTATGATGCTGCTTATAGCCTGATGCTGGAAAAAGGAAAGGAGATGGGGTTGATTGTAAACACTAACTGATGTTTAAATGAAATTATGAACCTGAAATATCACATCATAAATTCTTCAACATTATTATTTCAGGTTGAAAATACATGAAAGTAGAATATTGTCGAGGTAAGCGAAGTGTGATTGAATGTTATTGGTAATCAAGTATGTAATGATATCCAAAATTAGGTAATACCGCATACCAATTAAACACATAGAAACATAGTATTATAAGATAAACATGGTAACTCAAAAATATCTGGACGATTTAACTTATCAGGTAATCGGTGCTGCTATTGAGGTGCACAAAGCGATTGGGAGAGGTTTGCTGGAGAGTGTCTATCATAAATGCCTGGAAGAAGAATTAAGACATAGGAAAATAAATTTTCAAACAGAGTTAAAAGTACCACTTGTTTATAAATCAAAAGAATTAAACGTGGATTTCAGATGCGACTTTTTTGTAGAGAGTTGCTTAGTTGTTGAGTTAAAATCAGTGACAGAACTTAGTCCTATTTTCGAAGCGCAGCTGCTAACCTATATGAATCTATTGAAAGCTCCTAAAGGAGTCCTGATAAATTTTAACTGCTATAATATATTCAAAGAAGGGCAGAAGACTTTTGTAAATGATTATTTTACTAAACTTCCCCATGTATAATTTTCTATGTTTCTATGTGTTTAAAAAATGATATAATCGTTTGGAAAAGTTAGATCATAAATTTCTCATCATTATCGCCGGGCCAACTGCCGTCGGCAAAACGGCAGTAGCTATCGAGCTGGCAAAACAGTTCGATACAGAAATCATTTCTGCCGATTCACGCCAGTTATTCAAAGAATTAAATATCGGCGTTGCGCGTCCGGGCAAGGAAGAGCTGGCAGCAGTGCAACATCATTTTATCGCAAACAAGTCAATTGCCGAAAATGTATCCGCCGGAGAATACGAACGCGCTGTCATCAGCTTGCTGGATACATTATTTAAGACGAAGGATATCGTTATTTTATGCGGAGGAACGGGGTTTTACATCAACGCGGTTTTAAACGGATTTGATGAGATTCCGGAAGTTGATGAAAAGATAAGAGCTGAATTAAACCGGCAGTTTCAGGAGGCAGGCATCGGACCTTTACAGGAAAAATTGCGGATGCTGGATGAAGAAACGTATCGGTCAATGGATATACAAAATACTCAGCGGGTCATCCGTGCGCTGGAAGTCTGTATCGGAACAGGAAAGAAGTTTTCTTCTTTCAAAAAAAAGCAAGACCTGCAACGATCTTTTGTTCCGATAAAGATTGGACTGAATGTGTCAAAGGAACAGCTGCATCACAACATCAATACGCGTGTGGATGAAATGATGCGACAGGGATTTCTGGAAGAGGCTAAATCGGTATATCCGTTCAGAAACCACAATGCTCTGCAAACAGTGGGCTATAAAGAACTGTTTGATTGTATCGATGGAAAAACCACCCTGGAACAGGCGGTGGAATTAATAAAACTGCATACCCGCCAATATGCCAAGCGACAGCTTACCTTCTTCAACAAAAACAAGGACTATACTTGGTTTGAACCCGGTCAGCTTCGTTCGATAATAGATTTTGTTGATGGAGTGACAAAGTAATTTCAATTCTTTGTGCGATTTACTATCGAGGAGAAAGAAAAAAAGTAACAAAGTTTTTTATTGGTAATAGAAAGATAATTATCCTCAAAATTAAATTAAACCGCACAACGGATGAATTTAATTTATTTTTTATCGACAGATAGTTACTTTTAGATCAGTTATGATTGCAAATGCCGTCCGATATTATTTGAGCGCGTACAAAGGGCTTTCCCGGGAAATCTGGCTATTGGCTTTCGTGAATTTAATCAACCGTTGCGGCACGATGGTCATTCCGTTTCTGATGCTGTACCTGACATCGCAACTGGGTTGTTCCATCAGCAAGGCCGGTATTGTGATGAGTTTATGGGGAATCGGTGCATTTATCGGCAGCTATTTCGGTGGCAGGCTGACAGACAGCATCGGTTTTTATAAGATACAACTGCTGAGCCTTTTTATGGGAGGCGTTGGCTTCATTGTGTTGGGCCAGCTTGGAAACTATTATATTATTTGCACATTTACTTTTTTTCTGGCCGTCGTTAATGAAGCGTTTCGTCCGGCAAATACAGCCGCCATGGGGCGGTTCAGCACAGAAGAGAACCGCATGCGTTCTTTCACCCTGATGCGCCTCTCCTTCAATATGGGATGGGCGGTCGGTGCGGGACTCGGCGGTTTTATCGCTCACCAGTCGTATCAGCTGTTGTTTTGGATAGATGGCATCACCAATATTCTTGCCGCGATATTATTATGGAATTTATTGCCGGATAAATACAGCCGTGAAATCAGGGAAAAGGTAAAAAGCACTACACACAATACCTCCGTGTTCGCTGATAAAGTATTTGTGCAGTTTATTCTCGTTTCCGTGATTTTCCTGAGTTGCTTCGTTCAGTTGTTTACCAATCTGCCCGTTTTTTTTAAGAAGGAATTGCATCTTGAAGAAAACCTGATCGGTTACCTGGCATCCTGGAATGGCATCCTGATAGTGCTGATAGAAATGACCCTCATTTACTGGGTGGAGCGCAACTGGTCGAAACGGAAAGCCATTGTGCTGGGGGTCTCTTTCCATGTTGCCGCTTATTTACTCGCATCCATAGTTCATTTAAGTTTCTCAGGGGCATTCATCATGATGACGATGATTACCCTGAGCGAGATGTTTGCCTTTGCTGTGCTGGTCAATTTCTGGATGAGCCGTACCAACGATACCAACCGGGGACAGTACGCCGCTATCTGGACGATGGTGTGGGCTTTCTCGCAGACGGTCGGCCCTTTCCTGGGGTCGCTGACTGCCCAGCATGCCGGATTTAAAGTGTTATGGTTCGGCGTAGCACTATTGAGCGGTTTTGCAACATTCTTTTACGCTAAAATCATACCCGCTAAATGACACGTATCGGCATATTATCAGACACCCATGGCTATCTGGACGAACAGGTATTTGAATACTTTAAAAACGTAGATATGATCTGGCATGCCGGCGATATCGGTACGACGGAGGTGACGGATCAACTGAAAGCATTCAAGCCGCTGTATGCCGTTTATGGCAATATCGACGGACAGGAGCTGCGGGCCGAATTTCCCGAAACTCAACAGATAAGGGTGGAAGGATGTAAAGTCATGATTACTCATATTGCGGGTGCGGTGGGAAAATACAACACACTTGTCAATACGCTTCTTAAAAACGAAAAGCCGGATATACTCGTCTGCGGCCATTCTCATATCGTAAAGGTGATGAAAGATCCGAAACACGGTTTTTTATATGTAAATCCCGGAGCTGCCGGCATACATGGATTTCATAAAACCAAAACCATCATCCGTTTTGAAATCGATAAGGGCAAACCTCAAAACATGGAACTGATAGATTTAGGATTAAGAGGGAAATTGTAATGGTTTCTCCCTAACTTTAATCTTAAATCTAATGCCATGAATCGCATCTTTTTTATTTTGGTTGGTATAGGCATGTCCATGTTGCTGCAGGCAAAGCCCGTCTTTCACCAGGAGCCTTTTGCACACACATTTTCGATTGTTGCCCGCGATGAAAAAACCGGTGAAATGGCTGTCGGGGTGCAGTCGCACTGGTTCAGCGTCGGCTCAGTGGTGCCGTGGGCGGAAGCCGGTGTGGGCGCCATAGCGACACAATCGTTTGTCAATGTTTCTTTCGGTATACGTGGACTGGAATTGCTGAAACAGGGCAAAACACCGCAGGAAGTACTGGACAGTTTATTGTCGGACGATGCCGGCAGAGAGGTGCGTCAGGTGGCCATCATTGACACCTTAGGCAGGGTGGCCACGCATACCGGAAAAAATTGTATACAGTTTGCCGACCATAAAAACGGACAGAATTTTTCCGTGCAAGCCAATATGATGCTTACCAACAAAGTAGTATCTGCGATGGAAAAAGCCTGGCAGGCATCCTCCGGAAAACCACTGGCAGAAAGAGTAATGGAGGTACTGAAAGCGGCACAGGCGGCGGGCGGCGATATCCGCGGCAAACAGTCCGCGGCGTTGCTTGTGGTGAAACCACGCAGTACTGGCAAACCCTGGGAAGACCGCCTGATCGATTTGCGGGTAGAAGACCATAAAGAACCGATCAAAGAACTGGAGCGCCTGCTGAAAGTATTCCGGGCGTATGAGCACATGAACACTGGCGACCTGCTCACGGAGAAAAATGATATGAAAGGAGCGATGGAGGAATATGGCGCCGCGATGAAAATGTTACCGTCCAATCTGGAGATGCAGTACTGGACAGCCATTACACTGGCCAACAATAAAAAGATAGCAGCGGCCGCAGCGATGCTGCAAAAGATTTATGCGAAAGACGCGAACTGGCGGGAGCTTACGAAGCGATTGGTTCCGTGCGGTTTGTTAAGCGTTACTTCAAATGAACTACAACAATTAATCCGATAAACATGAGTACTGTAAAGAAATCAAAGAACTGGCATGATGTGCACCTCGATACTTCTTCTGCCGGACAGAAACTGGCGGATGCCGTAGCAAGCGGCATGGGATCCTGGCGATTTATTATTATTCAAACGGTGTTTGTCGTAGTATGGATGGGACTCAACCTGATTGGGTTTGTACAGCACTGGGATCCGTATCCGTTTATATTGCTCAATCTGTTGTTTTCCACTCAGGCGGCTTACGCGGCGCCCATCATTATGATGGCACAGAACCGGCAGGCCGACAGAGACCGCGCACAGGCGCTGGACGATTATCAGACCAACCTGGATGCCAAGATGGAAATTGAAGCGCTTCAAAAGCAACTCAATAAAATAGAACTGGAAAAGTTAGACAAGATTATGCAGCAGCTGGAAGAAATGAAAGCAGGGAAATAGGCTTTGCCTGAAAAATGTCTAGTCATGCGTTAGCAAGTTCTCTCCCGTTGGTCGAGAGGACAGGGTGCAAAAATCCGGTATTCACCTATTTTACAGTACAATGTGTCCTTTCGACGAGGAACGAGGACCTGTCTGCCCCGCCTGCGGCAAGCAGGCGACAGGCAGAGAAAACTTGTTGTGGATTTGGGAATTGAAAATTACTTCCCTCGCCTTTGTTGGCTTGTAGCCAACAAACAACTATTATACCGATGATATCTGGATATTCATTAATTCACCATTTTAAAATAAAAAAGCGAATCCAACGGATTCGCTTTTTAGTGGCTGTGAAGGTAGGACTCGAACCTACACAAGGCGATTAGGAACAGGACAAAAAGTTGGTGGTCAACCCCTGCACACTAAAGTGCCCTACCCTGTCTTTATTTCGAACTCCTCACCCCCGAGACAAGAGGGCATGGCTGCCAAATTTCATCACCTCACAATTTTGAGTATCGTTTGTCTTAAAGAACTTTCTGTTACAAAGTTAATAAAATACTCCATTTTGTGCAAATAATACAATAAATTAAACTAAAAATTTAATTATCATCACCTATTTGTATATTTTATTGAAAAATCAGAAATAATAGACGGCTAAATCACGCATTTTTTAAACTTTTTTCAGCCAGTGATGGCTCAATAAAGTGGGAAATGGGCTTTTATCGACGCCCATTCGTCTTTCAATATCGAAAAATAGACCGTATTTCTCCGAAAACTGTCACTCATGACGGTATGGCTGCGCAGTGTACCTTCTTTGGTGGCGCCTAATCGCAGCACCGCCGTTTGTGAAACCACATTGCGTTCATCCACCTTGAATTCGACCCGTTCAAAGCCGAGGGTTTCAAAAGCATATTGGAGCAGCAGCCATTTACAATGCCGGTTGAGGCCCGTGCGCTGAAATTTTTTGCCATACCACGTATAACCGATTTCCAGCCGTTTGTCAAAATTAGAAACAGCACAGATGCTTGTCGAACCGGCGTATGCCTGCGTTTCCTTATCAAAAATTAGGAAGGGATATCGTGTCGCGGCGGCTCTTCCCCGCAAGGCATCCTGCAGATACTCCTGCAATAATTCAGGGGTATGTATTTGTCTGGGAGAAAACCGGATGATGTCTTTGTCGGCAAAGGCCAGGGGGCTCAGATAGTCGTAATCCTCCGCTGTCAACGGGCGCAGCAAAACACGTTCATTTTCCAGCCGCAGCTGTTGCTGGAAGTCGAAATCAGGCATCTTCAAAATCCGTTTCTGCCAGCGCCAGCATACCGCCCTTCATGTTGTACAGTTTGTCAAAACCCTGCGTGGCCATATAACGGCAGGCTTGTCCGCTACGGTTGCCGCTGCGGCAGTAGATGAAATAGGCTTTGTCCTTCGGAAGTTCCGCTACTTTTTCTGTAAATCCCGGACGTTGGATATCGATGGCGATATGTCCGTCGATGCTGCCATCCGCGATTTCCGCTGCCGTGCGTACATCTATCAATATTGCGTTATCGCTGCTGTTATACGCGGCTAAAAATTCTTTAGGTCCTAAATCCTGATATGCCATTTTAATAAATTATAGAATGAATGAGTAGTTGAATGATTGAATTTCAAAAGTAGAATTTATTTCTTAATTCATACTGTTAATGCGGTAGTTTTTCTTTTACAACGCCATACAGAAAAGTACCGAGCAGCGCGCCGATTAATACAACGACAAACACCCAGAATCCCGCCCCGATCAGAATATAAATAGGCCCCGGGCAGGCGCCCACCAAGGCCCATCCCAATCCGAACAGGATGCCGCCAAAGATGCTGGCTTTATAGGTCTTAGGTTTTGGGTCAATGGTAATCGGTGTGCCATCGACGGATTTCAAATGGCTGCGCTTGATGTACTGAACAATCAGGGCGCCGAGGATGACGGCGCTGCCGATGATGCCGTACATATGAAACGATTCGAACCGGAACATTTCATAAATGCGGAACCAGGAAATGACCTGTGCCTTGGCCAATACAATACCGAAGAAAATACCGAGGATAAAGAATTTCAGGTTACGCATGTTAGTGGAAAATTAAAGGAATGAATAAATGTGTCATGAGGAGGCCGCCGATAAAGAAACCGATAACAGCCACCAGGGAAGGAAGTTGAAAATCACTCAGGCCGGAGATGGCATGCCCGGATGTGCAACCGCCCGCCCAGCGGGTACCGAAGCCGATAAGGATGCCGCCGCCTAAAAGGATGGCCCATCCTTTGAACGTCAACAATTGCTGTACCGCGAAGATTTCTGCCGGCTCAAAGGAGTGATTGGCTTCTATATGCAGTGCCTGCAATGCCGCTGCCGTCTTTTCAGATACTTCTACCGGCGCCGCTGCATTCATAAATTCAACGGCAATCAAACCGCCTATGATACTACCTGCCAGATACATCAGCAGCCATGCTTCCTCTTTCCAGTTATAATTGAAAAATGGAATCTTTTTACCGGCGCCCAATGCGGCACAGGTGGTTTTCATGCCGGTGGATACGCCGAACCGTTGTCCGAAATATAAAAGCAGGAACAAGTTGACGGAGATAAGCGGCCCGGCAATATACCAGCTAAAAGGTTGTTGTAAAAAATCCATACGCTACTGTTTTTATGGAATGAATATAGAGAATTTTTTACGTTACATGAAATAAAAATCCCGAATGCAGGCATCCGGGATTCTTTTTGGTAGTAAGGGGGAATTTCTAGCTTCCGCACATTTCGCATTCGCCGGGGTTTTCTAATGAACAAACCTTCTGGGCTTGCACAAATTCTTCCACGGTCATGCCAAATTCAGCGGCTCTTTCTTCGATAGACTTTTCAGTCAGTATAGCAGGTTCTGCTACGGTCGTAAACATTTCCTGTTGGGCATTGGCGACGCTTTCGTAAATAGGAGCGACATCGCTGGTGCTTACCTTTTCGGAGCGGTGATAGTGGCCGTCTTTGGCTACTATTTCGGTAGCTTTTTTGGCTTTCTCCATGTCTACGGTAAACTGAACCGGATCCATAGCAGGACGTGAGCGCAGGTAGTACATGCCTGTTTTCAGGCCTTTTTCCCAGGCATAAAAATGCGCGGAAGTCAATGTTTTGTAGTTCGGACTTTCCATGAACAGATTCAAACTCTGGCTCTGGTCGATGAAAGCGCCGCGGTCAGCTGCCATGTCAATAATCACACGTTGTTTGATTTCCCAGGCGGTCTTGTATAAATCTTTTATTTCCTGCGGAATCCCGTTGATAGCCTGGATAGAGCCTTTGTTGGCAACAATCGCATTTTTCATTTCGTCGCTCCACAGTCCGATTTCAATCAGGTCTTTTAATAAGTGTTTGTTCACCACCATAAACTCTCCGCTCAGTACGCGTCGGGTGTAGAGATTGGATGTATACGGTTCAAAACACTCATTGTTGCCTAAAATCTGAGACGTGGAGGCGGTCGGCATCGGCGCTACCAGCAAGCTGTTGCGAACGCCGTGCTGCAGGATTTCCTCACGCAATCCGTTCCAGTCCCAGCGATCTGTGGGCGTTACCTTCCACATATCAAACTGGAAGATACCCTGTGAGATAGGAGAACCTTTGAAGCTTTGGTAAGGGCCTTCTTTCTTCGCTAAATCTTTGGAGGCGCACAGCGCGGCATAATAGATGGTTTCAAAGATATTTTTATTCAGTATGGCAGCCTCTTCGCTGTCAAACGGATGGCGTAACAACATGAACGCATCCGCCAGTCCCTGCACTCCCAATCCTATAGGACGGTGACGCATATTGCTGTTTTTCGCTTCTTCTACCGGATAGAAATTGATGTCAATGACTTTATTCAGGTTCTTCGTAACGATATACGTGATTTCATATAATCGTTGGAAATCAAAGGTCAGTTTTTCGCTGTCCACAAAACGTGTCAGGTTGATGGAGGCCAGGTTACATACGGCAATCTCATCGGCGGAGGTGTACTCCATGATTTCCGTACATAAATTACTGGAGCGGATGACACCCAGATTTTTTTGGTTTGACTTGCGGTTGACATGGTCCTTGTACAGCATGTATGGAGTTCCCGTTTCCGTTTGGCTGTCCAGTATGTGGAACCACAGCTCCTGCGCTTTGATGGTTCTGCGTGCTTTGCCTTCCGATTCGTATTTGGTATATAATGCTTCAAACTCTTCGCCGTAGGTGTCGCACAGTCCCGGACATTCGTAAGGACACATCAGCGACCAGTCGGCGTTTTCTTTGACGCGTTTCATGAACAGGTCCGGAATCCAAAGCGCGTAGAATAAATCCCGTGCGCGCATTTCTTCTTTTCCGTGGTTCTTTTTCAGTTCGAGGAAATCGAACACATCGGCATGCCAGGGCTCCAGGTAGATGGCGAAAGCGCCTTTTCGTTTGCCGCCACCCTGATCTACATAGCGCGCTGTGGAGTTGAACACCTGCAGCATTGGAATCAAACCGTTGCTTTCTCCGCCGGTCCCTCTGATATAACTTCCTTTCGCTCGGATATTATGGATGCTCAGTCCGATACCGCCTGCAGACTGCGATATTTCGGCAGTGTTTTTCAGGGTATCGTAAATGCCTTTGATGCTGTCGTCTTTCATGGTCAGTAAAAAACAGGAAGATAACTGCGGCTTGGGAGTACCGGCATTATATAATGTAGGAGTAGCATGCGTGAACCATTTTTCCGACATCAGGTCGTAGGTTTCAATCGCAGCGTCGATGTCGTCGCGGTGTATGCCTACAGAAACACGCATCAGCATGTGCTGCGGACGCTCCACCACTTTACCGTGCATCTTTAACAGGTAGGATTTCTCCAGGGTCTTAAATCCGAAGTAATCGTAGTTGTAGTCGCGGTGGTGAACGATAGCGGCATCCAGGCGGTCTTTGTTGGCCATGATGATTTCAAATACATCATCGGCAATCAGGGGTGCCTGTTTATTCGTTTTCGGGTCGATGTAATTATACAATTCTTCTACAATGCGGGAGAAATTCTTTTTAGTGTTTTTGTGAAGGTTGGAAACGGCGATGCGCGCTGCCAATACCGCATAATCGGGGTGTATCACCGTCATGCTGGCGCTGGTACGTGCCGCTAGTTCATCCAATTCGGTAGTGGTTACGCCGTCGTATAAACCCTGAATCACATTTTGTGCCACACGGTGAGGCACCACGAAGGTGGAGTTTAAGCCAAAAGAAAGTTTGTTGATGCGTGCGGTGATTTTGTCAAAGTGAACAGGCTCTTTTCTGCCATCGCGTTTGATTACGAACATAGTTTTATCTTTTTATATTTATGGTAATAGATTGGAATGATTAACTACTTAAAAAAAATCTTCTCTTTTCCGGAAATTACAGTACAATTTAGAAATCAGTGGTAAAGCCGAATTGTTGTTCTTCTTTTTTAATGCCTACCCCTGCTTTTTTGTATTCGGATACTCTTCGTTCAAAGAAATTTGTTTTTCCTTCCATAGAAATGGATTCCATGAACGGGAACGGGTTGGTGGCATTATATACCTTTGGATAGCCTAATGATTGTATCCATCGGTCAGCAACAAATTCAATATACTGACACATCAGGTCGGCATTCATACCGATTAATGCGACTGGAATGGAATCTCTGACGAAGTCTTTTTCACATTCTACGGCATCGCAGATGATGGAGTAAATATCTTCCTGGCTGAGTTTGTTTTCCAGCATGGAATACAAGAGACAGGCGAACTGGCAATGCAGGCCTTCATCGCGGCTGATTAATTCATTGGAGTGACCGAGTCCCGGCATCAATCCTCTTTCTTTCAACCAGAAGATGGAACAAAAACTGCCGCTGAAGAAGATTCCTTCTACGGCGCAGAAAGCGACTAAACGGTGTGCGAATGACGGAGCGCTTTCAATCCATTTCAATGCCCAGTTGGCTTTCTTTTTCACACAGTCCAGCGTTTCGATGGCGTTGAACAGTTTTGTTTTCTCCGCATCATTCTTAATATAGGTATCGATTAACAGCGAATACGTTTCGGAGTGTATGTTTTCCATGGCAATCTGGAATCCGTAGAAACAACGTGCTTCAGGGATGGTGACATCCTGCATAAAATTCACCACGAGGTTTTCATTGACGATACCATCGCTGGCGGCAAAGAATGCCAGTACATGTTTGATGAAATGTCTTTCATCGTCATTCAGTTTTTCCCAGTGTACCTGATCCTGGCTCAGGTCAATCTCTTCTGCTACCCAGAAAGCCTGCACATGTTGCTTGTACATTTCCCAGATTTCTTTGTGTTTGATAGGGAACAGTACGAAGCGGTTGTCGCTTTCCTGTAATATTCTTTCAGTAGCCAATACGGTATCCATTTAATGTTAAAATTTAAACGTTTTTATATAAATAAAAATAAGAAAAGCAGGATTTTTTTGTTTCTATCGCTTCCGACATCTTAAAGCTACTTCAATGATTTAAAAATTCTATTTTAACTTTTCCACAAGTTGTTTATTCGATAAGTGGATAATGGGTTATACCTTGATTTATAATTGATTAACGTCAATATTAACAACTTCGGAAAATTTCAACAAGCCTGTGTACAGAACGTGAAAAAAAAGTGTCCAAAGGTGTTGCAAAATTGAATCTGATAGCAATTCGGCAGTTTGACACGAAATAAAAAAAACCACCTTTTTTGTTAGGTGGTTTCAATATTTTTATTATTTTAAGTGAGCCTATTTTACTCCGGAAATTTGCTGTCTATGAAGATGGTCACAGGTCCGTCGTTCAGTAATTCCACTTTCATGTCCGCTCCGAAAATACCGGTGGCAATTTTTTTGCCTAAGATTTTTTCTGTTTCGCCGATAAATTTTTCGTATAAAGGGATTGCTATATCTGGTTTGGCGGAGCGGGTAAATCCGGGCCGGTTTCCTTTCCTGGTGGAGGCAAACAGGGTGAACTGGGAAATCAATAAAATATCACCACTGATATCCTGTACCGACAAATTCATTTTTCCTTCGGTATCGCTGAAGATGCGCATTTGTACGATTTTCTTAGAAAGCCAATCGATATCGGCAGGAGTGTCGGTATCTTCAATGCCCAGCAATACCAGAAGTCCGGTGCTGATGGCGCCGTTCACCTTGCCGTCGATGGTAACGGAGGCGCGGGAAACTCTTTGGATGACTGCTCGCATTTTGCAAAAGTAATGAGTATTGAGTAATAAGTAGTAAGTATTGAGTAGTAAGATTTATGGGAAATGGATAGGTTTTGTATCTCAATGGTAAAATCATGTTAGGCAACTCCAAAAAGTACCAACCAAAATTTATGAAATAAGAGGGCAGGATAGATACCGCACAAAAGGAGCGACGGAGAATCGGGGTTAAGCGGGAGGGATAAATAGTGAGATAATCACAAAATAAATTGATTTGGTGACGAGTGATTTTCTAAATAATTCAAATACAACAGCGCACAGGCTCTCGCATCCGACAAAGCCTCATGGTGTTGCAGTGGAATATTTAGACGGGCACAGCAGTCGCTGAGTTTATTGTACTGATAACCCAAACTGCGATACAATTTCACGGTGCATTGCCATTGTTTATGCAGCGACAACCCTTTTGAAGACAAACCATAGTGACTGATGCAGCCGCGTAATACACTCCGGTCGAAACTCTCGTTGTGCGCAACGATATGTTTATGCAGTAAACGCTTATAAATCTCAGGATACAGTTCATCAAAAGTACCTGTATCAGCAGTATGTTTGGAGGTAATTCCATGCACACGGATATTGTGATAGGAATAGAAGTTGTCCGGCGGCTGAATAAGGGTGTGATACTCATCTACAATAATACCATGCTCCACCGTCACAATACCTACCGCACAGGCCGAATGTGGTTTGTACGTCGCGGTTTCAAAGTCGATGGCGGTGAAAGTCATAGGTAACTCTATTAGAATAAATTATCTCGTTTGATGATGTCAGATGTTAATTATGATGAGTATATACCTTGTCTGCTTCATCAGATTGTATCCACTGCCGGATCTTTTCAGCCAATTTTTTCATAAGTGGCTTTGGTGGTGTTTGGGTTTCCTGGATGCTGATGGTAACGGTGATCTGCATGGAGTTTATTTTTAGAGGTATAAATTTTAACGCTACTTATTGGGAATAGATAAGCTATTTATGTAAGTTGACATGAAGTGTATCTCATCTTCCTGAGTAGAAGGAGAGAGTTGAATATATTGGAGTTTATGGCCTGTAAATTTGTGTATGTTGGATGATGTAATTATTAAACTCTTCGAGTTGTATTTCTTTTCTGTCAGACTTTCTTTGTAATAATCCGGGAGTTCTATCGCTGGTGAGAGGTCGACAGATTCTTGCTGAAAGTGAATACAGAAATCGGGTTGTAAAATCTCAATGTAGCACATCTTGCCTTGCCTGCCTTGAATAATCTTTACTATTTCAGGAAAGGAAAAATTTTCAAAATCATAAATAGTGTTCGACAGCATAGCTATTTTATTGGAGGAGAAGTTAAAATTCAAAGAATCAAACAGCTTTTTTGAGCTAAGTTCTTTATCCTCTTCGTTTTGTCTCATAGCATCAACGATGCAATAGATTTTTGGCTTGCTTGCAACATAATCCTGACCAATGAACAAATTGGCGTCATTTGATAGGAGTGAGATGTTTTGTTGATAAGTTAGCATACTCTCTATAATATTTCCTTATTTATTTATTTTTTTGTGAGTAAACAACGACTATGTTCCTAGGTAAAATTCATCATATAATTGTAGAATTATTTGTTCAATATCAGGCGTCATAACAGCTGTGAATTTTTCTAAAAGTTGATTCGCAAATTCTTCAGATTTATTTCCCATAAACCAGACTAAACTTTCAAAATCATAGCAATAATCATTGGGATTGTCAAAGTAAAAGTATCCTACTTCTTCTATCTTATATAATGAATCTGGTTTATGTAAATAGCTAGTAAAATTACCTTTAAAAAGAAATTCAAATTGATCCTTGTGAAGAAATAGCTTTTTTTGCATGCCTTCCTTATCAAATTTACTAATGTCTATCCATAGTGAAAATTTATTATTTTCAAACCAAAAACTAATTTCACGATTCTTTATTCTTTCAGGATAGCATACAAAAGCAATAGATGAGGAGTTATCTCTACTAAATGTCCAGCCTTTCTTTATATATTCTTTTTCTTTGACTATGCTGTTTATCTTTCCGATAGCTTTTTCTATGAAATAATTTTTTATGTTAATTTCGTAACTTTTTAATTTTTGGAAAGATTTCCATTTTTCATAGGTGTCAAAGATTTCTGTAATTTTTTCTAAGTATTTGTCCATAACTATTATTTTAATTCCACAATTCAATATATTGTTCTAGATATTCTTTTAACCTATGATTTATAGGAATTTGTAGTTTTTCATTTTCATCAACTATTGTATATATGCATTCCTTTAACCAGTTACAAATAAAATCATTAAATGGTTTCTTTTCATAATTAATAGGTATTCTATTTGGTAAAATACTATCAGTTAAGTATTCAGGTTTTGTTAAAGAATAGTCTTGTGGATTTTTTGTATGGTCTGGCGGTAAATATAAAATCTTATACCTGCTGCTAATATCTATTTTTTCATATATTGCTGGTTTAGCAAATTCTTCATCATTATTTGGTAAATAAATTTCCTGGTACCAATATCGGTATAATTGATGATTTTGATCAACAGCATTATTTGACTTATTTTCAATAATTATAACTGAGTGTGGGTTATCCCTTTTTAATAAGATATCAATTCTTCCTTTTTCTGCAGTTATTGTCCAATTGCCCTTTTCCGGGTCCAACACGTCAAGTTTTTTTAGAAATGCATTTAAAAATAATTTACCTTGTCCGTGATTTGAATTTGGGTTCAATAAATCTGCAAGCATGTAACTATGAAGCGTTTCATTAATATTAAAGTATTCTTTCAAAGGATTAAATAAGAAACTAGTATCTTTATTTACTTTTTTAGTTGCATTCTGAATTTTTAAGAAATCTTCAACAACAACCTTGCCTAATCTAACTAAAGAAGTTAAATATTCTTTTTCAATTTTTATAAAATCATTCAAAATAGTATTCGAATTATTCACAAAATCTTCCATCACTCTAATTTATTAAAATTTTTCTAATTAACTCCACTCGCAAACCCAATACTATTGCGCTTCTTAGTTACGTCACTAAATTCCGTTTGTTCCGTATTATAAATATCTGCTAAGGTCATGGGAGTTAGCACGTTTATAGGGGTATTCCCAATTTCCTGTAATAAGTTTTTCGACTTTTCTATGGTTAATGGTTTAAATTCATACAAGGCAGTTAATCGCCCTTTGCGCAGCAATGCTTTATCTATATTTTGTAAATGCGTATTAAATGTAGCTATAATTTGTATGCCTAAGCTTTCGCCTAATAAACCATCTGTTAAATTCAGCAACATCGAAATGCTGGAGTTGTTAAACTGTTCGCGAGATACCAGCAAATCTTCTGCATCTTCAATAATGAAAACGCTATTGGGGAATAATATTAATAGTTTTGTAAAATCAGGGGTATCTAAATTGGCGGCTAATTTAGGAGGCATAAACAATACTTTCTTTTTCAGTTGATGAATCAAATATCGGATATAAGTCGATTTTCCGTGCCGGGTTGTCCATGAAATAAAATCAACCCGCTTTTATCTTTTAGTCGAAGATTTTTTAAAACCGTATTATGTATAGTTACAATATCATCATTGTAGTGTCTTTGTAAATCAAGTTTTGGTTTCTTTAGGTTAATTTCATAAGGGAATAAACCATTGCCGCTTGATGTAATCAAACAAAATTCATGTTTAGTTTTTTCACGTATGATCATCTTTTTTAATTGTTGAAAGATTTCCGAAGCTTTTTCTTCCTGATCAGGATGATAAGCTATTGCTATATCTCCGTCTTCGTAATCTAAGAGGATTTCATGTTTCAGAAAATATATGACATTGACATCTGTTTCACATTTCTTTTCATTGTCGTATCTTTTGCAGGAATGTTTCATGACAATATTTTCCTGATAGACACCATTTATCCACTTATTAAACTGCCTTTCATCTACATACTTGATTCTTTTTATGTTTGGAATTTTTTTGTAATACGCAAAATAAATTTTTTTGCAATTTATATAAGAGCCACCGTTTTCAAATAAATTCATTTCGTTGTATTGTAATGATAATTCTGTCATTTGTTTTATTTATGACACAAAGTTATATCACTACTACGCCAAAAGGTGACGCACTAAATTTATTTATCGTCATTCCCTTCTGCCTGTCTGTCCGACAGGTAGACGTTGGAATAAAAGAGAGCGATTGGATGAACAGATTGCTTCGTGCCGGTAGTTATCGGAATCGCAAAGAACGTTTACTTCCGTTCCCAGTAATTAATATCCTTAATATTCTGAATAATGTTCAAGTAGTTTTCGTAGCGGGTAGGAGCGATGAGCGCATTTTCCACGGCTTCCTTCACGGCACAGTTGGGTTCGTTCTGGTGCAGGCAGTTGTTGAACTGACAGCCATCGGCGTATTTCTTGATATCCGTAAAATAACCCGACACTTCTTCGGGTTCTACCTGCAGCAGCATAAATTCCTTGATGCCGGGCGTGTCAATGATATAGGAGTTCGGCAGGATTTCAAACATCGTGGCGAAGGTGGTCGTGTGCATCCCTTTTCCCCATTTTTCAGAAATCTTTCCGGTCTTTAAGTGCAGTTCCGGCTGGATAGTATTGAGCAGGGTAGATTTCCCGACACCGGAATGTCCCGCCACCAGGGTGGTCTTATTTTCGAGGCAATGTCGGACGGACTCCAGTCCCTCTTTCGTCTCGGCAGACGTTTCCAGCACCGTATAGCCGAGGTGATTGTACACGATGCGGAGGTATTCGCGCTGCTCTGCTTCTTTATCTTTTTTCAGTAAATCGATTTTATTCAGTACGATTTTCACCGGAATATGAAACGATTCCGCAGCGGCAATAAAACGGTCGATAAAGCCCAGTGAAGTGCGCGGATGAGCAATCGTCACTACCAGCAGCGCCTGGTCGATGTTAGAGGCGATGATGTGGCGCTGGTGCTTGTTGCGCGGCGACTGGCGGATGATGTAATTCGTGCGGGGATGAATTTCCGTAATAACAAATTCTTCCCGGTCGGTTTTCTCAAGGGTGACAAAATCGCCTACGGCGATGGGGTTAGTGGTGTCTAACTCCTCCAGTTTGAATTTCCCTTTCAGGCGCGCGGTGATGATTTTATCTTCAGATAAAACCTGGTACCAGGAGCCGGTGGTTTGTATGATTCTGCCTTTTAGCAAGTAAATAGTAGATAGTAGTTAGTAATTAGACTTTCACTGACAAAACCATGACATGTCTTTTTTATTTCTTGATACTTTTTAATTCTTCTAAGAAAGTTACGTCATTTTCAATAGCGGTGCCGATAACCACAACATCTGCGCCTGCGGAAAATGCCGTATTAATTTGTCCGATGGTTTTAATCCCGCCGCCAACAATTAAAGGAATCTTTATCATCTTTCTGACCGCCTTGATCGTTTCTGCGGAAACAGCATTTTGTGCTCCGCTGCCGGCTTCCAGATAAATGCATTTCAACCCGAGTTGTTCGCCGGCCAGTGCCGTACAAGCCGCAATTTCGGGCTTGGAAGCAGGTATCGGTGTCGTATTCGAGATATATGATACGGTGGTCGTCATTCCGCTTTCTATCAGCAGATAGCCTGTCGGAACTATCGTTAATTTGCTTTGCTTCAAAAGAGGGGCTGCCTGTACGTGATGTCCGATGAGCAATTCAGGGTTACGTCCGGATATCAGGCTTAACAATAAAATCCCGTCGGCGGCAGGGGTGATTTGTGCTGGATTTCCGGGAAACAGAAAAACTTTCTTTTTGGAATGTTTTTTCAGGAAAGCGACGGTTGCTTCCAGATTATTTTTCAATAACAAACTACCACCCACCAGAAAAAAATCGACGGATGCTTTTTCTGCAGCAACAATGAGCCTCTGTAACTTGCCCCTATCCACCTTGTCAGGGTCTATCAGGATGGCAATCTGCTTTTTTGCTTTATCTAACTTCATTCCTGTAAAAGTAATAAGTTATCGGTATAATTCCTTAAAATAAGACAAGATATCTGGCGTTCAGAAAACTTCACAACTGATAACATTTAACTAATAAGATACCGTATCGGATTATGTATTTTTGTACCAAACAATCCCTGTGAAGAATAAATTAGTGTTGGAAATAATATATGAGTTGGGTTGGTTTGCCTTCGCCGCGGCCGCCGCTTATTTGCTGGTACTGCCGGTTATTCCTAAAATCAGCCAGGCATTGTATATGTATATGTATGGCGCATTATTTTTAATTGTTACCTATTTTCGTTTCACTGCCTTCATGGCGCGTTCCATTTTATTGGAAAATGTGTTTGTAAAAATCTTATTGTTTGTCATTAATGTCCCTTTGTTTTTTTACCTGTTGAACGAATATTACACCTATGGGAGGGTATTTGACAATTATGATTATACCTTGGCTTCCAATGTGTTTCAACACATTAAATCAGGAACGGAACTGGAAGATCTGACATACATTAAAAAACTGGTGACCTTCTGCGGTATTGCATCCCTGATGCTGGTGGCGTTGTTGCAGGTGCGCATTGTATATGCGATATTCAAATTGCGTCAGCTGGATAAATATTTAGTACGCAATTAACTCCACGTGCTTGGAGTATTTTCGAATATAATTCTGAATGATTTTCTTGTTTTCCGTTATTTCCAGACTTGTACGTATGGCATTCTTCAACTCGTCGGGATGTTGAATGAAGGAAGGCTCAAAAAATCCATATCCTTTAAATTCGCCGTTTTCAATCTGAACGGCCGAGCGTTCGGTACCGCCCCTTCCTGCGTCGATAATAAAGAAATTGGTATGCGGGTACACAAACCGCGAGAGGATTTCCTGCATGCGCTGGTTGTACTGCCAGGCAGCGTCTATCTTTTTGAATGTTGGCTCCAGTCGGAAGCTGGTCAGAATGGAATGCATCATCTTTTCCGCCTTGAACTTGGAGGAAAATTTCAATAACGGATTTTCATCTTCATCCAGCATTTTCACCAGCAGTTTCTGGAATCCGTTGGCATCCGTTTCGGTAAACAACCCGTATTTATAAAAACTGCCGGCGATAGGGCGGTTATATTTCGGAGCCAGTTTTTTTATTTCCGCAGTTTCCAACAGAGAGGCGATGAGTTCATTGCCGGTCAGTTCAAAACTGATGTCGTGCGTTTCCTGATGCAGCTGTTGCTTGTGTTTCTCCGTTGGTTTTTTGGAAAAGAAAGTAAAGATGTGTTCGCGGATATTTTTCGTTTTATCCAGATACAGGACATTTCCATGTTCATCGTGGAGGTAAAAGAGCCCGACCTCTTCCGGCAGGGATTCAATGATTCTGGGATGTAAATTTTTGGGCAGGTGTATCTTATGGATATCATCCTCGAGGTATTCCTTTATGAGCTCCCGGGTGTCGTGCTCCAGCAGTTTTTCCAGCAAGAGTGCCGTAGCTGCCGCATCTCCGAAAGCGCGGTGCCGGTTGTCCACAACAATTCCGAGATCTTTGCAGATATTACCCAGGCTGTGTGATTTGTATTCCGGAAATATTTTCCGGCTGAGCTGAACGGTACAGATATTTTTCTTGGTAAACGAAATGTTTAATCTCCTGAATTCGCTTTTGATGAAATTGTAATCAAAACGGGCATTGTGCGCTACGATTACTTTTCCCTCCAGCAGTTCCAGAATGGTATCGGCCACGTCGGCAAATTTGGGGGCATTTTTCACCATAGCATTGGTGATGCCGGTAAAGGTAGAGATGAAACCGCTGATTTCTTTTTCCGGATTGATGAGGGTGGTGTATTCACCGATTTTATGTTTCCCGTCGTGCAAAACGATACCAATCTCGATGATGCGTTCCGAGTTGGGATTGCCTCCCGTGGTTTCTAAGTCAATGACTGCAAACATTATCTCAAATCCAGTTCCGTGTTATCACCGATATTGAGGCTCTGACTGCTGCCCCAAATGACAGAGTCACTACCAATCAGTGAATTAAATAAAACAACATCATTCAGTTTGGTATAGTTCCCGATTATAGAGTCCCTGATAATAGAGTCGTAAATCGAAGCATTATCGCCGATGGTAACGTTGGGACCAATAATGGAATTCTTTATTACGGTATTTTTACCAATATGGATAGGTTCTATAACAATGCAATTATGCAAATTTTTCTTGAAAGCCGCCGCCTTTTTTCGCTTGTTTAACAATAAGGCATTGGTTTTTAGCAAAATTTCCTTCTGCCCGCAGTCGTACCAGTTGTCCACTTTGAAGCCCTGAAATACAACGCCGCGCTGTAACATCTCCTGCAGTCCGTCTGTCAGGTAAAATTCATTATTGCTGCGGATGTTATTTTTGATATTGTGGTCCAGCGATCTAATCAATACGTCGAATTCCTTTATTTTATACAGTCCAACCAATGCCATATTTGATTTTGGGA
>JAXLTW010000003.1:0-227902 GCA_046329865.1 Chitinophagales bacterium | reverse complement strand
GACAGACTCTTCCAGAGCAGGCATGACTTCCAACTCGGCATCGTAATGCGCATGAATGTCCAGTAGACCCGGGGTAATCCAATGGCCCGTGGCGTCAATTTCCTTTGCTCCTTCGATGGAGGGAGCCTTGTCCAGAACTGCATCAATTTTATGGTCTTTAATGACAACATCTTTCTGCTGGCCTTTAGCTCCGGTGCCGTCAAAATATAAACCATTTCGGATGATAGTAGTGTTACTCATATTCTTCAGATATAAAATTAATATTTCGCTTAAAGGTAAAAAAAAATGTCGTTAAATAATTTGATAAGAATCAATATGCTCTTGGAACGCCTGCAGTCAGTTTTCTAAACCAACGTAAATTAATTCGGCTAATTGTTTTCTTTATTTGTAAATGAGGATTGATTTTATAACTTTGAGAATAGATATAATGTATGGGATACTCTGTTAAAGTAATATTAGACGGCCTCGACCACGAAATTACGGTAAATGAAGGCGAGACGATTCTGGAAGCTGCCATTAATGCCAATTTAGATCCGCCATATGCGTGCAGGGTGGCTGCGTGTTGCAGCTGTAAGGCTAAATTACTGGAAGGAAAGGTGGAAATGGATGATGATGAACCGCTGACAGAAGAAGAAATTGAAGAAGGCTTTATTCTGACCTGTCAGTCGCATCCCAAAACTTCCCGTGTGGTGGTCAGTTATGATGAAGGGTAATGTGGATAAAAATAGTTTTCTTTTCACTACAACTTTCTGACTACAAATGGAATTCGTCTCCCACTTTTAAAATAGCCAGTTCACCGTTGAGTTTATTTTGTTTCTTGAATTCATCTACGATATTTTTCGGCTCGGATGCCGGTTCGTCACTCAAATCAAACGTGCCGTAATGCATGGGGATGAATGTTTTTCCGTTTAACTCATGAAAGGCCTGTATGGCTTCTTCCGGCGACGTATGTGCCCACTCCATAATGAATTTAGGCTTGTACGCACCTATTGGCATCAGACAGATATCAAATGAGGGGAAATGGGAATTGATTTCTTTAAAATGATGTGCATAGCCGGTATCACCGGCAAAATAAATGCTCCTGGACTGATGCCGGATGGAAAAACTACCCCAAAGCGTCTTATTGTAATCTGTTATAAATCGGCGATTCCAGTGTTTTGCGGGTAAAAATGTAATATCCAGTTGAGGCGTGTTATATTGCTGCCACCAAGCCGCTTCCTGTATCTTTTTGCTGCCAATAGAATGTAGTATTGTTTTAAAACCAAGCGGACAAAGTATTTCAATATCCGGATTCTGCCGGATTATTTTCTTTAAGGTGGGTAAGTCCAGATGGTCTCTGTGCCCGTGTGACAACAGGATATAGTCGATATTTTTAAAGTCATGAATGGAACAGGGGAGTCCATGTTTTCGCCGGAGAAAAGGAGTGAGGTCATGAAATACGGGATCCGTCAGGATTCTCTTTTCATTCAATTGAATATAGAAAGAAGAGTGCCCCAACCAAACTATTTTATCCTGCGCGGATGCAAGGAAGGTTTTGTTGTAAATGACTTCAGGTGCGTATATATCTTGTTTTTTCTCTTTTCGCTGTGGATTGGGGGTGGTCATCCATCGTATCAATCGTTCATAGGGCAGCCTCTCTTTTTCTTTATGAAAGACATATTCACCGTCAATGTGCAGGTTGCCTTTTATATCATCGCGCACAAACGGCAATTGAGGGTTGTATTTAAATGTAGTTTTCATAAAAAAATAAAAAACCTGTTAGGGATACTAACAGGTTTTTTTATAGAAAAGTTTAATTTGAATTATTTAGCCGGAGAAAAGTCAACACGTCTGTTTACCTGATGTTGATTTTCATTGTTGGCATCTTTCACTAACGGATCAGATTTACCCATTGGCAATTTGATGAATCTGTCTTTAGCGATACCATAGTGAATATTCAGGTAATTGATAGCAGCATCTACACGGCTTTCAGATAGTTTCTGATTGTATTCGGATGAACCTCTGATATCCGTATTACCTTTAACATTAACTTTCATATCTGGGTTGGTGCTCATGATTACACCGATTTTTTTCAATTCATCAGAAGCAGGATTTGTAATGGATGCTTTGTTGATATCGAAATAGATAGATGTCATTTTCCAAACATTATCGTCTACTTTTTGAACTTGTTTAGTCAATGCTTCCGGATCGAAAGGAGGTGTTTTCTTAACAGACTCAGGTTCCGGAGCAGGAGCAGGTGCTACATTTTTGCAATCTACAATTTGTAAGGTAACGTTAGAGAACGGTTCCGGATCTTCTGTATCAGGACATCCGTCTTTGTCGCTGTCTAATGTAACACCATGAGAATCTACCGCATAACCTGCAGGAGTGGTAGGTTCTTTATCTAAGATGTCAAGCACGCCGTCACCATCAGTATCTTTCATATTCACTTCTTTTGGTTTCGGTACATTCGCCATGATGAATGCCAGTGGATTTACCCATTCGATGTGTTCTTTCTGAGAACCGATACGACCGAATTTATACGTGAAGTTAACATTGATGTATGCGTAAGCATCTCTGTTTATTTTAGATAATGAGTTAACTGTTTTTCCACCCGCATCCACTCTGGAGTTGAATTGGAAAGCATCCAGTTTGTCGGAGTTGGTGAAAGTGAAGTTACCTTCTAATCCTAAATCAAAATCTTTCGTTACTTTGAATTTGATACCCATTCCTAACGGGAATACCGTTTCAGTGAATTTATTGGTGAATCCTCGCAGGTATTGGCTGTTTTTAATTGGTTTGTCATCTTTCACGTTATAGATTTGAGAAGAAAGACGAATGAAACCGATACCGATTTTGGTATAGAATGTAAATCTTCTTGATTTGATAGGTTTGCCGGTTATCTGAGATTTGATGAATTTATTGTAGCTGGTACCTAATCCTAACCAGTCGATGTAAAAACTAAGGGCTGCCTGATGGAAAACACTTGTTTTGAAGTAAACAGGTCCATCAGCATCTGTTCTTTCCGGGAACAATTGCTTCCAGTAAGCTCTTTCTTCAGCAAAACCACCGCGGGTAACCGTACGTCCCAGCAATCTGCCTAGGGTATAATCAAGATTCAAACCGAATGCGCTGTTAAACATTTTAGTCAAACCAATGCCGGCACCCCATTGCATCTCACTCGGTTTAGATGTTTGTCTCACCCAGTCATAGCTACGGATATCAGTAAACGGAGTAGTAGTTCCAAAGTGAACGGTTATACTCCAGTCTTTCAGGTATTTTTTAGCTTCAAGATTGTAATATTTCTTAGCTGCTTTTGCATCCAGCGTGGTGCTGCCTGTATTGGCTGTTACATCTACACTGGAATTTTTGTTCTTTTTTGAAGATTGTGCATATACGGATGTCGCCATCGTAAAGCAAAAAGCACTAAGCAATAAATAGGATAATTTGGTTCGCATTTGGTATGATTTTGAGTATAAAAATAGTAAATGTTGCCCAATTTACAAATAAGAATTAAGATTTAATGATTTATTCAACAAAATTCAGGTCTTTTCCATACGTTTCGTGCAGTTGTGTCCATGCTAACAGTGCAATTCCGATACAGATGGCACCTACCGTCAGATTGGCGCTTTGGGTGGAAAAATGAAAGTTATTCTTCAAAGAAACATACAACAAGTTGATGCCGATAACTGCACCGCGCACAAAATTCGGTGCCGTACTGCTCACCGTAGATCGGATATTGATTCCAAACGACTCTGCGGCCACACTCATAAACACCGCCCAGTATCCGATTCCCAGTCCCAGCATGAAAATCATTCCGTAAAAAACAGTCATGCTCCATCTTCCGATTATCCAGAAAACAAAAATGAAAATTATGAGTAAGAGTAAGTAGGTTAGAACTGCCTTTTTTCTGCTTTTTAAAAAGTTGGATAATAACCCGCAGCTGACATCACCAATCGTGAGTCCGGAATAAACAGCCATGATAGCATAGATGGCAACTTTCTTTTTGTCTTCATAAGCTAATCCAAGCGCATCTGCGAGTTCCGGCGCATATTTAGCGTATAACTGCACCACATACCAGATGGGAATTGCCAGCAGGATAATGGATAAATATCGAATCAGTTTTTCTTTGTCTTTGAATAGTATAGAGAAATTACCCAGATTATCTGTCTTTTCTCTGACTTTCAGATACATGCCGGATTCGTACACACTGATTCGAAGGATGAGTAAGGCAAAGCCCATTCCGCCGCCAATCAGATAACATATTCTCCAGTCTTTCACCCACAATACAATCAGACATCCGAATACGGCGCCCAATACGCCAAACCCTGCTATAAATGCCGTTGCAATACCCCGTTTTTCCTTACTCATACTTTCATTGACCAGCGTTACACCGGCTCCCAATTCACCGGCCAATCCGAACCCGGCAACAAATCGCAGTAGTTCATATTGCGGAATGGTATGGATAAAGGAGTTTAAGGTGTTGGCGATGGAATAGGTGATGATGGACCCGAACAAAACAGTTAGTCTTCCTTTTTTGTCACCTAAAACACCCCAGAATATTCCGCCGAGCAGCATGCCGAGCATTTGCCAGTTATCTAATCGAAGACCTATCGGCTCCAAAAGGGATTCTTCAACGCCTAATCCGCGCAAACTGCTGATGCGTACCATGCCGAAGAGCAGTAAATCAAATACATCCACAAAATATCCTAATGCGGCTACAATCACGAGAAGTGTAATTCCTTTTTGGCGTGTTTCATTCATGCGTTGAATTTTAAGAAACACAAGTTACAATTTAGTCTGAATGATTTTAAATAATTTGGAATGTAAAATGAAACGGCAATGAAGCCGTACGATTATTGACGGATGGCCATCTTTAATATTTCCCAATAACTTTGTTTCAATAAACCATATTGATAAAAGCCTCGCTCCATCAGCATTTTGTGCAGTTCCGGAGAATTGTAAGATGGCATATTCTGCAGAAAGTGATGTTCTAAATGATAATTGACATGAAGGGGTGCAAACAAAATCCTTTCAATGAAATTGGCATAGGTGGTTCGGGTATTTTTATAAGGGTCATGTGTGTCTTCCACAACGCTGTGTTCGGCAATGGAGCGAATGCGCAAACTGAAATTGAAGGTCGTCAGGTTGGCGCCTAACCATAAAAGATAGAGCCAGGGTTTACCTGTTGCAAACAAAAGCAGCAGTAAAAGGGCGTTTACCAGAACCGGTCCACGCAGGTTGTAATAAGCATTTCTGAAAATGACCTTCCATGGGCGGTTTTCTTCGGGGATTTTTTCGATGAAATTACCAAGGTTATATTTGATGAATCCTGTATGCATGGCCAGCAGACCGAAGTCCGCCTTTATTCCCGTTAATCCGGAAAGGTCGCGCAGCAGTTTACGCAGCATGCTGGCGAGTTTCGCCGGATAGCCCTTTACTAAGTTGATATCCGGGTCGTCTGTAGTTCCGGTTGCGATATGATGCTGAAAATGATAGGGACGATACTGCTCCACATTATTAAAAATAGGATAGGCCCCCAAAAAATTGCCGATGAGGTCGTTCAGTTTCTTTGTTTTAAATAATGAATAATGGGAGGCATCGTGCATGATGATAGCACAACCCAGTTGCTTGCCGCCGAGGATAAATAATGCAATGATGATGGTCAGCACATTTGTATAAAACCCTGCCAGTGCAAAGGCAAATGCAATCCACATCCAAACAATCAGCACTTCCCATGCGCCTTTCCAGTCTGATTTCGCATGCAGCTTTTTGATTTCCTCTTTCGTCAGATACTGATGGATAATTTGTTTATACTTGACAACCTGATGGTTTTCAGGTTTGACATTAAATTCCCAGTTGTTATAGGTCGTTGCCATGTTAGCGTGCTGCAAATTTAACGATATGGTGAGTATTTAGGATATATTCCGTTTTTTAAACCACGGGTTGATGAATTGATTAACCGAGAAAGTGTTTCATCGCTTCGTATGTTTCCTGCGGATGCAGGTTCAGACAAAAATGTCCACCTTCCAGTTGTATATAAGGTTCATCCGGTGGTCGCACAATGCGGTCGCGTTTGTCGTGGATGCGCAACGGGTTGGGCAGCCTGGATGGGATTTTAGGGGCATAAATCATTTCTGACATCAGTGCCAGTTGTGTATTGGTAAACGTATCGAAATTATCCATCACGCCGGCCTGCACATTTTTGATATGTTCATTTTTAATTTTCCCTAAAAGGTATTTTTTTAATGCTGCCGTTTTGATAATGCCTGTCAGCGCGGCAATTTGTGTGATGCGTGGAACTTGTGGTACGGTATGAAAGACCTTGTCCGGGTCGCTGAAGGAACCGATCATGCAGATTTCACAGCCAATTAATTCCCGTATCTGAAAGGAGAAAAAGCCGCCCATCGAATGACCGATAAGTTTGTCGCCGGGATGAATGCCGTAATGCTTAATCAGTTGTCGTGCAAACTGCTGAACGGTAATCAGCGGGAACGTAAATTTGTTCAGGACCGGCCGGTAATCAATGTGTATCTTTTCATAGTCGGTAATCAGTTGTTCCAGTTCGTGAAAGCATCGTTCATCTTCGCCAAAACCCGGCAATAAAAAAAGTCTTTTTCCCATCCCGCAAAAATAGACATCTTTTGGAAAGATTTGTTTTACAAATGATAGTTTATCTATGGCAAAGGCTTATTTTTGCAGCATGTTACAACGACGATTACCCGCAGAATGGGAACCGCAGGATGCCATCCAGATTGCTTTTCCGGGCAGGCAGTCTGATTGGATGGATTATTGGGAAGAGATTATCCCTTGCTATATCCGTATCGTAAAGGTGATTGCTTCTTATCAGCCATTGATAATCGTCTGTGATAACAGGGAAGAGGTGCTGGCTTATTTATCCGGATCGGATATGTCCAATATCTATCTTGTGGAGCTGCCTGTCAACGATACCTGGGCGCGAGATTATGGCGCCATCACCGTTCAATCAGAAGGAGGGTTTGTGATAGAGGATTTCATGTTCAACGGATGGGGGCTGAAGTTTGCGGCGGACAAAGACAATCGCATTACACGACAGCTTTGGGATAAGGGTATTTTTGGAGCTGCTCCCATTCATGTGCCTGATTTGGTGCTGGAAGGTGGCAGTATCGAAAGTGACGGTAAAGGAACCTTGATGACCACGTCGAATTGTTTGTTATCGCCCAACCGAAATCCGCATTTAAACCGAAAACAGATAGAAGAAAAATTGACACAACTGTTTGGATTGAAACGGGTATTGTGGCTGGAAAACGGACACCTGCTTGGCGATGACACCGATGCGCATATCGATACTGTTGCGCGTTTTTGTGCTGAAGATACGATTGCATATGTGCAGTGTACAGACAGTAATGACGTTCATTATACTTCGTTAAAAATGATGGAAGAGGAATTACAGCTGTTCAGAACCGCAAATGATGCACCCTATCGGTTGATACCTTTGCCGATGGCGGATGCTATTTTCGCACCGGATGATCAGCGAAGATTACCCGCCACATATGCCAATTTTCTTATCCTGAATGAAGTGGTGCTGCTGCCAACCTATAATGTGCCACAGGATGCAGCTGCTATCGCTCAGTTGCAAAAAGCATTTCCCGATAAACAGGTCATTGGAGTGGATTGCAGTGCTTTGCTTTTGCAGCATGGTTCATTGCATTGTATCACGATGCAGTATCCTAAAGGAAGTATACATTTTCAATCTTTAAAGCAATAACGATTCATAGAATTCAATCATAGCATCAAACCAATCCATCATTATGAAAGTAGGTATCGTTCAACAATCCAACACTCGTGATAAAGCAGCCAATATAGCGAAGAGCATTAAAGGGATAGCGGACTGCAAGGCGCAGGGCGCAGAATTGGTGGTGTTGCAGGAATTGCATTGCGGCATCTATTTTTGTCAGGCGGAAGAAACGGAAATGTTTAATCTGGCAGAACCGATTCCTGGTGAAACGACACAACTCTTTTCGGAAGCGGCGAAAAACAATGAAGTGGTGCTCGTTACCTCTTTGTTTGAAAAACGTGCGCCAGGCCTCTATCACAATACGTCTGTTGTTTTTGAAAAAGACGGCAGTGTCGCCGGAAAATACCGTAAAATGCATATCCCCGATGACCCGGCGTATTACGAAAAATTTTACTTCACCCCCGGTGATTTGGGCTTCAAGCCAATTTCTACTTCTGTCGGAAAATTGGGTGTCCTTGTTTGCTGGGATCAATGGTATCCGGAGGCGGCTAGGCTAATGGCACTGAACGGCGCGGAAATATTAATCTATCCGACTGCAATTGGTTGGGAAAGTAGTGATACGCCGGAAGAAAAAGAAAGACAGCATACTGCCTGGCAAACTGTACAGCGCGGACATGCCGTGGCGAATGGCTTACCGGTGGTGACGGTGAACAGAGTTGGTACAGAACCCGACTGGACGGGTGTTACCAACGGAATACAGTTTTGGGGACAGAGTTTTGTTGCCGGTCCGAAGGGAGAGTTGCTGTTCGTGGCTCCCTCCGATAAAGAAATTAATACCGTAATTGAAATAGACAAACAACGTACGGAAGATGTTCGACGCATCTGGCCTTTCCTACGCGACCGAAGAATTGACGCCTATTCTGATATCCTGAAACGATTCGTCGATTAGAGGTTTCCGAACAATAACGGTACCAGCAGATAACAAAAAACAGTAATGATGATGATGGAGGCAATATTGATCCAAATACCGGTTCGCATCATATCTTTTATTTTCAGTTCACCTGTAGAAAAAACGATTGCATTCGGTGGTGTCCCCATCGGCAGCATGAAGCCACAACTGGCCGCCAGTGTCATCGGAATGATGAGGTAATAAGGCGGTAATCCGAATCCTTTTGCGATACCGGTCATAACCGGTAACAAGATGGTTACCTGCGCCACGTTAGACAAAAACTCCGTCATCACCACACTCAGTGTTGCTAAAATTAGCAGCGTTAAAAACAGGTTGCCGCCCAATCCGTCAAACAGTTGGCTGATGAGCTGGATGAGTCCCTGTTTTTCCAACCCGTCTGCGAGGCACAGCCCACCGCCAAATAAAAGCAGTATTCCCCATGGTAGTTTTTGGGTGTCTTTCCAGTCCAGTATTTTTTTACCCTCTTCTGCCGATAAAAGAAATAACGTCACCGCTGATGCAAGTGCAATTGTAGTGTCACTGATACTGATTCCCGGAAAAAGTTTTAATACATATTCTCTCGAAATCCAGCATACACAGGTCGCCATAAATACCATCATCACCTTGCGCTCTCCACCCTTTATTTTTCCTAATGCGGTTAACTGTTGGGTGACATTTTGCTGCAAACTGTCATAGCGTTGTTTGCCTACAGGAAATAAAACAAAAGCCATCAGATACCAGGCGAATAACAGCAACAACAATGATAAGGGTGTTGCGAGCAACATCCATCTGCCGAAACCAATGGTTTGATGATGATGTTCGGACATGTATGCTGCAAAAACCACATTCGGCGGAGTGCCAATCAGGGTGGCCATTCCGCCGATATTGGACGCATAAGCAATACCGAGCAGCATCGACCTAGTGAGGTTATCATGCACTTTTTTTTCGTGATGTGATTCCAGTACAGCCAGCAGGGAAGTGGCTATCGGCAGCATCATGACAGCGGTAGCGGTATTGCTGATCCACATGCTGATAAATCCGGTGCTGAGTAAGATGCCAAGTAACAACCCTTTGGCGGTACTGCCGGTTTTTTGAATGATGAAAAGCGCGATTCGTTTATGCAGGTTCCATTTTTCCAGTGCCAGCGCCAGTATAAATCCTCCCATGAAAAGATACACCACCGAATTTCCATAAGCGGGAGCAACTGCTTTTGCATCCATGACACCGAAAACCGGAAAAAGTATCATCGGCAACAATGCCGTGACTGCCATCGAAACCGTTTCGGTCACCCACCAGTAAATCATCCAGAGGGCAGTGCCGATAACAGCACAAACGGGCATTGGCGCTCCGGTTAAAACGGCATACAGGATGGCGATAAAAAAGAGGAGTGGGCCTGTCAGAATCTTAATGCTGTTCATTCGCTTTCTGTTGTTCAATTATTTAAACAAGATACTGATTTATCTGCGAATAAATGAATGAACAAAAAAGAGGAACAGCTGAATAAGATTATTCTTCAAATATCAGATACAGTCCGATGAAAATCACAATCAATCCAATGCTGGTCAGTCCATACAACATGAAACTGCGCAATTCCGGTACGAGGTCGAGCATGGTAAACAGGCAACTGAGAAAGCCTAAAAACGAGCCGATGCCGGTAAGTACAAATCCGGTGGTCTGCCGGTCTTCACAGCATTTCTTTTTGTAACGATGGAGTATTTCCGGAATATGTAATTCTTCCACTCCAAATTGGATGAGTTCTTCTTTGATGGCTTCTTCAGACAGTTGTCTGGTTTTCCATTTTTGGAACAATTCAGGGTAAGATGCAGCAATTTCCATCATACGACGTTGTTTTTACTTTAATTTAACATGAAATTAAGAAATAAAATACAAAAAGTAAAGATTTGGGTAATAATTTTTCAATTACAAATAAGTCAAATTGGCAATTGTCAATAGTCTCAGCTGACTGTATTTCTAAGGATGCTGTCTTTTCGACGCCAGGAGAAAACCTGCTAAAGTTTGACACATAAGTGAAAAGTACAAAGTCCATCCTTGTACGTTGCTGACCTTTCGACGAGGAACGAGGAGTAAACTTATTGTAGCTAAGTCAGTGAAAATTAGATTAAACAACTAATAAATAACCCTGCTATGGAAAAAAATACGGATACCGGTCACCGGCCGGTGTTTCACATCCATGTGATAATTCATTCTGATGTGTGGCTAATTGCTGAAAGTAGGTTCTGACCGGGTCGTTTAATCGTCTGACCAACTCGGCGACATCATTATCGATGGCGCTTGCATCTGTCATCCAGGTGGAACGAATATCAATTTTGCCGGTGGCATTTCCGAGCCCCGGAACTTTGGTGGAAAGCCGTTTGATATTGGGTTGTTTCGCCCAGTATTCATCCTCACTCCAAATGCTGTCAGTACCTGCATTCATATTTTCCGGAAGGGTGCTTTCAAAATCCGACCATGCCTCAATAAACGTAATCTGTCCCTGGTCATTAAATGTAAACTCTTCATAAATCGGGCAACTGTCACCACTGTAGTCAAAGATGACATGACAACGGCAGAACGGTTGTTCGTCAAAATACCTGCAATCCATTTTGTAATACCGAGTAGGGTTGAGCTTAAGCAGAATATCAGAATTGATTAAAAAGTCTTTCGTGTAGCCGGTGAGCAATAACCAGGGTGGCCATTCCCATCGTATCACCAGCGGAGCATAATTCGGTACTACATTTATTGGAATATCCGATTGCATGGTCTGGAAATATTTCACACCCTGCTCTATATAATAGGCGGAATCAAATTTCGGTGTAAGACAAGTGGAGAGGGCTCCGTCCGTGCCGCAGTTCTCCTGAATAGTGGCAGGGATGGCGGTTTGTTGTTCCTGACAAGAACAGCTTGCAAGAGTGATTACTCCTGCAACATATATGAACCAGCGAGCGGTGCTTTTCATAGATTAAATGTACGATGTATTTTTTTCAAAAAAAAGATAGGAGAGATAGAGTAAGTAATAAGTATCAAGTAATGTAAATGCTTACCTTTACCAATTCTTCAAATATTTGTAATAACAAATATTCAGTGGCTATATTTCGGGAGAGTACAAATCGGATTCAGAGAGTTTATTCATTAAGGTAATTTTGTCTGACCAGCTCGGCGTATTCTTTCCTGTGCAGTTTGCTGTCGAGCCAGGCGATAAAGTCAATATAGTCCAGTCCGATTTTTTCGTAAGGGTCGCTGCGCAGGGCGGCCAGTTGGTCGCGCAACAGGCTGAAAGAACGGATTAAGTCTTTGCGTGAACGTATTTTCTCCAATTTCCGAAGGTACTGCAAGATGATTGTTTCCATTTTGTATAATCTTTTCTTTTTGTATAAATAACGATACACAGACTTGACAATGTAAGGCAGTAGGAGTTCATTGCCCAATTCGTAATGAATGATCAGTTGCAGTATTTTTAATACGGATACCAGGTCTTCCCGCACATTTGCCAGTCGGCTTTCTGTTACTAATTGAATATATTTCAACGCTTCACCAAATTGTTTACTGCCAAACATAACCACTGATAATTCATAATAGAATAGTAATTGGCTCGTGTCAGATAAACTGGATGCATACTGATGCATTCCTTTGAGCACACTTTTCGCCACTTGTTTTCCGGTTTCAAAATCACCGATACAGTTATAGTAGCGCAACTCAAGCCGGTAACTCATATCAAAAATTGTTTGGCGGTTAATGTCCGTATTTGCCGTTTTATATTGTTCCGGAATGGCGCGCATTTTTTTAAGTAAAGGGATGAATTCAGAAAATTCCTTGACATCTACTTGTGCTAATCCGAAACTATAGAGCGCGCCTATATATCGTATTACTTTGGCATCAATCAGGTGCGGTTGTTCTTCCAGTGCTTCCAAATGGAGTTTGCAGTAATGATAGTACTTCAGGTAATCCTGTCGGGCAAACCAGTAGGTTTTGTGACAATGATAGAATACTGTCTTCGCTTCATAGGTTTTTGCCAGAGAAACGTCTTGCAGGAGTGGATGCTGCATGATTGCATCATATGCTTTTAGGGTGGCTTTGTTACGGATAACACCGCTTTTGAAATGCAGGATATAAAGGGAGTTACTTAAATAGAAATAATCGGTCTGCAATGCCAGCAGTCGCTGGTATTCCAGCATCTTTTGGTAGATGTCGTCAATTGTTTCTTTCATGCTGGAAAATACATAAGCATAAATTATGGTCTGACGTTCCCATTCGAGCAACTGCAGTAAATGCGTATATTTTTCATACAGCAAGGCTTCTTTTTTGGCCTTACGGATGACTTTCAGCGTTTCCGGATAAAGCCCTTTGTTAAACAGTATTTCTGACTGATGGATGGCAAAATCCAGCCGGCTGTCCACGGTTGCCATCAGGTGATAGCTGTGCAATGATTTCAGAATGTTACCGAACAGCTGGTATTTGGTTTCTGCAAAAGACAAATCCGGCAGTTTCTTTTTAAGCCTGGCTTCATCATAGGAATCCTGTGCATCTATTCCATCAAACAGCAAGGCATAATTACTGGAGCCTTTCAGGGCATTTTGTTGTGCAAACTGTTTAAAATACCATTTTTCCTGTTTGGACAGGGATTTTATCAATCTGAAAATGGATTCTTGACTTTTCATAATTTAATTTACGACTTTAATTTTTAATAGTCAATAAATAGCAAAATAATATGAATGAATAATTAAAAATAAGCTATTGGAGGTTTCATAACATAGAATAACTTGAATCAGTTTTTCAGTCCGGATACAGCACTTTTGAACTATTAAAAATCAGTTCACCCTAAAAATCAAATTTATGAAACCAAGAATTTTACCTTCAGGCGCTTTTATAACAAAAGTCCTAAAGCCCGGAACCCTGAATCATTTAACCATTTTCATTTTATTCCTGTTATTATTTGTGAGTTTACAATCGACTGCACACCCACGTAGTTGTCCGTCTCAGGATATACTGAAGAAGATGATGGCCACTCACCCCGATTTTGCCATGGCCCGGAAGAACCTGGAAGAAGCGACAACCCTGTTTGTACAAAATTTCTATCAAAAAGGGAAAAATACGTCCCATGCTACCAGCCGGACAGGGCTGATTACGATTCCGGTCGTTTTCCATATCATTCATTACGGCGAAGCTATTGGAAAAGGACGCAATATCTCAGATGCACAGATTCTAAGTCAATTACAGGTGTTGAATGAAGATTTCAGAAAGCTGAATGCCAATGCAGCCAATACACCTGTAGTATTCAAACCGCTTGCAGCCGATTGCGAAGTGGAATTTTGTCTGGTATTACAGGATCCCCAAGGGAATCCAACATCCGGCATTAACCGCATAAACGGCGGGCGTTCCAGCTTTGATTATTATCAGATGGAAGCATTAAAATCGACAATAGCCTGGGACCCGAATCAATACCTGAATTTTTATGTGGCAGATATCACCAATATCGCACTGGGTTATTCTACCTTTCCGGCAACTCCGTTGCCAATCAATGATGGAATAGTTTGTGATTACAGAACAATAGGCAGGGCACCCGCCAATCCGTTTACTAACTTTTATGGTGGTGTTTATAACGGCGGCAGAACAGCTACCCATGAAATCGGACACTGGCTCAATGTTTTTCATATTTGGGGCGATGACGGCACCATGTGCAATGGCACGGATTTGGTGAACGACACACCCAATCAGGGCGGTCCGAACTTTGGATGCCCGATGTTTCCGGTCATTAGTTGTACTAATTATCCGAACGGAGACATGTTCATGAATTTTATGGACTACAGCGATGATCCCTGCATGAATATGTTCAGTACAGGACAGAAAGCGCGGATGTCCGCAACCTTCGACAATGTCCGCACCGGATTACTAAATTCCACCAAATGCCAGCGTTTGTTTCTTGCCACGAATATTACAGCAGCCACTGCCACACTTACCTGGAGTCCCTATGTCGGGGCGGTTAGCTATAATATACAATGGAGAGTGCTCGGTAATAATGTACCCTGGACGTTCGGAACCAGCCTGACCAATACTATCAACATCGCAGGTTTATTGCCTTATCCGTCCGCTTATGAATGGCAAGTACAACCGGTATATGCCAATGGTGCTGTGGGCGCATTTTCTGTTTCTCAGCTGTTTCGCACTATGGCGGCTGTGCCTGCGGTACCCTGTCCGAACGACCCTAATGAAAATGCTATTTTCGGACCATACCTGGCCAATGGCGTGCAGGGAACAGGTATTATCTGTCCGGCTGCGGACAAAGACCGTTTTGTTATTATGAATACCATACAAGGCGCTACCCTGCGTTTGGTGTTGACCAATCTGGTTCTGGACTATGATATTGAATTGAGGGATGCCGCCACGAATGCATTGCTGGCGAACGCTGTGAGAACCGGCGCTTTAGATGATACGATTTTGTACACTAATTTGCAGGCAGGCAACTATTACGTCTTTATCTTCGCCAAAGTGCCTATGATGGTCAACATACAGCCTTATATTGTGAAGACATTACTATTGCCTCCTGGGATTCCGATATTGCCGGGCATGCGGGCAACTTTGCCGGAACAAACAACATTTAAATTCTATCCGAATCCGGCAGACGCTTATGTTCATATTGAAACCGGCAATTATACAGGAAAAACGTTGTTGCAATTATGTAATGTGTCCGGAACGCAGGTAAAATCAGTGGAGTATGATGCTGAAACAGGAGAGCAGTTCCGGCTGGAAACAGATGGACTGGCAGAAGGCATGTATTTTCTGCAACTTAAAATGGAAGGAGCTACCCTTTCCCGTAAAATCAAAATTCAGCATTAATGATTGGGTGAACTATATTATCCTCCCGGCATACCGGGAGGATGATGTTTTTATAGGACAATATATTAATGCATCTTTTCAGTTTAGATGTAAATTCAACTATATATTTAAAAAAAGCCGGATATCATTACCCGGCCTTTTAATATCTATGTACTAACTACTAATTACTTCTCATAAAACTTCTTACCGCTCTTCGCATAATCCAATAAGATTTGTGCGGGTTCGAATCGCTCCCCGAAGCGCGCCGTTAAATCATGTAGGATATCCACCACTTTTTGTGCGCCTAAAGAATCAATGTAACGGAATGGGCCGCCGCGGAACGGAGGGAAGCCAAGCCCGAAAATAGCGCCAATATCGCCGTCCAACGGATTGGCAATGATATTTTCCTGCAGGCACAATGCCGCTTCGTTCACCATCGCCATCGCACAGCGCATATGGATGTCGTTAGCGTCCATTTTTTTACGGCTGTTGCCACCGTAAAACGAGTAGATATTAGCATCCACCTGTCCGGAAACCTTCTTGCCGTTTTCGTCGTACTTGTAAAATCCTTTTTTGTTTTTCCTGCCTTTGTAACCGGCTTTGGATATTTCTAAGAGTGTTTTGCTGATTTTAAATTTTGGACGTGTTTTCAGTAAATCCTGCATCAGTTCACCGCTCATGATATGTGCGCCGACATCGATACCCACTTCATCCGCAAGTGTGATTGGACCCACTGGAAAACCAAACAAGTTCATCTCTTTATCTATCTGTAGGATATCACCGCCTTCATCCAGCAGCAACTGTGCTTCGTTCATCAGTGGTGCTAAAATACGGGTGGTATAAAAACCAGGTCCGTCATCCACAACAATTACTGTTTTTCCTTGTCGTACGCCTACATCGTAGCAGGTGGCAATTACCCAGTCGGCGGTCTTATCGGTCTTCACGATTTCCAGCAAAGGCATTTTCGGAACCGGAGAGAAATAGTGCATGCCAATCACCAAATCAGGACGTTTCGCATTGGCGGCGATATGTTTGATGGGTAAGGCAGACGTGTTGGTCGCAAAGATGGTATCCGCTTTCGCGTTCGCTTCCACATCCGCCAGAATGCGTTGCTTGAGTTTTAAATCTTCAAATACCGCTTCGATGATGATTTCCTGATTGTCGAGGTCTTCGTAATTCAAACTGCCGGATAACAACGCCATCTTTTCTTCGAGCTCGATGGGTGTCATTGCTTTTTTCGACACCTTTTTGGCATAATCGCCATAGATGGTTTTATAAGCGGAAGAAATCATTTCCTGATTGATATCTTTCAGCAACACATGCATGTCATCATCCATGGATACTTCGGCGATACCCGCGCCCATAAAGCCCGCGCCAATCATACCCATGCGCTTTACATGTTTCACTTTGTCTTCGCCATACGGATTTTTCTTTTTGTCGGTCATCGCAAAGAAAATATTTATCAGCTGTCGGGATACAGGAGATAAAATCAGTTCTTCAAATTTCTCCACTTCTGCCGCTAATCCCTTTTCAATGCCCTGATTCCAGCCTATTTCCACGCACTCCATAATTTTATATGGAGCAGGATAATTGCCGTGCGCCTGTTTGTCCACCATTTTTTTTGCCTGGTCGAAAACGATTTTATTCACCAGCGGCGCTTCGAGCACGATATTGGTCAGCGTTTTTTGCAACGCAGGGAAACCCGCTTTTACCGTATCCAGATTCAACTCATTGCGTTCGCGTTTGATTGGTTTGGAAACCAACTCCAGTGCCAGCTTCTGAGCCGCATTCTGTAAGGATGAAACATGTACCACTTTATCCGCCAATCCCATTTTTAAGGCAGGATATGGGAATACGTTTTTGCCGGTCAGCATCATATCCAGCGCAGCCTGCAGGCCGACCAGTCGCGGAAGGCGTTGTGTGCCGCCACCCCCCGGCAATAAACCAAGTTTCACTTCCGGAAGCGCCATTTTGGTGGATTTGTCGTTAGACACTATACGTGCCTGACACGCCAGCGCGATTTCCAGACCGGCGCCGAGGCAGTTGCCATGGATGGCCGCAACAATTGGCTTTTTTGATGTTGAAATCTGATTTAAGATGGCGTGCCCTTTTTGTGCGATTGGTTTCCAGTCGCCGGGCTTTTCTACTTTCTGGAATGCTTCGATATCCGCACCCGCGATAAAATCTTTTTTCTTGCTGGATAAAACAAATGCACGGATGGAAGTATCTGTATCCAGTTCTGAAAAAACTTCTTCAAACAAACCAATCAGGTCAGGTCCGATTTTGTTGATTTTTTCATTTTTCTGGTCCATCCAGATAGTACAAACGCCATTAGCGTTTTTCTCGATAGTGATATAGTCTTCTCGTTTTAAAGTTGCCATTGTTTTTATTTTATGTCGATAGTCCATAGACGATAGTCGATAGAAAATTCTATGGACTATTGACCATTCACCATTGACTGTTTAATATTTTTTAATTATCATCGCGTGGCCATGCGCGCCGGCGGCACAAGCCGCTAACAGAGCATATTGACCTCCGCTTTTCTGTAATCGGTTAGCTGCCATGGTCAGCAATCTTCCACCGGTAGCGCCAAACGGGTGACCGATAGATAAAGAGCCGCCCCACTGGTTGATTTTTTCCAGCGGAATTTGTCCGACAGATTTATCCAGTCCCAATTGTTTTTTGCACCACTCTGCAGAGGCCAGGGCTTTCAGGTTGGCTAATACCTGTCCTGCGAATGCTTCGTGGATTTCAAAAACATCAATATCATCTATGGTCAAACCGGTTTGTTTTAATACCGCAGCAATCGAGTAAGCAGGGCCTAATAACAACTCTTCGTACAAGTCACCACCGGTGAATGCGTAGTCTACAATTTCCGCTTTAGGTGTCAATCCCAGTTCTTTAGCTTTGTCTTCTGAGGTGAGTAAAACCGCAGTTGCGCCATCTGTTAAAAAAGAAGCGTTGGCAGCTGTGATGGTACCCACATATTTGTCAAATGCAGGTTTTAGTTTTGCCATTTTTTCTACGGTAGAATCGCCGCGTACGCCGTTATCTTTGGCGATAGGGGTGAAATTCGGCGGCAACTGCACCGGCACGATATCAGACAATAATCCGGCTTCCTGCGCCTTGGCGGCATTTTGGTGAGAAGCTGCTGCCAGCGCATCCTGTTCTTCTCGGGTAACGCCGAACTTCTGAGCGAGGATTTCACAATCTTGTCCCATTGTTCTGCCGGTGATGAATTCAGATACGGATGGCCGGTCCGGTAAAAAATCGGTAGGGCGAAGTGTCATCGCGAATTTCGCATATTCCATCGGTGTGCTCAGTTTTTGAGCAGCGAACAATTTTTTACGCATCTCTTTGGTATAGCCAATGGGCGTATCTGATGTGTTTTCCGTACCGCCGGAGATGATGACATCGGCTCTTCCCAATTGAATAGAATCTACTGCATTGCAAATCGCCTGATTGGCGGAGATACATGCTTGTTTTACAGTATTGCAAGGCGCTTTCACCGGAATACCGGCAGTTACTGCCGCTTCGCGGGCTACGTTCTCCGTGCGTACGTTGGAGATAACGTTGCCATATATCACTCTGTCTATTTCATTCACATCTATACCTGTTCTGTCCAGCAAGCCTTTGATAGCGAACTGGCCTAACTGATAAGACATCAAATCCATGTAATCTGTACCTGATTTCAAAAAAGGGGTGCGGATACCATCAATAAAAACTACTTTTTTCATTTTCTTATTATTTATAAACCAAATATAGATAAATTCAATGCATGCATTGTAAATTTAGTGTTACCAATAAATTAAGTAGCAAATCCTGATGGATGTATGTTTCGACTGCAATTTAATGAAGTAATGCACTTAAAAAATGCGCAATTGTATGACAGGATATGAAGCCACCTGCCATTCGTCATAATACGCAAAGATTTCTCCGAAGAAATTAAATGTCAAATACTCAATTTAATATTTACATTTGTAAACAACTAATTGGTGTATTCAAAAAAGTTACCAATCTTACATCTGAATTCGTAAATCATAAATCCAATATATGTCTTTCAAAAACAAAACAGTCTTTATTTCCGGTGCCACACGCGGCATTGGTCATGCAATCGGAATGCGCCTGGCAAGAGAAGGCGCTAATATTGTCATCGCGGCTAAAAGCACCGAAGAAAATCCAAAGCTTGGCGGTACGATTTACACGGCGGCAGAGGATATGAATCAGGCAGGCGGAAAAGGATTGGGTATCAAATGTGATATCCGAAATGAGGAAGAGGTGGCTGCTGCTGTAAAGCAAACGGTGGATACGTTTGGTGGAATCGACATATTGGTCAATAATGCTTCTGCCATCAATTTGTCGCCGATTGCGCAACTGGATATGAAACGTTATGACCTCATGCAGGATATCAATACACGCGGTACTTTTTTGTGTTCCAAGTTGTGTATTCCTCATCTGTTAAAAGCAGAGAACCCGCATATACTGATGCTGTCGCCGCCATTGACATCTATTACGGAACGCTGGTTTGCCGGACATACCGGTTATTCGATTGCGAAGTTCGGCATGAGCCTGGTTGTGTTGGGGTTGGGCGGTGAATACCGTGGAAAGATTGGTGTTAACGCATTATGGCCGCGCACCACGATTGCCACTGCGGCGGTGCTGAATTTACTGGGCGGTGAGTCGGTGGCGAATTCTTCCCGCAAACCGGATATTATCGCGGATGCGGCGTATGCCATCTTCAGCAGAGATGGCAAAACAACCACCGGGAATTTTTTCATGGACGATGAAGTTTTGTTGAGCGAAGGTGTCACCGATTTAGAGCAGTATGCTGTGAAGCCGGGTACGGAACTGACACCGGATTTCTTTGTGTAATTTATTTCGCGCAAAGAACGCAGATAAAAAATGAGAATCATAAAGAAATATTTCTCTTTTGAATTATTCTTCTGGATAATTGCTTTGATTTTTCTGGCGATGATTGATCCCGCGCAGCCTCATTTCTCCTTTTGTTTGTTTAACCGTTTAGGATTTTCCTGGTGCCCGGGCTGCGGTATCGGACGTTCCGTTGCTTATTTATTGCATGGCGCTGTTGCTCCATCTTTGAAAACTCATTGGCTGGGAACTTTTGCACTCTTCATGATTGTTTACAGAATCTTACAGTTGATATATTTTAAAACGACTAAAAAACAACACTATGGGAAATCCATTCTTACATTTTAAATCCGTCACACCTACAGAGATGGCGCACCTGAATCAACTTACAGCCGGATTGTCTCAGGAAAAATTGAACAGCTTCGTTTCGGTTTACGGATCTAAGCGCAGAGAGTCCGACCTGGTACTGCTTATTTCGTGTATCGGTTTAGTGGGCGTTGCCGGTATCCAGCGTTTTTTGGTTGGCCAGATAGGTATGGGAATATTGTATTTCTTTACCGGCGGTTTGTGCCTTATCGGTACTATTCTGGATATAGTCAACCACAAACAACTGGCGGATGAATATAATATCAAAATGGCAAATGAAAGCCTGCAATTAGTACAATAACCCATTCTTGCGGTTAATTTTAGTATTGGCTATAAATAATTAATTACTTGTTTATTTTCAATAATAAGATTTGTTACTTTTTTTCTTAGTCAAAAAAAGTAACCAAAAAAGACAAGGCAAATTATTCAAGTATATTGTTTTTATAGGAGTTCATGAATGCTAAAGCATTTCAATTGCTCCGCTGGTTTTGCCGGCCTACGCTTCATTATATACTGCTTTATTCAACTTTTACCTTCTTCAGATATTTTTTTGCTATTCACTCCATGATAATCCGCATAAGGGGGTACAATAGCTCTTATTATTTCCGGCAGTTACTTGAAACTGAATTTAACCTTGCTGGGTTCAATACGTAAGGAATCCATCTGCACTACCCGTAACGGCGCACTGAAACCTGCAGTGGCTTTGAGGGATGATTTGAAACTGGTTTCGATATCGTTCGTTGTTTTTACATCCGCCGTAAATGGCTCCAGAACCGGTGTGGAAATGACTTTAGATAATGGTATGGATATTTTCTGATCCACCGGTACCATCAGTTCGCCCTGTATCTTCACTTTCTGTTTGATAGGCACATGTGCTACCACAGGGATGATGGTCTTCAATGGGATATGATAATCCTGCATACTCAAGATCAATGTATCTTTTACCTGCAGCGGCTGATTAATCGGTATATTCACTTTTACGGGAATCTGCGCTTTAACGGGCAGGGAAATGTTGAAGAAATGTTTGAAGTTCGTTCTGATTTTGGTATCTAGGGGGATGGAAAAATCTACGGCAAGTGAATCGTCGATTTTTAATTTTTTTTCAAAGGGAATAACTAGGTCTTTTAGCGGCATTTCAGTTTCATCCAGGTTGATATCTACAGGCAAATCGAATTTCAAATCCAGTATCTGGTCCATAAAGACTTCGGTATTCAGCGGCACCATCAGGTTCATCTTCAAGGGCACATCAAATGTCTCATTCAGCCTGATTTTCAGCTCATCATTCACTTTAATCTGCGTATGTAAGTCGTTCATCAGCGATATCATGATGGTACTGTCAATCTGCGCTTCCAGCGGCACCCTGTCTTTGATATGAATCTGCACGGCCTTATCAATCTGCATTTGCACCAAAGCCTTGGTGATGAAAACGGTAATGCCGATAATCAGCGCCAGCAATATGCCGCCTCCGATAAGATATTTCTTCATCTGCTGTATTTTATTTAACAATATAAAAATGTTTTGCGAGATAATAGTTTGCTTTGGTAAAGTAATTTTAGTCAAACTATAAAATACTTTTGCAGAATGGCGGTCCGAAAGTTTAGTTATGAGTTTGACGGAGTAAATTATTACCGTTTCAGTGTTTACCGATTAGGTAGCAATGTACAGACTGTGTACGCATTTGTAGTGGATGATGTATTGATTGATACCGCGCAAAGCCATAACAAAGAGAATATATTGAAGGTGGCCAGGCAGCACGATATCACTAAAATCATTTTAACCCATCATCATGAAGACCACAGCGGCAATGTGGCCATGCTGATGAATACCTTAGATATTGATGCATACGCACATCCCGAAGCGGTGCGCATCCTGAAAAAAGGATTGAAGATATCTCCCTTGTCCAAGCTCTTAAGCGGCAGCGTTGCCAGTGCGCATTTGAAACCTTTAGCCGAAACCGATGTTATCCAAACAGCACATTATACCCTTCAGCCTATCTATACACCCGGACATTGCGATGACCATTACTGTTATTACGAACAAAACAAGGGCTGGCTGTTTTCCGGTGATTTGTATGTGGCCGACAAGATTAAATACTTTGCCACGTTTGAAAGTTTACTGACACAAATTGAATCGTTGAAAAAACTGGTGGCGCTGGACTTTGACGTCTTATTTTGTTCGCACAACCCGAAAACACATGGAGGCAAACAACGGCTGAAAAACAAGCTGCAATTCTTTCAGGATTTTGCCGGAGAGGTGGAGCGTTATTATCTTCAGGGGCATAACGCCCGCCAGATATTTGCCCTCATGGGTATGAAAGAAAATTATGTAAACAAATACCTCACCCTCGGCAGTTTCTGTGCCGAGAATATGGTGCATAGCGTGGTGCGAGATTTGAAGAAAAAATCACGTTGAATCATTCACTTATCACCCGCAATAAACCTGCAGCGGTTCCGATCATCAATGACTGATGAGGGCCGAACGTGAAATTCCCTGTTGTATGCTGTAAAAAGATTTTACCAATGTTCTTGAAATCGGGCTGCAATGAAAACTGAATGGGAGCAGACCTGTCCGCTTTATCATTGCGTATTGCGGATACCTGCCATTCTGCGTTTTCTGCCGGATGATAAAGATAAGCCTTATCATTAGCGTCAGAGCGTTTTATGGCTGCAGCTCCGGCGGTTGTGCCCTGCTGTAGCTGGCTCCAGTCATAATCTTTCTGCCAGATGCCTGAGGCTGTACAGGAGAATTTCTGTATGCCTTTTGCGGGATATGTGCCGGAAGCATCATAAGGTTTTATGGGATTTCCAAAAGTGTTGCCGGCCAGCATAGTGTTGTTATTGCAGCTGACAGCATTGTTTACAGCACTGCCATATGCTTGCTCAAACAGACGGAACTGATACTTTAAAGTGCCTTTGGCAGCATCCAGAATCAGCAGGTTAACCTGAGGGAAAGCATTGTCGCAGAATACCACTTCATTACGCTCTGCTATGTATGCCGGTGTAGTTTGTGAAGTGGCTGCTGACCATCCTGCTGTTTTAAGAAAACTGTTTTCGTAAGGTGTCGCCCAATCTGTTGTAATAGATGAAGTTGCTCTATTGTAATGCACTTTGTATAGGCTGCAATTTGTAACGGCTAATACACTGTTATGATCTGCAGAGGTGATGCTGTTGTGCAGGGTTTGGAATAGCCTTACTTTATAATCAAAATATCGAAGGAGTTTGTGCTTGCTTTTTGTCGTTGGTGCATCCATTTCCAAGGACACATATTTCCATAAATCATCCGGATTTTCATATACTTGTCCTGAATCCAGTGTGCTTTCTTTTTCTTTCAATAGGTTGGAGTATAATGTATAGCGGGCATTCTCCAGATATTGATGGCTGTAAGCTTCCGGGTGTTCATAATAATTTCTGTACAAGCGCGTAGTATCAGCATTTTCTTCGTCGACCATGCCCTTTAATTTTTGATAGATCAGTTGTTTATATTGGGCTTGCGTATTGATATAACGACCGGCATCCAGGTTGAAATTGTACAAGGCAACTTTATCTTCATAAGTAGCGTCACTTGTTTTAGAGGTAGCTTTAGGCAAACAGCCGATGATGCCTTTGTCAAAATTCATCCAGATATTTCCTTCATCGTCCGGATGTGCGGTTAAAATTTTTGGGTGGTATGTCAACTCCGTATTGCTGAAATAATAAACATCAATGTTTCCGGGACTAATGGTCCATAGTTTATCTTCATTCTTTACCGGATGAACGATCCACAAGCCCGGTTTTGTCTTTTTAGCATTTCTCCAATGCAACTGACCATTTTTGCAAACCGTGGCTTTGCCTTCATTGATAGGTATTACAATGCTGTTATCTGTACGGTTTATATAGAACCAGTCCTTGCTGTCGAATGGAGCGGAGTTGCCTTTAAAGGGATTGGCCACCGGAACGGCAATAGATGCCGTAACCTGCATGGAAGGATTACCGATATCGATCAGAAGTAACCGGGTTTCATTAGGTGTAAACAAAATAGTTGCTGCCGTTTGCTGGTCAATCAATGCGATCGAGGAGAAGGCTTGTTGGGCAGGATGGCTTTTGCGATTGACGGCAGATAATAATTCATACCGGGCATTTTTGCCGGAAGGGCCTTTAATGGTCGAGGTATTTGTTGATGTCAGTTGCTCAAACGCCACTACCGACAAATCAATCAGCAACGTGCTGTCCTTGGTGCGTTTGAAGGAAATCTGTTCACTATTCGTGGCAGTGTAACTTTTAAAAGAAGAACTGTTCGCAGCATACTTCCATTTCGTAGCTTGTTTGGCATCAAGGCTGGCAGCAACACCGCTAATATGACGGACATTTAGAATTTCTTTACGCAATTTAGCAGTTACATCATCCGCCCACAATGGAGTCAGAGATAGAATAAATACAGGTAACAATAAGAGGTTACGGCACATTTTTTAGAGTTTTGGTTAACGGCGCCTGAAAATACCAAAAAAATGCGGTATAAGCAGCTTGTTTAAAATTGATTTAAGATAAATAATTAAAAATCCGCACTCAGCAATAACTCCAAATCAGTGAATTTAAACCTTTAGGTGTAGAAAATTAATTTATCAATTTTCTGATATATTAATAATATTTTATAAATTAGGTTTGTGTTTACTTTTCCAATAAAAAATAATGTTACTATGAAAACAAACAAATACCTGTTATTACTCATCTTACTGATTGCAATTACCGTAGGATGTAAAAAGGAATCGGTTATTGCACCGGTAGTCTCAACACTCAGCGTTTCTCACGCCCATAAGAACGAAAATCTGACCATAAGAGGAAGCAATTTTGGTACAGACCTGAGTAAGATCAGTGTTACTATTAATGGAAAATCATGCACGGTTATCTCCGCTACTGATTCAACTATTGTTATACAGATTCCTCCAAAATGCGGTTCGGGAGATGTAATTGTAACTGTCAATGGGGCTTCTTCCAATCGATTTGGTTTCGTATATGACTGGACTACGACTATCATTTCCCTTAATGACGGTTCAACTGGTAATGTCGATGGTTCATTAAGTTCGTCAAAATGGGAAGAACAAAGCGGATTGTGTATTGATGATGCCGATAATATTTATACCGGCTCATTTAATTACCCCAGAGTCAGAAAGATTTCTGCAGACCTTTCAACGGTGATTACTATTGCCGGCGACGGAACAGATGGGAACGTAAATGCTCAGGGTACAAATGCAAAATTAGGCAGGTCTGATAATTTAGCGGTTGATGCATCTGGTAACGTGTATATAGGAGATGAGAGTAATAGCAGTGTTCGGAAAATTGATGCCTCCGGAAATGTCACTACATTTTTTTCTGTTTCTAATCCACAATGTATCAAGATAGGCAAGTTGGGAAATATTTATGTTGCGAACTTAGAAACAATATTCAAATTTAATTCAGCCGGTGTTTTACAATGGAAAATTACCAGTCATGGAACAGGAAGTATAGACGGAGATTCAAGTATCGCACAATTTTCCGGAATACAAGGCATCTCCTTTGGGAATTTGACCATTGATGATAATGAGCAGAATATATATTTTGCCAATTTAGGAGTAGGTCTATCTTCTCAAATTAAAAAATTAAATACTACTACCATGAATATTTCTACCATCGCGGGAACAACAACAGCCGGAAGTGCAGATGGCGCGGCATTAAGTGCCTCTTTTAATTTGATATCAGGTCTGGCATTGGATCAGGATGGCGGTTTATTTATTTCTGATGGATTCAACCATAAAATCAGGTATCTAAAAGACGGACAGGTTTCAACCATTATTGGTACTCCCGGAATGGGAGATGTTGACGGGGATGCTTCAGTGGCAAAAATTAATTATCCTGTTGGCATAGATATAAATAGCAGTGGGGAGATCTTTATAGCGTGTATTGGAAATAACAAAATTAAGAAATTAGTTATTGATTAATCTTTGGTAAAATAATAGAAGAATTAACAAAAGTGCCTTAATGGCACTTTTTTATTTTTTAAAAATCCGCACTCAGCAATAACTCCAAATCAGTGAATTTTAAATCAAATTTTTGTGCGATGAATTCTTTGGTGAGCGCACCTTTATAAAGATAGGCCCCGTGGCGCAGGCCGTCGTCGTATTTCAGCAGCGGTTCGATGCCGCCGGCCTGTGCTGCATTTTTTAAAATAGGCGACAGGATATTGCTCAATGCATAACTGGCCGTTCGCGAAACATTGGAGGCGATATTCGGCACGCAGTAGTGGATGACATCGTGTCTGGTATAAACCGGTTCATTGTGATTGGTGACCATAGAGGTTTCAAAACAACCGCCGTGGTCGATGGAAACGTCAATAATGACCGAACCTTTCTTCATCGACCGAACCATGTCTTCCGTCACTACGCGGGGTGTTTTGCCGTTTTTTGGTTTCAGCGCACCAATCACCACATGTGCCCGGGAAATGTTTTTCAATACATTGATGGGGTCCATGACGGATGTATAAATTTTATTGTTCAGGTCTGCCTGTAACCTTGAAAGTCTATACACATTATCATCAAATACCTGAACGGATGCGCCTAATGAGAGGGCGGCTCTTGCTGCGGCTTCCCCCACAGTACCTGCACCCAGTATCATCACTTTTGCCGGCGGTTGTCCTGCAATGCCACCTAATAAAATTCCCTTCCCGTATTCATTGCTCAGGTAGCGGGCGGCAGTCATGATGGCATAGTTGCCGGCTATTTCGCTCATACTGCGCATAAACGGATAGGTGTTGTAATCTCCTTTCACATATTCAAAAGCGATGGCGGTAATGCGTTTTTCCATCATGCTTTTTATCATGTGCTTGGTCTGATTAGGCAGTAAAATAGGTGACAGGATGGTCTGATGGGAATGCAGTAAGGTGATTTCATTCGGGTTGACAGGCCCGGATTTTAAAATGGTGTCCGCTTTAAAAACATCTTCCTTCGTGTACACTATGTCCGCGCCAGCCTCAATGTACTCTTCATTGCTGAAGTTGGCATTTTCGCCTGCATCTTTTTCTATTGCTATTTTAAAGCCATAATTAACCAGTGCAGCCACGGAATTGGGTGTCAGCGGAATGCGCTTTTCCTGATAATCGGTTTCTTTAGGAATGCCTATGAATAAGGATTTCTTATGTGTTTCTACTTCCGCCAATACTTCTTTCGGATACAGCGCATATTCGGATTTTATTTTACTTAAGATGGATTCCATAGTTAATAAAGTACAAAGTAGTAAGTAATGAGTATTAGAATGTTTGGTTATAGTCAACTTACCTCTATCATTCTGTCATCCTCAAATTTAGTGATTTTTACGTTAATGCGCTTATCCGGTAAAAGAGATTCAAAATTGTCCGGCCATTCTATAAAGCAAAGGTTTCCGGAATAGAGATATTCCTCCAGGCCAATGTTTTGTTCTTCTTCTATTGATTTCAGCCGGTACAGGTCAATATGGTAAATTGTTTGGTGGTCAGCTGTGGTGTATTCATTGATAATGGGGTAAGTAGGCGACGAGATAGAGTCCGTCACTTGTAGTTGCTGGCAGATTTGGGAGATGAGCGTAGTCTTGCCTGCGCCCAGATTTCCATAAAAACAAAAAACCGAATTTGTCTGTGTCAGCTGAATAATGGCTTCCGCAACTTTTACCAGGTCTGTCAGATGGGTTATTGTAAAAATCATATGCTTACTTACTTTCAAATACGGCAACAGGTACTATCATTTCTTCTATGGAGACACCGCCGTGCTGGAAGGTATTCCGATAGTAGTTGACGAAATGGTTGTAGTTATTCGGATAGCAGAAATAATAGTCTTCTTTTGCGAAAACATAGGATGAACTGAGGTTGGATTTTGGCAATAAGGCTTCTTCCGGATTTTTGACGGCAAACACTTCCTTTTCGTTGTAATTTAAATTTTTTCCGGTTTTATAACGCAGGTTCGTGGTGGTGGCTTTATCGCCGATAATTTTAGACGGATTCTGTACGCGGATGGTACCGTGGTCGGAAGTGATGATGATGCGGACTTTTTTGTCTTTCAATTTCTGAAGTGCATTCAGCAATGGTGAATGATCGAACCATGACATGGTAAGTGAGCGATAAGCCGCTTCGTCGCTGGCCAGCTCTTTCAGTACTTCCATCTCCGTTCGGGCATGCGACAGCATATCCACAAAATTATAGACAATCACATTGAACGCGTTGTTCAGCAGGTTCAGAATGTTATCTTCCAGTGTCTTGCCTGACTGGTGGTTGGTGATTTTCGTATAACTCGTTTTGAGGTTGATGCCAAAACGTTTAAATTGTTCATTCAGAAAAAATTCTTCATGCAGGTTTTTTCCGGCATTCTCATCGTCATAAAACCATCTCTCAGGATATTTTTTGTCAATTTCCAGCGGCATTAATCCGGAAAATATGGCATTTCGTGAGTATTGAGTGGTGGTAGGAAGGATGCTGTAAAAATAATCTTCACTTACTTTTCTGAAATCTTCCTTGATCAGCGTTTCAATCATCCTGAAATGGTCATAACGTAAGTTGTCTATCAGTAAAAAGAAAGTAGGGGTATCATTTTCAATGGCAGGAATAATCTTGTCCTTAAAGAGGGTATGCGACAAGGTAGGAGTAGAATCCTTACCGGTTTCTTTCAGCCATTTCAGGTAGTTTTTGGAGATGAATTTAAAAAACTCTTTATTGGCTTCGCTTTTCTGCATGTCCAGAATATCTTTCATGTCCGGATTGTTGGCTTTGTCCAGCTCCAGTTCCCAGTAAATAAGTTTTTTATAGAGTTCCGCCCACTCTCTATGGTCGTTTACATTATTCACTTCCGTCATGATATTCTGGAATTCCTGACGGTAAGACGTGGTGGTCTTTTCGGAAACCAGTTTTTTGTTTTCGGTGATTTTTTTGATGGACAATAAAATCTGATTCGGACGGACCGGTTTGATCAGGTAGTCGGCAATTTGGGAGCCGATGGCTTCTTCCATGATATTTTCCTCCTCATTTTTGGTAATCATGACAATGGGAATATCACTGTTGATGGCTTTGATTCGCGCGAGCGTTTCAAGTCCGGAAATGCCCGGCATGTGTTCGTCCAGAAAAATCAAATCGAAATGCGCTGTCTTGCATTTGTCCAGGGCGTCGTATCCGTTGCTGACAGGGTCAACGGTATAGCCTTTTTGCTCCAGAAACAATATCTGTGGTTTCAATAAGTCTATTTCATCATCTGCCCATAGTATTTTTATGTCGCTCATGGAGTTAAGTTAAAAGTTAATTGCTATAAGTGATTAGACTTTGCTATTTTTGTGCTGTATAATGTTATAGCTTTATTTGCAAAATACATAATTTTATTTTATTAAATAATGCTAATAAACTTAATTACAAGGGAATAATTCAGCCGTTTATGGCAAACGTTGGATACACAACATTTAAATGAACAAACGAAAAATATTTAACGATCCTGTTTATGGTTTTATTTCCATTCCGTATGATATTGTATTTGATATCATAGAGCATCCGTATTTCCAGCGATTAAGACGCATTCAGCAACTTGGGCTAAGTGCACTGGTATATCCCGGCGCCACACATTCCCGTTTTCATCATTCTCTGGGTGCAATGCATCTGATGTACAAGAGTCTGGAGGTGCTGAAATCGAAAGGGCATGCCATCAGTGAGGAGGAATCGCAGGCAGCCGTATTGGCTATTTTACTGCACGACCTGGGACATGGACCATTTTCACACTCACTGGAAGGTGTGCTCGTTCCGGAAGTGCATCATGAACATATTTCCATGTTGCTGATGCAGCGGCTGCATCAGGAGTTCGGGCCACTGATTGAAATGGCCACCCGTATTTTCACCAATCAATATCCTAAAAAGTTTTTACATCAGCTGGTGAGCGGACAGCTGGATATGGACAGGATGGATTACCTGAACCGCGATTCATTTTATACCGGTGTGAGTGAAGGCGTCATTGGCTATGACCGAATCATCAATATGCTGAATGTCCATAATGATAATATCGTCGTGGAAGAAAAAGGAATTTATTCGATAGAAAAATTTATTGTAGCAAGACGATTGATGTACTGGCAGGTTTATCTGCACAAAACAAGTCTGGTCGCGGACCTTATGCTGAAAAATGCACTTTTAAGAGCCAGGAAAATTAAAGTGGCGCAACAGGGGATTTCAGCTAATCTCCATTTTTTTCTGCACCATGAGGTGAGCAGGGATGCGTTTCATCAGCATATCGATAAATTTGTTCAACTGGATGATTATGACATCATGCAGGCCCTGAAGCACTGGATGCAAAGTGAGGATGATATATTAAGGGTATTATCCACTTCCATCATCAATCGCCAGCTGTTTAAGATTGAATACCTGGAGGAGCATAAAGCCGAAGAGAAATATACATTGCTGCAGCAAAAATATACGGCTGAAGAAATGGATTTTTTAGTATTGAAAGGTGCCGCCCGAAATAATGCCTATAACCCGGCAAAAGACAATATTTATATTCTCTTTAAGGATGGAAGTATGAAGGAAATCACCGATATTACAGAGCAATGGAATATACGTTCCCTCTCCAATCCGGTGGTGAAACATTATATTGCATATCCCAAAAAATAAACGTTTAATCTTGTTTACTTTAGTACAAATAGCAGAACAGATAAATGGAGTAGTTGCAGGTGATGAACAACATCTGATTCGTATGCCCGCTAAGATTGAGGAGGCACAATCCGATCAGATTACATTTTTAGCCAATGAAAAATACCTTCCGTTCCTGTCAACCACACAAGCCGGTTGTATCGTTATCTCTAAACAACTTTATGACCGTTTATCCGATAAGCACAAACTGAATTTTATAGTCGTAGAGGATGCTTATTCGGCATTCACCTCTTTGTTGAGTTTTTATCAGCAACTGCAATCTGCTCAGCATAAAGATGCTTATAAGGCTGGAAAAAATACCGTCATCTATCCGAACGTTTACATCGGAGAAAATGTGACAATAGGAGATAACTGCATTATCTATCCGAATGTTTCCATTTATCATGATTGTGTCATCGGCAACAACTGCATCCTGCATTCCGGTGCTGTCATCGGTTCTGATGGATTTGGTTTTGCTCCTCAAAAAGATGGTACCTATCAGAAAATTCCGCAGTTGGGAAATGTGGTCATTGAAGATGATTGTGAAATAGGGGCGAATACCTGCATAGACCGCGCAACGATGGGTTCTACCATTTTAAGGAAAGGGGTAAAGCTGGATAACCTCATACAAGTGGCGCACAATGTGGAAATTGGGGAGCATACCGTTATTGCTTCCCAAACAGGCATTTCCGGCAGTACAAAAATAGGACACCACAACATGATTGGTGGCCAGGTCGGATTTGTAGGGCATATTGTAATCGCTCCCTATACGAAGATAAATGCAAAGAGTGCCGTAGCGCAAAATATAACGGAGGAAAATCAGGTGCTTTCCGGAATTCCTGCCATTGATATAAAACAACATTTTAAAGCCACCGTTATCTATAAACAACTGCCCGAGTTGGAAAAGAAAATAAGAGAGTTGCGGAATGAATTAAATAATCTTAAAGATGCTTTGTAAAAGGTTGTATGAATAAATTTATTTTGTAGCTTTGATAAGCAACTTTGTATATATCTTAATATCCATCACTTGAGATTACAAACAACAATCGTTCGTCCTGTCCATTTTTCCGGAGTAGGCTTGCATACAGGTTTGATGTCGAATGTAACGATAAAACCGGCTCCCGATAATTTTGGTATTCAGTTTTGCCGTACGGATGTAAACCCTACATTGTTCATTCCGGCAAAAGTGGAGAATGTCTCCAATACAAACAGAAGTACGACGATTAAATTGCAGGAATCGGAAGTGGTTACCATCGAGCATCTCCTCTCGGCTTTATATGCTTTGGGTATTGACAATGTATTGGTGGAAATTGATAATAAGGAAGTGCCTATTCTGGACGGAAGCGCTAAGTTTTATATCGACCAGCTGCTTGATGAGCATATCATAGAACTGACACAGTATAAAAAATATTTTACCATACACGATGTCGTTGAATGGAAAGATGAACAAACCGGTGCGGAATATATCTTCCTTCCTCATGAAGAGTTTTCCGTCACCTGCCTGATAGATTTTCCTTCCAAAATCATCAAACATCAGTATGCGGTGTTGAATGATATAAAGGAGTATGCGGAAGAGATTGCCATTGCGAAAACCTTTTGCTTTCTGCATGAAATAGAATACCTGTATAACAACGGGTTGATAAAAGGCGGCAACTTGAATAACGCGCTGGTCTTTTCCGAAACCGCGCTCAGCAAGGAGAAAATTGAATGGCTGGCGCAGACATTCCATCACGCGGCGAATTCAATTCCAGAAATGGGCATACTCAATCCGTTATACCAGACTTTTGACAATGAAGCCGCACGGCATAAAATACTCGATGTCATCGGCGATTTGGCTTTGACCCAAACTTATTTTAGAGGTAAATTGATAGCCTATAAACCCGGACATACTTCCAATACCCGTTTTGCGAAGTATCTGATGGAAAACTATGTATTGGCGGCGGTAGAGCATTCCTTCTGACCTGTTCAGAATCGGTTTCCTCAGAATTAAAAAATAGCTATCTTTGTTCAAATTCTCTTTTCTTGAATAATTTTATTCATCCCGGCGCACAGTTAGGCGTCAATGTTCAGGTGGAACACTTCTCCACGATTTATGATGATGTCATCATAGGGGATAATACCTGGATTGCACCGAATGTGACTGTTTTTCCGGGTACACGCATTGGAAGCAACTGCAGAATATTTCCGGGAGCGGTGCTCGGCGCTATTCCGCAGGATTTAAAATTTGACGGAGAATATACCACTGTCGAAATCGGAGATTATGTGAGTATCCGGGAATGCTCAACTGTCAACCGGGGAACGTCGGCATCCGGTACTACAAAAATCGGCAGTCATTCTCTGATTATGGCTTATGTGCATATCGCCCATGACTGCCTTATCGGAGAGCATTGTATACTGGCGAACGCCACGAATTTAGCCGGCCATGTGACGATAGAGGATTACGCTTATTTCGGCGGTATGAGCGGCGCGCACCAGTTCATCAAAGTGGGCAAGCATGCGTTTATTTCCGGTGGCAGTATGATAGGTAAGGATGTTCCGCCCTTTTGCCTGGCGATGCGCAATCCGGCACAATATGCCGGCATCAATTCGATTGGGTTAAAGCGGCATGGTTTTACACCGGAAGAGATACACATGATACAGGATGTATATCGTTTTATTTTTGGTAATAATGGCCTGAATACCTCACAGGCACTGTCAAAGATTGAAGAAGAAATTCCGGCATCCGCGTTGCGGAATTATATCATTGATTTTGTTAAAACCTCCGAACGCGGCATCATAAAAGGTATGGATTAGTCCATACATGGCTATTGAAAACATGACAATACAACTGGAAAATATCAGTAAACGATTCGGATTTGAATGGATCTTTAAACAGGTAAATTATCAGTTTGAATTTGGAGAGAAATATGCCGTTGTGGGACCCAATGGCAGCGGAAAATCTACCCTGCTGAAAATTATTTCCGGCGGACTGGTACCTACTTCCGGTAATATGCATTATTCCATTCCGCATAAACGGGTGACTGATTTTGAAGCGGCCTCCAAAGAAATTGTTTTTGCTGCGCCTTATATTTCCTTGATTGATGATTTCACCTTAGAGGAAATGTATGACTTTCACGCTTCTTTTAAAAAGATGAAAAGTGCATCTAAAGAGGAGTTTTATGAGATTTCCCAACTTGGCCCGCATAAAAATAAATTCATCAAAAATTTTTCTTCCGGTATGCGTCAGCGCCTAAAGCTGTCACTGGCCTTCCTGACGAAGTCGCAGGTGCTGCTGCTGGATGAGCCTACTTCTAATTTTGATACCAAAGCCATAGACTGGTATTTGTCTTTAGTGGAGCAACACGCGGATAAGAGATTGCTTATAATCGGCTCTAATCAGGAGTATGAATTTAGTTTTTGTTCAGGGCAGCTTTCCGTTGCTGACTATAAATAAAAAATCCGGATATATAAATCCGGATTTTTAGTTGAATTGAAATAAATTATTCGGCACCCATTTTTATCGGAACTTCCGGTATAATATTATAGGCTCCATCAATAATTTTTAAAGTATTATGGTCGCTGCTCATATTAACCCGTATCCAGCCATAGTGAAATTTTCCGGTAATCGTATTATTTACAAAGACAGGAACATATTTATCGCCGCTGCCGGCAAATCCGCTTATTTCAGTTCCTTTTTTAAAATCTATGTAAGAATAAGAGTTCCATTCTTTTCTGCCGGTAGTATAAATGGACGGCACTTCATTCTTGTTTAAAGGTTTAATCAGGTATAATGCACTGATTTTTTGCGTGGAGTCAATATAAAATGCTGTGGTAGGAACTCCTATCATAATACTTGCGCTGGTGTCTCCTGTTCCTGTTTTTTCAATACCGAAACGGAAGTCAGGTTTTGTGTCTAAATTCAAGTCAATGGAATCTAATGCCACGCTTCCGGTGCCTATAGTCAGTGTCTTATTAAAAATCGTGAATATAATATTTGGATCATCTGCTTTTTTACAAGCCGTAATAAAAGAAACAAATGCCAACAATATTAGTATTGAAAGCATGAATGGTTTAAAGGATACATTTTTCATTTGTGTGTTTTTATAAAGTTTAGTCTTATACAGGGATTTGTCAAGGAAAAAGAAGTTATAATTAAGTTAATTAGTGCCGGTCATGTTATGACTGTTTATGATTGTGTGCTCTGTATAAATTCCGATCTATTACATTCAGCATAGCTTCTGTCTTAAGTTGCCCTCCGAAAAATGAATTGATTTTTTGAATGGCATCTACAGGATTTTCCATCGTTTGGTTATAGTCCATATGCAATACCTGTATATTCGGTTTGTCATCCAGCCAGTTTCTGGTCTTGTCGTTGTTCTGTCTGTAAGACTGTTCGATATTATAATGTGCCGTTTTCTGTGGTAACTTACCTAAGTTCTGGAGCATATTAGTTTGTGAAAGTATAACTTCCTGCATATCACGTTCCATAAAGACAATTTTATATTTATAGCGCATCGGCAAATAAGGAAGGAGATGGGATACGACTTTTACCGTTTTGCCAACGGCATTTTTCATCCATGAGTTGTCTTTATGAATTATTTTAACCGCTTCATGCTCATAATAACCTTTCTTATTATTTTCATCTGGAGTTCTCAGGTTGTCCGTAAATATAGACAATCCCCCGGCTTCCAAAAGTTGCATCATCATAGATGTGCCTGAGCGTGGCAAACCTGATACAATAAAAATTTCTTCCGCATCTTTATAGATGTCCTCCTCAAATAGCTTATTGAATCGTTCCTCATCTTTTAAATAGTCTTTGCAAACTTTTTCCAGTTTGATTCGTGCCGCAGCCATTTTGGGTGCCAGACGAAATGCCATTTCGTAAGCCTGCGCAGCTTCATGATACATACCGCTTTCAAAAAAACTTTCTCCAAGATGGTAATGAGCAGCCGGATTGAAATAAATCAGGCCAATGGAGTCCAGCATGTAGTCAATGGCTTTTTCGTAATCACCTATCTGGTGGTAGCTCACACCTAACCCGTAAAATGCATGATGGTTATTGGGGTCGTACTGTATCTCATCATTAAATATGCGGATGGCATCATCCCATCGTTTTGACTTTAAATAGGCATTTCCCAGAGACAGTCTGGAGTATGCCGCATTCTTGGATAAGGCATCGGCTCTTTCGAAACAAACAACGGCCTCTTTGGTTTTATTTTCGTTTATAAGGATATTGCCTTCTATCATCAATAGTCCGAAACTTTCCGTCGTTGTTTTATTAGCTTCGGAAGCTTCTTTTCTGAGTGCTTTCAGTTCATCTAAAATCTCCCTGCATCGTGCAGTATTGTTCAGACTCAGATGACATTCCAAAAGATATCTGGCATATCTTTCTTTGATAGGTTTGTTTTTTATCAAATCTTCCAATAACTCAATAGCAGGAACATATTCTTTGGCGTTATAGTAAGAACGGGCTAAATAAAATTGGTTTTCCCGAATATTGTTTATAAAATTTTCATCGTCATTGGTTTCACCAGGCTGCTCAATATAGCCTAAATCCGCCAGTTGCTGCAGTGCCTTTTCATCTTTTACTTCATAAATGTCATCTTTTAATTCTTTCGGATGTTGTCCCGTATCACCTTCTACATATTCCCAACTTGGTATGACCGCCGGTATTCTCTCTTCTTCTAAAATCTGAACCAATGGCTTGCCGTCCATGTCCGCTCCAACCGGAAGGTTAAACAGCGTTAATATGGTTGGGGTAATATCCAGTACACTGGCACCGTAAATGCGTTCATCTTTCCTGATACCTGGACCTTTTGCCACAAAAATACCAAAGGGTGAATGCTCCAACGCAATGGCTGCGGGTTCTTTGGGCAGCTTCTTAGGTCTCAAATGGTCTGAATGAAAACCGTGATCGGATATCAGGATGACAGTAGTATTTTCATCCAACATTTCCAACGTGCGGTCGAGCATCATGTCATGAAAGCGGTATATGCCATTGACGACCTCTTTGTATAGCTGAAACATATCTTCCGGAATATGCTCCATTTTCGGAGGATGAAATTTCATAAATCCATGACTGATGAGGTCTGGTGCTTCATAATATACGCCGAAAAAATCCCAGTTTTTATCCTGTTCCAATAAATAGGTAAAGGCATTGTGAACGGAAGCAGCTTCTGCCAGATTCTTTGTCAGTGTAAAAAGAGAGCCATCCTTTTCCTGATTGATTTTGGCTGCATCCGGAACAAACGGCAAAATATGGGCTTCTGTAAGTTCGGCCGGGTGTACGCGCAATTCGGCTAATTTATCGTTCAATTCTTTGGGATGTACACAGCCTTCTTTCAATTCCCATTTTTCCGGGGTTTCGGCAAAGTTCGCCGTTTGGTAAAAATTGGATACCATCGTTCCGCTGATAGGTTCAGCCGGGTGAGAAGGCCACCATCCAACGACATTTGATTTTAATCCATTCTGCTGCAGGATATTCCAGAGTGCTTTTACTTTTCTGGAAGTGACATGTGTTTGCCGCAGATTTTTTCCAGTGGAATCGGGTTCCAGAAAACCGAGTATTCCATGTTTGTGTGGACGCATTCCTGTCGCTATGGAGGTCCAAAGCATAGGAGAAAGCGGTGGGTCTAACGTGGAGATGTTGCCGCATACACCATTTTCAATCAGTGATTGCAATGCGGGCAGCTGGCCGGCATCCAGCAGGGGATTAATGATTTTCCAATCGGCAGAGTCCCAGCCAATGAGTAAGACTTTATTTTTTTTCATTAGAAGATTCTGTATTCAGGTATGCATCCAGTAACGGATCAACGAATGGTTTATCTATAGAGTAAAAACTGCGGAGTGTCTCGCCATGTTGCTTTTCGTAACGAACTCTTGCTTCCCGCCAGGCATAGAGACCGATATGTCCCAGCGCAAGCAGTCCTAAAGACCCTTCCGGGGGAATCGGATATTTTTCTTCGTTCATAATTACGGATAGTTGAATTTTACGAAGATACCATTCTGTTAATAAAGAAAAAAGTCATTCGGTAAAATGACTTTTTATATGAATTAACATGTGATTTATTTGGCGCCCATCTTTACCGGGATTTCCGGCAGGAAGTTATAAGCACCATCTATTATCTTTAAAGTTACATAATCGCTGCTCACATTAATCCTGATCCAGCCATAGTGGTATTTGCCTGTTTCATTGTTTTTTACGGCCAGGGGAATGAATTTATCTCCGGCGCCGGCAATACCCAATGTGGTGGTTCCCACTTTGGAAGCACAAAATGCACCCCTGTACCATTCTCTTTTTGTTGGGACAAGTGCAACCGGGACTTCATTTTTACTTAAAGGTTTCGATAATAACAGACTACCGAAATTTTGTGTGGAATCAACTAATGAGGCATTCTGGACTCTTCCTATTACAGCTATCACGGCACTGTCCGCAGCGCTGCTTTTATAGAGCCCAAACGCAAAATCTACATAATTATCGGAGTTGATATCCAAAGAGTCAACGACAAATGTACCTGCAGTGGAGGTTACTGTCCTGTTAAAGGATTTGTAGACTATGTTTTGTTCATTTGCTTCTTTAGTACAGGAAGTAAGAATAGCTGCTATCAACAGTATACTGATAACCGGCAGCAGGAAAGTATATAATGTATTTTTTTTCATATCGCTAAGATTAAAGTGGATTGTTTAAAATTGAAGTGTGGTTATTTTGCGCCCATTTTTATGGCTACATCCGGAATAGCACTATAGGCTCCGTCAATAATTTTTAAGGTTTTATAATCACTGCTGATATTTATTCTAATCCATCCGTAATGTTTCGAACTGCTTATTGGACTAAACAGAAGGACTGGAATAAATTGGTCACCTTTTCCGGATAAATCTCCGGTAATATCAGCACCTGATTTATATACAACCGAGGCAGCAGAAGACCATTCTTTTCGGGTGGTTAACAGATTTGGAGTTTCATTCTTACCTAATGATTTACAGGAATATAATGGGCCGATAATATGTAATGTTGAGTCAATGTAAAATCCAGTAGAATAACTGAAAAAGAATATCGCTAAAGAATCCATTGATGTATTTGATTTCAATCTGAAGAAAATATCAGAACGGGAATCTAAATTGAAGTCTAAGGAGTCTTCTAAAGTACTGCCGGCTATACCCGTAATCGTTTTATTAAAGGTGGAGTAGATGATCGTCTCGTCATCAGCTCCTTTCGTACAGGAGGAAAAAATTACAGAAAGGAAGCAAATAGCCGAGAGTATCAGCAGGGTGTGTTTTAATAAGAATGGTTTTTTCATGGGATTTATTTAATATCTAAGTTATGGATTATCTGTAATAATGTCAATAACAATGTATTATTATAGAATTAAAGGACTATGCATAGTTATTTTTTTTGGGGAACGGTTCTTTGCTTTCGCAGATGGTTTATTAAGCGGAGCCTCTTTTTTAGGTGCTTCCGGTAATTTAGATGATTGCTGATAGCATTGGGATATCAGATGGACAAAAGATCCCTCTATTGGCAGTTCAAATTCTTTAGCATCCATAATATTCGATTTGAGTGATTTAATTTGTTTACGATTAAATTCAATACAATTTATTCCGTTCAATCTGCAATTTTAGGAATAATGAGTAATCGAAAGCTATGAATGAGAATTCGGACAAAAAAGCCATCCCTTTGGATGGCTCAGTACATTATAGCAACAAAATTGTTTTATTTAACCCCGGCTTCTATCTCCGTGTTCGGAGTTTTGTGATAGGCCAGTTCTACCACCTTCAAGGAGGTATAGTTTTCAGCAATATTGACTTTCATCCAGCCATAGTGGGTGCCGTCACCTGCATTAAAACGGAAACCTATCAGTTTATCACCGGCTCCTGCAATGCCAATACTGGTGGTTCCCAACGTTCCAGCCGCAAAGCCAAACGTACTCCATATGGTGGAGGACGAACTTATCTTATCTCCTTTGTTGAAAATGGTAGTGAACACGGTAGACGTTGTTCCGAGGTTCTGCGTATAGGTGAGCACATCGCCCTTGATGCAGGCACCACCGTAAAAAGTGGTATCCGTCACTCCGCTGACCGCTCCGAATAAAAACTTAAAGTCAAAATCGCCATCGCCATTCACATCGATGGAGTCATCTGCGCCATAACGGCTCGAAGAACCGCCGGTAACGATTGTTTTATTGACAGTTTTATCTTCTATCAACGGGTCATTGGTTTCCGTCTTACAGGCGAAAGAAAGTAGTGTTATTAATGATAGGATGAACGGAATATAAATACTGGTGTTATTCTTTTTCATGGGTTTAATTGTTAGAAAAGGTGAAGTTATACTTTAATTTCCGAGTTCAAATATAACATATTGACATTTAATAATTGCAGCCTAAAACATAAAAAAAGAGCCATCTATCAGATGGCTCTTTTGCTATGTTTTTATAGTATGATTTAGATATCACCGGCAGCTATTTCAGTATTAGCTGTTTTATGATAAGCTATTTGTTTAATAGTTAGCGTTTTATAGTCACTGGACAGGTTAACTTTCATCCAGCCAAAGTGTGGTTCAGAACCAATATTGAATTTGAAACCGATGAGTTTGTCGCCCTCGCCTGCAAAACCAAATCCACCGACAGTATAACCTAAATAGGATTCCTGTTTCCATACGGTAGTTGCGGCATTGATTTTAGTACCATTGCTCAGCGCTTTCGCAAAGTCCAATGTGTATGATGCTACTGTTTTTGGCTCTGTAATAACTCCATTGGAGGCACTTAGGCCAGTCAGTCTGGTTGTTCCGTAAAATTTTGCATCATATGTTTCGCCCTGAACATAAATGTCAAAATCAAAGGTTCCGTTGTTGTCAACATCTATCGAGTCTTCCAAGGTAAAGGCTGCAGGTGTACCTACGCCGGTGAATACCTTACTAAGCGTAGTGTCTTTAATGTTTGGATCATCTGTTGTGTCATCAATAATGCCATCGGATTTTTTACAGGCTGCCGGTATAACTGCAACTGCAGCTAATGCCAATGCGGAGTAGTTTCTGATTTTCTTGTTCATATATGTTTGAATTTTTTATAAAAGTATAAAAAAGATTAAGAATAAACAAATTAATTTTAAACTCTTTTCAACATACTGTCATGGATTTGAACCAACGTGGTATGCAAATCGTATTTGAAATTCCATTCCGGATAATGTTGCTTGAATTTGGATACGTCGGAAATATACCAGATGTGATCGCCAATGCGGTTGGTTTCCACATATTGATAGTTCATTTTATTACCTGAAATTTGTTCGCACAATGTAATGCCTTCCATCATAGAACAATTGGAAAAACGGGATCCGCCGGCGTTGTAGGCTTCTCCTTGTTTAGGATTTTGATAGAAATGCCAGAACATATTCACCAGGTCATAACTGTGAATATTGTCACGTACCTGTTTGCCTTTGTATCCGAAGATGTTGTATTGCGTTCCGGTGATGGCACATTTCATCAAATAAGAAAGAAATCCGTGCAGCATGGCACCGCTGTGATTGGGACCGGTCAGGCAGCCGCCGCGGAACACTCCGATATTCATACCGAAGTAGCGTCCATACTCCTGACACATGATATCGGCGGCCACTTTGGAAGCGCCGAATACCGAGTGCTTGGTATGGTCTAAGCTCATGAATTCGTCAATACCTTCTTTGTAATAAGGATGGCTTTCCGAAATTTCCCAGCGTGTTTCCAGTTCTACCAATGGCAGGTAATTCGGATTGTCGCCGTATACTTTGTTGGTGGAAGTGAAGATAAACACCGCTTTTGAACAATGCAGGCGCGTATATTCCAGCATATTCAGTGTGCCGTTCGCATTTACGGTAAAGTCGGTAAAAGGCTCCTTGGCCGCCCAATCGTGGGAAGGCTGAGCAGCGGTGTGCACTATCAGTTTGATATCCTCACCGTATTCCTTAAAGACTTTTTCCAACTCCTCATTGTTCCGGATGTCGATATTATAGTGTTTGTAGTTGGCGTATTTCTCTTCCAGACGATGTTTGTTCCACGATGTGGAAGCGTCACTGCCAAAGAAGTAGGAACGGAGGTCATTGTCGATGCCAACAATGAGGTCAAATTTGTCCGCAAAAAATTCTACAGATTCACTGCCAATTAATCCTCCGGAACCGGTTACAATACAAATATTCATTTTTTATAAATTTCGGTGCAAAGATAGAAAAAACTACTATAATTTAGCCAAAGATTCCTCCAGTGACTTCAGTGTTGACAAGCCGTCAGCCATCTTTTTGCGTTCATTTTCGATGATTTCGGCTTTTGCATTAGCCACAAACTTCTCATTGCTCAGTTTCTTCTCCACGGAAGCGATAAAACCTTTGTAATAGTCTATTTCTTCCAGTAATTTTTTCTTTTCGGATGCGGTGTCAAGCTGAACTCCGGTTTCAATGAATAATTTGTCGGTTTGTATCAATTGTGATACCGCATTGTCAATTTCCGTTTGTGTGAATTGCAAAGGGTGGGTATTCGCAATCTTTTCAATCAGGCTGCCATATTGCTGATAAAGACCATTGTCTTTCGCCTGTATATACACCGTCATTTTAATTTTGGGTGAAAGTCCATTCTTATTTCTTACATCCCGGATAGCGGAAATGATTTCCTTTAGTTGCTCTCCTTCACGGATGATTTTTTCATCATACGTATGAACGGAAGGATATGCCGCTACACAAATGTCATCCTTTCTATCCTTCAAATGATGATATACCTCTTCTGTAATAAATGGCATGAACGGATGCAGTAATTTCATCAGTTCCTCAAAATAGCCAATGGTTTTTTGATAGGATACAGGGTCTGTCTTTTCTCCGAAAGGCGGTTTTATGAACTCCAGGTACCATGAGCAGAAATCATCCCAGATGAATTTGTACAAATCAATCAATGCTTCTGAAATGCGGTAGGATTGATATGATTTTTCGAGATTTTCTTTCAGTTGTTCCAGCTTATTGTCAAACCAGTTGAATACGGCTTCGTTAGCGGATGCCTTGGTGTCATCCGTTTCCCATCCTTTTACCAGGCGCAGGGCATTCCATATTTTATTGGTGAAATTTCTGCCTTGTTCACACAGTTTTTCGTCAAACGGCAAATCGTTGCCGGCCGGCGAGCAGAACAGCATACCGGTACGCACGCCGTCGGCAGAATATTTCTCTATTAAATCGAGCGGGTCAGGAGAGTTGCCCAGTGATTTAGACATTTTGCGTCCTTGTTTGTCGCGAACAATACCCGTCAGGTATACATTAGAAAATGGTTTTTCATTGCGGTACTCATAACCGGCAATAATCATTCGCGCAACCCAGAAGAACAAAATCTCCGGCGCCGTCACCAAATCATTGGTCGGATAATAGTAGTTGATATCTTTGCCATCCGGGTTTTTGAATCCGTCAAATACACTGATCGGCCAGAGCCAGGAAGAAAACCACGTGTCCAGTACATCTTCGTCCTGAATCAGATTTGGAATTGCTGAGTTGGGAGTTGAGAATTTTTCCTGATAGGCGGTTATCGCTTCAGCTTTTGTTTTTGCCACCACTACATTATTTCCCTTTTCATCGTACCAGGCCGGAATTCGGTGTCCCCACCATAACTGTCTGGAGATACACCAGTCGTGAACGTTTTCCATCCAGTGTCGGTAGGTATTCTTGAATTTTTCCGGAATGAGTTGGATCGTATCGTTCATCACATTTTCCAATGCCGGTTTGGATAATTCATCCATTTTCAAAAACCACTGCATGGACAATTTAGGCTCGATCACCGCGTCGGTTCTTTCGGAATAGCCGACCTTGTTTTTGATGTCTTCCACTTTTACGAGATGACCTTTTTCTTCCAGTTCGGCGGCAATTTTTTTTCGTACGGAAAACCGGTCTTCACCCACATACAACTGCGCTTTTTCGCTCATGGTGCCATCGTCATTCAATACGTCGATGACCTCAAGGTGGTGTTTGATGCCGAGATTATAGTCGTTGATATCGTGTGCCGGTGTAACCTTCAGTGCGCCGGTTCCAAATTCGATATCGATGTAGTCGTCAAAAATAATCGGTACTGTGCGATTGATTAACGGTACTATCGCCGACTTTCCTTTCAGGTGCCGGTAGCGTTCGTCTTCCGGATGGACACAGATGGCTGTATCACCCAGAATTGTTTCAGGACGCGTGGTGGCTACCGTAATATAATCATCGTCGGTGTTTTCAATTTTATAGCGTACATAGAAAAGTTTTGAGTTCACTTCCTTGTGTATCACTTCTTCGTCGGAAACGGCTGTCAACCCTTTCGGATCCCAGTTGACCATGCGCACGCCGCGGTAAATTTTTCCTTTGTTATATAAATCGATGAATACGTCGATTACAGCTTCGCTCAAATCCGCTTCCATCGTGAAGCGGGTTCTGTCCCAGTCGCAGGAAGCACCCAGTTTCTCCAGCTGTTTCAAAATGATGCCGCCGTATTTCTCTTTCCATTCCCAGGCATGTTTCAAAAATTCCTCCCGGGAAATATCTTTCTTGCTGATGCCCTGTTCTTTGAGCAGGTTCACTACCTTGGCTTCGGTTGCAATAGAGGCATGGTCGGTGCCGGGCACCCAGCAGGCATTCTTGCCCTGCATGCGCGCACGCCTGATTAAGATATCCTGTATGGTGTTGTTGAGCATGTGTCCCATGTGCAATACGCCGGTTACATTGGGCGGCGGAATGACAATGGTATAGGGTTCCCGTTCATCCGGTTCGGAATGGAAATATTTTTTATCGAGCCAATGGCGGTACCATTTCTCTTCAATCTGAGTGTGGTTTATATTTTTAGGAAGTTCTTGCATATCGAACGGTGAACTTTTGATAATGAATTGACTGACAAAAATACAAAATTGTCCATCGTTCTTTGTTAAGTGTCAATTATTAATCAGCAGAAACAGGCTGAACGGTGTAGCCCCGGTCTTGAAGCAATTGTATAATGCCGTGGTCGCCTCCCAAATGGCCGGCACCAACGGCGAAAAAGCATGCTTTTTCCTGAATTAATTCCATGATTTGCGGAACCCAGTTTTTGTTTCGTTTGTCCAGGAGTTTCTCCAGCAAATTTCTGTCCTGTTCCTCTTCAAATGCTTTTGACAACCCAGGCAGGTCTTGTTGGGTGTACAGATGAATAAGTTTTTCCAGTTCCTCTGTTTCAGCTTTATAGTTTTTTATGGTGGTGATGAGGCTTTTTAACTGTGTCTCCAATGGAATCTCGTCTAAAAATTTGAGTTGCTCATCATAGGTTTCCAATCCGCTGACAGGGATGTTTTTATCCTGAGCGATTTTTTTAAGGTTGATTTCATAAGACTCATTTCGTTGTCCCATGTATTTCGTAAATAACAATTGCTCCAGGTAAAAAGGCTTGAATTTGGCATAACCGTTTTCAAAATTGTATTTGGTAATCCCGATAGAGTCTTCCATGAATTGCTGCAAAACAACATAGTCCGAATCGCTCATGTAATTTTTTACGGTAGTGCCTTTTTCCAATATGCTTGATTTTGCCAGTTCGAGAACATCGATGTTTTCCATATCGAGTTCCATGATAAGCTCCTGACTTTTTTGAAGTTTTTTCAAGGTGTTTTTACCTAAAAAATAGCGGTCCTGGTCGATGAGGTGAATAGTGCCAAACAGATAAGATGCCTGTTTCAGGCCGTTTCCGGAAATTTGCCAAAGCAAGGATTTATCGGTGCTCAGTGGTGCGTCTAACTTAACCGGCTGCAGTTTGTTGGTGCTTTGGGTGGCATGGGGCGTTTTGCATCCGGGAAGGATGAACAACAATGTGCAAACGGCAATAAGTGATTTCATCGGTTGGTATAAAAACTATATCAATAGTTTATAAATAATGGATTCAATTCATTTCCCTCACAGCTATTGGGGTTGCACCCAGGGAGTTGTTCTTGGACTTACATAAGTCGCTTTATATTCGTCCAGGTTTTTTCCTTTGGAGGGCATCCAGAAATCCTGTGCTAAATAGCTGATGATAGGCTCAAATTGAGGAACATTGATGTATCCTTTCAACGGAGTAATCAATTCGTATTTATAGTTTAAGACACAAAAAGTGGGATAGGAGAGTTGTCCCTGCATAAAATAGGCTGCCAGTTCATGGTAACCGCTTCTGCCACCGGGTACAAATTTCCATGTCCTGTCCTGAAACTGGATATCTTCTTTTCTTTCCGCGTCAAACTTTACACAATAAAAATCTTTCATCATCATTTGTGCAATGATGGTGTCTTCAAATGTATTTTTGTCCATTACTTTGCACCAGCCACACCAGGATGTATAGAAATCGATGAAGATTTTCTTAGGATTCTTTGCATTCAATTCGACCATCTCTTCCCAGGTCAGCCACTTTATTTTTTTCGAAACTTCCGGATTGGTTACCGTTGTTACAGCAGTTTTTGTTTTGGTAGTTGCCGGTTTGGTTACCGGCTTAGTAGTAGTGGTTGTTTTAGGTTTGTTGTCAGTGCTAAACGAATGGTTTGCAAAAACTAAGATGATCAAAAAAAACAGCATAGTCGAAATGGTCGAAACTCTCATATGAAAATCGTTATTTATTGTCCTGATTGAAATTGTTGAAAATCCATGGTTTTGTAAACGCCGGTTCTGAAATAATTGATAATGGTATTCAGTGTTTCCACATCCTTGTAACCGGGAAATGTCTGTAATCTATTGCCATTTGCATCCAATACCACCAATGTAGGATAGCCTAATTTTCCGCCTACTGTGCCGAGGTCTAATGCTAGCTGGTTGGCGCCTCTCGAACCTGTTTTGGTAAAAGAATATGATTTTCCGTTGAATTCGACCGGTTCTTTTATTTCCGCGTTGAATTTTACTGCCGTAAAATTATCATTCAAACTGGCAACGATGCCCGGATCTGTGAGTGTATTTTCATCCATCTTTTTACACCATCCGCACCAGTCGGTATATAAATCTACCAAAATGAATTTTTTGTTGCTGCTTTTTGCTGCGTCAACGGCTTTATCAATCGTAGTCCAGTTTATCTCTGCTTGTGAAAAAGGGGCTCTTCTGATTTTCGCTTCTGCATGACCTGTCATAAACGCAGCAAAAATCATCAGTAAGAACCATTTGTTTGTTATTGTTTTCATGACTTGATGTACTTTATTTTTTGAAGGAAACAGTCAGATTTGTTTTTGTTTGTTTTAACTATTTCCATCAAATTTTGTTATTTTACAGAGGTATTACAAATTTAATACCAACTTACTGGAATGGTAAATTTAGGGAATAATTTGCACCTTTAATCTGTTATAAAATACTAAATGAAAAGAAAAATAGTTGTTTCCGTTTCCGGTGCCAGTGGTGCGATATATGCTAAGGTATTGTTTGATAAGCTTTTAGGAATAAAGGATGCACTTTCAAATGTTGGTGTTGTACTGTCCGATAATGCAAAAGAGGTCTGGAAATATGAGTTGGGAAACGATGATTACAGGCAGTATCCCTTTGATTTTTATGATAAAAACGATTTTTCAGCGCCGTTTGCATCCGGCAGTGCCCGTTATGATACGATGATTATTTGTCCCTGTTCAATGGGTACTTTAGGCAGAATCGCTGGCGGCATTTCCAATGACCTGACGACAAGAGCGGCAGATGTGGTATTGAAAGAACGCAGGAAATTGATTTTAGTGGTGCGTGATACACCGTATAATCTGATTCATATTAACAACATGAAACTGGTTACAGAAGCCGGTGGAATCATATGCCCTGCAACACCCAGTTTTTACAGTAAACCAAACGACTTCGAACAGCTCGCTGCAACAGTGGTGGATCGCGTGATTGATTTATGCGGAATGGAGAATGCTACCTACCGTTGGGGCGAATAGCTCACTTTCTTTTGTAGATATCAAAATACACGCCGGATGTGTATCGGACATAGTTGGCATATATGTAATCCATGAGCAGATATTTGCCGGGTATTCCGCGTTCAACTTCATACCAGCCAATGGATAGAAAAGCGGTATTGTATTTTGGTACAGCAATGACTACAGACTTATCTTCCATTAATTCATGAATTACTTTCTGCAGAATTTTTTTAGTGGGAACTTCTGTTTTATTTGGCCATTCTGTTTTGATAATGGACGTGTTGGAGTGCAGAATGGAACAAGCCGTAAAGTCCGGTAATGCAATTAAATCCGGGATATTGCGCTTTAAAGAATCCAGCTCTTTCAAAACGGCAAATGTATTCTTATTGGTATAAATGCCCGTAGCGCCTTCCACGATACCATCTAAACGGTAATTCAAACTTGCTTTCGGAGCATCTCTGTAAATGATGCTTGTTCGTGTGTGATAAAAAGTGATGAGTGAGGCAAGTAGCAGAATCAGCCTTACGGATTTTTGCCCAAAAGCAATATCTGTAGGTTCTGAAAACATCAGGTGTAAGCCCAGTGATAGGCATCCTCCTAAAAATAAAGCCGGTGAATTATATCCAACGGAAATGAGAACGCACCAGGCCAGTAACAACAAACGATGAGCGGTTTGATGTACGTAAAACGCTTTTTGAAAAGCTGGAATATCAGCATCCCCAACACGCTGCCAAAGACAAAGAAACTGTATTTTTCGTGATAGGTATAGGTCAACAGGGCATACAAACAAACTGCAAAAACGGCAGAGATATAGGAAATCTTCACCCATTTATTGTCGATGTATGAAACAATGAATACCACGAAAATCGACAAATAAAACAGCCGGCTGTTGCTGTAGGGCAGAATGCCTGTGTTTACTAACTCATTATGACTTCCAAGTTGTGTGGTTAAATCATTCCAGCCGCCATTCAGGATGATAAAAAGCAGGTACAAAACAATAGGTAACAAGCCGATCGACAGGTTTAAGGTCGCTTTACTTCTTCCGGATAAAATTAGCGTCAGCGGTAGCATAATCAGGTAATTCTGCTTGCATAATGCTGCATAACCGATAAAGAAAAATCCAACAACCGCATACTTTCTGGATGAATGGATTAAATTGATGCCAATTAAACACATCAGGAGGCCGTCAATCGTATGCAATACGGAACAAGGAAAGTAATGCACATTAAAAATCAACGTGACAATAATTAGCAGATACTTGCTCGTCAATGAAACAGAGGTCGGGATGGATTTTAGCAGGAATCTAACCCATAAAAATGCTATAAGTGCCTGTTCCAGCCAGAACACAAAACGGGAGATAAGGAAGAAATATTTTTTGGAAAGCAGCAGCTCAGGGATATGGAGATAGGCATACCCCAACGGACGTACCGAGGAAAAATCCACATGGGGGATTTGCCCGTGCATCACCCGGTTGGTGGCAGATAAAACAAAGCCTTCATCCGTTGGATTAAATCCATATCTGGAAAATAACGCATGACAAATGAAAGCAATCAGCAGTATGAAAATACCATCATATACCGTGATTCGCTTCGTCATGTCATATGGATGTTATTACCGTACGTCAATCAATTCAATATCGAATATCAGTACTGTATTAGGCGGAATAGAAGCAAATCCGGCTGTGCCGTAAGCCAACGCGGAAGGAATCAATAATTTGATTTTACCACCTTTCTTGATTTTTGGAACACCTTCAATCCATCCGGGAATAAAACCTCCCAGGAATCCGCTGATTGGAAGTCCGGCGGGGTTTTGGTCAAAAATAGTACCGTTGGTATAATAACCCTTGTAGTAAATTGTAAGATAAGAGGTTGTTGTCGGCGTAACGCCGGTTCCTGAATCTGCGATTGAGTAATACAATCCGGATGTGGTGGAGTCAACCACCAGGCTGCTGTCTGCAATGTGTTTTAACAAGATTTGTTTGTCTATTCTGGCTTGTTCTACTTCAGATTTCTTACAAGAGTACACCAATACGGGGACAAGCAGCAATAAGAGGAATTTCTTCATGAATAATTAGTTTTTTGAATGAGTTAAAAAGCGGAATACTATGTTTGCAACACTCCTACATTAAATTTTTCTACCGGTGCATTGTTGGCGGCTTCTATTCCTACCGAAATCCATTGTCTGGTTTCTAGCGGATCAATTACCGCATCCACCCACAAACGGGCGGCAGCGTAATAAGGAGTAGTGGTTTTATTGTAATGATCTTTGATTTCTTTTAGAATTTTATTTTTCTCTTCATCGCTGAGTTGTTGGCCTTTAGCCTCCAGAGCCCCTACCTGTATTTGCAGGATAGTGTTGGCCGCCTGATCGCCGCCCATCACTGCTATTTTTGCGGAGGGCCATGATGCAATCAGCCTTGGGTCATAGGCTTTGCCGCACATAGCGTAATTGCCCGCTCCGTAGGAGTTGCCGGTAATGATCGTAAATTTGGGAACCGTAGAATTGGAAACGGCATTCACCAGTTTCGCACCGTCTTTGATGATGCCGCCATGTTCGCTTCTGCTGCCCACCATAAAACCGGTTACATCCTGTAAAAAGACCAGTGGTATCTTTTTTTGGTTACACAACATAATAAATCGTGCGGCCTTGTCTGCAGAATCAGAATAGATGACACCGCCAATCTGTACTTCACCTTTTTTACTTTTTACAACAGAACGTTGGTTGGCAACGATGCCCACGCTCCAACCGTCGATGCGCGCATAAGCACATACAATGGTTTGGCCATAATCTTCCTTGTATTCGGTATAGTCTGAATCGTCGGTAAGGCGTTTAATGATTTCCCTAACATCGTATGGCTTTGCAGATGCAAACGTATAAATGCCATAGATGTCTTTCTCCTGTGCTTTCGGTTTTTTTGCTTTGACGCGGTCAAAGCCGGCAGTTTCAAATTTGCCATATTTATCCATCAGCTTTTTGATGGTATCCAGACATTCCTTGTCGTCTTTTACTTTGTAATCGCAAACGCCGCTCAATGCGGTCTGGGTTTCGGCGCCGCCTAATGTCTCTTTGTCTACGTTTTCGCCAATGGCGGCTTTAACGAGATAAGGGCCAGCTAAAAAAATACTTCCGGTACCTTCCACAATCAGGCTTTCATCGCTCATAATGGGCAGATAGGCACCGCCCGCTACACAACTGCCCATGATGGCAGAAATCTGAGGGATACCCATCGCCGACATCTTTGCGTTGTTCCTGAAAATGCGTCCGAAGTTTTCTTTATCGGGGAATATTTCATCCTGCATGGGCAGGAAAACACCGGCGCTGTCCACCAGATAAATTACGGGTAACCGGTTTTCGAGGGCAATTTCCTGTGCACGCAGGTTTTTCTTTCCGGTAATGGGAAACCAGGCTCCGGCTTTAACGGTGGCATCATTGGCAACAATCATGCACTGCCTTCCTGAAACATAACCGATGCCCGTCACAACGCCGCCGCTTGGACAGCCGCCCTCTTCCTTGTACATGTCTTCACCCGCTAGTGCGCCGATTTCTAAAAAATAGGAATTCTTATCAATCAGGTACTGAATGCGTTCGCGGGCAGTCATTTTGCCTTTCTTGTGTTCGGAGTCTATTTTCTTCTGTCCGCCACCGAGATATATCTTTTGCAGTTTGGCTTTGAGTTCGTCCACTGCTATCCGCATCTTATCTTCATTCAGGTTAAAATTAATGTCAGTCATGGCATAAAAGTAAGAAGGAAAAAGGGAAAAGCAAAAAAGGTCAGACGTGTGTATTGATAAACGAAGTTAATTTAACCTAATTTTTAAGTTAGAATGCTGAATTTATGCGTACCTTTGCAGCCGGGCAAGTCTTATACGACCAGCTCCTGGCAAATCCTCCAGGGTCGGAAGGCAGCAAAGGTAGTCGGTTGAGCGGTGCGCTGTAAGTAACTTGCCTTTTTTATAAAATAATCCATCTAATATAGTAATGCTCCGGTAACCCGGAGCATTTTTTTATCTATTTACAAGGATTATTTATCTGCCAGCGGTTCGTAGCGTTCTTTCAGTACACGGAGATGATGTATCTGATGGCCGGCTAACATAAATCCTAATCCAATTACAGGTACGCTCCGGCTGAAACAGGTTCCTACTCGCTTTAAGGCATCCGGTTCCAGGCTACTGAAGAGCTGGATGGTGGATTTTCGCACCGTCAGCAGTTCCTCTATCATTTCGTCCAGTGTACGATTGTCGGTTCGTGCATTGGCTGCGAAGTTGTTTTCATCATAACCGGGCAATTCATGGGTATCTCCGCGGGCAAACCACAAGGCACGGTACGACTGTATTCGCTCGTTGTCGATGATATGCTGAAAGATGTCGTTGACTGTCCATTTTCCGGGTGCATATACTTTGCTTCCTATTTTACGGAGTTTGTCTTTGTCCAGTTGTTCTATTGCACGCTGTGCATTCTTCAAGGCTTCCAGTAAATCATCTTCTTCCACCAGATTGATATACCGGTCAAAGAATTCTGGCATGGGGTGGATATCACTTTTCTTCATAAGGTAAATCTCATAATGGTTAAATATAACTGTTATTTTGTCGTTTTGCCTCCCATCCTCGTAAACACGCTGTCAACAGGTTCCCATAGTTCCAGCTTATTGCCATCAGCATCCATTATATGGACAAATTTTCCGTATTCAAATGTTTCGATAGTATCTACAATCGTTACACCATTTGACTTCAACCTGTTTACCAGTTTTTCAATATGCTGAACCCTGTAATTAATCATAAAATCCTTTTTTGACGGAGCAAAATAGGTGCTTCCTGTCTTAAACGGACTCCACTCCAGATAGTTGATTTCATCGGGACGATTGGCGTTTCTGAATTCAAAACTGGAACCCCATTCATTGACTTCAAGCCCCAGGTTTTCAGCATACCATTTCTTCGTTTTTTGCGGATCATCAGAAAAAAAGAAGATGCCGCCGATACCCGTCACTTTGGGCATGGTATCGTTTGAAGCTATATTATCTGTACTTTCCAGGTGTTTGTTTTTGGTTTTGTCCTGCCCGGTATTTGCCGCATTACAACCTGCAAGACATACTATCCATAAATATACTGCTGCCCTGTTTATCATAGTTAATTGTTTAATGTACAAGATAAAATTAATAAAAACGATTTACATTACTGAAGTGGAAAGCAGGAGTTGTGTTCTTGAAGATTTGTCATTTTTTTGCGTACATTCCATCATATTTTATTTATTTTACCGATGGGATGATAGACTATTACAAGGTGCTTGGATTGCGGTTTGGCGCTCCGTCTTCGGAAATCAAGGCGGCCTTCCGAAGGCTGGCATTATTGTATCATCCGGATAAGAATGCGGGAGATAAAAATGCGGAACGGCAATTTCTGGCTATTAACGAAGCCTACGAGATATTGTCCAATGAACACAAGAGAATCCTGTACCATGCTGCCTACAACGAATCGCTGAATGATATTTACCTGAACAAACTGCCGCAGGAATCCCTGAAAGACAAATACAGACGCAATCCTACTTATGTTCCCAAACAGCCCGTGGCTCCTGCTTCTACAGGGGATGTGCCATTTCCGGGACTACGTATTGTTTTATTTGTTTTGTTTTTGCTGACAGTTGTCTATTTGTTGTTTGAAGCCCGGCAGGAGTTGAATGAAAGAGAGCGCAAACGCAATGCACTACAGGTACAAGTGCCGTTGGCGGATACATCGAAATCGGCGGATACCGTCACTGCCGATGAGTTTTATACAATCCTTTCCAATGAATTCCGGCTCTCACACGATTCCACGCTATTGAAAGCCAACATCGATTCCCTCAAAAAAGTGTATGATTCGTTGCAGCAAGTTTCCAAAAACTAAGATGAATTATTGCAGCCGGTTCAGGTAGAGTCGGATGGTGTTTTCGAGGCCGAGATAAATGGCATCACAAATCAGCGCATGCCCGATAGATACTTCGTCCAGTTGTGGCAGGTTTTCTTTCAGGTATTTTAAATTATCCAGATTCAGATCATGACCTGCGTTGATACCTAATCCTGTTTGAATGGCTATTGTGCAGGTGTCTTTCATTTGCTGAATGGCCAATTGGGGATTGGTTGGATATTGTTTGGCGTAAGGACCTGTATAATATTCAATCCGGTCTGCTCCGGCTTTTGCCGCGCCTTCAATCAAATTGGCAACCGGGTCTATGAACAAGGAAACACGGATATGGTTTCGGTTGAGTTCCGCAATGCGTTCTGACAAAAAAGCAGCATGCTTCAGTGTATCCCAGCCATGGTCAGAAGTAATCTGATTTGGGTCGTCGGGTACCAGTGTGCACTGATGCGGTTTCACTTTCAGCACTTCCTGCATGAAGTGTTCATTCGGATAGCCTTCAATATTGAATTCTGTGGTACATACCTCTTTCAACGGCTGCAGGTCCGAAAACTTACAGTGACGCTCATCCGGGCGGGGGTGCACCGTAATACCCTGTGCACCGAAACGCTCACAATCCTTAGCCACCTGAATCAAATCAGGGTAATTGCTGCCTCTTGAGTTTCGGATAAGCGCTATTTTATTGAGGTTGACCGATAGGCGTGTCATATTTTGTAAAGGTAGGAAAAAAACCGGTTTGGATGATATACGTTAATTTTCATTATTAATACGGCTTATCTTTTTATTACAGAACGTATTTGTTACATTTATAACAATAAAATCAAATCTATGAAAAAAAATCTGTTATTATTTTCCATTTTATTTATCCTGGTTCTTGATTTATCCGCCCAAAAAACCGGCAGCAAAGTAAAGGTGCTGGATTTTGGAAGCTGGATATCAGGAACGCTGATTGGCACAAAAGACGGACAGTATCTGGTTCATTTTGATGACAAATACTACAAAGATAAATTAGTGAAGGAAAAAGATATTGTATTTGTCGATAATGTAAATCCTAAACCTGTCCGGGATACAGTCTATCTAACTAAATATAAAACGGACACCGTATATATCACTAAGGCATCCACCAAAACCATAGAAACGTTAAAAGAGGATACGATTTATAAAACAATCATAGATACTGTCTTAATTACGCAAAGAAAAAAAGATACGGTGTATGTGTATAAAAGAGATACCATTACCATATCCAGAACAAAAAGGGATACGGTGTTCAGCTACAAGCGTGATACCATTTCCATTTCTAAAACGCTGCGTGATACCATCTTTAAAATCAAACGCGATACCGTCAGACTGTGAAAAAAGCCACACAATCTGTTTATAAAAATAAATATAAAAAAGAAGAAGAACAAATATTTTAGCGGAGTAAATTATACTATGCAGGTTATTTCATCGCATCATCGTCATCAGTTGGAGGTTGGCTGTCTGGAAGAAATGATAGAGCGAGACCATCCGGTTCGTTTTATCGACGCCTTTGTGGAGCATATTGAACTGGAACGGCTAGGTTTTCAGCCACGCGCCATAAAACAGGAAGGTCGCCCGGGTTTTGAAGCCAGGCTGTTTCTTAAAATTTATTTATATGGTTACCTCAATGGCATCCGCTCCAGCCGCCGCTTAGCTAAAGAATGCGTTAGAAATATAGAGCTACAATGGCTGTGCGTGCGACTGCAACCCAACTACCACAGCATCTGCGATTTCAGGAAAGACAATGCCAATGCACTTAGGAATACGTTCAAATTATTTGTTTCCTTTTTGAAAGAAGAACAACTGGTGCGAGGTGAAACGATAGCGATAGATGGCACCAAAGTGCGGGCACACAACAGCAAGAAGCAAAACTTCAGTGCCAAGAAACTGGAACGTCATATGTGTTACATAGAAACAAAAACCAATGAATATTTAAATGCCTTGGCAGAAAATGATTTGCAGGAAGAGGCGATAAAAGTGAGTGATGTTGCAAAGAAAATAGAGCGACTAAAAACCAATAAGATCTACTATGAACACTTGCAGGAAAAGTTAGCCGAAATCGGCGATACGCAAATCAGCGTAACGGATGGGGATGCGCGAGCGTTGCTGGTACAGGGACAAGTGGTAGAAGTGGCGTACAATGTACAGGCGGCGGTGGATGACCAACATAATTTAGTAGTGGCTACACATACGATAAACAAGAATGACCGCAATGCCTTGAGTGCAATAGCGAAAGAAGCGAAGGCAAATTTGCAAGTAGATACGTACACGGCTTTGGTAGATAAGGGCTACCATAACGGCGGACAACTCCAGCAGTGCCAGCAAGCCAATATCACGACGATAGTAGCAGCGCCGGAACTTGTAAACAGCAATGAATACGGCACGACAGCGGCGTATATGGTTACGCAATTTACGTACGATAAATCTACAGATACGTACAAATGTCCGCAAGGCGAAACGCTATATACGAAAGGCACCTGGCACAAAAAGACGAGAGAACGGGATAGCTATCTGTTTAAAAAATACAGAACGCCGAAATGCAAAGCATGCGCAGTAAAATCCCTTTGCACCGGGCGTCAAAAAGGAGGCAGAGAGCTTGACCGCAGTCAATATGCCGAAGCAGTGGAAATCAATAACAGGAACTATAAAAATAACGCAGCATTGTACCGCAAACGACAAGAAATAAACGAACATATCTTTGGCACGATAAAGCGAAAATGGAATTATTATTACACAGATTTAAAAGGGTTGGAGAAAGTCAACGGCGAATATTCGTTGATTATGTTGGTGTATAATATGAAACGGTGCTTCAAGATAGTAGGTGTCGAAAAATTGATTGCAAAAATCAAAAACTGGAAACCTGAATATTCGAAACCTATATTATTTGCTGGTATTATGAGGCAAATAGAAGCGATTTGGCGCGAGAATTATTTTGGCAAAAAATATAGTGAAAAAAAATGGGTAGTCTAAAAACGAATTATAGAGGTGTAGTAAAATTGTACCGACTTAAAAAGCCGTATTTTATCTAAAACCATGGTTTTTTTCACAGCCTGCCGTTGTCATCAACAGAACGATTAAGGATACGGTAATCAATACAAAAACAGAGACTATTACACCACCGGAAAAAGTAAATACGTTCAAGGTGGGTGATTTAGTGCAGGTGTTCTGGAACAATAGTTGGTTTCCGGCATCTGTTTTAGAAATAAAAGGGGAGGAATTATACAAAATCAGGTACGATGGCTATTCTTCCGGCTGGGATGAAGTGGTAGGAAAAGACAGGATAAAGAAGCGGTAGCGAAATGGTAGAATTGAATATATTGAAAGCCATCCGGAAAGGATGGCTTTCTGCTGTTTATTGTTGCGCTTCGACAAGATGCTCTTTTTCGAAAATAGCTATAATCTTGTCGATTGTTTGTTCTATGGTAAGAAAAGACCTTCCGCCGGAAGCATTGCGGTGTCCGCCGCCTTCAAAATGTTCCCGACAAATTCTTTCCACCGAAAAATCACCTTTGCTTCTAAAGGACAACTTGATGATTTTTGGTTCCTGTTTAATCAGTATGGCTACCTTCACATTTTTTATCGTCAGCGGATAGTTTACTAACCCTTCCGTATCGCCGGTTTGTAAATTGAACCGGTAGGCATCTTTTTTGTCCACCACAATGATTCCAATACCTATATCTTCACGGATAATCATATTGCGGAAAAGGGCATTGCCTAAGAAACGTAGTTTCTCTTCGCGACCGTTCTGGTTCAGTTGCTCCTGCACCTGAATGATGTTCAGCCCACAGTCGAGCAGGTGTGCCGTGATGACCAGTGCATTCTTATTGGTGGCTCCATTTGAAAAGCTGGCGGTATCCGTCAGTATTCCGGTGTAAATGCATTCCGCCACTTCTTTGGTGGGTGTATATCCCGAGGCGAAAAGCTGAAGAAAGCGGTAAACCAATTCACAGGTGGAACAGGCTTTCAGGTCGTGCAATACAAAATGGGCAAACTCTTTCGGATAGAGATGGTGGTCTATCAATATGATTTTTGCTTTTGTATTTTCTTTAATATAGATATCGAGCGGTTCTATACGTGATAAGTCGTTGAAATCAAGACAGAAGATGATATCTGCTTCCGCAACGGCAATCTGGCTCAGATTGGGATTTTCGAGGTAATTCCACACTTCTTCGCAGCCGGGTAAATAACCGAAATATGCCGGAAATTCCGTCGGGGAAATGACACGCACATTGTGTCCAAGGGGCTGGAAAAAATTATACAACGCCAGAGAAGAACCCATTGCATCGCCATCCGGCTTCTGGTGTGTGGTGATGACAATATTTCGGGGCGTCTGTAAGAATTCAATAAGTGCAGCTATTTTTTCCATCCGTTCAAAGATACTAAAGTGAGCGTGAAACTGAAAGTAAAATATACATGAAGGGGCTATTCATCCAATACGGACAATTATCCGGGTACCCCAAAAATCCTGCAAAATATACGGATGAATACAGATTTACGTTAAGTAATGGTAAATCTTTTAACTAATAACCAATAACTTATAACTAATACCTATTTTCGCAAAAAAAATGCAAATGGCAACCAACAGAACTTTTACGATGATTAAACCCGATGCGGTGGAAGCGAATAACACAGGCTCTATCCTGGCAATGATGACTGAAGCCGGATTCAGGATTGTAGCTATGAAATACACAAAACTGTCCGAAGAACAAGCCGGAAAATTTTATGAAGTGCACAAAGAACGTCCTTTTTACGGCGAACTGGTGGAGTTTATGAGCAGAGGCCCAATCGTAGCGGCTATCCTGGAGAAAGATAATGCTGTGGATGATTTCCGTAAACTGATTGGTGCTACCAACCCTGCACAGGCAGAAGAGGGTACCATCCGTAAGCGCTTTGCCAAGTCTATTGGTGAAAATGCAGTTCACGGTTCTGATTCCGACGAAAATGCAGCGATAGAAGGAAACTTCTTCTTCAGTCAGTTGGAAAGATTCTAAAAAATATTCAGAAGAAAAGGTCATTCCCGCAAAAGCGGGAATGCAGTTAAGAAAAACGGTTCTCCATTGGAGAACCGTTTTTTGTAATTCAAATTTGACTCGAAATGAGATAACAACCTTTTTTCGATATTGGAGGTGAACCCAATGTAAATTTTGTCGAAAACTTCGGAATGTAAAACATACACGACAAACATGATGAAGGATTTATAAAAAAAAGAGGTTTCCTGAAGGAAACCTCTTAACAGTGTAGCGGGAACAGGACTCGAACCTATGTCCGCCATTCGGCGGATATGAGCCCGATGTATCTGTTATTTTAAAAGACCACGAATAAAGATTCTCCCCTGAGCGGATTTTAACTGTTTTTCTCTGTGCATTGCATCAAGCTTATTATTAAAAGATTCGGTATGAATTAATTTCCAAGGTCTGAATTTAATTGTCCATCCTTTTTTAGCTAATACATTGTGAGATAACAACCTGTTTTCGATATTGGAGGTGAACCCAATGTAAATTTTGTCGAAAACTTCGGAATGTAAAACATACACGACAAACATGATGAAGGATTTATAAAAAAAAGAGGTTTCCTGAAGGAAACCTCTTAACAGTGTAGCGGGAACAGGACTCGAACCTATGTCCGCCATTCGGCGGATATGAGCCCGATGTATCTGTTATTTTAAAAGACCACGAATAAAGATTCTCCCCTGAGCGGATTTTAACTGTTTTTCTCTGTGCATTGCATCAAGCTTATTATTAAAAGATTCGGTATGAATTACATTCCCGCAAAAGCGGGAATGCAGTTAAGAAAAACGGTTCTCCATTGGAGAACCGTTTTTTGTAATTCAAATTTGACTCGAAATGAGATAACAACCTTTTTTCGATATTGGAGGTGAACCCAATGTAAATTTTGTCGAAAACTTCGGAATGTAAAACATACACGACAAACATGATGAAGGATTTATAAAAAAAAGAGGTTTCCTGAAGGAAACCTCTTAACAGTGTAGCGGGAACAGGACTCGAACCTATGTCCGCCATTCGGCGGATATGAGCCCGATGTATCTGTTATTTTAAAAGACCACGAATAAAGATTCTCCCCTGAGCGGATTTTAACTGTTTTTCTCTGTGCATTGCATCAAGCTTATTATTAAAAGATTCGGTATGAATTAATTTCCAAGGTCTGAATTTAATTGTCCATCCTTTTTTAGCTAATACATTGTGAGATAACAACCTGTTTTCGATATTGGAGGTGAACCCAATGTAAATTTTGTCGAAAATTTCGGAATGTAAAACATACAAGACAAACATGATGAAGGATTTATAAAAAAAGAGGTTTCCTGATGGAAACCTCTTAACGGTGTAGCGGGAACAGGACTCGAACCTATGACCTTCGGGTTATGAGCCCGACGAGCTACCAACTGCTCCATCCCGCGATGTACCGCAAAATTACATTCTTTTATTTGCATATCCACATTAATTTTGAGTAAATTTATCATTGCATTGATTTGCAGGATTTTTTTATAAAAAATTTAGACCATCTACTATGAACCATAAAGCAGGCTATGTGAATATCCTGGGCAAGCCAAACGTTGGCAAGTCCACACTCATGAATGCGCTCGTCGGAGAGCGGCTTTCTATCATCACCTCTAAAGCGCAAACCACCCGCCACCGGATTCTCGGAATCGTGAACGGGGAGGATTTTCAAATGATCTTTTCCGATTTGCCGGGTATCATCAAACCGACTTACAAGATGCAGGAATCCATGATGGATTTTGTACGCACTTCTCTGGAAGATGCGGATGCCTTTATCTATATGGTGCAAATCGGCGATAAACCGGAAAAACAGCCGGAGGAATATGAAAAAATTAAGAAGATGAATGTTCCGGTCATTTTATTGCTTAATAAAATGGATATCGCCGAGCATGATGAGGTGGAACAGGAAAGCCAACTTTGGGAGTCGGATTTCCCGCAAGCATTGGTGATGCCGTTTTCAGCCAAGTTCAACTGGAATCTGGAAAAACTGATGAAAGGCCTGATTGATCATCTGCCGGAAAGTCCGCCTTATTTTGATAAGGATGAAATAACCGACCGGCCGGAACGCTTTTTTGTGACGGAGGTAATCCGTGAAAAAATCCTGCTGAATTACAAACAGGAAATACCCTATAGTTGTGAAGTGGTTTGCAATTATTTCATGGAAGATGGTGACATTATTAAGATTTCCGCAGAAATATACGTGGAGCGCGAGAGTCAGAAGCCGATACTCATTGGTAAAAACGGAGAAATGCTCAAAAAAGTGGGTACTCAGGCGCGTCTGGATCTGGAAAAATTCTTCGGCAAGAAAATATTTTTGGAAACACACGTGAAAGTGTCTGACAACTGGCGCAATAATGAAAGTATGTTGCGCAAGTTCGGCTACAGGGATTACTAAAATGTAATAATACAACAATGAAATAATGTAATGATGAGATTGTTGTAAATGCACTAAAGTGAATAACAGGCAGTTAATGCGTACCTTTGCCCACCAAATCAAAATTATAATTCTTAAATACAATCACCGTGTCATATACAGTTGCTATCATAGGTCGCCCCAATGTGGGAAAATCCACTTTATTTAATCGTTTGCTGGAAGAACGTAAAGCCATTACCGATGACTTCAGCGGGGTGACGCGTGACAGACAATATGGTATCACCGAATGGAATGGTAAAACCTTCAATGTCATCGATACCGGCGGTTTTGTGCTGCATTCCGAAGATGTCTTTGAAAAAGCGATACGCAGACAGGTTCGGCTGGCTATAGAAGAAGCAAATCTTATGGTGTTTATGGTGGATGTGACTACCGGAATCACCGACCTGGATGAGGCATTGGCGCAGGAGTTGCGCAAAACAAAGAAACCGGTCATTATTGCGGTCAACAAAGTGGATAATACGGAGCGCTCCTATCAGGCGAATGAGTTTTACGGATTGGGTTTTGAAAATCTGTTCTGTGTTTCTTCCATGAGTGGCAGCGGTACGGGCGAAATCCTAGATTTTATTACCGAACAGATTCCGGAAGAACTGGAGAATGCGGTAGATATCTATGCCGACCTTCCAAAAATTACCATTGTCGGACAGCCGAACGTGGGAAAATCTACTTTGCTGAATGCATTGGTAGGTGAAGAGCGAAATATTGTTACAAATATAGCCGGCACTACCAGAGATTCCATTCATACCCACTACAATTTATACGGAAAAGAATTCCTGCTGGTGGATACAGCCGGAATCCGAAAGAAAAATAAAGTACACGAAGATTTGGAATTTTATTCCGTTATCCGCGCGGTGAAAGCCATAGAGGAAGCGGATGTCTGTATTCTTATTATAGATGCAACGGTGGGTATCGAAGTGCAGGATTTAAAAATCTTCAGTATCATTGAACAACGAAAAAAAGGAGTGGTGATTGTCGTCAATAAATGGGATGCCATTGAGAAGGATTCTAAAACCATTTTAGAATTCGAGAAAAGAATCAAGGAGAAAATTGCGCCATTCACCGACGTTCCAATTGTATTTATTTCTGCTTTGGAAAAACAACGTATCTATCAGGCGGTGGATAAGGTTTTGGAGGTGTATAACAACAAGCAGATAAAAATTCCAACCCATAAGCTGAATGAAGTGATGCTGGCTGAGATAGAAAAATACGGACCTCCTGCTTACCGCGGCGAGTATATCAAGATTAAATACGTCACCCAGTTGCCGAGTAAGACACCTTCTTTCGCCTTTTTCTGCAATCATCCGGATTTTATAAGAGAACCATACCGGAACTATCTGGAGAACAGGATGCGGGAACAATTCCCGTTGTCAGGGGTTCCTATCAATATTTTCTTCCGTAAAAAATAGGCGTTACTTCAGTTCCTGTAATGCACGTTGTATCATCTTGTCATCCAGTGCTGATATGCTATAGAATCCGTCGCTCTTCCATCTTTGTTTGGCGATGTACGCTTTTATCTTGTTGCTCAGGTAATTTCTGGATTTTTCCGCGTAGGAAACGGTTTCTTTATTCGCGCCATGACTGAGGCAATAGGAAACAAAAATGCCATACAGGTCATTATTAATGGTAAAATTGTTTTTGAAGGCATCTATATTTGCAAATGCATTAAAATCGGTTTTGTGTTCAGTGTAATAATTGTAGCAAAATTCCTGCAACAGATTTTGTCCGAATACTTCCGTTACGAATGGATTTAACATGCTTGTATCGAGTGGGACGAAAATATCAGGAGTGATACCGCCGCCGCCAAATACTTTTCTGCCCTTTACCAATGTTTTGTAAATCAGTTTCCCGTTTTGCTTAATACTGTCCTGATTAAATACCTCACCATCTTGAAATCGTTTGGTGATATCTCCATAGTATTCATTCACATTGTCTTCGTATGGGCGCTGTATGCTACGCCCGCTGGGGGTGTAGTATTTGGCAACAGTAAGCCTTACCGAGCTGCCGTCGCCCAATGGGTATTCCTGCTGTACGAGTCCTTTTCCAAATGAACGTCTGCCAATGATAATTCCTCTGTCCCAGTCCTGCAGCGCGCCGCTTACAATCTCACTCGCGGATGCAGAGCCCTCATCAATCAGTACCGCCAGCGAGCCGTTCTCAAAAAGGCCTGATGTACGGGCTTTCTCATACGTCTTCGGCATGGTTCTGCCTTCGGTATATACGATGGTCTTATCTCCATCCAAAAATTCATCTGCGATAGCGATGGCAGGCTCCATGAATCCACCCGGATTCTGACGCAAATCCAGCACCAGCCGTTTCATGCCTTTTTGCACGAGTGTATCCAGTTTTACCATGAACTCTTCATAGGTTGTTTTGGAAAAACGGTTGATTTTTATGTATCCTGTCTGCTTATCCAGCATAAAGCCTGCATCCACGCTGTATAGCGGAATCTTATCCCTCCGGATCGTGTAAGAAACAATTTTTCTGGAACCGCTCTTCAACATGGTTACTTTTACCGTACTTCCTTTCGGCCCTTTCAGGTTTTTCATCACCGATTCGTTCGTTACGCTTTTTCCAACAAACAGAGAGTCATTAATTTTGAGGATTTTATCGCCGGCGGAAACGCCAACTTGTTCTGCCGGGCCACCACTGATAGGGGTTAAAACGTGCACCGTATCGCGAATAATGGAAAATTCCACTCCGATTCCTTCAAAATTTCCTTCCATAATTTCCGCTTCATGTTTCATTTCCATAGGCGGCAGGTAAACACTGTGCGGGTCGAGGTCTTCCAGCATTTTCGTGATGGCATCGTCATACAGTTTCTGCTGATTCACCGTATCCACATATTTTGCATCAATCAGGCGAAGTATATTGTCAATTTTTGAACCAACCGCCGAGTTGTAAAAAACTTTATATCGGGCGGCATTTCTGTCCTGAATTTTATATCCTAAATAGATTCCTGAAGCTAATATGACGGCAAATAAAAATGGATAAAATGCTTTCTGCTTATTCATGGCGCAAAGGTAAAGTTTTCTGTACTAAATCTATCTTAAATATGTTTAAACAAGGTTTGGTTCCAAATAGTTATATAGCGAACAGCGGAACCTTACGTGAATAACATTTAGCTGTTAATTCGGTTTATTTTAGTATTATTGTAGCTAAATAAAATCAGGAATGAAATTTTTTGTGGACACAGCCAATTTAGCACAGATTAAAGAAGCTGCAGATTTGGGTATTCTGGATGGTTGTACGACGAATCCATCGTTGATGGCAAAAGAAGGCATCATAGGTGAAAAGAATGTATGGAACCACTACAGAAAAATCTGTGAGATAGTAGACGGTGATGTGAGTGCAGAAGTCATTTCCACAGACTATAAAGGCATGGTGGAAGAAGGGAAAAAACTGGCCAAACTGCATAAAAATATTGTAGTGAAGGTTCCCATGATTCGCGAAGGAGTGAAAGCCATCAAATATTTCTCGGATCAGGGTATTAAAACAAACTGTACACTGGTATTTTCATCCGGGCAGGCATTACTGGCGGCAAAAGCAGGAGCTACCTACCTGAGTCCTTTTGTCGGGCGGCTGGATGATATCAATCTGGATGGCATGGATTTAATCCACCAGATTCGTCATATCTACGATAATTATCAATTTAAGACACAAATATTAGCTGCTTCCGTCCGAAGTTCTTTGCACATCGTGAAATGTGCAGAAGCCGGTGCGGATGTAGTCACTTGTCCGTTGAGCTCCATAGTCGGATTGTTCCACCATCCGTTAACGGATAAGGGACTTGCCCAGTTTCTGGCTGACCATGCCAAGGCGAACAAGAAATAGCAGCTGTAATCATGGAATATGATGCGTTATTGGTATCAACATATCCGTTCAGATTTTAAATCGTTGCTGCTAAAACGCGGGGCATTGCTGTTGACCTGTCTTCTCCTTTCAGGTTTATTTTCTGGTTGCAACCCATTTTCAAAATTTGATTATGATGCGGGATATAAAACCGGTTATCTGGATGGTTATAATGCCGCTAAGAAAGAATTTGCCCCGCAAATCATTTCTGCTCCTGCGCTGCCCGGACAAAAAGAGGAGACAGCCGAAAAAAAACAGCAGGTAAAGACTGACACATCCGTCCCTCAGAAAGTCATACAGGTTTTAGGGTTTATTCGTGCCAAAAGCAAGCCCCCCATCGGATATGAAGGGGGAAGGCGTTTTGGAAACTATGAGAAACTGTTGCCGGAACGGGATGCCGCGGGCAATGTCATAAACTACAGGGAATGGGATGTCAATCCTAAAACGGAAGGTAAGAACAGAGATACGCAGCGGCTGGTAACCGGCAGCGATGGCAGGGCGTGGTACACAGGCGATCATTACAATTCATTCACGGAAGTAAAATAATATGCAGGCATTTAAACACAATCTGGTCGTAAATGGAATTTTCCTGGCATTTATTGACGGTGAAAGATGTTCTGTATTGCCCTATTTTTATGATGAAATAGCCAAGGCTTTAAATTTTCCGGATTACTTTTCCCCTAATTTCGATTCCCTGGATGAATGCCTGAATGATTTGTCGTGGATTGAACAGAATCATATTCAGTTATTGATTTTTAATTATGAGGATTTGTTGTACGAAGAGAAGTACAATCTCGATGTCATCAATAACATACTTGCCAATGCCATCAGCGAATTAGAAGAAAAGGGAAAACATTTTTCCGTGTTTACACAACAATTCTGATACGCTACACCCATTTCATATACTCACTTCTCAGTTTATCCGTCCACGGTGTTGATTTTCCCGTTGATGGATGGGTCGCTACTATGATGCCTTCTCCATGCGCTGCTATGGCTCCATTGCACCTTACCACATGATGAACTGTCAGACTGGAATTGCCTATTTTTTTGATACCTACCGAAATTTCTATTTCTGCGGGATGGGTAATTTCTCTGACGTAATTACATTCTAATTTTCCTACCACAATTCGGATGTTCTCATCAAAATAGGTTTGCCAAAGATTGGTTCTGTTGAAAAATTCCACACGGGCCGTTTCGAAGTAACGGAAATAAATCACATTGTTGATGTGGTTAAAGGCGTCCATTTCACCCCAGAGTACCTGTTGTTTGACCGGAAACGGAAATTTTATCTGATGAAGGAAGTCTGTATTATTCATACTGTAAAATAAAAAAGTCCTGTTTTAAAACAGGACTTTAGAGTTGAATAAAAAATTAAGTTTTATTTTTTCTTCTTTGTTTCAGCTGCAACGTATTTGTCATGGTCTTTATCCAGATCATACATGATAGGAGACGCGATAAATACGGATGAATAAATACCTACAACGACACCAATCAGCATGGCAAAAGAGAATCCTTTCAGGACGGAACCGCCAAAGATGAATAATATGAATACCACTATGAACACTGTAAAGGCTGTGTTGAATGTTCTGGATAAGGTACTGTTGATGGCGGCGTTCATGGTGTCTTTCATAACTGCATTCGGACGCAGTTTTAAGTACTCCCGTAATCTGTCAAAGATGATAACCGTATCATTCAGCGAGTAACCGATAACGGTAAGTATAGCAGCGATAAATGTTTGGTCTATTTCCAGCGCAAATGGTAAGACACCATGGAAGATGGAGAACAGTGCCAAAACGACGAATGCATCATGTGCTGTAGCTGCGACCGCACCAACGGAATAACCATATCTTCTGAATCGTACCAAAAGGTATATAAAGACAACGATTAACGAGAAAATGGTTGCAAGAATGGAACTTCTCTTAAAGTCACCGGTGATGGTAGGATCTACCTTGGTGAAGCTCATCAGATTGACTCGTTTGAAGTTTTCAAAAGAGGTATTCGGGATAAACTTACTGAGGCCTTTGTAGACAGCCGCTTCCACTTCAGCATCCACCTCTTTTCCGGTTTTCTTAATCAGGTAGGAAGTAGTGATTTTTACCTGATTGGCAGAACCGAATTGTTTTACCACGGTTCCGTTTCCGAGCGTTGCATTCAATGCATCCCGCACATCATTGGTATTGACTCCTTTCTCGAAGCGGACTTTATACTCACGGCCACCTTTAAAGTCAATTCCCAGTTCAAATCCTTTTGTAAAGAATGAAATGAAACCGATGATGATAAACACGGTTGAAATGGCATAAGTGATTTTTCGCTTTCCGATAAAGTCGAAGTTTACACCTTGTAAAAAGTTTTTGGTGAATGGTGTAAAATAATTCAGTGTCTTGCCTTTTTCCATTCGTTTGTCAACAACAATTTTTGTCAGCAATACAGCCGTAAACAAGGTAGTACCGATACCAATCATTAAGGTAACTGCAAATCCTTTCACCGGACCTAATCCGACGAAAAACAGGATGGCTGCGGTCAGGAATGTTGTGATATTACCATCCAGGATGGCCGCCAATGAATGCTTGAATCCTTCTTCCACAGAAACAATCAATCCTTTTCCCTCTCTTATCTCTTCCTTTATCCGTTCATAAATGATTACGTTCGCGTCTACCGCCATACCAAGGGTTAATACGATACCGGCGATACCGGGCAGTGTGAGCGTGGAACTGAATCCGGCCATCAAGCCAATAATCATAAATAAGTTCAATAATAACATCAGGTTGGCTACCACACCCCCCGAAGAATAGAAGAAAATCATAAATACCACCACCAGCAAGAAACTGGCAACCATGGATAATAATCCTGCATTGATGGATTGTTTACCAAGGGATGGTCCAACTAATTCCTCTTCGATGATTCTGGCAGAAGCGGGAAGTTTACCTGTCTTCAACACATTGGCTAAGTCAACAGCTTCCTGTACATCGAAGCCCCCGCTGATTTGGGAGTTTCCTCCGTCAATTTCACCATTCACTACCGGCGCTGAGTATACTTGTTTATCTAATACGATGGCAATATGGTTTCCTACATTTTTACGGGTCAGGTCTCTCCATGTTTTTCCACCCAGTGTATTCATTTGCATGCTCACCACCACTTGTCCGTTTTGGTCATAATCCTGACGGGCCTGCGTAACAACGCTTCCGTCTAACGGAGCATTACCGTTATTGGTATTTTTCTTGATGACATAGATAGAATAGAATTTCTGTTTATCACCAAAAGGTTTTGCGGAAAGCAAAAACTCCGCGTCTTTCGGAAATGCGGAACGAACATCAGGATTGTTCAGATAGACGTTAAGGGTAGCTGTGTCTAAAGCACTCACGTAGCCAATTACCGGTGATTCTGAAATCTGTTTTGTTCATCAACTGCAGGCTGCAATACCGCAAATAGAGGGTTTTCATTTTTGAACTCTTCCATTTTTTTCGCTTTGGAAGTATCTTTCTGTGTCTTTTTGCTGCCACTCAATGGGTTAACGGCTGCGGAGTCCGTAGCATCCGTGTTGTCGTCCAGCAGATTTTTTGCTTTTGACTGCAGGGAGGAATCTTTTCCTAAATCTTTTTGCGTATCGAGATAATTTTTCAATGCGGTGTTCGCATCATTGATGGATTTAGCGATTTCCGTTGCTTTGTAGGTTTCCCAGAATTCCAGGTTGGCAGTAGCTTGCAATAATTTTCTGACACGCGCAGGATTATCTACGCCGGCAATTTCCACGGTGATTCTTCCTCTGTTGGGTTCCAGTGTTACCGTCGGTTGCTTGGTTCCGAACTGGTCAATACGGGACTGTATAATGCTATATGTTCTGTTAATCGCATCAGTAGATTGTTTGCGGATAAATTTCTCTACCTCATTGTCTGAGCTTTCGAAATTGATGTCATCCTTGTTATTTCGCGTCGCAAAAACGGATGCCAGTTTGTCGTTTGGCTTTAATTCTTTGAATGCTCTGATAAACAAAGTGATGAAATCATCGTTACTGGTTATCATGCGTTGTTCCGCCAGCGTAAGTGCCTCCCTGAATTTAGGGTCGCGGCTGTTATCTGACAGGGATTGTAACAATTCCGTTAATGAAACCTGCAACACCACGCTCATACCGCCTTGTAAGTCAAGACCTAAATTGAGTTGCTGTTCTTTACAGGCTTTATAGGTATTCCACAGGTATACTTTCTCATTCGCTATAGAATCCAGGTATCTGTTTTTGTAGACTATCCTCATTTGATGAACGGAGTCTTCATATAAAAACTGCGCCAGTTGATTGTCAGGATAACGTTTGGCAGGGTCTTGCATGGAGATGTTTTTCTCCGCCAATGCCACTGCATTATTCTCAATGGAATTTACCTTAAATGTGAATGACAAGCAATATATGCAAATCAGTACTACTAATGCCGTTAAAATAACGAGCGCCGTTCTTGTTCCTTTACCCATGTTTGTAATTTGTTAAATAAGGGTGCGAATATAAGGGTTTTGCGTAAATAATCGTAATGATTAATACACTTAATGTTATAAACCAATTAATAAACGACCACTTTCTGTATGTACTGTTCATTCCGAAGGGTAAATCCCCTTATCAGGTAGATATCTTTTGGCAAAACAGGCAATAACAGGCTGTTTTCGGGATGGTCGTATTCCTTTATCAGTGCACCTGTAGAATTAAAGATTTCGAGTTTATCGAGCTGGAAGCCGGAATGGTTCACAATAGTCAGTGCTGTTCCGTTTAGGATGAATTTAACCGGACTATTGGTTACATTCTTAATTCCTGAAAGTGTGGAGGTGTCTAAAACTGTTAAATGGATGGTTATAACTGAGTCGCAGTTGGATGACACCGTACTAAGGTTACTGACATAAGTGCCTGATGATGAAGTGGTAGAGCCATTTGGCAGTGTGTATACATCATTTTTGTAAATGGTGTCCTCTTTAAAAATGTCATAAACCGGATTAACGGCCACGTTGCTGGTGATGATGGAGTCACATCCGATGGAATTACTGAATGTGTCAGTGTATACTCCTGCAACGGTGGTGATAGTTCCATGCGGCAAGGTATAGGATTCACCTTCACAGAGACTCACGGATTTTGTTGAAAATGACGCGTTTAAACGGGAAAGGGTAGTGGTAATGATAGAATCTTTGCCCGATGGTAGTACAAAGTCAGAGGTGTAAATACCCGGCTCCGAAACTGTCCGTCCGTCCGGCAGCGTATACGTCCTGTTCTGGCAAAAAGAAGCGGACTGGTTCACCTGTATCGGTATCTGGCGCAACTGGATGTTGACGGTATCTGTTCTGCCGTTGGCAAGATTGACAGAGAAATATTTAGTGATATAACCTGTTTTTTCGGCTTTAAAACGCGTAACCCCGGCTTTGGCGGTACCTGTTTTATAGAATCCCTGAAAGTTCGTGTTAGCGCTCATGGTGCTGTCCACAAAACTGATTTTTACACCCGTAATCGGCAGGGTGGTATTGGTGTCTGTTACAATACCCTGCATACGGGCCGCTCTGATATAGGTAGGTTTTAAAACGAATAAACCCTTAATCATATCACTGAGTGTTATCAGTCCTGATTTATAAAAACCCCAGGCACCCCACACCCCATTTTCTGTTTGGGTAGAAGTGGGTTGTGTGTCATAATAGCCGATTGTAACCACATTGGTCGGATCGGATGCATCAAAAATCGCGACCCCGTCAGAGTAGTAGGATGTAATGATATAGTCATTCAATACATGCACATTATGGGCTATTTCTCTGTTTGTCGGGTTTACTTTAAACTCGGCGAGCTGTTTTATATTGCTTAAGTCTGAAATGTCATAGGCTTCCACAGGCAAATTGAAGGACTCATGCGAAATAAACAAGGTTTTGCCGTTATCGGATAACCATATATTGTGAGGATAGGTATAAGGGGTGGTAAAATCACTTATTTTAACCGGATTGGCTCTGTTGCGTACATCCCAGATGGTAAAACGGTTGTTGTAAATATGTGCCTGGTACATCGTATCATTTCTCACATAACAGTCGTGTACATAGTTGACGCCGCCGGTGCCAAACAAGTTTTGCGTAAATCCGACATACGTAGGTTTCTTCGGGTTGGGTTTTAAATCATAAATCAGCACACCGTTGGTTCTTACACCATTCACTTTTGCATCTCCTCCATTCAGGTATAAAAATCCTTTTTCATCAATATACAGCGAGTGGGTCCTTCCAATATAATCGACTGTTTGAGGGTTGGTTCCTTTAAAGGTGTCCACTTTACCGGCTGGCAATGTGCTTAAATCGTAAATGAGCACACCTTCAGAATTGGCTGTATCGTTGTCCTGTGTGATATACGCGTAGCTTTTATATGTCTGGCATTCCCGCCAGGTGCCTTGCTTTCCATTGATAGACTTAACTTCCACAGGACTGGATGGCGTGGTGATATCAACGATGGATAATCCTTTGGTGGTACCTACTAAAGCATATTCCTTGTGATTGACGGTGTCGTTATATCCCCAGCTGCCGGACAGATTCATGCCCGTATATATCTTTTTTCCTATTAATTCAAAATTGTATTGTGCAAAAAGTGTAGAGGCAGCAATTGATAGCATTGCTGTAAGGAAAACAAGTTTTTTCATAAAAAATTAAGGTGTTGCGATTTCAAAAATACCGTTTACGTACTTGTAAAGATACACAATTGTATTATCGTAGTAATTAATTTCCCCATTTTTATTTAAAACGGGTTTAAACTGGAGCTTAATTTGAGTTAAGTCAAAATTATTGGAAAAGTTAAAAGTGCTATTGCTCAATTCCCGGTTGTTTTCTATAATCTGAAATAAATAAGTCATGATATCATATCCCTGATAGGCTATTTCAGAGGGTTTTTTGATGAATTTTTCCTCGTATTTAGCGGCAAAGACGGCAGCGTTCGGGGTCTTGTTGTTGTAAGGATAAGTAGTGAATACTGAATGCGGAAACTTGCTGTCTACCGGTGATTTTGCATTTTTCAGGCAGGAAGATGTGAAAATACGTAGCGGGTTCTTTATAGGTTTTAGTTTTGCCAGAATTGTTTTGACGTAGGATTCTTTAGAGGAGTAAATCAGTATAACCCGCTCGGAAACAGAATCCGGTTTCACCATCGTTTTTGTTACATCCTCCCATGTTTGCAGAGAAGTGAAACTGATATTCCCGTAACTAAAATAGTTACCCGCGATATCTTTCAGTGTTTGTATGCTTTCCGCCAGAGAATCCTTTCCGTCGTAGATAACTTCTACTGTCTTTCCGGGATAACTTGTTTTAATCGTTTCGAGTAAAAACGAATACTGCCCCCTTAAGGATGCATTGGCATTGTAATAAAATGGATTGTTACGGATATACATCGAATTTGCCAAAGGGGAAATCATGGGTATTCCGCGTTGCTTTGCGAGGTCCGCCGCTAATGAAAGGGTGGTAAAATAGAGCGGTCCAATAATATAATCTACATTTGGAAATGGTTTATGCTGAAATAGCGCCTCCATTGTAGAAGAGTCATTCTTACTGTCTAAGAAGTAAACGTTAGTGGTTGATTTTTTACCTTCAAACTTCTCCCGGGCCATTTGGCACCCCAGGTAAAATTCAATGGCATTTTTGGAATCGATGCTCAATTGTTTGGTGGTATCATCTGCATATTTTCCTAATGGAATCTGGTCCAGGTTAAATGGAAGCATCACGGCAACATTGTAAATACCGTCCTGCGTTTTCAGGCTGACCGGTTCCGTCTGTTCGGGCTTGGGGGAGGCGCTTTCGCTGTCGAGATCAAAAATTACAGGCTTCCTGTTAAAGGAATCGTCCATGACAAGAGCAGCGGTTTCTTTTGGTGTATTGATGGAAACCACTTCCATGTTTTTACCGGAGGAGGTACTCAGTTCGGAAGCGGTAATCTTTTTAGCGGCACAGGACGAAATTCCAACTAAAATAAAGAGCAATACCAATAAATTATTCCCATTCAATAGTAGCCGGCGGCTTGGAGCTGATATCATATACTACTCGGTTTATCCCTTTTACATTATTGATGATTTCATTCGAAATCCGTGCCAGAAATTCATACGGCAAATGGCTCCAGTCGGCAGTCATCCCATCCACACTGGTTACCGCCCGCAAAGCTACAACATTTTCGTAAGTTCTTTCATCACCCATCACCCCGACACTCTGAACGGGAAGGTACATCACTCCGGCCTGCCATACCTGATCATACAATCCCGATGATTTCAGCCCTTCTATAAAGATATAATCGGCTTTTTGCAAAATTTTCACCTTCTCTCTGGTGATATCTCCAAGAATGCGTATCCCCAGCCCCGGTCCAGGAAAAGGATGGCGGTGCAGAATATTTTCCGGCAGCTCCAGCGCTTTGCCCACTCTGCGTACTTCATCTTTAAACAAACGGTTGAGTGGTTCAATAATTTTCAGGTGCATCTTTTCTGGAAGGCCACCCACATTATGATGCGATTTGATTTTTGCCGATGGGCCATGAACGGAAACCGATTCTATTACATCGGGATAGATGGTGCCTTGTCCCAGCCATTTTACGTTTTCAATCTTGGCGGCTTCTTCCTGAAAAATATCTATGAATACTTTACCTATCACCTTGCGTTTCGCCTCCGGCTCCGAGATTCCTTTCAGTTCTGCGTAAAACTGTTCGGAAGCATCCACCCCGATGACATTCAGTCCCAGATGCTGGTAGGAATCCAGTACGGTTTCAAATTCCTGATAGCGCAGCAATCCGTTGTTTACAAAGATGCAGGTCAGTTGCTTGCCGATGGCTCTGTGCAGCAATAAAGCCGCCACGCTCGAATCCACGCCGCCGGAAAGTCCGAGTACAACATGGTCATTACCTACTGTATTTTTTATTTCGGCAACGGTTTCTTCGATAAAGGAAAGGGGAGTCCAGTCCTGGCGGCAGCCGCAGATATCCACCACAAAGTTTTTCAATAATGTTTTTCCGTCTGTGGAATGGGTCACTTCCGGATGGAACTGTATCGAATACAGCGCTGTCTCCGAGTGTTTGAAGGCAGCCACCGGAATGGAATCCGTAGTGGCCAGCAGCTCAAAGCCTGCCGGCAGCTCCAGCACAGAATCGCCGTGGCTCATCCATACTTGTGATTTCGGGGGTATGTCTTTGAATAGTTGATTTGTCGGTTCGATATAATCCAGGTGCGCCCTGCCGTATTCGCGCTTGGAGGAACGCTCCACCTTGCCGTCAAAGATATGAGCGATATACTGCGCGCCGTAACATACCCCGAGCATAGGCAGACGATGTTTTTCCAGTACCTCTTTTACCGGAAACTGCAAGGCATCTTCCTGTAAAACGGAAAATGGAGAACCGGAAAGGATAATACCGTTAAAGTCTTGTTTGTCTAAAACGGAAAGGTGATTGTAGGGGTGTATTTCGCAGTAGACATTTAACTCGCGAATTCTTCGGGCAATAAGCTGGGTGTATTGAGAACCGAAATCAAAAATCAGAATTTTGGAATGCATGTGCAAAAGTAAGGCTAGCAAGGCATAAGTGGAAAGCAGTTCAGGAAAAAGTTATCAAGATTTACGATTTGATAATTAGTGTCTAAAGTGGTATTTTTATCGGAAGATGCTCAAAAGGTACGAAGCATACTTCTGAACATAGTCCTGGCGAACGCAATACCAAATTAGACACCAATGTATAGAAGTAATTTGATGAGCATTTTATTATGCGAGAAAAAAGCAAAAAGTAACTAAAAAATTAAGTAAGTTGAATAAAGCAGTATGTAAAGAAGCGTGGGCTGGCAAAACCAGCGGAGCAATTGGTTTTGCCTTGTCTTTTTTGGTTACTTTTTTTGACTAAGAAAAAAAGTAACAAAACCTATTATTGAAAATCAAGTAGATAATTATAGCCAATAATTAAATCATACCTTGCAACCAGTTATAAGCAATAAATAATATAAATATGCCCATCTGGAAACTACATCCAATTTCCTTAGAAGCCCTTCAGCAGCAAAGTAAAGGAACCATTGACGAACACCTCGGAATCGAATACCTTGAAATCGGCGACGATTATGTGAAAGCCAGAATGCCGGTGGATAAGCGTACCCGGCAACCGATGGGATTGCTGCACGGCGGTGCTTTTGTTGTGCTGGCAGAATCGATGGGAAGTATGTCCGCCAACTTGTGCCTGGATATTACCAAAGAGTATGCGCTGGGTTTGGATATCAATTCCAATCATATCCGAAGTGCGAGGGACGGCTGGGTTATCGGAATTGCCAGACCTGTTCATCTCGGCTCCAAAACACAGGTCTGGGAAATAAAAATTTATGATGAAAAAGAGAACCTGCTCAATATTTCAAGATTGACGATGATGGTGTTGAAGCATAAGTTTTAGCAGCAGAACCACTTATTTTTTTAGTACCTCCTTGATCGCATTTCCAATACATCCGCTCGGCATCTGAATGTGCAATAAGCCGGATAAAGTAGGCGCAATGTCAGTCATATAGGTTTTGTCGTATCCTTTTCCTTTGGCAATACCGTTGCCGTAAAACAACAAAGGAATATGCGCATCATACGGACTCCATACACCGTGTGTGGTGCCTTTGCCTCCGTATTCATCGTCAATATAACCGGGTTTCAGCATTATCAGCACATCTCCGCAACGGCCAGGATAATAGCCGTTGATAAATTGTTCCTTGATAGATGCCGGTAAAACTGTTTTTTCCAATTTACTGTATTCAATGACTCTCTCCACGCCTGTTGTTTTTTCCAGGAAGGCTATTGTAGATGCTGTAATTTTTTCTTTGTCCAGTTTCTTTTCCCCTATCAAAAGATGATTCAGGTAAAACTGATAATTCCAGCTGCCAAGACACAAACTATCCACACCAAACTGTGCTTTCAGTTCCTGGTTCAATGCGACATCCACTTTAGAGCCGGTCACGCCCCCGTTTGGCAGCCGGTGTTTTTCCAAAAATCCAGGTACGTGCGCCACGCCGTGGTCGGCAGTAAGAAAAACGGTGTAATTGCCTGCACCTACTTGTTTGTCCAATAACAAAAGAAACGATTCCAGCTCTTTATCCAGTCGGAGGTAGGTATCTTCTATTTCTATGGAATTCGGCCCGAATGAATGCCCTATATAATCTGTGGAAGAAAAGGAAACCGCCAGCATATCGGTGATGGAGTCTTTGCCTAATTGCTCATTCAGCAGCGCGGCTTTCGCGAAATCAGCCGTCAATGAGTTACCATAAGTTGTGGAGCGAATAGTACCATAGTTTTTCTTTTCCGCAAATCGTTTTAAATCGTACGGAAACCCTTTCTGATCTTCGCCTAACGGAGTGTTCTCATAAGGATTTATATCGTTGTCACTTTCTGTATAAGTGTTTACAGGGTACAAGGTATTCCAGTTTTTGCTGTAATAGTTTGTCACCGCACCGGACGCATTGAAATCCTGCACCCATTTGGGCAATTCGTTCATATAAAACGTGGAGGAAATGAAATTGCCGGTTTTATTGTCGTACCAATAGGCGGCATCTGCGCTGTGCCCCGCCGGTAAGACAGCCCCACGGTCTTTCAGGGCAATACCGATTACCTTTCCCCTGAAATTGGTGGCAAGTTTCAGCTCATCGCAGATGGTGGTCGTCAACATATTGCGGGGGCTCATCTGTCCGTTATCATTGGATGTTCCGACGGATTGCACGGTTTTGTCTTCGCTGCAATAGAGTTCCCTGTTCAGGGTATAATCATAAAAATTATTGCCGGCAATTCCGTGAATGGCGGGAACACTGCCTGTGTAAATACAGGCATGTCCGGCGGCAGTAACTGTTGGGCAGTAGGGGATGAAGGTGTTCTCGCAACTGTACCCATCGTTCATCAGGCGCCTGAAACCGCCTTTGGAATAACGGTCATAGTAGCGGTATAAAAAATCCCAGCGCATCTGGTCCACCACAATTCCAACCACTAATTTGGGGCGTGCATTTTGTCTGACAGGCTTCGTATTGTTTTGTGCATTTGCTGTTGAAATATGTAAACTGAAAAACAGGATGATAACAACGTGAATTTTCATAGAAATAAATTTGTTTGTAAGTTAGTAAGTATAATCCAGGATGATGGTGAATTATTGATGAATTTCAGTCAGGTTAAAGATGGTTTAAAAATTGTGCTGTTGCCATATGGTTATTGGTCATGTGTTTGATAATATAGAAATGTTCTTTTTTTGTAAAAAAGACATACCACATGGTTCGTTTGGAAGATTTATAAGAGATATACAGCTGTCCGTAGTGCTTTAATGCATCCGGTGTTTTTTGTTGTTTTCTTGTGTGGATATTTGTTTCAACATCAGAGATAATCTTTAGTACATACTCGATGGCATTTTCTTTATAGCTGAAATAGGTTTTTTCAAAGAGGATATCTACTAAATCATTTAAATATTGTTCAACTGCCGGGGAGTATTTAATAATTATTTCTTCCAAGGTAATGTATCTATATGTTTTCGCACTTTTTTTATCAAATCATCTTTGGATAAACTATTGTTCCATTCTTTTTCAAATTCATCGCCAGATGGTAAAACACCAATTTGCTGCAGGAATGGCTCAAGCTGTTTTCCGTATTTTTTAAGATTGATACGGATATGTGTATTTTGACCTTTCGAATTTTTTTCGATTTGTATGCCCGCTATATTTGCCATAGATGCTTTTTATCAAAGTTAATAAATTTTGAAATTGATTTTACAATTTCCCTATTAATTTATAATAGTTTAATCAGACTCATGACAATTAATAATTAACGATTATCTTTACCCTATGGCAGGAAATTCATTCGGAGAGATTTTTCGTATTACCACCTTTGGCGAAAGCCACGGCGTGGCATTGGGCGTTATTATTGACGGTTGCCCGGCCGGTTTAAAAATCGATACGGCATTTATTCAGTCGGAACTCGACCGGCGTAAACCCGGACAATCGAATATCGTTACACAACGCAGGGAAGCGGACGAATTTGAAATTCTGTCCGGTATTTTTGAAGGGGTGACGCAGGGAACTCCTATCGGTATCATCATCCGCAATGAAGACCAGAAATCCAAAGACTACGAACACATCAAAGACAGTTTCCGTCCTTCTCATGCCGATTTTGCCTATGATGTAAAATACGGTTCCCGCGATTATCGCGGTGGTGGAAGAAGTTCAGCTAGAGAGACAGCCGCGCGTGTTGCGGCGGCAGCGATTGCCAAACAGCTATTGGCGTATTCGGGGATTGCAGTCAGTGCCTATGTTTCCAAAGTCGGAAAAATTGAAATCGGAAAAGAATATACCCAACTGGATTTATCAAAAACGGAAGACAATATCGTGCGTTGTCCGGATGCGGAAACTGCCGAAAAGATGATAGAATTGATTAAGGAAGTGAAGAAAGACGGAGACACGATAGGAGGTCTGGTGAGCTGTGTGATTACAGGTGTTCCTGCCGGTTTGGGCGAACCGGTTTTCGATAAACTGCATGCCGATTTAGGCAAAGCCATGCTGAGCATCAATGCAGCGAAAGGCTTTGAATATGGCAGCGGATTTGCCGGCACTGAGTTGCGTGGCAGCGAGCACAACGATGCCTTCTACAACGACAACGGTGTTATTAAAACAAAGACCAACCATTCCGGCGGCGTGCAGGGCGGCATCAGCAATGGGATGGATATTTATTTCAACGTGGCATTCAAATCGGTGGCTACAATTATGCAGGCACAGGATTCGGTGGATAAGGAAGGCAATGAAGTGGCTGTTACCGGCCGCGGCCGCCACGACCCCTGTGTGTTGCCACGCGCGGTACCTATCGTGGAAGCGATGGCTGCCATAGTGATTGCTGATCATCTGCTGAGGAACAGGAGCAGTAAGTTGTAACACACCGTCATTTCGATCTCGCTTGAGGCGAGAAGTAGAAATCTTGCTATGTCTTTTCGGAAACTATTTATAAAGGTGACTAATATTTAGCAGTCTCTCTCACTACGTTCGAGATGACAGTTGTCATAAAAAAGCATAACTGCACTTCTATAGCACACCGTCATTTCGACGAGGCACAAGGAGAAATCTTGCTATGGCTTCAGAGGAATAGCTGCATATTTACTTTTTCTTCTTCTTCTTAATACAACATTTCTTCTTGGGTTTCTTTACGGTTTTCGGTTTGACCGTTACCGCTTTTGTTTCCGGATTTACTGCAGTTTTAGCCACAGATACAATCGTTTTTACCGCTTGTCCGTTTCGGATATAAGCTTCATTTTTCCAGGAGCCAGCCACATTCGGCGCGCCGATTTTAGATGAATAGTTATTATTAATCAGCGACGTTTCTGTCACAGTTCCGCTTTGTAGTTCGCCTCTTACGTTGTTGGCAATTTCCGTGTGATTGCCGCTGATGTTATACAATCCTTTGAGTAACCCTGTCCCGGTGATTTCATTTGCCAGAAAATTCATGTTGTCACCGGAATTAACGTTCATTACAATGCCATAGTTTTCCATCCGGTTCCTGAAAAAGGTATTGTACGGACCGTTGATGCCGTGCGAATTGTCAATGACGAGGTTCTGAAAAATATTCCCCTCAAATAAATTGGCGTACGGATAATTGCCATGCAGCACGACATCGCCCGCAGAATTGGAAGGAAACCAGCCTTCCGTCCAGTACGGGTCGAACGAATAATTGTAGGCGATGACATTGCCGTTGGCTTCGGCCTGCAGTAAAAACGAGTGCCGCAAATGTTTGGCGATATTATCATAAATAAAATTGTCACCGGCACCAAACTGCAACACCACCCCATATCCTTTTCCGCCGCTGCCGTAATCAAAAGCATCGTGGAGATAATTGCCGGAAAGGGTACTGTATGCTGTGCTTTGCAGGGTGATGTGCGCATAGTTGGCATTTTCCATTTCCACTCCTTTTACCCAGCAGTTCGCGGCATAGTTCAAAAAGATATTGGAAGTCTGGCTGGAACTTGCATCGCTGCGAATTATTTTCAGGGATTCGATACCAACATGATGCACCGGATTTATTTTCTGTATAACCGGATTGTTTGCAATGGAAAAATCCAGGCGCAACGATTTGTCAATGCTGATAGCATTGCCGCTAATTTTTGTGATTTGAGCAATTTGAAAAAATGAATTGTATGCCCAGTTAGAAGCGAGCAGACTGTTGGCGGTTTGTTTGACCAAAACAACATCTCCAACGGAAAAACCGGCAGCATTCTGCACGTTGATAATCTTACTTTCTTTATTCGTTCCCGATAAAACGGGAGTGCTGATGTTAGTCAGGGTGCCCTGTACGGAAAATAAATCGCCGCTGCCGTTCAGATTAAAAGATAATACGGTTTTATCGCTGCCTTGTCCTTTGACAATAACGTTGGATGGGAGGGAGACGGTCTTCTTAAACAGGTAAGTGCCGGACGGAATCTCAATGACACCCGCATTGCCATTCAATGATTTCAGTGCGTTTTGAATGGCAGTAGAATTATCGGTTACATGATCCGCTTTCCCGCCGACATCGGTCAGTAGAATTGTTTTAGCGCCGGATGGCAGGTAGGAGCTTGTACCTGCTGTACTCCAGTCGGTCAGCATATTTTTGTCTAATGCAGCCAGTGGCAGCACAAACAGGCAGCATAAAAAAGTGGAAAATAGCCGGTGATTTTTCATAACTAATTTTGTAGGAAAGCATTCAAAAAGTATACCACACTTTTAGGCGGATACGCGGCTCAAAAGCCAAAAATACAGGAAATGCATGTCATAAACCGGACGATTATTCAGCTTTCCATAAAATTATTCTGACAGGTAACGCAATAATTTTATGGATAAATATTTTCTTTGTAAGTTATTTAAAATCAATTAAATAGATTTTTAAACGAACATAAAATAGTAGTATAAATCTGACATTTGTCAAGAAAATAGCAAAAATAATTGTTAAAAAATTTGCTATATTGATATATAGGATGTAAATTTGCTTTGTAAACCCTAACTGAAGACTCTTAAATTTTAAACAATTTAAAAGACTAGAAACAAAACGTATGACCCATTTTTTCACTATTCAAACATTTGTATCAACTGATTTATTTCAGACTAATTTAGTTTAGCAGTTATTCTTCTAATTGGTATAATCACTTTTCCGGGTACATCCAGTTTGCTTCTGTCTTAAATTCTAAAAATTAGAGAATTTGAAACAATATTTACACGAAACCCAAAACCCCACAGACAATGAAACCGTATTTTATTAAAACCCTGTTGCTGACCATGCTCCTAATGACATGGTTCGGACGACTCAACACCAAAGCCCAGTATTTACCACCGCCTACAGCGAATATGCAAACCATCCCGGTTGGATCCTGGGTGATTGCCATGGATAATACCTATCAGGGTATCAGTGGTGTATTCAATCCGAGAGCTTATGGATTAGCCGTTGAGTTATTGTGGAACGATGTTCCGCTCAGATGGATTATTAAAACAGGCAAACAAAAGGACACCATAGACGTATCGTTAATGGGCAGGAAAATTGTACCTTCTACTGGTTCTATCTTACTCAACCATTTCAGAGCAGGACCATTTGTTATTTTGCCGGCGGATACCTTAAAAGCACGTGCTGTAGTGACTGCCTTCAATGCTAAGATCTCAACAACTACCCAAAAGGTGCAAATCTATTCCGTCACAACGGCTAAGTCAGCGGATGTAAGACATATACTTACGCACAAGCCTTTTATTGCCGTTTATGATGACGGGGGTAATGAAAAAATTCATACCGATTATTTAAAAGCGGCCCTGGTGGATACCAGCCGCTATCGGGTGATACATGAGGGATATGTACTCGACTCCTCTTCCTGTTTTACCTATGCTTCTACTCCCCACTGGAATGTGTCGGCTGCATATACGCACAATGACTCCGTTCGATTGGATAACTTACGTTCGTTCTTATTAACAGGGGGTAACTTCCTGGGAGAATGTGAAGGGATAGAAAAAGTAGAAAATTATGGAAATTCCAGGTATGTATCTACTGCCGGAATCACCGATATTGGTACAGGTATTTCCACCCAGTTATACGGTAATACGGATATGCCGGTATTTCAGATGCATGGTGTATTTACCCAGGCAGGGGGGTCTATCCCGAACTTTGCCATGGTGACGCCGGCTTCGGGAAGAAAAGCGCCTGAATATAAAGGCGGCTACTTTCTGAAAGATGTTTGGGGAGATGCTACATTGGATACCATCATCAATATTAACGCGACTAAAATCGGAGATCCGAATCAGGCGGGTGGAACCATTATTTATTTAGGTGGGCATAGTTATGGTACCAGCAGTATTGGCGACGTAAACGGTATGAGAATATACCTGAACGGGATGATGTTGCCGGCACGCCGTATCATCAGCAATGGTATCGTGTCTCCGGGGTTTAATATCTGTCAGGGTGATACCATCCGCATCGATTTTCAGCCGCCAAGTTCAGGATATACCTATACCTGGACAGGTCCCAATAGTTATACCTCTACCGTAGAAGACCCTGTCATCCCAAATGCAACAACGGCCAAACAAGGAACTTACTCTGCCTGGATTTATGCCGGTGAAGGATGCCGGTTCCCTTATTCAACTACTGTTACGGTAAACCCAAAACCGGAGTTTACGGCTACTACCACCAATTCCAGTATTTGTAATGACGACAGTTGTACCGTTAGTTTTACGCCGTCTGCGGGTATTACTATACAAAACTGGTTTTTGAAAGATGAAACAAAGGGAGGCTGTAACCCTAAGGGTGCGGTATTATTTACGGATGCCAGTAAAGTGGTGAAACCCGACACTACTACAACGTATGTAGTGATAGGATATAACACCTATGGATGTAAAGATACATCTTGTATAACCATAACGGTTGACAGACTTCCAAAACTTACCTCTCCTTTCCCTACCGGTACACCATTGTGTTATGGCAGGGGAACTGTTGTCAATATTACGCCGGGCAATGGCGGCGGTACCGGCTGTACAGAAACGTATCAGTGGAAAATGGACAACGGCGCCTGGCAGCCTTATACTTCAGGAACAGTAGTGGGTGAGGGCGCTTCGGATTCAGTAGTAGTGAGAGCCAACAGAAGTTGTGCAACGGGGTGTATCGGTAAGGTTATAAAAATGAAATGGAGTGTCGCCTCTCCGCAAACAGTGGCTGCAGGACATAGTTTATATAACTGTACGGATGCAGCGGGATATATTGCTACATTAACAGCAACTGACCCAACTCCATCAACGGGCGCCTGGTCTATCGAAAGCGGTCCCGGCAGTATCGCCTCGCCTGCTAGTCTGAGTACGACTATTGGTTCCTTGTCTAAAACCGGTGCAAGCACTACTGTCCGCTGGATTGTAACCAACACCTATAACTGTAAGGATACTACGCTGAGGGTAATTACACCGCCTGCGGTGGATACCACCTTGGTATCCAAGTACAGTAACGAATATTGTCTGTCTTGTCCGATTCAAAACGGAACGACATACAGCTATTACGATGCTACCGGTAAATTACTGGCCAGCGTGACCGACAGTGCGGATGCAGTAGCGATAGGTGCTACTACTTTCTGTGCACAGTTGCCATACAATGTATCCGGCAATCCTGCGGTGGGTGATGTACAGTCCGTGAACTCCTGGATTTTGGATGTGGGATATTTGCCGCAGCCATACCTGCCAAGAGCGTGGAACATCAACACGACCAACGACGCTCCGATGACTATCAATTTATATTTCACGGATGCCGAGGTGGCTGCCTTACAGGGCGCGACACTGAATAACGGTGGTTACTATTACTTTGAGAACCCGCCGGAATTATTCCTGGTGGCGTATCCAAGCACAACAGACAGCTTCATGCCTCCAAAGGTTTCTCCGGACCCAACCGTGATTAGTCCAAGATTTACCCGTGTTGGCGGATACTGGCAGATATCTTTTGAAATTGATCAGTCTTCCACGTTCTATCTCTATCCGACCTTCTGGTCAAATGAGGCATTGCCGGTTGAGTTAACAACCTTCACGGCAAAGGCGTATAAAAATTCTTTGATTCGTCTGGATTGGGCTACCGCTTCTGAAAAGAATAATGTTCGTTTTGATATTGAACGAAGTACGGACGGTGTGAAATTTGAGAAGATAGGCGAGGTGGCCGGTAATGGTAATTCAAGAGCCATGAAGAACTATCAGTTTGACGATGAATATGTGAAACCGGGTATAATGTACTATTATAGATTGAAACAAATTGACCTCGACGGAAAATATACCCATTCAAAAATAGTACAGGCTAAGATTAGTGGTGGTGAAAAACTGATCATCGGCGAGTTTATGCCGAATCCTGCCAGCACTGCCACCAATATTACGGTTTCCAGTGTGGAGGATATGACAGTAAACATCAGTGTATATACCCTGGATGGTACTAAGGTAAAAGACCTGAGTTACAATGTTGCTCAGGGAGAAACTAACCTTGAAATCGAAGTGAGTGGTTTGTCCAAAGGAACCTATATGGTTCAGGTGCAGACAAAACTGGGAACTCAGATTCGTAAGTTAGTCAAATTGAATTAGACGTAAATTACTGCAATATTGTATTGTAGTTCATAATTATTGTTTTAGTGGTTTTAAACAGTTTTGGTAACGTCCTGCGAAGCATAGCTTGCAGGACGTTTTTTTTATGACGGTGTTATAGTATGGAATAATTTTAATAATCTCTTTTACGATTTAAAACACATAGACACATAATTTTTTTAGTAAAAAAAGTGCAAATTAGTGCAGTTTATCAGGATGCCTATTAGTAAAACAAAGTATCGCCTAAGGCGATAGCTATATGTCACTATGATATTGCTACATTCATACAACATACCTTTAGCTAATCAACGAAATTACTATGTTTCTATGTGTTCAATTCAACTATTAACCGAACAAGTGGTTTAAAAAATGTATTTTAGTAAACCTTTTAGCAACAGAACAGTAAAACAATATGTCCGCCGTAAAAAAAATAAAGCCTAACCCAAAGGCAAAAACGAGCCCGAAAATAAGCATACATCGCGGATGGTGGGAAGCGTTGGTCATTTTGTTGCTGGTGTTTGTTACCTATGGCAATTCCATCAAGAATGATTATAACATGGATGATGGGTATGTGGTATCCCTGGATGAGGGAAATCCGCAGACGATGAAAGGCATCAGCGGAATTCCGGAATTGCTGACTTCGAACTACAGCAACGGCCCCGGTGTTACGTACGGCTATCGCCCGATGGGTAAGATTACGCTGGCAATAGAATACAGTCTATGGGAAAACAATCCGCATTACAGCCACTTGGTGAATGTGCTGTTGTTCGCGCTCAATGTTTTTCTGTTGCTGGTTTTTATGAAAAAAATAGCGGCATTGTTTGGATACAGGCACGAAATCGTCATTTATGCAGCAATAGTGTTGTTTATCATTCATCCTATCCATACGGAAGTTGTGTGCAGTATCAAAAACAGGGAAGAGATACTGTGTTTTACGTTTATGCTTGCCGCATGGCTGAGCTCACTTAGATTGATGGAAACGGGAAACCGGTGGCATCTTTTTTTTATAGGATTATTTACACTCTTGTCTTTTTTGTCCAAAGAAACGGGCATTATTGTCATACCCGTTGCATTTATTATGCTAGTCTTCTTCACGATTATCCATCAAGATGAAGGACCTTTTTCTTTGTCAATCATAAAGAAATTACTGACTGTCTCTAATGCATGGCTCCTTGTCGGACTGGCTATTCCGTTTTTTACATTCATAAAAATGAGCACATCCGTTTTGCCAAGTGATATCGGATATAAATTCGAAACAACACCAACTATTTTCTATGCTGCCAGTCACAATATTCCGAATGGAATGCAGACCTTGTTTTTTTACATAAGCAAATTATTGGTGCCATTTCCGCTGCTGTTTTATTACGGATATGATATGCTGCCAGATAGAGGTTGGAATAGTTTTTATCCCTATGTGGGGATATTGATTGTTATGGGCTTGATTGTTTTTGTAACCTATAATCTGTCAAAACGCAGGAATTTGTTTTTTTTATTCTGGCTGATGGTATTCGGAATCAATATCGCATTGTTTTCAAACATAAAGCCTGCGCCTTCTATAACAGGTATTGTGGCAGAACGTCTGGTTTATCAGGCATCTGCGGGCTTTTGTATACTGCTGGCCATGGGTTTGTATCAATTGGCGCTTTTTCTGAAACAGCGTTTCTTTATTCAAAGGGCAATTACCCCGGCGAAGCTGACCGGATTGTTGCTGTTGCCGCTTTTTATACCGTATGAATGGATGACCATAAACAGAAACACACAGTGGTATGATAAGACGACTCTGTTTGAACATGATATACCGTATCTGACGAAATCGGCGAGGGCCAATTTTATGATGGGGAGTCATATCATGAAAGGTGTCAGTAAAGAGAGTGATTTTATAGAGGATAAAGAGATTGCCTTGATGGAGGCCAAGACCTATTTTGAGAAAGCAGTTGCCATCTATCCAAAGTCTAACGACACCTGGATTGCTTTGGGTAAGTTGTATCGGTCTTACCTGAACAATACAGACAGTGCGATAGCCTGCTGGAGCCGTGTGGACACCTTGCAAAAATTTACGTATATCAACGCGCAGGAACTGATTGGTAATATTTACTACTTTGACAAACCAGATTATGATAAGGCTTTACCTTATTTTAACATTGCTTTTGAGAAATACACCCAAAATCAGGTGCTTTACGGTAAGATAATAGATATCTTATTACAAACCAAACAATATGAAGCCATTATTCCTATGGCTAATATTGCCATTAAAAATCACTGGATTGATGGCTTTGTGAACAAAGGAGATGCCTATTTGAATATGAAAGACACTGTTTTAGCCGTTCAAAATTATGAAATAGCCCTTTCTAAAGGGTTCAAAAGTGATGTGTTAATCAGTAATCTGGAATACTACTATAAGCTTCACGGGAAATCTGACCAGCTCCCTAATAAATCACTCAACTAAGGGTTCATTATCAAACAAATTACAATTTTACGCATAGATTGAGGTTAATAATGGTTCAATCCTAATTTGTTAAATTTTAAAAATAACGTTACCCAGACGTGAGATTTTTGTAAATTTTTGTTAATATTGTAGTGGGGAATAGAAATAAAATGCAAGAAAGTATTACCAAATTTTTAGTAAAAATGCGTGAAAGTACCATGGATTAGGTACTTCCGGTCATATCTATACCTATTCTTTACATAACAAAATTGAGTAGGATGGGTGCGCAAAATTTTCAAATTCGAATACTTCTGCAACGGAAAATGGATGTAGGAAAGGAGGGGATGGGTATGAAAATACAGGATTAAACCATTTTTCCCTGATTTCCCAGTGGAAATTAATAGGTTAAAATAGTAATACAATAACTCTAAAAAATAAAATCAATACCGTATGAAGAAGATTTTCATTCCATTACTTTTCCTTGTATTTTACTGCACTACTGTCAGAGCACAGACTACTGCAGATGACTTACAGGGCATCTGGACACTTACAGCCCTTACGGGCGGCGATACCTCTCAGGTTCTAACCCCGGAGGATGAGATTGCAAGAGGGGAGAATTATTTATCCGATTTTCCATTAACCACAACAAAACTGAATTTCTCGGGTTCCAACTTTGTATATACTTATTATACAGACGGAGAAAGATCTTGGGATGGTGCATTTGAATTAACCGGTCAGTCACTTACACTAACCGGCTTACCTACAGGTTGCAGCGATTGCGGACAGAAAGTGATTCAGTTTATCATTCGGTCTGTAAGTTCGAATGAATTGGTGCTGGACGTTTTTGATGAAGATTACGCGAAATCTACTTTTGCGCATTTCACCTTTACCAAATAAGAATGTAAGAATAAGAATGTTTAAAAAATAAGTATGATTATTATGAATACATCTAAAATCAAAATCGCCCTCATAGCACTATTCTGTTGTTGGGCCGCTATAGCAGAAGCCCAGATGGCGAATGTGACGTATAGCACAAGATCCGGTTTTGTCCGAAGTTCAGACGTAGATTGTCAGGACGGTGATACCGAGGAATACACAGCCTGGCTGTGGACGAAAGATAATGTCAATGCCACTGAGGGTACAACCAATTGTATGACAATTGATTTTAATGGAACTACTACCTGGGCGGTCAACTCTCCGGCAATAGTTTCGGCACGTACCAATGCATCCTGGCAGATTATTGCCCGTATCGATGCATGGGAAGAAGACTCGGATAACCGTTGCGTCTTTCAGGGCGGCCCTCCAGCCGATGCCTGCCGTCAGACAGCTTCGCAGACATTTGATTTCCGTGCGCTTGCTACTCCTTCCAATGGTACCTGGACCAATGGGCCAACAGCAGGAAGCGCCAATAATCACCAGTATGCCATTGGGGTAACCTGGAAATACGCTGCGGGCGGTTCAGCGCTTACACCGGCATTATCTTGTGATGGTACCGGTCAGACAGTGGCCTACTCAACTGGGGTGGTTCCGTCCTGGTCTGTAGCACTTACTGCCGGCACAACCTATGTCTTTGAAAACTGCGGATTGGCAACCAATGATACCTATCTGCGTATTTACGGAACAGATGGTTTCACGGAGGTGTCTTCCAATGATGACGGCTGTAGTGCCCAAAGTACTATAACCTATACACCAAGCGCAAGCGGTACATATTTTGTCGAAGTTGCGCAGTATTCCCGTGGTGCACTCGCTGCAGCAGGTTCATTGCGTTATTATATAAAAGATGTAACTACACCTACCGTTGCAACTTGCCCTGCCAATATCTCTTTAAATACTGCGGCAGGCACTTGCGGTGCGGTAGCCACCTACTCTACTCCTACATTTAGTGATAACTGTACGGTTACCGTAGCAAGAACTGCCGGTGGCGCCAATTGCTCTGTTTTCCCGCTGGTGCAACAACGGTTACCCATACCGGTACTGACCCGGGTGGACGTTCAGCTACCTGTAACTTCAATGTAACTGTTACGGATAATCAGGCACCTGCCATCACTTGTCCGGCTAATATTGGCGTGAATGCTTAACTTCGTGAAGACGCGTGCGCAGACAGTAACCTATACAGCTCCAACAGGAACAGATAACTGTTCAGGAGCGACAACTACACTAATAGGGGGATTAGGCAGCGGATCTTCTTATCCTAAAGGGGTAACGACTAATACCTTCCGGGTAACGGACGCAGCCGGAAATACAGCCACTTGTTCATTTACTGTAACTGTTACGGATAATCAGGCACCGGCCATTACATGCCCTGCCAACATAGGGGTGAATGTAGCAGCCGGTACATGTGCGCAGACAGTAACCTATACAGCTCCAACAGGCACAGATAACTGTTCAGGAGCGTCAACTACACTAATAGGAGGTTTGGGCAGCGGTTCATCTTTCCCAACGGGAGTTACCACCAATACTTACCGTGTGACAGATGCAGCTGGTTTAACATCTACTTGTTCGTTTACTGTAACTGTAACGGACAATCAGGCACCGGCCATCACTTGTCCGGCTAATATAGGTGTGAATGTAGCAGCAGGTACTTGTGCACAAACAGTAACCTATACTGCTCCAACCGGAACAGATAATTGTTCCGGCGCAGCTACAACACAAATAGCAGGGTCTGCAAGCGGATCATCTTTCCCTAAAGGGGTTACTACGAATACGTTCAGAGTAACAGATGCAGCCGGATTAACTGCTACTTGTTCATTCACTGTAACCGTTACGGATAATCAGGCACCGGCCATCACTTGTCCGGCTAATATTGGCGTGAATGTGGCAGCAGGTACTTGCGCACAAACAGTTACGTACACGGCACCAACCGGAACAGATAATTGTCCGGGAGCTACTACGACACAAATCGCAGGTTTGGCAAGTGCCGCTTCTTATCCTAAAGGTGTAACCACTAATACATTCAGGGTAACGGATGCAGCAGGTTTATCTTCCACTTGTTCATTCACTGTAACCGTAACAGACAATGAAGCTCCTTCTATTACATGTCCTGCCAATATTGCAGTGAATGTAGCAGCAGGTACTTGTGCTCAAACGGCAACCTATACAGCACCAACCGGAACGGATAATTGTCCGGGGGCTACTACGGCACAAATCGCAGGTTTGGCAAGTGCCGCTTCTTATCCTAAAGGCGTAACTACTAATACGTTTAGGGTAACGGATGCAGCAGGTTTATCTTCCACTTGTTCTTTCACTGTAACCGTAACAGACAATGAAGCTCCTTCTATTTCATGTCCTGCCAATATTGCAGTGAATGTGGCAGCAGGTACTTGCGCACAAACAGTAACGTACACGGCACCAACTGGAACAGATAATTGTCCGGGAGCTACTACGGCACAAATCGCAGGTTTGGCAAGTGGCGCTTCTTATCCTAAAGGTGCAACAACGAATACATTCAGGGTAACGGATGCCGCAGGGTTATCTTCTACTTGTTCATTCACGGTAACCGTAACAGACAATGAAGCTCCTTCTATTACATGTCCTGCAAATATTGCGGTGAATGTAGCAGCAGGTACTTGTGCTCAAACAGCAACCTATACGGCACCAACCGGAACAGATAATTGTCCTGGAGCTACTACGGCACAAATCGCAGGTTTGGCAAGTGGCGCTTCCTACCCTAAAGGTACAACTACTAATACATTCAGGGTAACGGATGCGGTTGGACAATCCAACACTTGTTCATTTACTGTAACAGTTACTGACAATGAAGCTCCGGTTGTTACTTGCCCTGCAAATATTTCAGTCAATAACGATTTGGGTGTATGTGGAGCATCAGTTACTTATAGTATTTCATCCAGCGATAACTGTCCGGGACAGACGGTAGCTCAAACTGGAGGACAGGCGAGCGCGTCAATATTCCCGATTGGAACAACAACCAATTCGTTCACGGTAACAGATGCAGTGGGCTTAACTTCAACCTGTAGCTTTACTGTAAGCGTGGCGGATGCAGAAAATCCAACCATTACTTGCCCTGCTCCAATAACTGTGAATGCTGCCAGCGGAATTTGCTCTGCAGTAGTAACATATACTGCACCTGTTGGCGCAGATAATTGTTCCGGTCAAACTACCGCTCAAACAGCAGGCTTGGCGTCAGGCGCCAGCTATGCGGTAGGAACTACCACAAATACGTTTACTGTAACAGATGCCAGTGGAAATAAAGCTTCTTGCAGTTTCGCCGTTACAGTAATTGATAATCAGGCGCCGGTAATAACTACTTGTCCGCTGGATAAGTTTACTGCGACGTCTCCAGGAACCTGCTTAGGCAATGTATCCATCGGTGCATTGTCGGCGACAGATAACTGTAGCGTTCAGAGCATTAGTAACAGCTTTAACAATACCAGCGACGCCAGCGGTTTATATACTAAAGGCTTGACAGTGGTGACATGGACGGTAACAGATGTGAATGGAAATACATCCACCTGTGAAACATCTGTATACGTTTATGATGCAGAGTTACCTGTTGCAGCTTGTAAGAATGTGACATTGCAATTAAACGGTTCAAGTTTTGTAAGCATTACACCTTCAACAATAGACAACGGTTCAACGGATAACTGTACATTACTTACAGGTAACAGCGCCGTGTCGCAAACAACATTTACATGTTCCAACATAGGAGCAAATACGGTCACTTTAACGGTGATTGATAATAGTGGTAACACCGGAACCTGTAATGCAACGGTAACTATAGTAGACAACGTAGCGCCAACCGCAATCTGTCAGAATATAACAGTGCCATTGGATGCTAACGGAAATGTAACAATTACAGCGTCACAGGTAAATAATGGTTCAAATGATGCATGTGGAATTCAAAATTCTTCCTTAAATATTTCCTCATTCTCTTGTGCCAATTTAGGTTCCGGCAATACAGTTGTATTAACGGTTTCTGATTACAGTGGAAATGCATCGACTTGTAGCGCTACAGTTACCGTAATCGATAATATTAAACCAACGGCTGTTTGTAACAACTTTACCGTTGCCTTGAATAATTCAGGAAATGCTACTGTAACTGGTGCAGACTTTAGTGGTGCCAGTACAGATAATTGTGGTATTACATCCAGAGTGGTCAATCCTTCCAGTTTCACCTGTGCCAATTTAGGTACAAACCCTGTGACCGTTATTTTGAGCGATCAGAGTGGAAATACAGATTTCTGTACCCCGACGGTAACGGTAGTGGATAATACGGCTCCTTCCATCACTTGCCCGGCTAATATTGCAGTGAACACCGATGCAGGTCAGTGCGGAGCATTGGTGACATTTGCCGCTTCAGCTACGGATAACTGTACATTGTCATCATTAGTACAAACAGGTGGCGCCGCTTCAGGAACACAATTCCCGGTCGGTCTTTCTACCATCAGCTATAAAGCAACAGACCAAAGTGGAAATACTTCCACCTGCTCATTTACAATTGCTGTAACAGATATAGAAAAACCGACTGCAGTTTGTCAAAACGTAATTGTTTCATTGAATAATGCCGGAAACGGTACTACTTCAGCAGCAGCGGTGAATAATGGTTCTTCCGATGCTTGCGGAGTACAGTCATTAGCTTTAAGTAATTCAGCATTCACCTGTGCAAACGTGGGTGCTAATACGGTGATATTAACAGTAACAGACAATAACGGTAATACCAAGACTTGTTCCGCCACTGTAACAGTACAAGATAATGTGGCACCTGTAGCACTCTGTAAGAATGTGTCTGTAACCTTAGTAGGTGCCAGCGGCTCTACAACGGCAGCAGCAGTAAACAATGGTTCTTCCGATGCTTGCGGAGTACAGTCATTATCATTAAGCCAGACAACGTTTACTTGTGCTAACGTAGGCGCGAATGCCGTTGTGCTGACAGTGACAGATGTAAATGGTAACAGCAGTACTTGTGGTGCTACAGTTACAGTAACGGATAATACAGCTCCGGCAGCAATCTGTAAGAATATAACTGTGCAGTTAAACGCTGCAGGCACTGCATCCATCACTGGTGCTGATGTGAATAATAATTCTACTGATGCCTGTGGTATTGCTTCATTAGCTGCTGCTCCTAATACATTCAATTGCAGTAACGTAACTCCTTCTGCTCCAACAGAATTGTTTATTTCTGAATATGTGGAAGGAAGTTCTAATATCAAATACCTGGAAATTTATAACGGAACAGCAAATTCCGTAAACTTAGGTAACTATACGTTGAGGAACTATGCAAATGGTTCTACAACAGTTACCTCCTCTAATGTTTTATCTGGCTCTTTAGCTTCCGGTGCAGTTGTAGTATACAAAAATTCACTGGCTACCGGATATGCAGGTCCAGCAACTGCTTTGGCTATGATGACCTTTAATGGCAATGATGCGGTTGCGTTGTACAATAACTCGACTAGCCAGTTCTGTGATATTATCGGTAACATCGGTGATGATCCGGGTTCAGCATGGACAGCTCCGGGACTTTCTACCGTAGACAGAACATTACGACGTAAGCCATCTGTTAATAAAGGCGTAACAGTTGACCCTACCGGAACGGGAGCAAGTTCATTCACTACGCTCGCCACAGAATGGGACGGATTTGCAACAGACGATGTATCCGGATTAGGCAGCCATGCCATATCCCTTGGTACTCCGGTTGTATTAACCGTAACTGACGTGAACGGCAATAGCAGCACTTGCAGCGCTACTGTGAAAGTAGAAGATAAGGTGGCTCCAACAGCATTGTGTAAAAACATAAATTTACCGTTGAACGCTTCCGGAAATGCAACTATTGTTGTAAACGATTTGGATAACGGTTCATCTGATGCTTGCGGTATTTCTACCAGAACTATTTCAAAAGCATCTTTCAATTGTTCAAATGTTGGCGCGAATTCAGTAGTATTAACTGTAACAGATATTAATAACAATACATCTACCTGTACTTCTACTGTAACGGTTCAAGATTTAGTAGCTCCGGTAGCTCTTTGTAAAAATGCGACTGTTTCTTTAGATAATGCAGGTAGCGGAAGTATAACTGTATCAAATATCAACAACGGTTCATCCGATGCTTGTGGAATTGCGACTACCGTATTAAGTAATTCTTCATTTACATGTGCTAATGTAGGTGCAAATTCCGTAACATTAACCGTTACAGATGTGAATGGTAATTCCAACACTTGTTCTGCTACGGTAACGGTACAGGATTTAGTGGCACCTACCGCAATCTGTAAGAATATAACCGTTCAGTTAAACGCTGCGGGTACGGCATCCATCACCGGAGCCGACGTGAACAATAATTCTACAGATAATTGTGGTGTTGCATCTACTTCAGTAAGTCCGAATGCTTTCAATTGTAACAATTTATTGGGTGCAGTTCCAACAGAATTATTTATTTCTGAATACGTGGAAGGAAGCTCTAATATCAAATACCTTGAAATTTATAACGGAACGACAGGCTCTGTAAACTTAGGTAACTATACATTGCGAACCTATGCTAATGGTTCTGCAACAGTTACCTCATCCAATGTTTTATCGGGTTCATTAGCGTCAGGCGCGGTTGTAGTTTATAAAAACTCTGCAGCTACCGGATATTCAGGTCCTGCAACAGCATTAGGTATGATGACCTTCAATGGAAATGATGCGGTAGCTTTGTTTAATAATGCAACCAGTAAATTCTGTGATATCATCGGTAATATCGGTGATGATCCGGGTTCAGCCTGGTCGGCTTCAGGTCTTTCTACCGTAGACAGGACTTTACGTCGAAAATCAACCATTACTCAGGGTATCACTGTAGATCCTACCGGTTCAGGTGTCGGATCATTTACTTCCCTTGCATCAGAATGGGACGGATTTGCAACAGATGATGTTTCCGGATTAGGTTCTCACAGTGTGATAGCAGGTGGTAATAATCCTGTTATATTGACGGTTACAGATGTGAATGGAAATACTTCTATTTGTACTGCAATCGTTAAGGTAGAGGATAAAGTAGCACCGGTTGCAACATGTCAGAATGTAACAGTACAATTAAATAGTGCAGGTAATGGTTCTACCACAGCAGCGGCAGTGAACAACGGTTCATCCGATGCATGCGGTGTAGCCAGTCTGTCATTGAGTACAACATCATTTGGTTGTGCAAATGTGGGCGCTAATTCGGTGGTATTGACAGTTACGGATGTAAACGGCAATAGCAGCACATGCGGAGCAACAGTAACGGTAGAGGATAAAGTAGCACCGGTTGCAATATGTCAGAACGTAACGGTACAATTAAACAGTGCAGGTAATGGTTCTACTACACCAGCGGCTGTGAACAACGGTTCAACTGATGCATGCGGAGTAGCGAGTCTGTCATTGAGTACAACATCATTTAACTGTACGAATGTCGGTGCGAATGCGGTGGTATTGACGGTTACAGATGTGAATGGCAATAGTAGTACATGCGGAGCAACCGTAACAGTACAGGATAATATAGCACCAACCATCACTTGTAATACAGATGTAAATGTATCGAATGATGCAGGCTTGTGCAGTGCGGTGGTGAACTATAGCAACAGCTCAACAGATAACTGCTCCGGTCAGGTGATTACACAGACAGGAGGCTTGCCAAGTGGATCAGCGTTCCCTAAAGGCACGACAACGAACAGCTTCAAGGTGACGGATGCAAGCGGCAATACAGCAACTTGTTCCTTCACGGTAACGGTGAACGATACGGAGAATCCAACCATCACTTGTAACGCGAACGTGAATGTATCGAACGATGCAGGCTTGTGCAGTGCAGTGGTGAACTACAGCAATAGCTCTACGGATAACTGTGCCGGTCAGGTGATCACACAGACGGCAGGTTTACCAAGCGGTTCAGCCTTCCCTAAAGGCACGACTACGAACAGCTTTACTGTAACGGATGCAAGCGGCAACACAGCGACTTGTTCATTTACGGTAACAGTGAACGATACTGAAGATCCAACCATCACTTGTCCTGCTCCTGTATCAGTAAATAATGATTTAGGAGTATGTGGAGCATCTGTTAATTATTCAATAGGCTCAACTGATAATTGTACAGGTCAGATAGTGACGCAAACAGGTGGATTGGCGAGTGGTAGTACATTCCCGGTTGGAACAACAACTAATTCTTATACAGTAACAGATGTCAGTGGTAATACGGCTACATGTAGTTTTACGGTAAGTGTTACAGATACAGAGAATCCAATTATTACTTGTCCTGCTGATGTGGTAATTTATTGTCAGGACCCTGATGGTGTTGCTGCAACAGGAAATGCAACGGCAACAGATAATTGTGGCAGCGTTACTATTACAAGCTCCGATATTAATAATCAAGATCCGGATATTAACAGCCCTGGCCATTATCAGTACACCATACATCGTACATTTACTGCAACAGATTTATATGGTAATTCAAGTTCTTGCACTCAGACAATTACTCACAGCGGTACAGGACCTGTTGTCCAATCTGTTAATTACACAGGTTATTTAGATAATACAGGTACTCTGATTGTTTATCCTTCAGATATAAATAATGGTTCTACAGATCCATGTGGTCCTCTTTCGTTCCTTATTTCTCATAGCCCTCCGGGACCATTCCTGACATTCACTTGTGCGGATGTTGGTATCCCTCAAAATGTGAGACTGGTAGCAATTAATAATGTAAATGACACATTCTATGTTCCTGCGGTGGTAACAGTCTTAGATGCTATAGCACCAACCATCACTTGCAACGCGAACGTGAATGTATCAAACGATGCAGGCTTGTGCAGCGCAGTGGTGAACTACAGCAACAGCTCAACGGACAACTGCTCCGGTCAGGTAATTACACAGACAGGAGGTTTACCAAGTGCTTCAGCGTTCCCTAAAGGCACGACGACGAATAGCTTTACCGTAACGCAAGCGGCAACACCGCGACCCTGTTCCTTCACGGTAACGGTGAATGATACAGAGAATCCAACCATTCACTTGTAACGCAACGAATGTATCGAACGATGCAGGCTTGTGCAGTGCGGTGGTGAACTACAGCAATAGCTCAACGGATAACTGCTCCGGTCAGTTGATTACACAGACAGGAGGTTTGCCAAGCGGTTCAGCGTTCCCTAAAGGCACGACGACGAATAGCTTTACCGTAACGGATGCAAGCGGCAATACAGCGACTTGTTCCTTCACGGTAACGGTGAACGATACAGAGGTACCAACCACTTGCAACGCAGATGTAGTCGTATCAAACGATGCAGGCTTGTGCAGCGCGGTGGTGAACTACAGCAATAGCTCAACGGATAACTGCTCCGGTCAGTTGATTACACAGATAGAGGTTTACCAAGCGGTTCAGCGCCCCCAAAGGCACAACGACGAACAGCCGTACTCGTAACGGATGCAAAGCGGCAATACCGCGACTTGTTCCTTCACAGTAACGGTGAACGATACTGAAGTACCTACGATCACTTGTCCTGCGAATATAGCAGTGAACACAGACAATAACGTATGCGGAGCGGCAGTTAGCTACTCGGTAGGTTCAACCGATAATTGTGCAGGTCAAACCGTTGCACAAACCGGAGGACTGGCGAGCGGCAGCACATTCCCGCTGGGTACGACTACAAATAGTTTTAAAGTAACGGATGCGAGTGGTAATACGGCAACCTGTTCATTTACGGTAAGCGTAACGGATGTACAATTACCGAATGCCGTATGTAAACCGGCGATGGTTACTTTAGCAGGCGGCACAGCGTCTATTACTACTGCAAGTGTAGATAATAACAGTTCAGATGCTTGCGGCATAGCTAGTTTGTCTTTAAGCAAATCAACGTTTAACTGCAGTAATATAGGAGCGAATATCGTAACGCTGACGGTGACAGATAATAATGGCAACAGTAGTACTTGTAATGCGACGGTAACTGTAGTAGGAACGATACCTTCAGCAGTGATCAGTCAAAGTACATTGCCACAATTCTGTCAGGGCAATCAGGTTATACTGACGGCAACGCCGAGTGAACCGGTTACATATGCATGGGAAAATGGTCAAACGACGCAAACGATAAACGTATATGCGAGTGGCACCTACAACCTGAACGTAACCAACGGTAATGGATGTGTTGCGAGTGTCAGTACATATGTGAATTACAATCCGGTAGGTTTCAATGCCGCCTATACGATAGTATCGTTTGAGAAAGCAGACTTGCACCGCAATACGGTATTGAATGGGGGTGTGGGCGTCTTGACAGCTGGAGAGGAAGCAGAGATAGAGAAAGCTTCAGTAATCACAGCTCCAACGACGTTTGTGAAAGCTCCGGTGTTGGATATTCGTTCAGATGTATTTGTCACTAATCAATATGTGGGAGTGGCGAACTTCACAGTACCTGCGTTCTTTGGTAATCCATATTCAGGAAGCACCAACGTTAACGTAGCGGATAATTCGACAGTAACCTTGTCCGATTCTATCTATAAAAATATTCAAATCGGCAAGAATGCGACAGTGACCTTTACCCGTCCGATTATTTATATTGATGAGTTGAAAGTGAAGGAAGGAGCGAGAGTTAAAGTATCGGGCTGTACGAAAATATCGGTGAACAAGAAAGTAGACTTTGAGAAGAATACGAAGTTCAACCTGGAGCAGAACAAGGTGACGTTGTATGTAGGCGAGGAAGATAAGAAGGATGACAAGAAGGTGGTAGAGTGGAGTGAAGGCTCTGTATTCTATGGCAATGTATTTGCGCAAAGAGGGGAGATAAGGACGACGAATGCACCTGCTACGAATCCAATCAAACTGACCGGACAATTTATAGGACGAGAAGTTGAAGGAGGAGAGAATACGATCTGGGATTGGAGTACGACGTGTGATCCGAATTGTACGCCGGCACCTGCACCGGCATGCGCCTGTGTGGGAGGCTTGAAGAAAATCACGTTTGAGTATTCAATCTGGGATAGTTCTTCTGTGAGCACGAATGCGACGATGTATGTCTTCTCGAATGCGACATTGACAGATACGTTAGCGAAGTTCTACAATGTGAATCCGGGTGATATCTTCACTGTATCAGCTACATCGCTTCCGGGCGGAGTGTTTAATGGTGTCACATATGCGCAGATAGCACAGAATCCGGATTCTATCATTGTAATCCCGACTACCTGCAATGCTGATATCGTTGGAAGTTTCTATCGCGAGTTGTACATGTACTCTCAGGTAGACAACAGCAATGTATTGTGTGGCATCAGCTCCTGTGCAAACGGTAAGACACTGATGTGCCACAAGCCGAAGAACAAGGCAGGTCATACACATTGTGTGAAAGACAAGGATGTACAGAATAAACTGAACTCCAAAGGCGGAGAATGGAGCGTAGGTCCATGTGCAAACAACAGGGATATAGAAGCGGCTATACCGGATGAAATCAAGGAGTTACAGGAAGTAGAGATGACAGCGATGCCGAATCCGTTCTTCGATATCACGAATATCAAACTGAAATTGCCTGCAGACGCCAGGGTAAGACTGGCGGTGTACAATGCGGTAGGTCAGGAAGTGGAATTGCTGTATAACGGAACGGTAGAAGGCGGATTGGAATATATCTACCAATTCAACGGAGCCGGTCATGCATCCGGTATGTATTTCTACCGATTGGAGACATCCGAAGGTAAACACTATGTGAAACCGATTATCTTGTCCAAGTAATTGGTGCCAAGTAAAATTGATGAAAGAACCCCGCCGTAGGCGGGGTTCTTTTTTTATGTAAAATCCTTTAGATTTAGGTTGTGAAAAAAAACGTTTTTACATTAATTGGCTGCGCTTTAATAATTTCCTGTAGCAAAGACAGTTCCTCAGCATTTACAATACGGGATAATTGGGCTGTTAGTTGGGTGGACATACACAATAGTCAGTTTTATGACGAACAGGGCAGGACATTACAATTACGCGGCATCAACGCACGGGTAGATGGATTGTTTGATGTAAGTCACGTGGACGGCAGAACACCGAATGAGCTTATTCCGGTAACGACAGAAGCAGATATAGAAGGTATGGCAGCTATGGGGTTTAATGTACTTCGATTGCCCATCAACTGGAGTGCCTATGAACCGGAGCGAAATCAGATTAACGGGGACTATGTAAACAGAATTCGTGAGGTGGTAAGTTGGTGCAAGCACGCAGGGATCTATGTACAGATAGACTGGCACAGCGATGCATACAGTAAGGAGATGGGTGAGGATGGTGCACCTCATTGGGCGATTTATCCGGTGGCTTTTCCAAAAGTAGAAGGCCCCATAGATTTTAATGATTTATTTGGATTACGGGCGAATCCGTTTGTTTTCCTCGCTTTTCATAATTTTTTTATCAATTACAATGGATTTCAGGATGAGTTTATAGAGGCATGGAAAGATATTATCACAGCGTTTAAAGATGAGAACGCTGTCATAGGGTTTGAACCTGCAAACGAGCCTATATGCTCAGCCGCCGGACTGAGTGATGCGGTATTTATGAGTTTCTATGAAAAATGTTCCAGGAGTATGCGAAGCATTGACACCCGGCATTCTTTATGGTTAGAACCGGATGCCATCCGTAATTTTACGGAAGAGTCACCTTTGCTGAAAGCCCCGTTTATAGATGATAAGGTGGTCTACTGTCCGCATTATTATCCGAATCTGACACAAGGAGCCAGTTATGCAAAAGTTGAGGTATGGAAAAAAGTGATGCAAAAAGCATTGGATAGAATTGTCCTTGAAGGAAAGAGCTGGAATGCGCCCATTTGTATGAATGAATGGGGAATGAATCCATCCAGAGAGGCAGGTGCGGCATATGTAGTAGCCTTCCGTGAAATGGCGGAAGACCGAAATATTCATCAGGCGTTCTGGTTATGGAAGGAGCCCCTGCCCGGTACATCGGGACGTGATGGCAACTGGGGATTTTATGAGCATACGGGAGGCAATAATGGCTGGACGGAAAGAACAGAGACCAAAAGGTGGTTTGCGGTTCCTTATGCCATGGCTGTACCGGGGATATTGCAGGAACATCGTTTTAGTTTGATTGACAATATATTAAGATTTACATTTGAAAGCAATCATTCAGATGCAGGTCCGATTGTTTTCATTCCGGACAACTGGTTTGCAAATGGATATGAAATAAAAGTGAATGGCGTAAAGGTTTCATTCGAAAAAGACAGATTCGGCAGGGTAGCAGTAGGTTGGAATAATTCCCTGTTCGGGATAGTCACAGTGGAAGTATTACCCAAATAAAAATAGAATGTATATGTAATGGATGGGTTATTATACCACCGCAAACAATCCGTCTAATTTCTTAGCGATTTTTTGTCGTAAATCGCTGTTGACAGGCATTAGCGGTAAACGAACATGGTCATCACAAACGCCCAAATGTTTCAATGCTGCTTTTACACCGGCAGGATTACCTTGTTCAAATAAATAAGTAATCAGCTCATCCAGTTCATAGACTGTTTTACGGGCTGAAGTATAATCCCCGTTTAACGCCTGATGAACCATTGCGGAGAAATGTTTTGGAGTGGCATTTGCAATGACGGAGATGACACCATCATATCCTATAGATATTTGTGGGACAATTAAATCGTCGTTGCCGCTTATTAATAAGAAGTCCTGTGGTTTTTCACGTGCCAGCCAGAATAGTTGCTGCCAATCGTTGCTTGCTTCTTTGATGGCAATAATATTCTTGAAGTCGTGTGCCAATGTCAGAGTTGTCGTCGCACGGATATTCGAAGCAGTTCTGCCCGGTACGTTGTACAAAATTATAGGCAATTCTGTGTTGGTAGCAATGGCTTTGTAATGCTCATAAATCCCTTCCTGTGTGGGTTTGTTATAATATGGACTAACAGATAAAACAGCATTAACGCCCGTCAGGTCATATTTATTGATGTCATCAATAATACTTTTGGTGTCATTGCCGCCAAAACCGGCAACCACCGGAACGCGTTTGTTTGTCACGCTCACACATGCCTTTATCAGATCTTGCTTTTCGTTCTTATTCAGGGTTACCGATTCTCCAGTTGTACCTAATACGACGACGTAATCTACACCGCCTTCTATCACATAGTTTACAACTTGCTCAAATTCTGCAAAATTGACTTCCTTTTGCTCATTAAATGGCGTCACCAATGCCACACCTACCCCTTTTAAACTTAAACTACTCATATTTGTATGCTATATCTATTTTAAATAATTCTCTAAGTTCTGAATTAAGTTAGAAATTTCCTTATTTTCTTTTGGAATTAATATTAAATCATAGTTAGCAATAGTGGAATCGGGGCGGAACCCAACCCTGAATTTTGCAGAGGATGTTGCACATAAAAATTCAAACGGCAAACAGTATTCTGTGTGAAAATTGATGAGTAAATCAAGCGGGGAATGCAGGATAGATTCAGGGTTGCTGCCGGTAGGTTTTCCGTACCAGTTGACGTCTTTGTTCGTGATGAGCGGAAATGGATAGGCAAATCCAAATTCGCGTTTTGGTATATAACCAAGTAATACTACCTCTTTACCGGCGTCTTTCAGCTTTTGACAGAAAGCAAGAAGGATGTCATTGCTATGCATATCATCTGCAAAAAACAGGATGCCGATTCTATTCGCATTCAGCAAGGAAACCGGTCGATGTTCTTTAATTATAGAACGGTTTAATTTCAGGAAAATAGTAAAAAAGAAGTGCCTGATTTTAAAAAGGAGTGTCATAAAACAAAGGTACTATTTTACGATTTGATAAACGAACACTTTCAATTTCGTTGCTTATCAGAAAAAACTTATGGAAGAAGGAGCAAAAAATAAAAAAGTTTGTATATTTGCACTCGCTTTTAAAGCAGGTTCGGTAGTTCAGTTGGTTAGAATACGTGCCTGTCACGCACGGGGTCGCGGGTTCGAGTCCCGTCCGGACCGCCAACAAGCCAAAGTCCACGATATTTCGTGGACTTTTTTTATGATAATGGCTAACAGGATAATTGTTATTTATCTTTTTTCAGATAAGCTAACGCCATTTTTAACTGACTATAACTGAATGTATCTCCAAAATGTTGTTTGACGGGACTGAGTTGCATAGTATCCAATTGCTGGACAGCAGTTTGGATGGTTTTAAGTTGTTCCGCATTTAAAAAATCATGGATATCTATTTCTCCCTTCCATACAAATTCTGCCAGATGGCCTTCTATGGTGGAAATGGCCATGCTGCGTTCAGCAGCAATTTCTGCCGCTTTTTTCCCTTCTTTATATAATCGTAGACTTTCCAGCTGAGAGGCTCCCTTTTCCGGTTTCTTTTGCAATTGTTCCCGGATTTCAGTGTTTTCCTTGTGGTAGAATGATGCGCCATCATAAAATGCCGTGTCGCCGAATTGAAGCTTTTCGATCTGCTGCAATTTGGAAATAAATGCCAGCTCCAGTTCATCCGCTTTCTTCAGAAAGCCTCTGACACCTTTCTTATGGTGCATGGATACAATCATGTCGTGCAGCGGTTGGATGATGCGTGCGGTCAGTTGACCTCCAAAATACAGGATGGATTTCAGTGTGCGGTCCTGTAGTAATTGCTGGTAATCCGGCTGGTCAATTTTTTTCAGTATTTCCTGCAATTGTACAGAAAACTTATTTGCCGTTTCTTTTAATTCCCGGATGGTTTGCGTCAAGGTTTTAATCAACACGAGCACGTTTTCTCTTTCCGGTATCCGTTTTTCTTCGGCAAAGCTGCCAAATTCATGCATGAGCTCCACCATTTTTGACCAGTCAAAAGCTTTGATAAGCTGCGTTTTGGCAAATTCCATCTTGTGAAACGGAAGCGTACGTAACAGTTCCTCTTCTCCGCTAAGATTGTTTTCCGTAAAATCAATGATTCTATCGTCGCTCCTGATTGCATCCTGTGTGATTCGGGTCATCAGAAAAAGCCCGCTGAGTGTCCTGCAACGGCTCAATGCCACATAAACCTGACCGGCTGCAAATGCCTGCCCGGCATCTATCACTGCTTTGTCAAAGGTTAATCCCTGACTTTTGTGAATGGTGATGGCCCAGGCCAGCCGTATGGGGTATTGCGTGAAACTGCCGATTTTTTCTTCTTCAATTTTATCAGATGCCGGATTGTAGTTGTATCGGATATTCTCCCAGGTTTCTTTGTCAACGGTATATTCTATTTCATCCTCCAGGAATTTTACGGTGATGGTATCTTCTGAAAGATGGGTGACTGTAGCGAGTTTTCCATTGTAATAACGTTTCTCAAGGCTGCTGTCATTTTTGATAAACATTATCTGTGCGCCTGTCTTTAGAAACAGGTTCATTTCTGTAGGCAACGCTTTATCATTGAAATCACCTTCCAGAGAGCCTGAGAAACCAATTGCCTCACCATCCAGCTTTGCCAGCTGGGACTGGTTAATCTTATCCGCTTTCCAGTTATGCGTGGTTAAGGTGATATAATCTTCCAGGTCATTCAGTAATTCAGGTTGATAACGGTCGTTTAAGAGATAGAAATCATCTTCCGTCATCTCGTTGTTCCGGACTTTGTTCAGCAGCCGGATAAATTTTTCTTCACTCTGACGGTATATTTTATTGAATTCTATATGTACAAAGTGACATTCTTTCATGACCTGTGCACTGAAAAAAAACGGAGTTTCGTAAAAGTCATTCAAAAGTCGCCATTCATCGTCCACGGCAACAGGCGGAAGCTGAAATAAATCCCCGATAAATAATACCTGTACTCCTCCGAAGGCTGTTGACTGGTTTTTGCGGACAGTTCTTAGAATTGTATCAATGCAATCCAGCGTGTCACAACGCAGCATGCTGACTTCATCTATGATCAGTAATTCCAACTCTTTGAGTAACTGAATCTTAACCTTGCTAAGTTTAAGATTTTCAAAAAGAGAATGCAGGTTGGTAGAGTTGGAGGAAACCCGTTGTTTGGTGGGCAAAAAAGGGCCAAAAGGTAATTGAAACAGCGAATGCAGCGTCATTCCTCCCGCATTAATGGCTGCCACCCCCGTTGGAGCTGCCACCACGGTGTTTTTTACCGTATTATGTTGAATGGATTTTAAAAAAGTGGTCTTTCCCGTTCCTGCCTTTCCCGTAACAAACACATTCACAAAGGTTTTTAAGACAAAGTCATTCGCAAGCTGGTGGGCGGTATCAATGGTTTCCTCTTCGTACATCGTTCGCAAATTTAATCGTTTACAATTCATTTTACTATTGAGAGACAAAAGAAGGACAATTTCCATAATGGATATCAACATTCAACTTTTTGCTGATAAAAATCATCTGGCATTTTTGAAACTTAATACTATCTTTGCGTGTCATTAGTCGTATATGCTTTTAACCAGCCAGATACTTGTTTTTCTCCCGATTGTCATGATGTTTGTCGTGGCTTTAGGCTTTGTAGGCCTTGTTATGGGAGTGACACACTGGATGGGGCCACATCATAAATCCAAAACCAAACTGGAAACATTTGAATGCGGCATTGATGTGCAGGGAAATGCACGTACTCCTTTTTCCATTAAATATTTTTTGGTGGCCATATTGTTCGTGCTGTTTGATGTGGAGGTGATATTTATGTATCCCTGGGCGGTAAACTTTAGGCAGCTGGGTTTGTTAGGTATAATAGAGATGTTTTCATTCATAGCCATTTTTTTGGTGGGTTTTTTCTACATCATCAAGAAAGGTGCATTGAAATGGGAATAGCAGTTGAAGGTAAGCAGGTTGCTGATTGTCTGCTTTAACTAAAAAACTACAAAAATGGGTTCAATAGCGATAGATATACATCCGGCATACAAACCGGAAGGATTGGAAGGGCAGGGATTCTTTGCTACTTCCTTAGATAAAGTGGTTGGATTGGCAAGGGCAAACTCCTTATGGCCATTGCCGTTTGCTACATCATGTTGTGGCATTGAATTTATGGCAACCATGGCCGCTCATTACGATTTGGCTCGATTCGGGTCCGAACGATTGAGTTTTTCTCCTCGTCAGGCAGATTTATTAATGGTGATGGGTACCATTTCCAAAAAGATGGGACCGGTCTTGCGTCAGGTGTACGAACAAATGGCAGAACCCAAATGGGTATTGAGTATGGGAGCCTGCGCCAGCAGTGGAGGTATATTCGATACATACAGCGTATTGCAGGGAATTGACAGGATAATACCGGTGGATGTTTATATTCCCGGTTGTCCGCCAAGGCCCGAGCAAGTACTGGACGGGATATTAAAGATTCAGGAGCTGGCAAAAAGTGAGCAACGCAGAAGAAGAGATTCGCCTGAATATAAAGCGATGCTGGCACAATACGGAATTGAATAAACAGGTAATATAAATTCCCGTTAGGGATTTGGTTATGAGTGAATTGTTAGATATAGTAAGTAATAAACTGCAACAAAAATTTGGTGATGACCTGTTGGCATCTGAATTACACTACGATTTTCCGGTATTTATTGTAAAAAAAGAAATCTGTAAAGATGTTCTTGTCTTCCTGAAAGAGGATAAAGAACTCAATTTTCATTTTTTAACCACGTTATGCGGATTACATTATCCTGAAAATCCATCAGATAGGGAGTTTGGGTTGATGTATCAGTTGCAAAATATGCCTAAGAATTGGAGAATCCGTATCAAAACGTTCATGAGCAGGGAAGATATGAATGTTCCCACCATAACAGATGTTTGGAAGACGGCCAACTGGATGGAAAGACAGGAATATGATTTTTTTGGATTCAATTTTATCGGACATCCGAATCTGAAGCGTATCCTGAATATGGATGAAATGAATTATTTTCCGATGCGAAAGGAATATCCTTTGGAAGATATGCAGCGGGAAGATAAAAATGATAAGATGTTCGGACGCTGATTGGTCATTCCGAGCATAGCGAGGAATCTTGTAATAATGTAGAACGGTAAAATGTTAGAAACGAACAAAACATACGAAGAAAAACAATATTCAACGCTGAATCTGGGGCCGACACACCCAGCCACACATGGTATCTTTCAGAATGTGTTGACAATGGACGGAGAGGTCATTGTGGATGCGGTTTCTACCATAGGCTATATTCATCGTGCATTTGAAAAGCTATCTGAAAGACGGCCTTACAATCAGATTACCCCTATTACTGACCGGTTGAACTATTGTTCGTCTCCCATCAACAATATGGGATGGCACATGACGGTCGAGAAATTAATAGGTGCGGAAATTCCCAAACGCGCGCAATATATGCGTGTCATAATTATGGAGTTATCCCGTATTGCGGACCATATTGTTTGTGATACCGTTATCGCTGTGGATACCGGTGCGATGACAGGTTTTCTCCATCTGTTTCAATACCGTGAATGGATTTATGAAATCTTTGAAGAAATTTGCGGCGCCAGATTGACCACCAACATAGGAAGAATAGGTGGAATGGAAAGAGACTTCTCGCCGAAAGTATGGGATAAAATCCATCACTTTATGAAAGAGTTCCCAAAGGGATTGTCGGAATTCCAGAAGCTGGTGGACAGAAACCGCATTTTTATGGACAGAACCATTAATGTGGGCGGTATCTCAGTAGAAGATGCATTGAATTATGGTTTCACAGGTCCTAATCTTAGGGCGGCGGGACTGGATTATGATGTCCGTGTGGCAAATCCGTATTCCTCCTATCAGGATTTCCAATTTGATATTCCGGTGGGTACCAACGGTGATACCTATGACCGATATATGGTGCGTATGGAAGAGATGTGGCAAAGCATGCGTATTATTGAACAGGCAATTAAGCAGATACCGGATGGCAGCTACCATGCTGACTTACCGGATTTTTACTTACCTCCCAAACAGGATGTGTATAGCAAAATGGAAGCGCTGATCTATCATTTCAAAATAGTGATGGGTGAAACAGCGGTGCCAAAAGGCGAAGTTTATCACAGTGTGGAAGGCGGCAACGGAGAGTTAGGATTTTATTTAATCAGCGATGGAGGACGCCAGCCATTCCGTTTGCATTTCCGCAGACCGTGCTTTATTTATTATCAGGCTTATCCGAGCATGATACGCGGCGGTATGTTGAGTGATGCAATTTTGACAATGAGTAGTATGAATGTGATTGCAGGAGAACTGGACGCCTAATGTCATCCCGAGCGTAGCGAGGGATATTATTGAATTTTGAATATAGAGTGAGTTACAGATGACAACAACAGAGATACAATTTTCAACAGAAGCACAACAAAAAGTGCAGGAAATCCTGAAACAATATCCTGCTGATAAAAGCAAATCTGCTTTGTTGCCTTTATTACATCTGGCACAGGCGGAGTTTGACGGATGGTTGAGTGTGCCGGCAATGGATTATGTGGCTTCCATATTGAATATTGCACCCATTGAGGTCTATGAAGTGGCATCTTTTTATTCCATGTTTAATTTAAAACCAACAGGCAAATATTTAATCGAAGTTTGTCAGACCAGTTCATGCTGGATGTGCGGCTCGGAAGATATCGTTCGCTATCTCGAAAAAAAATTACAGGTGGAAGTGGGACAGCCCACACAAGACGGTATGTTCCAGATTAAAACGGTGGAATGTTTGGGATCATGCGGCACAGCGCCGATGTTCCAGATAGGAGATAAGTACTATGAAAACCTGACATTTGAAAAAATAGATCAGATTTTAGAAGATTTAAGAAAAGAAAATAAACGAAGCAGATATGTATAATGTCATGCTGCCCTGATGAAAATCGGGATTGTTTCAGCATCTATTGGATAAAAAATGAGCAAGAAATTACTTTTAACATACGATCATATACCGGGAATAAATACATTGGAGGTTTATCGGCAAAACAATGGGTATAAATCCCTGGAGAAGGCGCTGAAAACCATGAAACCGGATGATGTGGTAGAGGAAGTAAAGAAATCAGGCTTACGTGGCCGTGGCGGAGCCGGTTTTCCTACCGGCATGAAGTGGAGTTTTCTGGCAAAACCGGAAGGCGTTCCGCGCCACCTGGTTTGTAATGCCGATGAATCAGAACCGGGTACCTTTAAAGACCGGTATTTAATGGAACACATTCCGCATCTGCTGATCGAGGGAATGATTGTTTCGAGTTATGCCTTAGGGGCCAACACTTCTTACATCTACGTACGCGGAGAATATTATTACATCATCAAAATTTTACAAAACGCGATAAAAGAAGCTTACGCAGCAGGTTTACTGGGTAAAAATATTTTAGGCTCCGGCTACGATTTGGATTTATATGTGCAACCCGGCGGCGGTGCATATATCTGCGGCGAAGAAACAGCTTTACTGGAATCTTTAGAAGGGAAAAGAGGTAATCCTAGATTAAAGCCGCCCTTCCCGGCAGTAGCCGGTTTGTGGGGGCGCCCGACAGTGGTGAATAATGTGGAAACGATTGCCGCAGTAGTGCCTATTGTCAATGAAGGCGGAGATGCCTATGCTAAAATCGGTATCGGAAAATCAACCGGAACGAAATTGATTTCAGCATCCGGTCATATCAACAAACCGGGGGTATATGAAATTGAATTAGGTGTTCCTGTGGAGGAATTTATTTACAGCGACGAATATTGTGGTGGTATCCGTAACGGAAAAAAACTGAAGGCGGTGGTAGCCGGCGGTTCTTCGGTTCCTATTTTACCCACAGAACTGATTTTAAAGACGGCTAAAGGCGAACCGCGTTTGATGACGTATGAATCCCTGAGCGACGGTGGTTTTGCTACCGGTACCATGTTGGGTTCAGGCGGATTTATCGCTATGGATGAAGATACTTCGATTGTGAAAAACCTGTTCACCTTCGCTCGCTTTTATCACCATGAAAGCTGTGGGCAGTGTTCGCCGTGCAGGGAAGGAACGGGCTGGATGGAAAAAATCCTTCAGAAATTTATTGACGGCAAGGCAACCATGAAGGATATTGATTTATTGTGGGATGTGCAGTCTAAGATTGAGGGGAAAACGATATGTCCGTTGGGTGAAGCGGCAGCATGGCCGGTAGCGGCGGCTATTCGTCATTTCAGGCATGAATTCGAAGAGTATGTCCGTAATCCGCAATCCATTCATGATGTGAAACATTATTACCGTTTGAATAATATTCAACAAGTAATAAGTTAAAATTATAAAGTAATAAGAATTGAGTTCAGAAAAGAAAAGATATGAAATTGATATAAAAGATAAATGGGTTGGCTTTTCTGATGAATAAAAGGAGTATAAAAGTTGAATTTGAAGCGGGCAAAGAAGCGTGGGATGGCAAAACGCGTAGCTTAGCGTAGGCAACGCAGCATAGGACGATCGTTTTGCCTTGTCTTTTTTGGTTACTTTTTTTGACTAAGAAAAAAAGTAACAAAGTGAGGGTATTGAAAATCAATTAAATAAAAAAAACAATAAAAATTGTGTTTAAACTTGAAGAAAGGGTAAAGAAAAGCAACTAAAAATTTATGGCTTCTTCATTCAAACTTTTTAATTTTTAACATGGCAAAAGTTACGATAGACGATATCACCATTGAAGTTCCGGACGGCACCAGTATTCTGGAGGCGGCAAGAAGAATAGATGAGCAGCATGGTACCAATATTGCACCGCCTACGATGTGTTATTATTCCAAGTTGAAAACTACCGGAGGATATTGCAGAACGTGTATCGTTACAGTGGAAAAAGGTTCGGAAAAGGATCCTCGTCCAATGCCTAAGCCTGTACCAAGTTGCAGAACAAACGTGATGGATGGAATGGTCGTTCGTAATACCACTTCCCCTGAATTATTGGAAGCACGTGCTGGCGTAGTGGAGTTTTTATTAATCAACCATCCTTTGGATTGCCCGGTATGCGATCAGGCGGGAGAATGCCACTTACAGGACTTGAGCTATGAGAACGGAAAAGAGGCCAGCCGGTTTGAATTTCCAAAAAGAGAGTTTGAACCGATAGACATTGGAGATAAAATCAAGCTGCACATGAACCGTTGCATCCTGTGTTACAGATGTGTCAAGACATGTGAGCAGATTACAGATGGCCGTGTACATGGCGTTATCAACCGGGGCGACCATGCTGAAATTTCCACGTATATCGAAAAGGCAATCGATAATGACTTTTCCGGTAATGTGATTGATGTTTGTCCGGTAGGTGCGTTGACTGACAGAACATTCCGTTTTAAAAGCCGGGTGTGGTTTACCAATCCGGTAGATGCTCACAGAGATTGTCCGAAATGTTCGGGTAAGGTTCGTTTGTGGATGAAAGGTGACGATGTGTTGCGTGTAACAGCCCGAAAAGACAGATGGGGTGAAGTAGAGGAGTTTATTTGCAACGATTGCCGTTTTGAGAAAAAACAGGTGAAAGACTGGACAATTGAAGGTCCGAGTAAAATAAGCCATCATTCCGTCATTTCTCAAAATCATTATGAGTTGAAGAAATTACAGATTGGTGTTTACAAGCATATTCAAAAATTAGAAGGTAAAAAAGTGGATTTGGGCGAAGGTGCCTTGAATCCGAATAATATTGAAAAATAATGGCGATTTTTATTTTATATAAAACTGTTTTGGTGCTGTTGGTATTTCTGATATCCTTGGGTATCGCAGCCTATTCAACCTACGCAGAGCGCAAAGTGGCGGCATTTATGCAGGACCGTATTGGTCCGGACAGAGCCGGTCCATTCGGTATCTTACAACCGCTGGCGGACGGATTGAAGATGTTTATGAAAGAAGAGATTATTCCGACCGTTTCCAATAAATTTTTGTTCATTTTAGGGCCTAGCTTAGCCATGCTGACGGCATTGATGACGGGTGTTGTGGTGCCGTGGGGCGGAAATATCAATATCGGAGATTACTCGTTTCCATTACAGATTACAGATATCAATATTGGCATACTTTACGTATTTGGCGTAGTGTCCTTCGGCGTTTATGGTATCATGATTGGAGGATGGGCATCGAATAATAAATATTCCATGCTCGGTGCCTTGCGCGCTTCTTCCCAAATGATCAGTTATGAAATTGCCATGGGATTGGCGCTGGTGGCGTTGATAATGAAAACAGGCTCCCTGAGTCTGGGAGAAATTGTGCGTCAGCAAAACGAAGGCATGTGGAATATTGTGTATCAGCCGCTCGGATTTTTGATCTTTTTGATTTGCGCTTTTGCAGAAACCAACCGTGCACCTTTTGATTTGCCGGAATGTGAAACGGAACTGGTAGGTGGATATCATACCGAATATTCATCCATGAAACTCGGGTTCTATCTGTTTGCGGAATACATCAATATTTTCATTTCATCTGCCATCATTTCATCGCTGTATTTTGGCGGATATAATATACCATTTCAAAGCCATTTACCCATAGATGGAAATGTGCTTTCGATTTTGCAGTTTGTATTCTTCTTTGGAAAAATCATCTTCTTTATCTTCTTCTTCATGTGGGTGAGGTGGACGATTCCAAGGTTCAGGTATGATCAGTTGATGAATTTAGGATGGAAGATTTTAATTCCTTTGGCAATATTCAATATTTTGGCGACAGGTGTATTGATGTATGCATTGGGAAAAGTGTAGTATATAATAATAGTAGCGTATGCAACTTACGAACAGGAAAAAAGTAGTGGTAAAAAAAGAAATGAGCTTGGCGGAGAAGTTATACCTTCCTGCGATAGCTAATGGTATGACCATTACGTTCAGGCATTTATTCAAAAAACCTGCTACAGTAAGATACCCCGAGATTATAAGAGAGATTTCCGGTACATATAGAGGTCAGCATGTGCTGAAAAGAGATGAAAACGGAGCGGAACGCTGCACGGCCTGCGGATTGTGCGCAGTGGCTTGTCCGGCAGAAGCTATCACCATGGAGGCGGCTGAACGCAAGAAAGGAGACGAACACTTATACAGGGAAGAAAAATACGCGGCGGTATACGAAATCAATATGCTGCGATGTATTTTTTGCGGATTGTGTGAGGAGGCCTGCCCGAAAGAAGCTATCTTCCTGACAGACAGAATCGTGCAGGTTTCGGGAAACAGGAAAGATATGGTGTATGGTAAGGATAAACTGGTGGAGGATATGAACCATCCGATTGATTTATCGGAAAGACAGACTCCAGAAGTATTGGAGTTTAAAAAAGACAAGACAAAATACCATAATCAAACCTGGAAAGACAGGGAAAAATTATTAAACGAAAAAAATAAACACTAATTCAAATGCAGTTATCGCAGTATTTATTTTTCTTTTTATCCTTTGTGGCTGTGCTTAGTGCGCTTATGGTCATATTTGATAAGAATCCGGTGCATTCTGTTTTGTATTTAGTGGTGACATTTTTCGCTATCGCCGGTCATTACGTGATTTTAAATGCGCAGTTTCTTGCTGTAGTGCATATTATCGTTTATGCAGGGGCCATTATGGTATTGTTTTTATATGTCATTATGATGTTGAACCTGAACAAGGAAATCGAACCGCATAAAAAGAATATACCAAAGGTGGCTGCCGCGGTTTCCGCCGGATTGTTTTTGGTTTGCCTGGTAGCTTTGCTGAAAGGTGCAGAAACCGGTATGCTGCCTTCCGCTCAAAACAGCAATATTGGTTTGGTGGAGAACTTAGGAAAGGTTTTGTTTAAAGAATATATGCTTCCCTTTGAGATTTCGTCGATTTTGTTTTTATCGGCAATGGTGGGAGCGGTGTTCTTGAGTAAAAAAGATATTCATTGAAGATAGGTGGATGTTGCAGGCGGATGTTTAAAGAAACAAATCACTTGCGACTCACGACTAACAAGTAGAAAAATGAAAGAAGTAATCATAGGTATTCCGATTCAATGGTACATTTATCTGAGTGTTGTGCTTTTTTGTATCGGTGTTTTAGGGGTTCTGTTCAGGCGAAATGCCATCATCATTTTTATGTGTATAGAACTCATGCTGAATGCCGTCAATTTGCTGATGGTGGCATTCTCCCGATATCTGGGCGATAGCAGCAGTCAGGTGTTTGTATTCTTTATCATGGTGGTAGCGGCGGCGGAAGTAGCTGTCGGACTTGCTATTCTGATGATGATTTACCGAAATACGAAATCGACGGATATAGATGCTTTAAACAAACTTAAATGGTAATTTATAAACTATAAGATATGAAAAGATTAGGAATAGTTTTAGTGGCAATGATAGCCTTGTCTTCCTGCGTGAGCAAGAAGAAATTTCAGGCGACACAGCTGGACAAGGATAAACTGGAACAGGCTTTACGTCAGACCACCTCTGATTTGGCAGAATGCGAGAAAAAGTTCGGACAAAAATCCAGTGACTATGAGACATTATCAGCGGAATTGGCCAAAGCGAAGGCAAAAATCCAGGAGCTGCTGGCAGAAGTTGAATTTCAGAAGTCAACGAATGGAAAATTGTTGGATCAGTTGACGAATTTATCCGTCATCAGCAAAGAAGGTGCGGAAAGTATCAAAAAGTCATTGGAAACGATTGATAAGCAAAGCAGGGATATTTCCATGCTGAATGCCCAGATTCGCTCTAAGGATTCATTGAATCTGGTATTGGTCTTGAATTTAAAACGCTCACTGGTGGACGTAAATGATACGGATGTAAATGTCAGAGTGGATAAAGGTGTTGTGCTGATTTCATTATCTGACGGCATGTTATACAAATCCGGCAGCGCTGAAATATCATCCCGTGCAGGCGCAATTCTCGAAAAGATTTCCAGAGTTATCAATGATTACAAAACATTTGATGTATTGATTGAAGGAAATACGGACAATGTTCCTATCTCAACGGCCTGTATGGTTGACAACTGGGATTTGAGTGTTAAGCGCGCCACTTCTGTTGCCCGTGCCTTACAGTTGAAATACGGTGTGGATCCGGGAAGGATAATTGCCGGCGGACGTTCTGAATATTATCCTAAAGTGGCTAATGATACGCCTGCGAACAGAACCGTTAACAGACGAACAGAGATTATCATTATGCCAAAATTAGATGAGTTTTTTAAATTGTTAGAAATAAAACAATAATAGTTTCATGCAGCAATTAGTCTATCTTATTCCATTATTTCCGTTGGTGAGTTTTACCATCATCTCTTTGATGGGTAAAAAATTGCCGAAGCACATAACCACCTATCTTGCGCCCGGAAGTATACTGGCATCTTTTATTGTTGCATTATTGATTTTCTTTGCTCAGGTTACAGCCAATCAGGCGGTCACTGTTCCGTTGATGAGCTGGATAAATGTCGGCGATTTTCACGCGGATTTTTCATTCCTGGTGGATTCGCTTTCTGTCATTTTCCTGTTGGTGATAACGGGAGTCGGATTTCTGATTCACGTCTATTCCACCGGCTATATGCACGATGAGAAAGATTACAATCGCTATTTCTCCTACCTCAACCTTTTTGTCTTCTTCATGCTTTTACTGGTTTTGGGAGATAATTTCCTGCTGATGTTTGTCGGTTGGGAAGGGGTTGGTTTGTGTTCTTATCTGTTAATTGGTTTCTGGTTTAAAAATATTAATTACAGCAATGCCGCCAATAAGGCATTTATCATGAACCGTATCGGTGACTTAGGATTTTTGTTGGGTATCATCTTAACCTTTGGTGTTTTTGGCAGTATCAATTATCACCATGTCTTTGGTCAGGTGGGTAATGCCGTGATAGATGGAAGATTGGTGACGTTGATTACGATGTTGTTGTTTGTCGGAGCAATGGGTAAATCCGCACAGATACCATTATATACCTGGTTGCCGGATGCAATGGCCGGTCCTACGCCTGTTTCAGCGCTGATACATGCCGCTACGATGGTGACAGCCGGTATCTATATGGTGGCCAGATGCGGTGTCTTGTTTAGTGCAGCTCCATTGACGATGGAATTGATTTCCATTGTGGGGATTGCGACGGCTTTATTGTCCGCATCCATCGCCTTGTTTCAGAATGATATAAAGAAAGTGCTGGCTTATTCTACAGTATCCCAGTTAGGGTTGATATTCTGCGCTTTGGGCGTAGGAGCATTTTCCGCAGGTGTTTTTCACGTTGTCACACATGCTTTCTTCAAGGCCTTGTTGTTCCTTGGTGCCGGCAGCGTGATTCATGGTATGAGCGGAGATCAGGACATACGAAATATGGGAGGTCTGAAAAGTAAAATGCCGGTTACCTATATCACCTTCATGATTGCTACGGTAGCCATCTCAGGAATTCCTCCATTTGCCGGTTTCTTCTCTAAAGACCAGATGCTGGCGGAACTATTTGTTCGGAATAAAGTCTTATTTGTGTTGGCATTACTGGTTTCATTGATGACCGCTTTCTACATGTTCCGTTTGTTCTTCCTGACATTCTTCGGAGCATTCAGGGGAAATGATATCCAGAAAAACCATGTACATGAGTCGCCCAAAAGCATGACGGTGCCGCTGATGATTTTAGCTGTACTTTCTGTATTTGCCGGTTTTATTGGATTTCCGCATGAGTTAGGACATGTATTACATATTCATCATTGGCTGGATGGTTTCCTGGCGGCTTCTGTGAAAATGAATGAAACCGACTTGTCTTTGAATACGGAATTGCTCCTGATGGGTGCGACGGTAATATTAATTTTGGGAGTGATACTGTTAGCCAGAATATTATTCCTGACTAAAAAACAAATTCCGCAGGAGGATGATGCGCCAATGTCACTGTTTAAAGAAATTATTTATCACAAATACTATATAGATGAAATTTACGAGGCGGTCATTGTAAAACCGATGAACAGGATAGCCGGGCTGTTATATGGTATTATTGAACGTTCAGGGATTGACGCGATAGTAAATGGAATCGGTACATCCGTTGTGAACTGGAGCCAGTTGCTGAGATTGACACAGACGGGTAGCATCGGATTTTATGCGATTGCGATGGTGCTGAGCATGATTGTATTGATATTATTAATGTTTATAAAAATATAAAAGTATGGTACTGATATTCTTATTGACGTTGCTGGTAGTGGTTATACCCACCCTGAACGTTTTAAATACGAGATATGTACAACGTATCGCTTTGTTTATTGGTGTATCACAACTGGCATTGCTGGCATTATCCGGAAATATAGATAACGAGTTGTCGGAAATCGCCGTAAACGGATTCAATCACGTTGTTTCATTCACCTATTCTGTCGTTGTTGAAAAAATTGCTTACTTGTTGTTCAGTCTGTAAAATATGTTAGTATTACTGTTGGTTATATTGCCGGTGCTTTTCGTTTTCTCAACGCTATTTCTGAGTGAGAAACAGGCAAAAAACAATGCCCTCTTAGGTACCGTGGTGACGTTAGGTGTTGGCCTGTATATTTTTAATCAGTTTAAAGCAACCCCCACATCTGCGGATTTTGTTTTCCATACCGATTGGGTACAGGCTTTAGGTGCCGATTTTTACCTGAAAGTTGATGGGATTAATATCGTTTTAGTATTGCTGACCGTTTTATTGCTGCCATTCATAGTGCAAAGCACAGAGGGCAGGGTTATTAAAAATCCAAAAGCTTATTTCAGCCTCATATTATTGATGCAAAGTGCGTTACTGGGTGTTTTCCTGGCTAAAGATGCTTTGTTGTTTTATGTATTCTGGGAACTTGCCTTATTGCCGATTTACTTAATAGCGTTGATATGGGGAGGAGATGGCAGGCAAAAGATTACCTTCAAATTTTTTGTTTACACACTCTTTGGAAGTTTATTCATGCTGCTGGCTATCATATTTGTCTGGATGCATAATCCGGACAGAAGTTTCAGTATGAATGCATTTTATCAGGTAGGAGCACAGTTGAGTGCAAAAGAGCAGTTGCTGGTATTCATCGCATTTTACCTCGCTTTTGCTATCAAGATACCGATTTTCCCTTTGCATACCTGGCAGCCGGATACTTATGTCAATGCACCCACACAAGGCACGATGCTGTTATCGGGGATTATGTTGAAAATGGGAGCTTTTGCGTTAATTGTATGGTTGATACCGGTGGTGCCGACAGGTTGGCAGCTTGCTTCCAAATATGTCATCCTCCTCAGTGTGATAAGTGTGGTATATGGTTCTTTAATGGCATTGACGCAGAAAGACTTTAAACGTATGTTAGCCTACTCCTCACTCGGGCACGTTGGCTTGATAGCTGCAGGTATTTTCTCCTGGAATCTGCAGGGGGTGCAGGGGGCGCTTTATCAGATGCTTTCTCATGGTATAAATGTGGTTGCCTTATTTTATGTGTGTGATATTATTTTCAGTAAAATGAAAACAGATACGATGCAACAGTTAGGTGGTATCCGGAATGTTTCAAGGGAGTTCAGTGTATTGTTTCTGATTGCATTGCTCGGTAGCGTGGCTATGCCGCTGACCAATGGCTTTGTCGGTGAGTTCTTATTGCTGCATGGCATTTTCCAGTACAATATGATGGCGGCATTTTTTGGCGGACTGACGGTCATTCTGGGGGCAGTGTATATGCTGCGCGCTTATCAGGCGATGATGCATGGCGAAACGAATAACCTGACTGTAACGTTTGGTGAAATCAGCAAAGATGAAAAAATACTGTTATCTGGGTTTGCAGTCTTGGTGATTTTCTTCGGATTATTTCCAAATTCCATACTGGATGTGTCCGAACAAACGGTAAAACAATTGATAGATCACGTACACAGTGTAACATATAGTGCAATTAAATAAATGAAGTTCTCGAAGAGAATGTTAGGCATATGAAAGAGTTATTATTATTATCGGGATTGGGAATCGCAGCGTTGGTATTCGAAATTTTGAATATCCGCAAACTGATATTGCCGTTTGCTATTGTTGGGTTGCTGGTCAATATCGGCTTTTGCTTCAATGACTTCGGTACAAATGAAAATATTTACGGCATGCTGGTGCTGGACAAAATTCCGCTGGCATTTACCATCCTGTTTTCTTTTATCGCCATTCTGTGGTTTATTTTTTCTTTCAATTACATCAAGAACGACCATAGTCAATCGGATCATTATTCATTGATTTTGTTTTCATTGGTGGGCGTCTTTATTTTAAGTTCCTACACCCATCTCGCTATGCTGTTCCTCGGCGTCGAGATACTGTCTATTCCTGTTTATGTTTTGGCAGGCAGCAATAAACGCAACCTGAATTCAAATGAAGCAGCATTCAAGTATTTTATTTTAGGCTCATTCGCCAGCGGATTCCTTTTATTGGGTATCACTTTTGTGTATGGTGCCATTGGTAGTTTCAAGCTGATGCAGATCGTCTCCACTTCTATGTCCACGTATGGAGTCAGTCAGCAATTATTGATGGTGGGGCTGGTATTGATTTTATTTGCTTTGGCATTTAAGATGTCTGCTGTTCCATTCCATTTCTGGACGCCCGACGTTTACACTGGAGCGCCTACTGTCATTACCGCTTTCATGGCAACAATTGTAAAAATTGGTGCGATCGTTGGTTTCTTCAGACTTTTCAGTGTTGTTATTTCTTTCTATACCACCTATAATACGATATTATTGGTCATTTCCACACTTACGATAGTGATAGGGAATATCATTGCCGCCACCCAATCCAATACGAAGCGTATGCTCGCATATTCCAGTATCGGACATGCGGGGTTCATTATTTTAGGCATAACGGTGCTTAGCCCTTCCACTACTTATGTCACCTGGTATTATTTATTGGCTTACACATTGTCAAGCCTTGCCGCGTTTTGGGTTTTTTACCTGGTGTCTGAACAGGCAGAGGAGGAAGAAGATATTTCTATCTTCAAAGGATTGGTAAAACGCAACCCGGTTTTAGCAGGCACCATGACCATCGCTTTGTTGTCCATGGCAGGAATTCCGCCATTGTCCGGTTTCTTTGCCAAGTATTTTATTTTGGTGAATGTGTTGGCAAGCGGTAAAACCATTATTGCGGTAGTAGCCATATTAGCCTCGCTGATTGGGGTATATTACTATTTTAAAATCATCATTGCCATGTTCAGCATGGGCGCAGAAAAGACGGCTCCGATAAAAATTTCTGGCTTTAATACCATCGCGCTGCTGCTCATCTCGGCATTGATTTTGGTCGCGGGTATCATACCGGACCTCATTCTTCGTTTTGTATTCAGATAAAACAATTACTATGGACTTCAGGAATTTATTATGGGAAATTAACGACAATATTCTCCATTTGACGATTAATCGTGCGGATAAGCTAAATGCACTGAACGGAGATACCATTGTTGAAATTCAGACAGCATTCGAGGAAGCAAGAAAAATACACGGATTAAAAGGCGTTATCCTGACGGGTGCCGGAGAGAAAGCATTTGTTGCGGGTGCCGATATCGCAGAGTTTCAGGGCCTGGATATACAGAGTGCAAAATCATTGGCGCAACGCGGTCACGATATCTTCTTTTCGATTGAACACATGCCCGTTCCGGTCATTGCCGTGGTAAACGGTTTCGCGCTGGGTGGGGGATGTGAACTTTCCATGGCCTGCCACATGCGCATCGCTACGGCGAATGCAAAATTCGGACAGCCAGAAGTCAATCTGGGTATTATTGCCGGCTATGGCGGTACGCAACGATTGGTGCAATATATTGGAAAGGCGAAAGCGCTCGAATTACATCTGACCGCAGACTTGATTGATGCCCAAACGGCATTGAATCTTGGACTGGTGAATTATGTGGAACAGGATAAGAACACCGCAATAGAAAAGGCAACAGCTATCATCAATAAGATTGCCACCAAAGGACCGGTAGCTGTGGCGAAAGTCATTGAATGTACCAATGCATATTTCAAAGAAGGTGTAGATGGATTTGCTTATGAGGTAAATGCTTTCGGCGATTTATTTAAAACCGAAGATGTGATGGAAGGCGTAGCTGCCTTTTTGGAAAAACGAAAACCGGATTTTAAGGGAAAGTAGTAGTTTACTTTTTTTTAGAATCAACTAATTACTCACTACTTACTACTCACTACTTACTACTAAATACTAAATACTTGTTTATATGGAATACAGAATAGAAAAAGACACGATGGGACAGGTGAAAGTGCCTGCACATGTGTATTACGGAGCACAAACACAACGCTCGATTGACAACTTTCAGATTGCACAGGATATCAATAAAATGCCGAAGGAAATTATCCGCGCATTTGCTTATCTGAAAAAAGCGGCGGCTATCACTAATTACAAAGCGAAAGTGTTGGAAAAACAAAAATGCGATATTATCGGCAAGGTGTGTGATGAAATTTTAGCAGGTAAGCTGGATGACCAGTTTCCTTTGGTAGTTTGGCAGACAGGTTCGGGTACACAATCCAATATGAACTGCAATGAGGTGATTGCGTACCGCGGACATGTATTGCTCGGCGGTAAATTGACAGATGAAAAGAAGTTGATTAATCCGAACGATGATGTTAATAAATCTCAGTCATCCAATGATACGTTTCCAACAGCCATGCATATTGCAGCCTATACCATACTGATGGAAACTACGATTCCCGGAATCAAGAAACTGAGAAATACGCTTGCAAAAAAATCCAAAGAGTTTTCTAAGATTGTAAAAATCGGTCGTACACATTTTATGGATGCGACGCCGCTGACATTAGGACAGGAGTTTTCCGGTTATGTTTCCCAGTTGGATCACGGATTGAAAGCGATTGAAAATTCACTGGCACATTTGTCTGAGTTGGCATTGGGCGGAACAGCAGTCGGAACGGGGATCAATACACCTAAAGGATATGCAAAAAATGTGGCAAAGGAAATCGCACATCTTACGGGATTGCCTTTTGTTACGGCAGCTAATAAGTTTGAGTCTTTAGCGGCACACGATGCTATCGTGGAAGCTCACGGTGCATTAAAAACCGTTGCCGTATCCTTAATGAAAATCGGAAACGATATCCGCATGTTATCCTCTGGTCCGCGTTGCGGAATCGGAGAGATTCATATTCCGGACAATGAGCCGGGGTCTTCCATTATGCCGGGTAAAGTGAACCCTACGCAATGTGAAGCCATGACGATGGTAGCTGCGCAGGTATTGGGCAATGATGTGGCCATCAATATCGGTGGCAGCAACGGTCATTTTGAGCTGAATGTGTTCAAGCCGGTAATGATTTACAACTTTTTACACAGCGCCCGTTTAATCGGTGATGTATGTGTGTCTTTCAACGATAAGTGTGCCGTAGGTATTGAGCCGTTGTTGGGCAATATTAAAAAGAATCTCGACAATTCACTGATGCTGGTAACGGCGCTTAATACGAAAATCGGCTATTACAAAGCTGCGGAAATTGCACAGACGGCTCATAAAAATAATGCAACACTGAAAGAAACGGCGATTAAGCTGGGTTATGTCACTGCGAAACAATTCGATGAATGGGTGAAGCCGGAAGATATGATCGGCGGACTGAAATAAACAATGACCTTGAAAAAAAAAGGACTGCGCATGCAGTCCTTTTTTCGTGTTATGGTTTTTTAATCGCTTATCTGGAGCAGAAGCCGCTCGGGCAGGTTCTGTACATCTTCGCAACCTGACTGTTGTACTTGCGTTCGTTGGATTGTTTATACGACCAGGTACCGCATCCGGAGCTCATGTTACGGCTGCAGGAACTTAAGACAAAGGTTAATCCTACTGCAACCAGTAATGTCATTTTGGAAGATTTAACTGCCATTTTTTTTGCTGCGCAGGCAATCTCTGTAAAGATCATTGCACTTGCTGTTTGAAATCTTGTTGTCATAGTTTTGTTTGTTTTAGTGATGTTATAGTTTTGTTTTGTTTGATGATGTAAAGGTATATCCAACCTCAAAGAACTCTGGAAACGATTGAGTAAACGGCAGATATAAATGGTAAATGGTATTTTTTGCTATTTTTAAGAGTGTAGTCTGGAAACTTTTAAGGTTTTAATATGTTGTTTCATTATCTTTAATACGCTAAAAAAATCATTATGGCATTAAAAAGAAAAGCAGCTGCTGTCTGGAATGGCACCGGCCTTGAAGGAAGCGGTAAACTGACGTCCACCAGCGGGGTTTTAAAGGAGACACCTTATTCATTTGCCGCCCGCTTTCAAAGTGAGGATGGAAAAGCCGGTACCAATCCGGAAGAACTGATTGCTGCCGCACATGCCGGTTGTTTTTCCATGGCCTTAAGTTTTCAATTAACAAATGCGGGATTTCCGCCTGTTTCTATTCACACAGAGGCTGTTGTTTCGATTGAAAAAGGAGATAGTGGATTTGGATTTACCGGAATACATCTGGAATTGGAAGCGCATGTTCCGGGAGTTTCTGAAGAAAAATTTCAGGAGCTGGCGGGTGTGGCAAAAGCGAATTGCCCGGTATCTAAAGCACTTGCCGCTGTGCCGGTAACGTTGTCTGCTAAGTTGAATGGATAATGTTATTCGTCCAGTAATTTCATATCGAAGTTTTCCATTCCGGCAATACCTTCTATAGAGCCGGAAATGTGAGATGCATTCAGCAATATTTTTTCCAGTTGTTTTTCACGCGCTTTCCAGAGTTTTTCCATTGCGTTGCGTTCCGTATCAATAGAATGTTTCATCGACAAGAAACCTTCGCGGATGGCTTTCCATTGTTCGCCGAATTCGTTGCTGGTCAGATAATCATACAACAACTGCATCTTGTCTCCTTTGTTTTCCTGAGATTTCGTGACAGCAAAAACCTTCAGGATGGAATTACGCAGCACATGCGCGAGCGCTCTTACTTCCTGAAACGTGCAAACCCAGATACCATTCTTTTCGCCGAACTGCTCCATGTCTTTCGGCATGGTTTGCGTAACAATTACCGCGATATCCGCATTTTGTGCACGCATGTCTGCTTTCAGTTTTTCTATCCAGTCGTTCGCAAATGCCTGTGTCCGCTTGCTTTCATAGATGATTTTTCCGCAGGCTTGTCCGAAATTATTGCGCACCACCTGGATACAATCCGCACCTTTCACCCCTTTGCCAACTTCTTCTATCAGGTCGAAAGGGAAGGCTTCCTTCAGTAATCCTTCCAACGCCAGCTCCAGTATCTCTCCCTGTAATTGCATGGAGCCTTGTTCGGCTTTCCGTTTCATTTCATCGATAAGCCTGGCTTGCTGCTCTTCACGGATTTTAAACTCTTTCCTTAAGAGTTCTATCTCTGCATCTTTTTCCTGTTTGATCTTCAACTCCAGTTCTTCCTTTACCGCTTTTTTCTGTTCCTGTAGTTTTAATTCAAAGTTCTTTTTGTCTTCTTCCAGCGCTTCTTCTTTTTTCAGCAATTCAACCGCTGATTCTTTAATGCCTGATTCTCCTCTTTTCTGGCAGCATTTTCTTCCTCCAGTTTTTTCAGGCTCAACTCGTATTTTCTTTTAGTTTTTGCTGCTGCTCTTGTGTGATTTTTATCTTTTCCTCTTCCAGCTTTTGTTCGAGCCGTTTTTGAAACAGTTCATTCTCTTTTGCTTTCTTTTCTTCAAACTCTTTCAGTTGCAGCGCCAGAGCCTCTTTCGCTTTCTGAAATTCAGTGGTGGAGTTCCTAAGTTTTTCCTCAAATTCCTTTTTGTATTTTTCTTCCGCCTGATGATTCAGCACTTCATCAATGTCAATCAGGGTGCCACAGTTCGGACATTTTATTTTATTGTCGCTCATTATTCAACTATTTATAAAGTAAATAAAACCAGGATTCAGTATTCATATTCCTGTGCAAAACCATGTCAATCACACGTACCATCTATCGGATGTTTTATGATTGAAAAAACAGCCTGCCAACCCACCCTCCGGTAAGACTACCTATTAGAAAATGATATTGACTGAAATTCATGGTTTTAATCATGGTTTTAGATGTGTACAAAATAATAATAAATAAGCGATTTGAACGGTAATTTCTATTAAATTTGCAAACCGTTTTTTAAAATATTTCTGCGGTGTAAAACAACCTTTATGGCTGATAAAAAAAATCATGGTATACACAAGCTTACTGCTGCCGGTGCGCTCATTTCACTGGGTATCATTTTCGGCGATATTGGTACTTCACCAATCTATGTGCTCCGTGCAATCATGACGATGGCAATGGAGGGTAAGCACGCCATCACCGACGAACTGGTTTTGGGAGGGTTGTCATGTGTTTTTTGGACATTGACTTTTGTAACGACCGTTAAATATGTGATACTTGCTTTAAATGCGGATAATAACGGGGAAGGCGGAATATTTTCCTTGTATGCCTTGGTGCGACGATATAAAGCGAAATGGACCATTATTCCTGCCTTAATCGGTTGTGCAACCCTTATGGCTGACGGTTTTATTACACCACCGATTTCCATTTCATCTGCCATTGAGGGGTTGACTATAATTTATCCCGATTTACAAACAGTACCGATTGTGTTAACTATCTTATTTTGCCTGTTTGTCATTCAGCAGTTTGGTACAAATCGGGTAGGTGTCGTATTTGGTCCTGTCATGTTGATTTGGTTTACCATGATAGGGACGCTGGGTTTACATCAGGTGATACAGAATCCTGTTGTCTTCAAGGCGATTAATCCATATTATGCATTCAATCTGGTATTGCATTATCCCGGTGGTTTCTGGTTTTTAGGTGCAGTATTCCTGTGTACCACAGGAGGGGAGGCATTGTATTCTGATTTAGGTCATTGCGGCAAACAGAATATACGCTTCAGCTGGGGATTTGTAAAAATTTGTCTGTTGCTTAGCTATTTTGGCCAGGCTGCATTTATAATATCAAACAAACAAATGGACTGGCATGTGGTTTCACCGTTTTATTCGTTGATGCCAAAATGGTTTTTATATATTGGAATTGCTGTAGCTACTTCTGCCACGGTGATTGCTTCTCAGGCATTGATAAGCGGCTGTTTTACCTTAGTGAACGAAGCCATGAAGCTAAAATTATGGCCCAATCAAAAAATTATCTATCCTTCCATTTCTCAGGGACAAATCTATATTCCATTTATCAACTGGTTTTTGTTTTTAGGGTGTACTGCCGTAGTACTTCTTTTTAAAGAGTCCAGCAAAATGGAGGCTGCATACGGTTTGGCTATTACCATTGATATGCTGATGACGACCAGTTTGCTCAGTTATTATTTTACGGTTAAACGAAAACCGAAGGTATTCATTTATGCCTTCCTCTTATTCTTCTTATGGATAGAGTTTACGTTCTTGTCAGCCAACCTGAATAAATTTGCACATGGCGGTTGGTTTGCTTTGATGATTGCTGTTTTTATTTTTATTACGATGTATCTGTTTTACCTCGGCAAAAAACTACGCAATAAACATATCGAGTTTGTGGAAATCAAGGATTATCTGGACGATCTGATCGATTTGCAGAATGATACGACGATTCCTAAAGAGGCGACTAACCTTGTGTTTATGTGTAATGCGAATGATAAGAAACACATCGATTCCAATATCATTTATTCCATTTTCCGGAAAAAACCGAAACGCGCCGATACGTATTGGTTTGTGCATGTGGATATCACAAGTGAGCCTTACGGGGCGGAATATTCGGTGGAAACCATCATACCGCAGAAATGTATTTTCATCCGGTTGAAGTTCGGATTTAAAGTGGACCACAAGGTGCATGTCATGTTCACCAAAATCGTGGAAGATATGGAAAAACAAGGCGAGATAGACCTTTTGAGTCACTATGCCTCTTTGCGTAAACACGGTTATCCGGCAGACTTTAAATATGTGGTACTAAATTCTATCGTTTCAATTGACAATAAATTAAATCCGGTCGAACAGTTTCTGATTAAATCCTATAATTTCATCAAAGGTCTGAGTATTCCGACGGAAGTGGATTTTGGTTTGGAGAAAACGAACTGCAGGGTAGAAAATATACCAATTCGCATTGCTAAAAAGGCACATATCAATATAGAACGTGTCGATTAGTAATGCCAATAAGTTGCTTCAAAAATTACATATAGCACCTTATTGTGATACTGCTTCAGCTTGAAGATACGGACTGAGCATTCCGTTCATCCGTAAAGAATAGCAAAATTTTAACAAAATTATGAATACAATAGATGTGTTATGCTGCTTACATTTGCAAGCTATTTCTTCTTTTGTAGAACCAGGGAAAGTAAACATTTAAAAACGTGGCTGATAAACGAAACAGCGGGTTACACCATCTTTCCACTGCAGGGGTTCTGATTACATTAGGAATTATTTTCGGAGATATTGGTACATCGCCTATTTATGTGTTGAAAGCAATCATGAATATGGCAACCAGCGGGCATCATGCCATTACGGATAATCTGATTTTGGGCGGCGTTTCCTGTGTTTTCTGGACTTTAACCATTATTGTAACCGTTAAATATGTCATTCTTGCGCTGAATGCAGATAATAAAGGAGAAGGTGGCATTTTTGCTTTGTATGCTATCGTACGAAGATATAAGGCTAAATGGACTATAATTCCCGCATTGATTGGATGTGCTTCCCTGATGGCGGATGGTTTTATCACGCCTCCAATCTCTATTTCATCTGCTGTAGAGGGTTTGAATATCCTGTATCCTCATATACAGACGGTTCCGATTGTGATTGCCATTCTTGCAGGAATTTTCCTTGCTCAGCAATTCGGAACCAATAAGATTGGCAATGCTTTCGGACCTATCATGTTAATATGGTTTACCATGATTGGCGTTCTGGGTTTTTCACAGGTTTTAAAATATCCGGAAGTTTTCAAAGCGTTAAACCCCATTTATGCCATTGATTTGGTCGTATATTATCCGGGAGGTATTTGGTTTTTAGGGGCAGTATTCTTATGCAGCACTGGAGGCGAGGCCTTGTATTCAGACTTAGGACATTGCGGTAAGCAAAATATTCGCGTCAGCTGGACGTTTGTAAAAATAACCCTGTTGTTAAGTTATTTCGGGCAAGCAGCCTATATTATCAATCATAAAGGAATGGATTATGATGCTGTATCGCCGTTTTATGCTATCATGCCCGGATGGTTTCTGAAAATTGGAATTGTCATTGCTACGTTTGCTACGATTATTGCTTCCCAGGCATTAATCAGCGGATGTTTTACACTGGTCAACGAGGCAATGAAACTGAAGCTATGGCCGAATCAACGTATCATATATCCGTCTTTGGTACAGGGGCAGATTTATATTCCGTTTATCAACTGGTTGCTTTTTGTAGGATGTTTGGCAGTAGTCTTGATTTTCAGGGAATCCGGAAAAATGGAAGCGGCTTATGGATTAGCCATTTCATTAAACATGCTGATGACTACCAGTCTACTGACCTATTACCTGTATATTAAACGGAATCCAAGGTTTTTTGTATATGGATTTTTTATCTTCTTCATGTGGCTGGAACTGACATACCTCACCGCTAATCTCAGCAAATTCACTCATGGCGGATGGTTTGCTGTGCTGATTGCCATCGGTATTTTTGTAATTATGTATTTGTTTTACCTCGGTAAGAAATTGCGCAACAAGCATATTGAGTTTGTGGAAATCAAAGATTACCTCGATGATTTACAGGATTTGCAGAATGATACCTCTATTCCTAAAGAGGCCACCAATCTGGTGTTTATGTGTAATGCCAACGACAAAAAACATATTGACTCCAATATCATCTATTCTATTTTCCGTAAAAAGCCGAAACGTGCCGATACCTACTGGTTTGTCCATGTGGACATTACCAGTGAGCCATACGGCGCTGAGTATTCTGTGGAAACGATCATCCCCCAAAAGTGTTTTTTCATACGCCTGAAATTTGGATTTAAAGTAGACCATAAAGTGCATGTCATGTTTACCAAAATACTGGAAGATATGGAGAAAGAAGGTGAAATAGATTTGTTGAGCCATTATGCATCTTTGCGCAAACATGGGTATCCGGCAGACTTTAAATATGTGGTGCTTAACTCTATCGTGTCTATCGACAATAAATTAAATCCGGTCGAACAGTTCCTGATTAAATCCTACAATTTTATTAAAGGACTGAGTATTCCTACGGAAGTGGATTTTGGTTTGGAAAAAACAAACTGCCGCGTCGAAAATATTCCTATCCGTATTGCCCAGAAAGCACATATCAACATAGAGCGGGTGGATTAGAAAATAAACGGAATCAGGCTTTTTACTTTCTTTTTGTATTCAAGGTATTCTTCGCCGAATTCGTCTATCAGTTTTATTTCTTCCAGTTTGCTGCCAATCAGGATATAGACAATTATGATGACACTTGCTAACAGCACCTTGATGTAAGGAAACAAGATGAATGCCCCAATCACCAGCAGGATGACTCCAAGGTATAATGGATGCCTTACGTATTGATAGATACCTGTAATGATTAGTTTTCCATTTTCAGTCGGGATGTCTTTCTTGGGTGCGAATCCGATAAATTCTTTAATGTCAAATGTCATAAAGGAAACAACAAGTATGAATGTGCCGCTTCCCATTAAGGTGAAACCGATAAAAGAAGAAAGATAGGGTGCATTAAAAAGTGAGACTGGATGCCGGAATGTATAAAGTAATAGGATGATTAATCCGAGGATGGAAATGACATTGTATAGTATTCTGTAGTTTGCATGAAGGATAGAAGAAGTCTGTTTCACCCAATATTTGGTTTTGTTGGATGCTAATACACTGTGCAGCACAAAATAAGCCAACCAACTGGTTGCTGTAATAGCATATTCCATTATTCAATTTACGGGTTTAGTTGAATATTTTTTTAAAAACCGTGTTCGTTTATAAACAATTTCCCTCAACTTGTCGTTTTTATCTTTAAAACACAGACAAATTTATGAGGAAATTATTACTGTCAATTCTGTTCTTTCCATTTTTCTTGCATGCTCAAAACGGAATCATTCAGGGACGTATTTACGATGAAATCAATAATGAAGCGATTATTGGCGCAAATATTACAGTTAAAGGAACAGATTTTGGCGCATCTTCCGATGTAGATGGAAATTACATAATTGAAGGACTGACAGCCGGATTATACAATATTGAGGTGTCCTATCTGGGGTATGAAACTCAAACGCTGTTTGAGGTCCAGGTAAGTAATGTTAAGCCGGTAAGACTTGATATTGCGCTGCGGCAAACCGCGCAGGAGTTGGATTCTATTGTGGTGAAAGCTAACCCGTTTGAAAAGAAAATGGAATCTCCATTGTCGCTGACTTCCATCGGTGTCAACGAAATTCAACGAAACCCTGGCGGCAACAGGGATACTTCGGCCATAAAAAACTTACCCGGTGTGGCCGCTTCCTTATATGCTTCCAGGAATCATTTCAAGATTGTACGTGCAGCAGTTCTAATGGCTGGTGAAATCGAAGCCATCCTGGATTGATATCATGCCACCTCACCTATCAACCACTTTGCTATTATGAGGCTGAAGACGGCGGGGCAGCAATGGCTATAAACGTTTGATTTATCATTAGTATTTTTATTTTCATGCCTCTCGGAGTTTTTCCTGCCAACAGAGGTAATGCACTCCGACGTTCTATCCTGCAGCTGACTAACGAGGGCAGGAAAGATAAGGTGGGTTTCACTACATGCTAGTACAGTGACGCTGGGATTACACTGGAGGGACTGTTTACGAAAAAAGAAAAACAACCTTTTTATTCAATGCGAGGTATTCGTATTTACAGGGATTGTTTAAAGCATTGAAACTTCCCTTTTTACCCACTTACTCTGATGTGCAGTTTAAAGTCATGCACAAATTCAATAATAAACACGACCTGACCTTGCTCGGAGTAGGGGCGTATGATATGTTGAGACTGAATCGAAAGAAAACAAAAAAGATGAGCAGAAAATATTATTGAGATTGTTGCCCATCCAGAATCAATGGAATTATACGATAGGGGCTCGTTATCGCTATTTTATGGAGAACAGTTATCTGATAGTTGTAGCCAGCAGAAGTATGTTTCCGAAAACCAGATTTTCAAATACAGGGACAATTTGAGTTCCAATCCGAAATTATTTGATTTGAATTCTTACCGAGGCGGAAATAAACTCCGTCTGGAACATGTCATTCGTAAAAAAGGATTCAAAATCATCTATGGCGGCAATTATGAATATGCACGATACACCACCACCACCGTTATTTCCAGAAATATTGATTCCAATGTCATTAACGTGAATTATGCTTCAAAATTAAATATCCATAAATACGGACTCTTTACACAAATCAGCCGAAGCTTTATCAATGATAAGTTGAGCTTGTCGTTAGGTCTGCGATTGGATGGAAACGGGTACAACAAGAATATGGCGAATATCTTTAACCAGATCTCACCAAGTTTTTCAGCATCGTACAGTATCAATAAGATGTTTTCCATCAATTTCAATACCGGCATGTATCATCAGTTGCCATCGTATACGACATTGGGATTCAGAGACGACTTTCAGCGGCTGGTCAACAGAAACCGTCTGAAATACATACGGAATGTCCAGATAGTCGGCGGTGTGGCTATGACCACTACTACCAATACCAAAGTATCTGTGGAAGGTTTTATGAAATGGTATTATAATTATCCCATGCTGATTAATAAAGGGATTTCTCTGGCTAATTTAGGCGGCGATTTTGGTTGGGTTGGAGATGAGCCTGCCGAATCTACCAGTAAAGGTAAAACGTATGGCGTTGAGGTGGCAGTACAGCAAAAACTCTGGAAAGGTCTCTTTGGAATCGCTTCCTATACCTGGTACAGAAGTTTGTTTACAGATTCTTCCGATACCTACAAATCCAGTAGTTGGGACAGCCGTCATATCTTCAGCCTGACAGCGGGGTATAAATTCAAGCGCAACTGGGAAATTGGCATAAAATGGTCCATTCAGGGCGGATTGCCATTCACACCTTATGATACCACAAATCTTGCCATCGTTCAAATTTGGGACGCCACCAATGGAAATCCCATTAGAGATTATACAAAACTGAATACCGAACGAACTAAGCCGCTTCATTCCATGAACCTGAGAGTAGACAAAAAGTGGTTCCTGAAAAAAATAAATATCAATCTGTATCTGGATATTATGAACGTTTATAAAAGTAAACAGCCCGGTCAAAATTACATCGATATTGAAAAAGACGCAGACGGTAATCCGCTCTATCAGGATGCAACGAACACCAAATACAAACTCAGAGAATTGCCTAACAGCAGCGGAAACATCATACCATCTGTAGGGCTGGTGTTAGAGTTATAAGGAGGTTTTCTTTTCTTTAAAGGTAAATACAAAAATCACCAGTAACAAAAACACCATTACAATGGAATTGGCGAATATTTCATTCAGAATGCCATGATGAAGAAATGCGGCTATACACAAACCAAAACTGCTGATACACAAGCATCCGATGATTTTATGGAATAGTTTTCCTTTAAGAAAAAAAGGAGAGAATAATAGAAAAACGGAGGCGATAGAACTCCATTTCAGCCAGGTGAAAATATTCAGCAAAGCTAAGTTTTCAAAAATTTCCTGATTCTTGAATCTGGAAATTATCAGGTAAATCTGATAGTTTTCCAGCGCATCACAAACCAATATAATCAAACAGCATACGGCTGCCAGTAACATTGTCTGAGCACCCGTTATTTTTTTGATTCCAAGGGCTATGCAAAACAATAACCCGCTGTATAATACCATGAATACATAATCTATCCAGTTTCCGAGCAGCATTGCCTGAATATAGGCGCTTTCATCCGGCACTTTAAAAAATGCAGCTACTTCCTGCGGAGATTGAATAAACTCAAAAGCGATAATAGGGGTGAAGAAGTGTTCAGGAAGATTATCCGCCGGTTGGGGATTAACGAAAAGCAAAATAATGGAATAGATAAGTAGTAAAATACCCAAAATTCGCGCTATCCTGAATGGTTTGTTTCCCATAATTCCTCGGTTTTATATGGAATTGCCTTTGCCTATTTAGACTCAATAAAAATTGATAAATGTTAAGTAATTTAACTTTTGACGATGATTTTAATTTTATTGATGCAAATCAAAACATTCAATAAACTTTTGCATTAACTTTATCTTAACATAGAAACATAAATCCCCTTTTTGGAATGGCCGCTAACAGCGGCCATTTTTATTTTTCACGCTTGGTTAGTTCATCCCGTATTTTAGCCGCTTTTTCATAATCTTCATTGGTAAGGGCCTCATTCAGCATCTTTTCTAATTCCTTGTACGTGTAGATGGAGAAATCTGTTTTTTCCATTTCCGGTATGGGCGCTGAAATAGAAGAATATTCATCCGCTCCTTCTTCCGGCTCTTCTATCAGCACAATGCCGGAAGTTTCGAGTATATCTCCGTAAATGTAGATGGGGCATCCGAAACGGATGGCTAAGGCAATGGCGTCTGAAGTTCTGGAATCTATTTCATATTCTTCGCCGTTTTGAATACAGATAAGTTTAGAGTAGAAAACGCCGTCCATTAGGTTGGTGATGACTATTTCGCTTAACACGATATGAAAGGTTTCCATGACGGTCTTGAACAAATCATGTGTTAAAGGACGGGCGGGAGGCATGTTTTCCAGCGCTACAGCAATAGCCTGCGCTTCTGAAACACCAATGACAATAGGCAGTCTGCGTTTACCTTTCACTTCGCCAAGAACAACATGATAGGAGTGGTGTTGGGTAAATCCCTGTGTAATGTTGATGATTTCTAATTCTACCTTATTCATCGCTGTAAAGATAAAAAAAACACGGCAAAATATATTTTTGCTTTTTCAACAAAAAAGCCACCGAAATCTTGGTGGCTGCTATTGCTGTTAAATCTGAAATCTAAAATCCCAAATCTGAAAAATTCTATTAGTGCTGGCTTGCTTTGAATGCTTTGATAGCTTCCGTTAATTTTGGTACTACCTCAAACAAATCGCCGCAAATTCCATAGTCTGCCGCCTTGAAGAACGGAGCTTCCGGATCTTTGTTGATAACCACGATACATTTAGACTGGTTTACACCGGCCAGATGCTGGATGGCTCCTGAAATACCGATAGCGATATATAAATTCGGACGGATAGCCACACCGGTTTGTCCCACATGTTCGTGGTGAGGTCTCCAGTGTACGTCGGCTACCGGACGGGAACAGGCTGTTGTAGCGCCCAGCACTTTTGCCAGGTCTTCCACAATTCCCCAGTTTTCCGGTCCTTTCATACCGCGGCCGGCAGATACCACCAGTTCCGCTTCCGGAAGCGGTGCTACATCGCCCGTTTGGCGAACCACTTCTTTTACTGTTACTCTGGACGCAGCAGGTGCTAAGTCAGCATTTTCTACCGCGGCACTGCCATCTCCTTTTACAGCACCTACAGAGTTCGGTACAACGGAAATGACCTTATTCTCAGAATTGATTTTCAGGTAGGCAAATGCTTTTCCGGAGAAAGCTGCCTTTTTGATGACGAAATCTGCATCCGGCAAGCTCACCGCTCCACTCACGATGCCCGCGTTCAGGCGTACCGCCACTCTTGGTGCCACCGCTTTTCCTGTCAGTGTTTGAGAGATGACAATCACTTTTGCCCCTACCGCTGCTGCAGTATCGGCGATCGCCTTTGCGTATGTACCTGCATCAAAATTATCAAAACCTGCATTGCCTGCATGGACAATCTTTTTAGCACCATAAATTCCTAATGCAGCCAATTCGCCTGCATCGGCTGTTCCTAAGGCTAATCCTACAGCTTCCGTACCAAGAGCACTTGCTGTTTTGGCGGCATAAGTTGCAATTTCAAAACTTGCTTTTTTAACTTTTCCACCTGCTATTTCTACTAAAAATAAAACTGCCATGACTATATCATTTTTGCTTCGTTATGTAATAATTGTACCAACTCTTCCACATGGTCCGGAGAAATCATTTTGCATGCTGATTTTGCCGGAGGCAGTTCATACTTCACAGTGGAAGTCAGAGAACCAACACCTTGCGGAGTGACCACTTGAAGCGGTTTGCTTTTTGCAGCCATAATCCCTTTCATATTCGGGATACGTGCTTCTGCCATCCCTTTTGCGCAGGAAATGACAAACGGCGTATCCACCGATAAGACTTCCTTACCGCCTTCAATATCTCTTTCGATATTAGCGGTATTGCCGCTCATATCCAGTTTGGATGCATAAGACACAAAAGGAAGGTCTAGCAACTCAGCCAGCATACCACCCAGGTTAGATCCGTTGTAGCTGATGGTTTCTTTACCTAAAAGGATAAGATCATAACCGCCGGATTTTGCCACAGCAGCAATCTCAGCAGCGATAGCATAAGAATCCAAATCGCCGGCAGCGTCAATACGGATGGCATCATCTGCCCCGATAGCCAGTGCCTTTCGGATTACCTGGTCGTTTTCCGCACTTCCGACATTGATAACGGTTACGTTACCGCCGTTTGCTTCTTTCAGTTCTAATGCACGCACCAAAGCATACCATTCATCGTAGGGGTTCAGAATCCACTGTACTTTGTCGTTGTTGAACTTCGTGTCGTTGTCCACAAACGAAATTTTAGTGGTAGTGTCCGGAACCAAACTTATACATACTAAAAATTTCATACCTTTAATTTTTAAAATTTGAGTTGCTAATTTACTTCATTTTTGATAATTCAATGCATGCATACGAATAAGATAGAACGTTTGGAAGCCATGATTGTTGATAACCCCGCTGATACCTTTGCTTTATTTGCACTGGCAAAAGAATATGAGAAAGCAGGTGTTTTGGAAAAATCTGTACAACTGTTTGAAAAACTGTTAGTTGTAGATGAAGGATATGTAGGGGCTTATTATCACTTAGGCAAGGTTTATGAACAATTGGAGGAAGTTAAAAAAGCATTAAATATTTATGAAGCGGGAATAACGATTGCGCAGCAGCAAAATGATTTTCATAGTTTGAGCGAATTGAAAAATGCGAAGATGAATCTGGAAATTGAGATGGAGTGACAAAACATTTAAAATGATAAAAAATATACAACGTTTCATTCAATTGCATCACCTCTGCAACAGTGGCAGCAGCATTCTCGTTGCCTGCAGCGGGGGTATGGATTCTATGGTGCTGGTGGATGTTTTGCTGAAATTAAACTATAATATCTCCATCGCACATTGCAACTTTCAATTGCGTGGCAGCGAAAGCGACGATGATGAATCCTTTTTGCACGATTTCGCTCAAAAACATAACCTGCCTTTTTACAGTATAAGATTTGATACGAAAGACTACAAAACGAAAAATGAACTATCTACACAAATGGCAGCGCGCGAACTGCGCTACAACTGGTTCGAACAAATCCGAAAAGAAAACCATTATCACTGTATTGCAACAGCCCACCACCTCGATGATCAGCTGGAAACGGTCTTGCTGAATATAACCAAAGGAACCGGCATTCGGGGTTTGATCGGCATGCATCCGAAAACAGGTTTTCTGATCGTCCGCTGTCGAAATTTTCAACAGAAATGCAGACGGTGCAAAAGATACGGTGGCATTCAGGGAAGACAGCTCAGTCATCTGACGATTATCAACGCAATCTGATTCGCCAATCAGGTGGTTCCGCAATCCGCAGAAGATTAATCCTTCTCTGAACCATACAGTACAGAGCAAAAGATAAACGTATGCGCGATTATGAGGTGTTGACAGAGGAAACAAATGCCGCTACCAAGAAGAATGGTTTAGTGAGAAAAAAGGTATAGCCGAAATAAAGATGGGATTCATCAAATCACATTCCGCACAAGTACAATGCTGCTTCACGAGCGAAAGAGCTTGGGTTTAACTCCGATCAAACCGGGAAGATTATTATGAATTTTCAAGGGTTAAGTGATACGGCAAAGCGGTAAGCAGTTCTTCTCTGAAACCCAATTGATGGCATTTAGCTAGAAAAAGCCATCGTTCCAAACGATATCAATCGTCAAAACTATTTGCTAGCGTTTGACAAAATCCCGAATCAGATTATTTTCAATAATTATAAAATCCGATGTTCACTGCTTCCTGTTCAGGAACTCAATCTTAAGACATCCGATAGGTATGCCTGTTTTGACGCCGATAAGCTGGAATTGCCGTTGTTAATCAGGTATTGCAAAGACGGCGATTATTTTTAACTGCTCCGGCATATTAGTCGAAAAAACGCTGCAAAGTTGGTAAAAAGAAACTCTCTAAATATTTTAAAGATGAAAAGCTTGCCGGATATGGCAACATACGTTCGCGGAGAAAACGATGTTCATTAGTCATTACCGCATGGATTAATGTTTTAAAGTGACGGAAAACGCGCCGTGTCTTAAAGATGGTTATAGTGGATGAGCAACGCATACGGAATAAAAGAATTTACACAGCTCGCTAATTTTGACCAGAAATTGCACTTTCGTATTGCTGATTTCGGTTTGGAGCAATGATAAATGCATATTTACATATGAATTAATCTTCAGATACGGAACCGATGTACTGACCGTTGCAAAGGCACCAGCTAGCTGACAATACCTTCAGGAATCATTGATGATACGTCTAAACAGAAAAATAATTCAATCCCAGCAATATGTCAACGAGATAGTAGCCATTAACGATACGGCATACGGCATCAATACAGGCTTCGTATTTTATCCAACAAAAAAATATCAGAAGATGATACAAAAACCTTACAATATAAAATCCTTCAGTCTCACAGCGTAGGGGTGGGGGAACCGATTCCAAGGGAGATTTCCAGGTTGATGCTGATTACTAAGCTCCAATCACTGGCACAAGGTTTTTCGGGGGTGCAGCTTGCAACGCTGGTTGTGCATTTTGGCGGCATATTGATAACGATGTCATTCCAGTGGTTCCTGAAAAAGGCAGTGTAGGAGCCAGTGGCGATTTAGCTCCTCTTTCGCATCTTTTCCTGCCGTTGATAGGATTGGGACAGGTGTATTATAAAGGTAAAGTGGTGCCGACAAAAGAAGTCTTTGTTAAAGAAAATCTCTGCTGTACGACGGACTCGTGTCAGGCGACTTGCATTGATAAACGGTACTCAGTTTATTCTGCTCATTCTCGCCGTAAAATGTGTTCAGCGGATGCACAATTGTCTGGAAGTAGCCGATATTATTGGTGCGATGAGCCTCGAAGCACTGCAATCAAATCGCTGCCGATGAGCGGCTGCATCATTTACGTCCTTTTGAAGGAAATCAACTCGTCGCCCGGAGGCTGCGCATGTTGTTGCATCGATGAAATACGAATAGCCGCCGCGAAGACTGTGATCGGGTACAGGACCCGCATAGTCTGCGTTGTATGCCACAGGTACATGGTGCCAGCAGAAACGCGTGGCTGCATTTAAAGCAATCTGACGGAGATTGAAGAGTTAAATTCCGTAACGGATAATCCAATCATTTTTGATGCTGATGACATCGATTATGTGAGGTAATTTTCACGGACAGCCGCTTGCATTGCCATTGATTACTGCCGTTTTGCAGCGGCGGAATTCAAAATATTTCCGACAGGAGATGTTATTTATTGTTGGAAGGAAAGTTTGGGTTACCCATGCTGCTGATGAATGAAGTTGGACTGAACTCCGGATTTATGATACCTCAGTACACTACGGCTGCATTGGTGACGGAGAATAAGACGCTTTGTTTTCCTGCCAGCGCCGATAGCATACCTACATCGCTTGGACAGGAAGACCATGTTTCGATGGGCAGCATCAGCGGACGAAAGTTATATCAGATTCTGGATAATTTAGAATACATTCTGGCAATAGAACTGATGAGTGCCTGTCAGGCCATCGAATTCAGGCGTCCCCTGAAAAGTTCGGTCTTGCTGGAAGCCGCACATGATTTTGTCAGACAGTCGGTATCTTTTGCGAACGAAGACAGAATCTTTGCAGAAGATATTAATCAAATAAAGAATATTATTTCCGATTTTTCCTTAGTACGGCAGGTAAATCAGGTTTCCGGAAAAAACCAACTTATCCTCAATGATAATTTTGATGAATTTGAGTTGTAAGGAACGTCAATAATATTTTTATCTTTAAATGTATGAAGCAGCAGCAGAATTTCAGGTTTATTAATTGGGCAAAGAATGTTCAATCTACTGTGAATAATTATTTTCAGCCGGAATCAGAAGAGGAAATCATTGCACTCGTACGGCAGTATGCAAAGATTCGCCTCGTAGGAACCGGTCATTCCTGGTCGGATATTTGTCAGACGAATGAAGCCATCATCAATCTAGATTACTATAATAAAATTATCAGCATTGATAAGGTCAATAAAATCGTAAAGACACAAGCCGGTATAAAAATCTGGCAGTTGAATCAATTGCTGGACAAGGAAGGATTGGCATTGAAAAATTTAGGTTCTATCGACCGGCAATCCATCACAGGCGCCATTTCCACCGGAACTCATGGCAGTGGAATTGATTTCCAGATATTGGGTTCGCAATTACTGGAGTTTAGTCTGATTAAAGCGGATGGCAGCAAACTGATTATTAATAAAGAGAAGGATGCAGCTCTGTTCAACGCATGTGTGGTGAATCTGGGGTGCATGGGGGTGATTTCTGAAGTGACGATACAGGTGGTGGATGCGTTTAATTTGCACGATTACACTACTACGATTCCATTTGATGAAGTGATAGATAATTTAGATGATTATCTTGCTAAGAATGATCATTTTAAAATGTGGTGGTTGCCGCCAACCAATGAAATTGTCGTATTCCTATATCAGCGCACACAGGAAAAAGTGAACGATAGCCGTTTGCGGCAATTTTTGAAAGACGAAGTATTATCCGTTCTGGTATATCGTTTTTTGGTTTTTGTAGCAAAATTATTTCCGGTATTGGCGAAAGGAATAAACCGACTTCTGACATGGAACATGAAAGGCCCGTTAGACAGAGTTGAGAAAAGCTATAAGGTTTACATTGTACCAGAGCCACCGTTGCATCGCGAGACGGAATGGACATTTGACATCAGCAGGGCAAAAGAAATTTTAAGAGCATACAAGAAATTTATTACAGAGAATAAGTACAACCTTAATTTTATTCAGGAAATCCGTTTCACAAAAGGCGATGATTTCTGGCTGAGCGCCTGTCACCAGCAGTCGTCGTTATGGCTGGGTTTGTATTGCTATGAGCATGAAAACTGGGGTGATATGCTGAAAGACTATGAAACATTTGCCCAACAGTTTAATGGACGTCCGCATTGGGGTAAAGAGTTTAATGTCGGTAAAGAATATCTTCAAACACAATATCCGAAATACCATGATTTTATCCGGTTGCGAAATGAAATGGATCCCGATAAAAAGTTTGTCAATAAATATATTGAGCGTTTGTTTTTATAATACAGTTTTAAAAAATAAATATGTCTTTCCAGTCCTTCCTTTCTCAATACGCCGCACATCCTGCCTACAAAGCACCGCGCGGCAATACATTGAACGCAAAATCCTGGCAGACGGAAGCTCCATTGAGAATGCTGCTGAATATCCTCGATGCGGAAGTAGCCGAAAACCCTGCCGAACTGGTCGTGTATGGCGGCATAGGACAAGCGGCACGAAATGTGGAATCCCTGCAGAAGATTATAGAGATTTTATTGGAACTGGATGAAGATCATTCACTCCTGGTACAAAGCGGAAAGCCGGTTGGTATCGTACGCACACATCCGCAGTCACCGCGCGTATTGATTGCCAATTCAAACCTGGTACCCAAGTGGGCAACTTGGGAGCATTTTTATGAGCTGCGTGCAAAAGGGTTAATGATGTACGGACAGATGACGGCTGGTTCCTGGATTTATATCGGTTCACAGGGTATCGTGCAGGGCACTTACGAAACGTTTATGGAATGCGGACGCCAACACTTCAACGGTGATTTGAAAGGCAAACTTTTAGTGAGCTCGGGATTAGGAGGCATGGGAGGTGCGCAGCCTTTGGCTGCTGTGATGGCCGGCGCCACTTTTCTCGGTGCAGATGTCAATAAAGCAAGCATACAAAAAAGGTTGGACACAAAATATATTGATGTTATGTGTCTGACTTATGAGGACGCCCGGGATAAAGCACTGGATGCGAAAGCAAAAGGGGAAGCCATTTCCATTGGTGTGGTGATGGATGCAGGCAATCTGCTGGAAAGAATGTTAGAAGATAATATCATACCGGATATTCTAACGGACCAGACTTCCGCACACGACCCGCTAAATGGGTATGTTCCGCATGATATTCCTTTTGAAGAAGCACTCGTATTGAGAAAAACCCATCCGGAGGCATATACAAAAAAAGCCATTGCCAGTATGGCGCGACATGTGCGGTTTATGCTGCAACACATGAATCGCGGTGCCGTTACATTTGATTACGGCAATAATATCCGCGCGTTTGCAAAAGATGGAGGAGTGGAAAATGCATTTGACTTTCATGGTTTCACGCCGGAATACATCCGTCCCTTATTTTGTGAAGGGAAAGGCCCGTTCCGCTGGGTTGCACTTAGTGGCGACCCGCAGGATATTTATGAAACCGACAAAGCGCTGATGGAATTATTTCCGGAGAATACGGCGATGATCAACTGGTTGCAGCATGCTCAGCAGAGAATTGCCTTTCAGGGACTGCCGGCACGCATTTGCTGGCTGGGACTGGGAGAACGGGAGAAAGCAGGGTTGATGTTTAATGAGATGGTTCGTAAAGGCATTTTGAAAGCTCCCATTGTAATTGGCAGAGACCATTTGGATTGTGGCAGTGTAGCATCTCCTAACCGGGAAACTGAAGCTATGAAAGATGGCAGCGATGCGGTGAGTGACTGGGCATTGCTAAATCTGTTGAGTAACACATCCGGCGGCGCCACCTGGGTGAGTTTTCATCATGGCGGCGGTGTTGGTATGGGGTATTCGCAACATGCAGGCATGGTGGTGTTGGCAGACGGCACCGACAGAGCGGAGGCATGTTTGAAAAGAGTGTTGTTCAACGACCCTGCTATGGGGGTATTTCGTCATGCGGATGCCGGGTATGAAAAAGCGACTGAAATCCGTCGTAAATTTGGAATATAATCTCTTTTAAATATTTATAGATAGAAGGATATCAACAGCTTCTTTCTTTTTCTCTCTTAATAGTGTTAAAAAATAACACTTCAGTTTTTAGGTAACTGCAATCATTTTTTGTAAATTTAATTACACGCACAAAATTGAACATGCATGGTAAGAATATTTACAATTTCATGGATATTTATTTTATTGCTTTTCAGACCAGATCCGGCTACTGCATTTTCTGCCGGTTCGGATAAATATACAGCCAGTATAGACGCCTGTAATCAATGCCGGTTTCAGGCTGGAAATACTTTATTTTATGATGATGGAGGTGTGAACGGTGCTGTCAGTAATAATTATACACTGACAACTTTGGTGGCAAAACCCGGTTATGTTTTGAGTCTGTATTTTACAGAAATTGATTTGCCTAAAGGAGCCAGAATTAATGTGTACAAAGGGGAGGGTATCAACGACGAAAATCTGTTTTATACTTTTTTTCAGAGAGATAAGATTAAGAATATCATTGGTGAAAAACTGACCATTGAGTACATTCCATCCGATAATTCGAATAATGCGAAAGGATGGGAAGCACATGTAGATGAACTGATACCCAGAAAAGATAATATAACCTCCAAAATAGCTTCTCCTCCTGAAAGTGATTGTCCGTATGCCATTCCTCTATGCCAGAACAATACGGCTGTAGTATTGGGTGGACAGTACACGGACTTGGGCCAAATTTATGATGATGAAGGTTCCTGCTACAGTGGAACGGGAGATGGTGGTTCTGTTTGGTATTCTTTCAGTCCGCAGACAACCGGTCCATTAGACTTTACCATTACACCTTCCGGCACTACGGATTATGATTTTGTTGTATGGGACATCACAAACGGTTGTCAGGAAAATAAACGAACACAAATATCCTGTAATTATTCTTTGTATACGGGTATTACGGGCATGAACAGCACCTTGTGTACGGAAAGCTATGGCTCGTGTTCATCCAATGATTGCAGCAATCAAAGTAAAGGGTCTGACTGTAACAGATTTAATAACAGGGTGAATGTTACATTAGGGAGGCAATATGCCATTTGTATAAATTTTTACAGTGGCTCCAATGATGGTTTTTTGATAGAATTCAAAAAACAGGCAACATCAGTTGCTATTACAGATGCTACACCACCTACCATCACCAATGCCTATTCTACCAACTGTTCCAATGCCTCTAATTTTCATCTTCTTTTCTCCGAGTGGGTGACCTGTGCCTCTATACAGAATACAGATTTTACGCTTGCCGGCCATACGTTTTCCATTGTAAATACCAATTGCGTAAACGGCAGAACGAATAATATTGACATTTCAGTTTCACCGGCATTAACACCCGGAACATATACCTTCAACGCGCAAAACATTACCGATTTATGCGGTAATAACATGAATTCAAATTATAATGTTGTATTGGGCGCACCGCCTGTTCCCGCTATCAGCACGCCTGTGTTGGTATGCAAATCGCCGGGCTTGTTCGGAGGGTATAATTATAGTCCGGGAAGTCAAACATTAACCGCAAGTGGTGGTACATCCTATTACTGGTATGACGGACAAACCGGACCGACGGCTGTTTTTTCTGCAACTGCTCCTAAAACAGTTAGCGTAACGGTAGTGAGCGGTGCTTGTGCCGCTATTGCCAGCAAGACTATTAATGTTGAGTTTGTCGCTGTTAATTTAGGCCCGGATCAATTGTATTGCGGAACCCCCATCACATTAACGGCAACTCCTGCTATACCGGGCAGTACTTATACCTTTTACAGAAACCCTGTTTTCTTCCCACCTTCAAACGGTACACAGATTCAAACGGGTGCAAGTAATACGATATCCGTCAGCCCCGCATCCTATACCACCTATCGGGTGATTGTTACTTCCCCAAACGGGTGTAAGGCGCAGGATGATGTTGCAATTACTACGAATCCGCCGGCAAATGCCACCATCAATGTACCAGGGAACAATTATTGTTTGGGCGCGAATCCTATTGTATTAATGGCTACACCGATTGGAGGAACTTATACCGGACCTGGTATGTCCAATGATACTTTTTATCCGGCCATTGCCGGTATCGGTACGCACAATATCAACTATAGTGTAACGAATGGCTGTGGAACATTTACCGGTACCAAGCAGATTAAAGTGATTGCAGGTACTTTACCCACGGTTAATTTAAATCCAACGTATTGTGTCACGGATGCGAATGTTACGTTAAGTCCTAATCCTGCGTGCGGCTCGTTCTCTGGGCCGGGAATCACCACTGCGGGCTTTTGTGTCATCCCGCCTTTTTGGGTTAACCAGCCGGTATTCAGTCCTTCGACGGCAGGGATAGGTACACACACGCTGACCTATTCAGGGTCGGGGTGTGCCAATACGTTTTCCGTTCAGGTATTGGGTGCCGGAGCTGCACCTACCATAACAGGAGCTGCCGGGCCCTATTGCACCACCTCTTCACCCTTTACACTGACAGGCCGACCAACAGGGGGAACCTTTTCAGGACCGGGCATGACGGGTTCAAGTTTTAATCCCGCAACAGCCGGCGTGGGTACACATACGATAACCTATACTGTTTTTGCGTGTGGAAATACACTCACGAACACCGTTCAGATTCAGGTAGTGTCTTCTTCCGGCTCTGCTACCATTTCTTATTCACCCAATACATTTTGCAACAATACTTCAACACCGCAGAACGTAACGAGAACCGGAACGGCAGGAGGAACCTATAGTGCAAGTCCGGCAGGCTTGACAATAGATCCATCAACAGGCGCGATTACACCAAGCACCAGCAGCCTGAATACATATACCGTTACCTACACCATTCCTGCCGCCGGCGGTTGTGCGGCATCTTCCACCACCACGTCAGTTACCATCACCTCCGGTATTACCCCTACCTTTAATGCGATCGGTCCGTTCTGCCAAAATGCCACCTCACCTTCTCTGCCGGCTACGTCAACAAATTCCATTAATGGAACCTGGAGTCCACTTACCATCAGTACAGCGGTGGCCGGCACTTCTATTTACACTTTTACACCTGCAGCCGGTCAATGTGCTTCAACAAAAACAGTTAATATTACCGTTAAACCTACTCCAACCACCAACCTCTCACAGAGTATTTGCCAGGGCAGCAGTATTATTTTTAACGGGAACACGATTACAACAGCCGGAACATACAGAGATACCTTAACGACATCATTGGGTTGTGATAGTTTTCTGGTGTTGAATGTGACGATTAAACCCACACCAACCACCAATCTCTCACAGAGTATTTGTCAGGGCAGCAGTATAATTTTTAATGGCAATACGATTACAACAGCCGGAACATACAGAGATACGTTAACGACATCATTGGGTTGCGATAGTTTTCTGGTGTTGAATGTGACGATTAAACCCACACCAACCACCAACCTCTCACAGAGTATTTGTCAAGGCAGCAGTATGATTTTTAATGGTAATACGATTACAACAGCCGGAACATATAGAGATACACTATCCACTACATTAGGCTGTGATAGTTTTTTAGTATTGAATGTGACAATAATACCGACACCTACGACCAATATATCACAGAGTGTTTGTTCCGGTGGCAGTTTTGTTTTTAATGGCAACACGTTAACGATTCCCGGAATCTATAGGGATACATTAGCGACAACATTGGGTTGTGACAGTTTCATCGTGTTGAACCTGAGTTTTGGTTCAGCCATAACAACGAACCTCACGCAGAGTATTTGTCAGGGACAATCTGTGTTGTTTAATGGAAATACATTGACAACGACCGGTGTATACCGTGATACGTTGTCCACATCGCAGGGATGTGACAGTATATTGATATTAAGTTTAACCGTGAAGCCCACACCAACCACCAACCTCTCACAGAGTATCTGTCAGGGCAGCAGTATTGTTTTTAACGGAAATACGATATCGTCCGCAGGGATCTACAGAGATACATTATCCACCTCATTAGGTTGTGATAGTTTTTTAATATTGAATGTATCAGTCAAACCTACACCAACTACTAACCTTTCACAAAATATCTGCCAGGGTAGCAGTATTGTTTTTAACGGAAATGTCGTTTCAACAGCGGGTGTGTACAGGGATACACTGTCTACTAGTTTAGGATGTGACAGTTTTATTGTGCTCAATGTGACCGTTAACCCTATTCAGACGACAAATATCTCACAAAGTATTTGTCAGGGCAGCAGTATATCATTTAATGGAAATAGTTTGACCGCTTCGGGGATTTACCGGGATACATTGAGTACGACACTCGGTTGCGACAGCTTTATTGTGCTTAATTTAAATATAAATCCGGTCGTAACCACCAATATCTCACAAAGTATCTGTCAGGGCAGCAGTATAGTGTTTAACGGCAATATCATATCAACATCGGGAGTATATAGGGATACCTTAAATACCTCGTTGGGTTGCGACAGTTTTTTAATACTTAACCTGAGTGTAAAACCGGCTATTTCTACGAGTATCAGTCAAAATTTTTGTCAGGGTCAAACTATTATTTTTAACGGTAACACGATTTCTTCTGCCGGCATTTATAGAGATACGATAATGTCATCCGAAGGATGTGACAGTATCGTAATATTAACTGTAGGTATAAAACCGGTTATTTCTACGAATATCAGTCAGTCCATTTGTCAGGGACAAAGCATAGTGTTTAACGGTAATACCTTAATGACAACCGGTATTTATAAGGATACATTGGTTACGTCTCAGGGTTGTGACAGTATATTGATTTTGAGTTTAACCGTAAATCCGGCTCCCACCACCAATCTTAATCAGAGTATTTGTCAGGGCAGCAGCATAATTTTTAACGGGAATATTATTACTGCCGCAGGAATCTACAGAGATACATTAACCACCTCATTAGGTTGTGATAGCTTTTTAGTATTGAATGTATCAATCAAACCTACACCCGTCACCAACATAACGCAACATATTTGCCAGGGCAGCAGTATTACGTTTAATGGCAATACCATCAATTCGGCAGGTACCTATCGTGATACGTTGACCACCACGCTCGGTTGTGACAGCTTTGTTGTGCTAAATGTTTTGGTGAATCCTACACCTGCCACCAACCTGATACAAAGTATCTGTCAGGGTAACAATATCAGTTTTAACGGCAATACGATTTCAACAGCAGGAACGTACAGAGATACATTATCGACTTCTCTGGGATGTGATAGTATTGTTGTATTGACGGTACTAATTAAACCAACGCCAACGACAAATATTGCTCAGAGTATATGCCCGGGGAATACCGTTGTTTTTAACGGTCAGATCATCAGCCTGCCGGGGTTATACAGGGATACCTTATTGACCTCCTTGGGTTGTGATAGTTTTGTTGTTCTTTCATTAACCATTTCTCCTACCATTAATTCCGGTATCACTCGAAGTATTTGTCAGGGGCAAAGCACTTTCTTCAATGGACAAACAATTACATCCGCGGGTGTTTATAAAGATACTTTGATTTCTGTTGGCGGATGCGATAGTGTGATTACACTGACAGTATCGGTTAATCCGACTCCCATTACCAATATTTCCCGGCATATTTGTCAGGGAAGCAATATCCTGTTTAATGGAAATACCATTAACACAGCAGGAATCTACAGGGATACGCTGACCACTTCACTTGGTTGCGATAGTTTTATTGTCTTGAGTGTTTTTGTTCATCCGACGCCGACCGTCAATATTGCTCAGTCGATATGCCAGGGGCAGTCTGTTTTATTTAATGGACAAACTCTGACAACAGCAGGAACCTACAGAGATACGCTTCAAACGTCTCTCGGTTGTGATAGTTTTGTTGTACTAACGCTAAATGTATATCCGGTAAAAACTACACCAACTACCATCAGAATTTGTCAGGGGCAATCGATTATATTTAATGGTAATACTTTGACAACGGCCGGCATCTACAGAGACACGCTACAAACGTCTCTCGGTTGTGATAGCTTTGTTGTATTGACACTGAATGTAGATCCTGTGAAAACCACACCAACTACCAGAACAATTTGTCAGGGGCAATCGATTGTATTTAATGGCAACACTTTGACGACAGCCGGCATCTACAGAGATACCCTACAAACATCTCTGGGCTGCGATAGTTTTATTGTGCTGACGTTGAATGTACATCCGGTGAAAACCACCCCGCTTAATAGAACGATTTGTCAGGGACAATCAATAGCATTTAACGGAAACAATTTAACAACAACCGGGACCTACAGGGATACATTAATCACTTCTGACGGATGTGATAGTATCATCGTTTTAACTTTAACAGTAAATCCTGTTCAGACAACGCCAATCAGCAGAACAATTTGTCAGGGACAAGCAATTAATTTTAACGGACAAACTTTATCGGTTGCCAGTACGTACAGAGATACACTACGGACATCTTTAGGCTGTGATAGTTTTATTGTATTAACACTCCAGGTAATGCCTGCAAAACGCAGTACGCAGAATCCGGTAATTTGTCAGGGGGGAGCTGTTACGGTAGGTACCCATATATATACAGTTGCCGGTTCATATTCAGATACGCTTCGCAGCAGCCAGGGGTGCGACAGTATTGTGACCACCAATCTGACTGTCAATGCCAATTTTACTCAAAGCGTTCGTATTACATCTGATACCAACAATATCTGTCTGGGACAGTCAGTACGCTTTACGGCCACAGCACTGAATACCGGTACGGGCTTATCCTATCAATGGTTTTTGAATGGCAGTCAGGTGGGTAATAACAGTAGTGTTTTCACTTCAACAACCTTAAATGAGGGAGATGTTGTTTTTGTTCAGATTCAGTCATCAGCCGCCTGTTTGTTGAATGCATCTGCTGTGAGTAATACTATTACCGTTCATGTCAATACCATTCAATTCAGCATACCGGTGGTTGAGTATTGTACAGGACAAAGCAGTACGGTGGACTTAGCTATCACCCCATCCACCGGATATTCCGTTTTATGGAAAAATGGCGCGGATACCATTGTTACACAAAATTCAGACAGCATACACGTAAACAACAGTACTTCCGGAAATATTGTATTTACCATTCGTTTTGGTAACGGATGTGCTAAATCCGGAACGGTACCGGTGACGGTACATCCGCTGCCGGTAATCAATGCGACAGTTGATACTCCAAGGACTAAATACCTGCATGAAGTGCAGTTGGATGTCATTCATAATGGTACACTCAGCTATAGCTGGACACCGGCCGGACTGGTAAGTATTGATTCTATCCGAAATCCTACATCCGTTATTAAAGCCACTACTTTCTTTACAGTGGAGGTGCGCGATAAAAAGAACTGTATTAACAGAGATACGATACTGGTGGAACTGATAGATGAATGCCAAAACGAATTTATTTTTATACCGACCGCATTTTCACCCAATAATGACGGGGTGAATGACTGTTTCGGTATCCTCTCACCGCCGGTATTATCGGAATTTAAGATGAATATATTCAACAGGTGGGGAGAGAAGGTTTTCGAATCTGACAGCCCTGCTCTTTGTTGGGACGGTACCTTTAAAGGTTCCGATGCAATGGTGGATTCTTATATTTATGTCATTCAGTTCCGGTGTTACAATGGAAAATTGCTTTCTAAAAAAGGTGCTGTTACCATAGTGAAATAGCTTCGGTTAAATTTATATGTACTACTTTTGAGGCGGTTAATGCTCGTAATCAATATAAAATATTTAGTCAACGTACGTGAAGGAAATAAACTGCTTCGAGGAGATGCATTGGCGGATTTGCCGGTTCTGGAAAATGCTTTCCTGAAAATTGAGGATGGCAACATTGCGGATTATGGCTATATGAGCACCCTCTCAGAAAATGATTTTTCTCAGTCTGTTTATGATGCCCGTGGCGCTTCCGTATTTCCAAGCTGGTGTGACAGCCATACCCATCTGGTGTTTGCCGCATCACGCGAAGAGGAATTTGTTGATAAGATAAAAGGGCTTACTTATGCGGAAATTGCGGCAAAAGGTGGAGGTATTCTCAATTCTGCCAAAAGATTAAATGAAATGCCCGAAGAGATGCTGCTTGAACAGGCGCAAATAAGGTTGAATGAACTGATTCGATTGGGTACAGGTGCCATTGAAATTAAAAGTGGTTACGGATTATGTGTGGAAGGTGAATTGAAGATGTTGCGGGTGATACAGCAACTGAAAAAAAACAATCCCATCCCTATAAAAGCCACTTTTTTAGGTGCCCATGCATTTCCAGAAATATTCAGGCAGGATAGAAAGAAATATATACAATTGATAACGGAAGAAATGCTTCCGGCTATTGCTCAGGATAATCTTGCAGATTATATCGACGTCTTTTGTGAACAAGGATTTTTTACCCAACAGGAAACGGAACAGATATGTCTTGCAGGCATTGAATTTGGATTAAGACCCAAAATTCATGCAAACCAATTGTTTAATTCGGGAGGTGTGCAGGCCGGATATCATGTAAAAGCGCTGTCTGTAGATCATTTGGAAACCATCGGAGAAGAAGAAATGAGGATTTTAGCACTACCCGATGCTCCCATAGCAACCCTTTTGCCTACAGCAGCATTCTTCTTGCGCATGTCATATCCACCGACAAGGGCATTAATTAATCATAATGCAGCTATAGCCCTAGCGTCTGATTACAATCCCGGTTCTTCTCCATCCGGCAATATGAATTTTGTGGTGGCATTAAGTTGCATACAAATGAAATTGCTTCCCGAAGAAGCCATCAATGCTGCCACCATCAATGCCGCACATGCTATGCAGGTAGAAAATGAAATGGGCAGTATAACCAAAGGTAAAAGAGCGAATCTCATTTTTACAAAACCAATCTCTTCTGTAGCGTCAATCGCATATTATTTTTCTTCCCCTCAAATTGATAAAATCATGCTCAATGGTAGCTTTATATGACTAACTGTAAATAGGTATATTGTTGGTTATATACATTTTATGAGCAAAATGTGTGTAATTTGTTTGTCTTGAGTTAACACATGGCTAATAATAATATTCTATTTTTGCGGTCACTATGGGTTTATTAGGAGAAGACAAAAAACAGAAGGGTTCCATCGACAGAAGTCGAACCAATATATTAAGAGTTATTGAACAGCCGACGATTTTGTTTTTGTGCAGAATCATGCCGGAATTTGTTACACCCAATATGCTTACAGCTATAGGGATGTTGGGAACTGCTATGGTTTTAGCCGGTTTCTGGATGGCTGCTTCCCTTCACAATAAATTGTACCTTTTTGTTGCCATCTTTGGATTTGCGGTCAACTGGTTTGGCGATTCACTCGATGGCAGAATTGCTTATTACAGAAATATTCCAAGAAAATGGTTTGGCTTTACGCTCGACAGTATCATGGACTGGATTTCTCTGGTCAGCATGAGTGCCGGTTATTTTATTTACGTTGAACCGGAATACAAGATATTGGTATTCCTGTTTAGTTCCGGCTATGCATGGGCGATGCTGATGATTCACTTAAGATATAAAATGACGGATGTCTATACGATTGATACCGGTTTATTCGGTCCTACGGAAACGCGCATCGTTATTTGTCTGGTGATATTGCTGGAAATTATTTTCGGGGGTTCCATCAAGATATTTTCAATTGTAGTGACAATTATGATTTTCATAACCGACATCATCGACACATTCAAAACGATAAAAGTCGGCGACGAAAAGGATAAAGAAGAGAAAAGATTAAAAGCAGCGGCAGCAACAGAAACCAATGTTTAAAAAAGAGCACATATTGACCTTTGGTAAAGCCCAATTCTCTGCATTTGTAGGCGGAATGTCTGATTATGCTATCATGATTATCTGCACGGAGCTTTTTAAAGTCTATTATGCAGAATCCATTATAATAAGCGGATTATTAGGTGCTATCATCAATTTTTCCATCAACAGATACTGGACTTTCCAAAGCAAGCAAACAGGTTTGACGACACAGTTGTTAAAGTTTTATCTGGTAGTACTCGGAAGTATTACACTGAAATCATTCGGCACCTATTTCATTACGGAAAATTTCTTTATAGATTACAAAATCAGCCGTATCCTGGTAGATTTGGTTGTATCACTTGGGTTTAATTTTACCCTGCAGAAATTCTGGGTCTTCAAAAAAGAAGAACAATACCAGGAAGCATAATTTTAATCTTTGCCTGTTATTTATTGCAGTATTTCATATCTTTGATAGATGCAGCATTTTGTATTTTACCGTAAAGAAAATCATTGGGCGTACACCAAAACCAGAAATGGTGAAACCAAAGCCGGTGAAAAGATACAGGCTGTTTCCAATGTTAAGCGCTGGAAAAACGAAATCCGGGATTCCGATGCCCGGTTTGTAATAATTGGCATCCCAGAAGATATTGGAGTGAAAGCTAATTGGGGATCCGGCGGTACACAAACGGCATGGAATTCTTTTCTACAATCCTTTTTTAATATACAGCACAATCAGTTTTTGGATGCAGGTCAATTGCTGCTGTTGGGATATTTCGATTTTTCCTTATATCAGCAAAAAATAAAGGATAAACCGGTTGAATACCTCCGTGAAGTGGTGGCGTTGATAGATAAGCAGGTCACAGAGCTGGTCCGGCAGGTTGTAATTGCAGGTAAGATTCCCATCATCATTGGAGGCGGACATAATAATGCATACGGAAACATTGCCGGTGCGGCATTAGGATTGTTAGATGTAGGAAAAATTAAATCCCCTAAAATAAACGTCATTAACCTGGATGCACATGCCGACCTCCGCATTTTAGAAGGAAGACATTCGGGCAATGGTTTTTCGTATGCGATGAATGAAGGTTACTTAAATAAATACGCAGTGATCGGGTTGCATGAAAATTATATTACACAAGCGATGCTCGATCTTATCCATAAAAATAAACATATCCACGCCTGCTATTTTGAGGATATTGCCGTAAGAGAAACTATTTCGTACAGCGATGCTGTAAATCAGGCGCTGGATTTTACAAAATCAGGATATACCGGTATTGAAATAGACCTCGATGCAATAGAAAATGTGTTGTCCAGTGCAATTACGCCCTCCGGATTTACCGTGCTGCAAGCTCGTCAGTTCATCCATAGAGCCGCTGCTCTGAAAAAGATAGCCTATCTTCATATTTGCGAAGGAATATCGGTAGCTGATAGCGGAATTAGTGCTTCCACAACAGGAAAATTAATAGCATATCTCGTAAGCGATTTTGTGAAAAAATAAATTCGACAAAAATGAAGGAGGAGATAAGCAGGATACATCATTTATTCTCGGAAGCAGCCGAAGGAAATAACTGGACAGGAATCAACGTGCTGCAGGCATTAAATGAGGTTTCTGCAACAAACGCTACCCGGCGTATTAATAAGGAACATCTGAATATCGCCGAACTTGTTGCACACCTTACTTGCTGGAACACGGTCATCACACAACGACTCGGAAAATTAAACTACCAACCTGCAAAAGAGGATGATTTTCCCGTCATTCATGACTTATCGGATGAAGAATGGGAGAACAGGAAGTATAAATTTCTACAGTCTTTTCAGGTATTGCAAACGGAATTGGAGAATAAAACAGATTCCATGCTAAATGAACCGATGTTTGAAGGCGGAACATCCGCATACCGAAACCTGCACGGACAGCTTTCCCATATTCATTATCATCTCGGACAAATAGTTTTATTGAAGAAATTGCTTTCGTAATTAATTAATTTGACCATCACATTTAATAGCTGGGATACAACACCTTTCAAACACCTTTGATTTCTTAGGTTAGTCTTTATAGTAAAACGTATATTTCACCGGATTGAAAGAGAGCAAAATGCTGTTATTTATATCCTGTAAATAAATAATCATACTGCTGATTCTGGCATAATGATTGGCGTCAAAATTATACAACACTTTTAAATCAGCAGCCTGGTTTTGAATGAAGATGGGATTGTAGTCTATTCCCGTATTCGTAAATTGAGGGATTTGTTCAAAATGGATGCGTTCAATGAGATACCTGCAGCGAGTGTTGAAAGATGCCTTTTTATTGATGATATGTTGTGTCGAAAAGAATAAGCTATTCAGGAAAACACTCAACACTATATCGTTGGCATCTATACCGATTACATCAGACTGATTATTAATCAGGTGCGGATAATACACTGCATTCGTGAAATTAAAAGACGTCGAGTCTAATCCATAGTTGACATATTCCTTATGGTTGACGGTTATGGAATTTATATCATTACCGGAATAAATGAAAGAGGATTGATTGCTGACTTCATTATAGATATTGCCGCCGATTCTCCATTTTACAGAGTTCCTGATGGAATGTAAAGAATTGTCTGTATCATAGTATATATACTGTTCTGTCGATAATGTTCCGTCTTGGCCATAACAACCAATCAGGTGCATATTGGTCACAAAATTGAATTTATGGCCGATAATATAGCTGTAGTTGAGTAATTCCGTATTAGGCGAATTGGCGCACGACTCGGTATATAATTCAGTTACCATACTGTCACCATTTTCTCTGAAATGATAGCCGCCGATGGCGAATGGAGCAGAAATCAGATCAAAATAACTGGTTGCATAACCGGTAGTAACGGGATAGGTGAAGAAATGCGCATTCTCAATCAGGTTGGTATCCAGATAGCTTACACTTACTGAGTCCAGTTGATAGCTTTTGTGGGAAAGGTTGGTTTCTTTGTTGCAAGCGCCTAAACTTACCAATGATAAGATGAATAGTATGACCGGTATAAGATTTTTCACTTTTTTTTGAATAAAATTAGAGATTTAACACAGACCATACAAATACAAAAATCGCCTTTTGTAAAGAATATGATATCTGTTATTTACTATAAAGAATAGATTGTCAGCTTATTGTAAGGATTATATATCCTGCATGGTTTTGTGGTGCCGCTTACGCTTATACTGGGTGCGTTTCAGGTTGTGCGCATCTCCGGATATCACGCTGATATTGCCGTCCACCTCTAATATGGCTAATTTGACATCTTTGGATTCGGCTACTCCATGCTCCCGGACGGCAGCCTGCAATTCATCATTAGAAAGCAACACCTTTTCCAGATTCGTTTCAATAACCTTTCCGTCATAAATCAGCGTTACCGGTTCTGATTGTACCAGTTTTCGGATTCCTTTAAACTTAAACATCAGAAATCCTAGTACCAGGTTGAGTATAAACAATACGGCTGCGGCGGTTAATCCGCCCAATAAACTTGTGTCGTCACCGACCATAGCATTTTGTACGGCATTACTAATCAGAACAATGAGTACCAAATCAGCGATGGAAAGCTGGGATAATTCCCTTTTTCCGAAAATACGGAACGCCACAATCATGAAAGTATAGACAGCAGTACTTCTCAATGAAATAGCTACTAAAGAATGGAAATCAAGACCCATAAATCGTTATTTCATCGCTACAGCCTGCTGCTGTTTCAGAATGCTTTTCAAATCAGCCACTTCTTTTTTCAAATCTTCTATCTGTTGCTGTTGTTCCTGCATGCCCTTTGTCAGCACGGGAATCATCTCCTGATAGTTGACTGAATAGTAACCGTTTGTGTTCATTTGAACGAAAGTCGGATAAACCTCTTTCAACTCCTGAGCCATAAAGCCATAATGCGTGCCGGAAGGCAAAAATGTCCCGGACACCGATTTGTTATACTCGTAACTGTATAAATTCAACCGTGTGATGCTTTCCAAAGCATTAGATATGGGTTGTATATTTTTCTTTAACCTTTTATCAGAGACAGGTATGAACCGTTCTGTAGAATAATGAGAAACTTCACATTGCACTATGGTATCTAAATCCTGATAGACGGTGTCTGCGCCCACCTTGATGGTCAACGTAAATTCACCTGCGATGATGCCATCAACAGTAGCCGTTTCCCCTTTATTTACGGATGCAAGCTTGGTAGGCCCTTTATAAAAATCTGCCACACCATCCGGCATAAACGAACCGTCGTTGTGAATCATTATACTGCCGGTATTATTGGCTTCGCAACTTTTTTTGGTACAGGAAAATTGCAGGGCAGCTACTGCAATCATAGAGAAATAGACCATCCTTTTCATAAATTATATTTTCCTTAAAATTAATCCATAGTTTTCAAAAACTCAGGAATATCCTTACTTTTATTTTTCAAAGCATCTAACTTATATGACAATCTCTTTAAACTGGCTGAAACAATATATTGACGTTGAATTATCGAACGAGGAACTGAAGAATCTGCTGACCGATATCGGACTGGAAGTGGAAAGTATGGAGCCGTTTGAATCGGTGAAAGGCGGACTGAAAGGATTAGTGGTGGGGCATGTCCTGGAAAAGGAAAAACACCCGGATGCGGATAAATTATCCGTTTGTAAAGTGGATACTGGTTCCGAAACCCTCCAGATTGTATGTGGCGCTCCGAATGTGGCAGCAGGACAAAAGGTCATTGTTGCTTTGGTGGGCACTAAATTATTCCCGACGACAGGAGAACCATTTGAAATAAAAAAGGCAAAAATAAGAGGAGTGGAGTCCTCCGGAATGATATGTGCCGAAGATGAAATCGGACTCGGCAGCTCTCATGACGGAATCCTTATTTTAGAGGAATCTACTCCAACCGGTAGTTCAGTTGCTGACTTATTTGGAGTTGAAAATGATACAGTTATAGAAATTGGATTGACACCCAACCGAACGGATGCTTTCTCGCATATCGGAGTAGCCCGTGACCTGGCCGCTGCCGTAAGTTTCAGAAGCAAAAAAGAATGTAAAGTAAAATATCCTGATTTGAATGTAACTAATTTTAAATCAGATAGTTCAATACAAATTGAACTTAATAATCAGGAGGCCTGCCCAAGGTATGCAGGGATTGTTATTCAGCACATAAAAATTGCTGATTCACCGTCCTGGCTGAAGAACAGACTTAAAGCAATTGGTCAGAAACCGATTAATAACGTAGTGGATATCACCAACTTTGTATTGCATGAATATGGTCAACCGCTACATGCATTCGATTGGAATGAAATTAAAGGCAATAAGGTGGTCGTGCAGAACCTGCCGGCTAAAACTAAGTTTATCACCTTGGATAACAATACGATAGAGTTACATCCCGAAGATTTAATGATATGTGATGGCGAAGGAACCGGGATGTGTATAGGAGGCATATATGGTGGAGCCACCTCGGGTGTAAAGGATAGTACTACAGCTATCTTTTTGGAATCTGCTTATTTTGACCCGAAAACGATACGCCGTACTTCTACCCGGCATGGTCTCCGTACAGAGGCTGCCACCCATTTTGAAAAGGGGGTAGACCCGGCCGTAACAATAGATGCATTGAAGCGAGCCGCGCAAATGATAGCCACTATTGCAGGAGGTGAAATATCATCAAAAGTAATTGATATACAAACGGATAATTTTAATTCAATAAACTCTTACTTTAATGTTGAATTGTCTCTGCGTAACCTGAATCGTTTAACAGGTGTTGTTATTTCCGAAGCGGACACCCAACGTATTCTGGATTTGTTGGATATCAGTGTGGAGGCAAAAAAGGGGGATATATGGACAGTATTGGTACCTCCGTATCGTACGGATGTTCGCCGGGAAGCGGATGTGATTGAGGAAATTATCCGTATCTACGGAGTGAATAATATCCCTATCCCGAACAAATTAAATGCAGCGGTTAATTTTTCCAGGCCATTTGATGCGGATAAACTGTACAATAAAACGGCGGACTTGCTGGTCAATCTCGGTTTTTTCGAGATGATGAATAATTCCGTTACCAAATCTAAGCATCAGTCTTCTTTAAGTGATACTTCAGATTCATGGGTTAAGTTGTTGAGCTCCATTAATGTAGAATTAGATGTTTTACGTAATAATATGCTCTTTACCGGACTCGAAAGTGTGGCACACAATATCAACCACAAAAATTCCAATGTCAAATTATTTGAGTTTGGAAAGACATACCACCACACTGGCAGCCCGGAGAAAGAGGGCAACGGTTTGAAACAGTATAAGGAAGAGAACCATCTGGCGATTTTTGTTTCCGGCAGTACCACAGCTTCCAACTGGACCACTACATCCAGAAAATCCGATTTTTACTACTTGAAATCCATAGTGGATGCTGTCCTTGGGAAATTGGGTATTACGGATAGCGAAGCCACAGACCATGAATTGTCGGATATATTCAACTATTCGCTGGTTTACAGAAAAGGGAGCAACAAGTTGGTGGAATTCGGGAAGGTGCATACGGCTCACTGCAAACTAACAGACATTAAACAGGAGGTTTATTTTGCAGATTTCAATTGGGATGCCGTTTTGGCGGCGGCATCGAAAGTGACAACGTATTATCAGGAGATAGCCAAATACCCGGCGGTAAAACGCGATTTAGCCCTTTTATTGGATAAAAAAGTGAAATTTGCTGAAGTAAAATCCATTGCTGAGAAATTTGGAAAGAAAATTTTGCGTAATATTGAGTTGTTTGATATCTATGAGGATGAAAAAATAGGCAAAGACAATAAATCGTATGCCGTAAGTTTTACCTTCAGAGATGATACCAAAACACTTCAGGATGTTGATATTGATGGTGTTATGAAGAAATTGATGGAGCAATACCAAACACAATTAAACGCTGTAATTCGTTAGTATGGCAAAAATTGATGAAAAATGGGAGCGGATTTTTAAAAAAATTCAGCTAATTTTAGACAAGAATCAAAAGTTGGAAGAGCAGCAGTCAGCCTTTCAGCACAAAATTCTGCAGTTGGAAAATAAGATTATTGAACTAAATAAAGAAAAAGAAAGTTTAAACGAACAGATACAATATATAAAAGCAGCAAAAGAAGTGCACTTATCCGAGAAGGAAAGAGCAGTTACCAAGCAACAGTTGAAAGAGTTTATGGAAGAAATTGACGACTGTTTGGCAAAATTGATACAGTAAGATGGCAGAACAACTCAATATAAATCTATTAATAGCAGGAAGACCCTACAAACTGAAGGTGTCTTCTGATGAAGAAGGCTATGTTCGCCAGGCCGCCAAAGATATCAATGATAAAATTGCCGAATATCAGAAAACATTGCTCACGCGCGACCGGCAGGATTTCCTGTCCATGATTGCCCTGCAGTCAACCGCCGAAGCATTGCAACATAAAAATAAAGCGACCAACGCCAATATCGACTCCAAACTCGATGAACTGGAAGCTATACTCGATAAGTCTCTCGGTATCACACTATTCTGATTCTATCAGAGTTATCCATTTGCTGTGTAAAAGATAGAAAGTGCGCGAATTTCATTTTGCCTACTTTCATACAAGGTTTTGACTGCTTTTCCTGAAAAAGCAGGTGAAATGAGGATGTGTTTGTCCGTGTTTCTGCGCAAGCATTACCGGCAAACTATTTTAACTTTAAAAAACAACACAGTGGATCCAATTATTATTACCATTATCGCAGCTGTCGGCGCACTGATTATAGGACTGGTCTTGGGAAAGATTATTTTCAAGGCTAACGTAGATAAACATCTGGCAGAGGCGAAATTAGCAGAAGAAAAAGCCAAAACTATCGAGGAAACCGCCCGTGCGGAAGCGGAACTTATCCGAAAGGAAGCCTATACCACCGCCGAGTCATTGAAGAAAGACAAGATGATGGAAGCGAAGGAGTATTTCCTGAAACAAAAAGAAGAGCACAATAAGGAAATCGAACAAAGAAACCGAAAACTGTTGGAGTCTGAAAACCGTGCCAAGCAAATTGAGCAATCCCATAAAGATAAACTGGCGAGCGTCGGCAAACAGGAAAAAGAAAATGAAGCCATTAAACTTCGACTGAACGAGCAGATAGAAGTGGTCAACAAAAAACGGGCAGAGTTGGAAAAAGCCCATGCCGAGCATGTGGCAAAACTGGAACAAGTGGCCAAGTTATCTGCCGAGGAAGCAAAGGCGCAGTTGGTGGAACAACTGAAAGGCAAAGCGCAATCAGATGCAATGGCACATATTAAATCCGTGATGGACGAAGCCAAGCTGAAAGCCAACAAAGAAGCCAAGAAAATAGTGATACAGTCGATACAGCGCACGGCTGCCGAAACAGCCATTGAAAATACGGTGTCCGTTTTCAACTTATCTTCCGATGAGCAAAAAGGACAAATCATTGGACGGGAGGGTAGAAATATCCGTGCACTGGAAGCGGCTACCGGAGTGGAGATTATCGTTGACGATACCCCGGAAGCGATTATCATTTCCGGTTATGATGCATACAAACGGGAGATTGCCCGTCTGTCTTTACAGCGGTTAGTGGCGGATGGACGTATCCACCCTGCACGTATTGAAGAGGTGGTGGCAAAAACAGAAAAACAGCTGGAAGGACAGATTATGGAAATCGGCGAGCGTACCGTTATCGACTTAGGGGTACACGGACTGCATCCCGAGTTGATTCGTCTGGTAGGTAAAATGCGTTTCCGTTCTTCTTACGGACAAAATTTATTACAACACTCCAGAGAGGTGGCCAACCTGTGTGCCATCATGGCAAGCGAACTGGGATTGAATTCCAAAATCGCGAAACGAGCAGGTTTGCTGCACGATATAGGCAAGGTATCCGATGAGGATCCGGAGTTGTCGCATGCATTGTTGGGTGCCAAACTCTGTGAAAAATACGGAGAAGCGCCGGTGATTATCAATGCAGTCGGAGCGCACCACGACGAAATGGAAATGACCTACATTATCTCACCGATTATTCAGGCTTGTGATGCGATATCCGGTGCCCGTCCGGGAGCCCGCCGCGAGATTATGGAAAGCTACATGAAACGAATCGACGAACTGGAGAAATTAGCCGTTTCTTACCAGGGCGTTCAGAAAGCCTATGCGATACAGGCGGGCCGTGAGTTGCGTGTACTCGTGGAGGCGGAAAAAGTGGATGACAAACAAGTGGAGGAAATTTCCTTTAAGATAGCACAGCAGATACAGGATGAGATGACTTATCCTGGGCAAATAAAAGTAACGGTGATTCGTGAAAGCCGAAGTGTATCCGTAGCGAAATAAGCATGATTTTCATGTAACGATTTTCGTGGCATGTAAAATTTAATTGTAAAAAAGGCGAAGTAATTTTACTTCGCCTTTTTGTATTTTATACTTATCTGTTCTGATTTCTTAGCAGAGTCTCCTGAAAGGGACTCTGCGTTTGATCTAATTTTATTGCACGCCTTTTTTCCCTCCGAGGAGGGGAGGTGCGGCCAGTAGTTTTCAGCAAGTAATTACCATTGATAAAGAGTAAGTAATCCCGAATGGAACAGCACGTCATTTCGTTGTAAGGCGCAATCTCACCATAATTACAAATAAATTGCTTTATTATTTTAAATTTTAAATACAGAAATGTATATTAGTCGTATGGTTTCAATAAGTATATACAATCAACCATCAGTAATTAGCAGTCAGCATAAAACTGCTGAACATGATACCCGTTTCAGCGATACTGATTTTTCATTTATTTCCACTATCATTTATTAGTACACATTTAATTTTCTTTAGAGAAAATCAATAGAGATATTATTTTTTAGATTAATCATTTTAAATAAAATAAATCAACTGTTATGAAAAACCGAACGTTAAAATTAATAATGGTCGCCCTGAGCGCACTGTTTATTTTTTCCTGTAAAAAGGATACCAAAGAACCTGAATCCTTTAAGTTTGAGAAAACACAGTATTATCCTGCTGAATTAGCACAGATAAATACTACAGGAATAATATTAACACAGGCCAATTATACAGCTACTTTAAACGGTTCCAATGTCACCTTAATTGCATATCAAAAAAGCTTGGTCCTTCCTGTACCTGATTTATCAGCAGGTAGCTATACACTTATAGTAAATATTGACGGCAAAGAATATAGAGGTGATTTCACATTGTTAACTTCACCACTGATAGCAGATCCTCAAACAGTTTTTAATACCCAGATATCAAAATTGAATAATAGTGTTAGTGATTTACAAATAATAGCCAATTCACTGCCTGCCGACAGAAAATCGAAATTATTGGCAGATATAGCAATTATTGATGATTGGAAAACCCAACTACAGTCACAATTTGATACGCTTAGTCCGTCAGAAAAATTAAATTGTGCACGGGCAATAGAGGCAAACTCATGGTGGATAGATGAGATAACTAATGGCATTGATAGTTTCAGAACACAAACAGTAAATCTGAGAATTGGGTTAACGGGTATAGAAGATTATGAGAAAAAAGTAGATCGTGCAATAGTTAATTATCTAAAACCTCTGTTTGTATTATTAATAAAAGACATACCTAAAATTGTAGCCTGTACAGCCACAGGAGCAGTTGTAGGTTCTGGTATTCCTGTAATTGGTACAGGAATAGGAGCTACTGTCGGATTAGGTATTGCAATTGGTAATTATATAACAGATGCCAGAAAATTGATTGTTGCAGAAGGCAGATTATTAGATGCCACTTTTGAACCTATGAATGCGGTGGAAACAGAAAACCAACGCATAATGGCGCTTAGCTATACTAACAATGTTCGTACCCAATTAAAAATAACCAATAATTACCGGACGCCCTATAAAAATGACAGGACGAATCCTGTGCCTGTGGTGAAAGATATCATTGACTTTACGGATGCCGATGATGTGCTGTTCCAACAAATAAACGATATTTTACCGCAACAGTTAAGTTTTAACCCTCCCTCTATTGATGATTATACCAGTTATTCTATAACCAATCGTGATGTGCATAGTAATTATGTTACCATAACAAACATCAGTAATAGTAAGGTAACCATGACGATGGATAAGCAAGATGGTTCTGTATTTGTTACCTTTAAAACGACAGAAACTGCACCGCAGAATTTTAGTTATACCGTGCAATACGATAACCCGAGATTTGGCAATTACAGTAAAACTGTGAGTGCTACATTAACCACTGACAGCACCGTTACCGACATAGACGGCAACGTGTACCGCACTGTGCGCATAGGCACCCAGGTATGGATGGCAGAAAACCTGAAAACCACGAGATATAATGATGGCACTGCTATACCCACCGGCTTAAGTAATTCGGCATGGCAAAATACCACCAGCGGTGCTTATTCTGTATACAATAATGATGCCGCCAATAATACCACGTACGGTAAATTATATAACTGGTATGCAGTAAACACAGGGAAATTAGCCCCAGCCGGCTGGCATGTGCCTACCAATGCTGAATGGAATATGCTTATTACGTATTTAGGTGGCGACGTGGCAGGTGGAAAGTTGAAATCTACTACTTTATGGAATAGTCCAAACACAGGAGCAACTAACAGCAGTGGTTTTGCAGGTCTTCCGGGCGGCGAACGCAGATTCGAAGGGACATACGACTACATTGGCGAATCTGGTTACTGGTGGAGTTCTACGTATTACGTTTCGGGCTACGCCTGGTTCTGCCGCTTGGATGACGACGATAGCAGTGTATATAGGGATTCAGACGCCAATATGATAGTAGGTCAATCAGTGCGTTGTGTTAAGGATTAATTATCTGCCTGCAGACTAGCAGGTTTGACAATTTAAAAAATGGGCGAAGCCCCGTAATTTAATATCCTGCCACTATCATAGTGGCAGGATATTATTTTTAAAACTAGTTCTTTTAATTTCTTAGCAGAGTCTCCTGAAAGGGACTCTGCGTCTAATCCGCACGCCTTTTTTTCTCCGAGGAGGTGAGATGCGGACAGTAGTTTTCTTTAAGAAATTACTTTTTATAAAAAGTATGTAGTGAAATGAATTGCACTTCCGCTTTCCCACAAAATACCAAATCCCTGCTACCACATGGACAGAAAATATAATAGCGAGACTTCCAATTGAAGTCTCGCTATTATCTGGTAGTAAATAGTATCTTACTACAAAGAAAATTGTGGCACGATATTCATTTTAATTTTACCACCCGTTTTCAGGTCAGCCTGAAAATAAACCATACCAAACCGGTGATTCGCAACATATGTATATTTGGTGACCAAATTTGCCAAATCCGGGTTAAAGGTAGTCTGCTCTACAGTGATTGTCTTAATCAACATAAAATTCCACAGAAAATCGTCTTCCGTTGATTTTTGGGTGACAGTACGTACCAATGTTTGCCCTTCCGGTGTGGTGTACGAATAGCGATCACCCACTTTAGAGTCATATTTTACAATGATAAATGGTTTGTCAGCATCCTGATAGCCTTCAGAAGTTATTTTTAGGTGCAAATTCAGGTTGATACGATTTTGGTTATCTAAAAATTTCGGAGGAATCAAAGAAGTCAATAGCGCAGAATCTGAACGACCTGTCAAATCAAAGGCGATTTTATAAATCACTGTACCGTCATCGTTTTGAATAACAGTCATTATTGCAGGGTTTGGACTTCCTTCAATATAAACCATGGATTCGTTGCCCAATTGGGTCAGTGTAATATCCGTTTGACCGCCTAATCCGCCTGTAATGTCATTTGATTTTTTACAGGATATGGTAAGCATAAAAGATGCTATCAATAATAAAGAAAATAATGTTCTTGTTTTCATATCTTTTTCTTACAAGTTAATGCTAATCAAACAGATGGTAAATGATATTTATCATACAATCATGTAAGATTAATCATGTTTTCCCATCTAAACGAATATGATATTGTAACTTCAATTTGAGCGATATGCTATATACAAATTTGCAATAGTGAAGTATTGTGTAACTATTGCAAACTACTTCGCTTTAAAACTGGCAAATACAAAATGCTGTGTCGTGTTGAACGGTGTGACGTGCTCTGTATAGATGGAATGGAGAGGGGTGAAGGTTTCTTTGAATGTCTCATTCAGGCTTTCGACGGAATATTGACAGATATCTAACCCGCTGCATTTCTTAGGGCCGCTTTCCGAGAAAGTACCGATGACCATATATCCGGTTACGGCCTTTTCTACGATATTTTTATAGATAGTAATCTGTTCAGGAGCCGTCAGAAAATGAAAAGCTGCCCGGTCGTGCCAGATATCATAAGTCGTATCCGGATGAAATGCTGTAATATCCGAAACGATCCAGGTCACTTTTTCAGCCATGTCGCCTAAACGTTTTTTTGCCCGTTCAATGGAAGTAGGAGAAATATCCAGAACGGAAATGTTTTTATAACCTTCCTCTAGCAAATAGTCCACCAGTTTGCTGTCACCGCCGCCGATATCAATGATACGCGCTGATTTTGGCAAATGGAAACTATGTATGAAATCCAGTGATGTCTGCGGGATTTCCTGTGTCCAGCTTACTTCATTCGGTTGTTTGGTTTGATAAACCGTTTCCCAATGTTGCGTATAGTCAGTAGTCATGGAAAATGTTGATTACAGATTCTTTTGAATCGCCTTTACCATATCTTCCTGTGTGGTATATTTATAACTTTCCCAGACACGTTCTTTGTTTTTATACAGGAAAATAACCGGTAATCCCTGCAATCCCAACTCCTTGGCTAAATCTTTGTTGGCATCAGCGTCAATACGGATAACATCCACTTTATCGCTCATCTCTTTTTTAATGGCTTCAAAATATGGCTCCATCTGTTTGCAGGGGGCACACCAGACCGCGTAAAAATCGATGAGCACTAATTTTTTGGAATCGAGTTGTTTTTGGAAATCGGCCATGCTCATCCCGGCGGAGGCGGCGCTTTCCATGCCTTCCTCGGGTAGATTATTACCTCTCCACTGCATCATTCCACCGTTCAGTTCATATACTTCTTTGAATCCGTCGGAACGCATTTTCGCCGCTGCCTTTCCGCTTCTGCCGCCGCTCAGACAATAGACGAATACCGGTTTATTTTTATCAAGCGTACTGATATTGGTTTCAAAACCGGCATCATTCCAGTTGATATTTTTTGCATTTTTGATATGGCCACCGGCAAATTCTTCCGGTGTGCGTACGTCAATGACAGGGGCATCCGGCATGGTAGCCATTTTTTCCTGAAATTCTATTGCCGTCAGGTTGGTTTTTGTTTGTCCGTTGGAACACGCGCTGAATAAAGTAATCAGCACAGTAAGGATGAATAGGGAAGTTGATTTCATATTTTTAAATTTAATTACAGGCATACGCTGAATTGGTGATAACGATGTTAATGTTAAACAAAATTTTTGATTTTAAGGAATTGGAAATCAGGCAGGCGGCTTCTGATTTATTCAGTACCCGTTCTGCTTTCTCTTTTTGACTTTCATCCCGGATGATAACGGTAGGTGTCAACGCAATTTCACTGATCATATATTTCCCGTCTACTATTTCCAGCTTTCCGACAGCCTTCGAGCTGAAGTCCACAAATTCGAGTCTGGAATTTTCTGCAATTGCCAGAAAAGTGGTCATCAGACAACTGTTGGCTGCGGCTACCAGTAAGTGTTCCGGCGACCAGATACCTTCCATTCCTTTTGGAAATTCCGGTGGTGTCGCTACTTCTATGGAGTCGGGCAATACAGGAGAACTCATCAGGCCTTTACGGTCGTTTTTCCACTGTACATTTACTTCGTAATAATGTTCCTGTCCCATGTTTTTTTATTTATAAGTGTTAATAATTTGTTCTAACTGGTTTGCCCGTACGACACCGGATTGGCGCCATTTGACTTGTCCGTTTTTGAAAACGATCAAGGTAGGCACTCCCTGAATTTTATAAGCTGATGCTGCCTGTGGATTTTTATCCACGTCAATCTTAATGATTTTGGCAGAGTCGCCTACTTTTTGTTTTAGTTCTTCCAGGATGGGTTTCATCATCTTGCATGGCCCGCACCATTCTGCATAAAAGTCAACTAAAACAGGTTTTTCGGAATGGATAATATCTGAAAATGAGGACATATTATTTTGTTTTTATTTCTTCGAATTCAACATTTTCTATTGTCTTTGAGTTCCCGTTGGCAGGTAAGTCGGTGGCACAGCCTCCGGATCCGCAACAACCGGTGTTGCTCAGCGCCTGAAACAGAAAGAATGCACCAAACATGCCAAACAGTGGGTCGTGCATCTGGATGGATTGAACCAGAATCACCAATGATAATACGAGACGTATCACCCGCATAAAATTCCAATTGCTCAATAGCGACATTTTAAGTGTTTCCATATTGATTATCTGATTTTGCTTTGTAAACTCATCCATCCACCGCCGTTATATACTTCTTTAAATCCGTTAGACTGCAGAATACTCTTTGCCTGTCCGCTTCTGATTCCGGATGTACAGCAGGTGATTATCGGCTGATCTTTTTTCAGTTTTGAATAATGATTCGACAAGTTGTTCAGCGGAATGTTCACTGAGCCTTTGATATGGCCATTTTGATATTCCGCTTTAGTGCGCACATCAATAATCATAGCACCGTTTTTGAGCAATTCTTTGTAGTCTGCCTTCGGCGCACTACTGAATAGTTTTTTAATCATTTGTAGCATATTATTCTGTTTTTTATTGTTTGTTTTCTTTTTTAGTGGATAAACCAAATGGTAAATAAAGCGGGCAAAAACTTACAACACTCGTAAGTAGGAAAATACCTGCTAATACCAACAGTACTATAGCTAATGTACCGGAAATGACTCCTGTAAAGTATAATATTCCGATGATAACCGCTACCAGCACTCTGGCGATGCGGTCGATTGTACCCATATTTGCTTTCATTGTTTTTTGATTTTAGATGATTAATTATTGTAAATCAAAGTTGCAGCTATTTTCAGTGATTGTCTGCTACTTTTGTTACTTTCTTCCTGTAATCCGGACGAAGGGGTTAATTGTTTTGAAAAGCATAATTGACACTTAACCAACTGCCGCCGTTTTCGCACTCAATGCCCTGGCTTTTCAGAAAGGAAGCAGCCTGTCCGCTTCTGTTACCGGAAGCACAGCAAAGGACGACAGGTTTGTGCATGGCTTTAATTTCATCTACGCGTTGCGCGATTTCCTGCAGCGGGATATTGATACTTCCGGCTACATGTCCGCCCATATACTCTCCCGGAGTTCGGACGTCGATAATTACTTTTTCGTTGTTCATGACTTTAGTTTTTAGATTGTTAATTAAGGATTGATTTTTTTAGAATTGTCTTTTTCCAGCATATTTAATAATAACCCTCCCATCAGCGCACCATAGAGTGTGCTGTTCAGTGGCCTGGAGGTGATAGGACAAGTGCCGCTGGAGCATCCTATATAATGATAGTATGCATATCCTCCGATAGCCCCTAATAGAATACCAAGGATGGTAAGTTTATGATTCAAAATAAATTGCATGATAGTATTTTTAATTAGCCGTTACAGCATGGTAGTGGGACAAACATAATCCGTGATTTTAAACTTGCCTGAATTCTTAATGGAAGTAAATCCTCCATCTACATCAATCAGATTGTCATAGCCTCTGGCTTTCAGGATAGAAGCAAAAATCATTGAGCGGTAGCCACCCCCGCAATGCACATAGTAAGTTTTGTTTTTATCGACCAACAGCATGCTGTCGTTAATATAGTCCAACGGTGCATTGATTGCATTTACAATATGCTCTGAAAAGTATTCACTTTTCTTTCTGACATCCAGGATATTAATGGTAGGATCATTTACCTCTGCATCCGCGAATTCTTCCGCGCTGACAGACTGGATAGTGTCAACTTCCATACCTGCATTTTTCCAGGCATCGAATCCGCCTTCGAGATAGCCGATGGTATGGTCGTAACCTACTCTTGCCAAACGTGTAACCACTTCGACTTCCCGTCCGGGTTCTGTAATTAATAATATCTGTTGTTTGATATCCGTAATCAGGGTGCCTACCCATACGGCGAAACTACCGTCTATGCCAATGTTGATTGAATTTGGGATAAATCCTTTTCCAAATGCCTGAGGTCTGCGTGTATCTAAAATCAATGCATGCGTTTCATTGGCCACTGCTTCAAATGCTATCGGTGATAGTGCCCTACACCCCCTGTTGATTACCTCATCGATACTGTCATATCCCTGTATATTCATCAATACATTTTTAGGGAAATAATTCGGTGGCGGCATCAGTCCGGTCAATACCTCTTTGATGAATGCTTCTTTGCTGAGCTCAGGATTAAGTGCGTAGTTTGTTTTTTTCTGATTGCCTAAGGTGTCCGAAGTTTCTTTGCTTAAGTTTTTCCCGCAGGCGCTGCCGGCACCGTGAGCCGGATAGACGATGACATCATCCGGTAATGGCATAATTTTATTGCGCAGGGAGTCGAATAAATGTCCGGCTAATTTTTCTTCCGTTAAGTCCGCAACAACATGCTGCGCCAAATCGGGACGCCCGACATCACCAATGAATAAAGTATCTCCGGTAAAGAGTGCAGTCGGTCGGTCATTTTCATCCAGCAACAAATAACAACTACTTTCCATTGTATGTCCCGGAGTATGGATTAATTTAATGGTGGCATTGCCCAACGGAAATTCCCGGTCATCTTCGGCAATCACTACATCAAATCCGGTTTCCATCTTGGTAGGTCCGTAAATAATCGGTGCTCCGGTTTTTCTGGATAAGTCTACATGGCCTGAAACAAAGTCGGCATGAAAATGTGTTTCAAAAATGTATTTGATTTTTGCACCCCGTTGTTGTGCCATTTCAATGTAAGGCTGTACTTCACGTAATGGATCTATAATGGCTGCTTCTCCGTTGCTTTCGATGTAGTAAGTACCCTGCGCAAGACATCCGGTGTATATTTGTTCTATTTTCATAATGTATTTTTAGTTTAATTATGATGCAAATATACAATGGGTGCACAGTGTTTTTCAGCTACTTTTGTTACAAACGGAACCCTGCATAAATGCCTTAAAGTGTATTCAGCACTTTTAGCTCGTTTCTGTATAAAATGACTTTTTTATCATTTTCTAACTGTTTCAACAGCCTGGAGACAACCACGCGGCTGGTGCCAAGCTCATCTGCAATTTGCTGGTGGGAAAGACTGACAACTTTTTTCCCGCTGACCTTCGTTTTGTTTTTTAAATAATTCACTAGTCTTTCATCCAGTTTCTGGAAAGCAACACTTTCCAGTGATTTCAGGAGTTCATTGAATCGTTGTGTAAAACTATTGAAGATGTAACTTTTCCAGCTCGGATATTTAACCAGCCACTCATCTAATTTACTGTGTGGAACAGCGATGATTTCTACATTATCTTCAGCAATTGCTTTTATCTCACTCTTTCGGGCTTCCATACAGCAGGTATATGCCATGGCACAACTGTCATTGCTGCTAAGGTAATACAACAAAATTTCTCTTCCGGTCTCATCCCGTTTCATCACCCTTACCGTACCCGTCAGGATAATAGGCATGGACTTGATGCTCTTGTCATAGTCAATGATAATATCACCTTCTTTGTATTGTACCACTTTACCGGCTTTAAGGATTTCATCCACCAGTCTGGTTTCTAAGATGGAACTGAGTTTGTTTTCTATAGCATGCATTTTACCGTGTTATTATCATAGATGAAGTTAAAGCATAAATTTAGTAAACAAAAAAGAGTTTACTCAATTTAATCAACAGGTTTCTGAAATCTAATGAAGAATGGTTTCCCGCAGGATGATATAAATTCCCATAACCAGTATAAACCAGCCAAAAGCGGGTTTCAGTTTCTCTCCGGGTATTTTTTTTGATAAAATACTTCCTGAAAGGATTCCAATAATGGCAATGCCGGTAAATAGTAATAAAAATTTCCAGTCAATAAAATTTTCATTTTTTATGTCCCCCATAAATCCGATAAATGAATTTACCGCGATAATAATCAGGGAAGTGCCCACTGCTTTTTTCATAGGTAATTTGGCGAGTAAGACTAAGCCCGGAATGATTAAAAACCCGCCGCCGGCACCTACGAGTCCTGTCATAGCGCCTACCAGAATGCCTTCCGCTACAATCATCGGGAAGTTATACTGAATTTGACCGGACGGGTTGTATTGATTTTGTTGTTTTCTGATCATAGAGTAGGATGCCATGAGCATGACAATGGCAAAGAGCAGCAATAAGCCTACTGATTTCGTCACTTCAAAATTTCCGATATGAAATAATGAATCGGGGATTGCCGGCATGAGAAAGGCTCTTGTTAAAAATATACTTATAATAGAAGGGATGCCAAAAATGACAGCAGTACGCCAGTGGATATTACCCATTTTCATGTGACTGATGGAGCCGATAAGACTGGTAAAGCCAACAATGAACAACGAGTCGGCTGTAGCCTGTACGGCATCAATAGAGAAAAGATAAACCAGAATGGGTACGGTAAGTATAGAACCGCCACCGCCCATTAACCCGAGTGTCAACCCAACCAAAATGGCTCCCAGATATCCAAAAATTTCTAAATGCATCGGTTGCTAAGTTCAGTAATTTAATTTCTTTTCAGCGCAACAAAAGTTACATATCCGTTGCGCAATGATGTTAAGGTAAATAGTAATCATCATATTTTCTGATTTTTTTGCTGAAAAATCAGTCTGCACTTTTGAATGTTCAAATCATTTTTCTTTTTTACATTTATAACAGATTACACAAAACACGTATCGAGAGTATGGAAAAAAAATATATCCTGGCATTTGACCAGGGAACCACCAGTTCGAGAGCAATATTATTTGATAAAAATGCCAATATCGTTGCTGTTGCTCAAAAAGAATTTACACAACTGTTCCCTAAGCCGGGTTGGGTGGAACATCATCCGGAAGAAATATGGCAGACACAAATAGAGGTGGCCAGAGAAGTTGTCGCCAAGGCAAATATCCTGCCAACAGAGATTGCCGCCATCGGCATCACCAATCAGCGGGAAACCACTATCGTGTGGGACAGGGAAACAGGTAAGCCAATCTACAATGCCATCGTATGGCAGGACAGGAGAACTGCGGGTTTTTGTGATGAATTGAAGGCACGTAATTTATCGGATTACGTTCGTGAAAATACAGGACTGGTAATCGACGCCTATTTTTCGGGCACCAAGATCAACTGGATTTTGAATAATGTGGAAGGAGCGCGGCAGAAAGCACATGAAGGTAAATTATGTTTTGGAACAGTGGATACCTGGCTGATTTGGAACCTGACAAAAGGAAAAGTTCATGCAACTGATTTCAGCAATGCTTCCCGGACTTTGCTGTACAATATCAAAGATTTAAAATGGGATGAGAAATTGTTGCAGGAGTTGGATATACCGGTATCTGTATTGCCGGAAGTGCGTCCTTCATCCGGTTTGTTTGGAGTTACGCATGCAGATGTGTTCTTTGATACGGAAATTCCGGTGACGGGTGTTGCCGGCGACCAGCAAAGTGCCTTATTCGGGCAAACCTGTTTTGAACCGGGTATGGCAAAGAATACGTATGGCACAGGTTGTTTTATGTTGATGAATACAGGCAGTGAGCGGGTTGTTTCCAAACATGGATTATTGACTACCATTGCATGGGGGATAGACGGGCGGGTAGAGTACGCATTGGAAGGTAGTGTGTTTATCGCAGGTGCTGCCATACAGTGGCTGCGCGATGGACTGAAACTTATTGACGCCGCACCCGATTCTGAATTTTTTGCCATGAAGGTAGAGGATACCGGCGGCGTCTTTGTGGTACCGGCGTTTGCCGGCTTGGGTGCACCATATTGGGATATGTATGCCAGGGGAGGAATTTTCGGGTTGACCAGAGGAACCAGAAAAGAACATATTATCAGGGCAACATTAGAATCTTTGGCCTTTCAAACGTATGATATATTAGAAGTCATGGAAAAGGACGCGGCCATAGAGCTGAAAACGTTGAAGGTGGACGGTGGTGCCTGTGCTAATAATTTATTGATGCAATTCCAGGCAGACATTTTAAATGTTAAAGTGGAGAGGCCCAAAGTCATTGAAACAACGGCATTAGGTGCAGCTTATTTAGCTGGTATCGCTGTTGATTTATACCAGAAAAAGGATTTGAATAATAATGATCATATCGCGGCGTGTTTTGAGCCTAAAATGAAACAGGATAAACGTGAAAAGCTGCTAAAAGGCTGGAAAAAGGCTGTGGAACGAACCAAAGACTGGGAAGAATAAAGATGTGGATAACTTTGTGTATATAGTATTTTGTTAAGATTGGTTTAATATTAGTTTTAAAAAGTTTCCCTACATTTGCATCTAATTAAACCAAATCAAAAATGAAAAAATTATTTGTATTATTCGCTGCTGCAACACTTTTCGTAGGTGTTCAGGCTTGCAAACAAAAAACAGAAGAAGCTACAGAAGCTACTACAGAAGAAGTAACAGAAGAAGCTGCTCCAGTTGTTGACAGTGCTGCTGCTGTTGCTGCACCTGCTGACAGTGCTGCTGCACCTGCTGCTGAAGCTGCTCCTGCAAAATAATTTTTGCAGACAGAAAAAGAAAAGGTCCCATTTTTGGGACCTTTTTTTTATTCATTAGCAAATTTTAACTACTCATATCTGTTAAAATTCAAAAATCGATTTATTTTTACATCAATTAAACCAATTTAAAATGAAAAAATTATTTGTGTTATTCGCTGCCGCAACACTTTTCGTAGGTGTTCAGGCTTGCAAACAAAAAGCAGAAGAAGCTACTGAAGAAGTAACTGAAACTGCAACAGAAGCAACAGAAGCTGTAACGGAAGCTGCAACAGCTGCAACTGACAGTGTTGCTGCTGCTGCTAACACGGCTGCAGATGCTGCTGCCGGTGCAGTAGATGCTGCTAAGGATGCTGCTAAAGATGCTGCTGCAGGCGCAGTGGACAAAGCTGCCAGCGCTGCTAAAGATGCTATCAAAAAGTAAGCATTTTGCACAAAAGAATCGGAGCCTCCTAACTAGGAGGCTCTTTTTATTTTATGAATACCGATATAACATAGCTGTTTGAAGGTCCGACATTGTTCATGCTTTTGATATAACAAACAAAGTAAAAGACAACGTGATTCATGCTTTAAATTGGTATTTCCCTGAAAAAGGCAACCACAAGCAAGCTCGACAATATGTTCAAGTTTGGTATGGCAAAAAATATGGTAATTTAGACTGGAATCAAGTTGTTGTTTATGTCTAAAACCAAAGACTCCGGAAAATCGTTTGGAGGATGAACAGTTGAAAAATAAGATCCTGATTCAATATATGCAGATAAAAAAGTTTTCATCCGAAAATATTTTCTAGATGTTGCGAGATAAGCTTTATCAAAAAGCGTCTATAAATTAAAAAAAGATGGTATAGCAATAAGCCAAAATAGACTCGTAACTGTATTACCTGTTACTAAAGACTAGCGGAGGAAAATGGGGATTTTGATTAGAGAACAACTGCTTGTTAAGCGTAAAAAGATAAACCACCTTTTCAAAGCACTGGTTGCACAGCACGTATATAGATCCGAACAATTTGATATTACTTATATCAAGCAATGAGAATCTTTATCATTAGACCCTATAGCAGTAGGATACGAATATGAGTGCAAATATGGTACAAAAAGATGGCAATCTGCATACTAATTCATCATTCAGACAAAGGTTGCAATATTGCTTCTTATCGAAGCAGGAACAAATTCTTCCCATTGACTGTTATCGAATGCTCTGGGAAAATGGCATTCTAAACAATCCTGATGTATAAATGTAAAACGCGCTATATAATACCCAAAGATTTGAGTTTAAACATAACACCTAATTGAAAAACGTGTGGAAATCATTATAATTTAAAGTCTAGGCGCATATGAATACCGATAAAACATAGCTGTCTGAACTTTGATATAACCACGTAATTGCCGCCAGCCGGCGGATAAAATCCTGCGATAGAATATTATTGGAGATGCTGCAAATAAAAAAGGTTCAGCATTGCTGAACCTAAATAAAGTAGCAGGGGGAATTGAACCCGCGTCCGCCAGCTGGCGGATAAAATCCTGCGATAGAATATTATTGGAGATTATATAAAAAAGGCCGCCAAGCAGATAATCTGCGATAGAATATTTGTTGCGGTTCAGCATTGCTGAACCTGACTAAAGTAGCGGAGAATTGAACCCCCGTCCGCCAGCCGGCGGATAAAACCTGCGATAGAATATTATTGGAGATGTTGCATATAAAAAAGGTTCAGCATTTAACGAACCTGACTAAAGCGGAATTGAACCCCCGTAGAAATCCTGCGATGTGGAATTGAAATTCTTGCTGAACCCTCAGGGTGCCCCCGCCTCTATGAATCCTGCGCTCTAACCACCTGAGCTACCCCGCCGGACAAATTTTTCGAGGTGCAAATCTACGATTTTTAAATTAATTCTAGGGTATCTTTTTAAAAATCTTATTTTTTCGTAATCTTGCAGGGTAAATTTTTCTTTTCATGGGCATTTATTCTTTTAATCCAGATACATTCATAAAAGAAGATGTAGATGTATTGGAGAAATTGGAAACGGATCTGGACTCCGCCCATCAGCTGATTGTTTTTAACGACGACGTAAATACGTTTGAGTGGGTTATAGAATCTTTAATGGCTGTTTGTAATCATACGCTGGAACAGGCTACTCAATGCTCGCTATTTATTCATTTCAAAGGGAAATATGCCGTAAAACACGGCGAAGAACAGGTTTTGATTCCCATGAAAGATGCTTTTACATGACAGGGGTATCAGCGCTTCAGTAGAAAAATGTACTTAATTTGCCCGTTTATTTATTAAATGAATCTTATGAGTTCCCTCCTGCAGAAGGAGCGGAAGAGGGTATCGTTGCGGTAGGAGGTGACTTGTCTCCCCAACGGCTGCTCAATGCATATAAATCAGGGATATTCCTGGTACAGCAATGGAGAACCTATCATTTGGTGGAGTCCGGATCCCAGATTTGTGCTGCTGCCGGACGAGTTGCACATTTCTAAAAGTATGCAAAGAATACTAAAGGCCGGGGTATTTGAGGCTACGATGGATACCGACTTCCAGCATATTATCAGGCAGTGTGCAGTGGTGAGTCGCAAAGGGGAGAATGGCACCTGGATAACGGAAGATATGATTGCGGCTTATAATACATTACATGAATTGGGATATGCCCATTCATTGGAAGTCAGGAGTAATGGTGAAATTGTGGGCGGGATTTATGGGATCAGCTTAGGTAAATGTTTTTGCAGAATCCATGTTTCATACTACCTCCAATGCGTCCAAGTTTGCGCTGATAAAACTGGTAGATTATTTGAAGCGAAATGAGTTTTTATTTTTGGATGCTCAGATACATACGGCACATGTGGAAAGTATGGGCGGCAAAGATATTTCCAGAAACGAGTTTTTACGATTATTACACAAAGGATTGTCTGGTGAAAGTATGGTGGGAAAGTGGTCGTTTTAAAAATGTGCTATTGGCTTAAGATGGCCGCTATTTCATCTTTGCTCTATTTTCCAGATATTTTATATGAAGTTCTACCAGCTTCTGTTCCGCGGAGATTGCCGTATTTTCACGCGAATTAACCAGAAATAGATTGCTTTCACCCATTTCAAATCGTCTGGATTCACCTTTAAAAAGAAATGCATAATTTTTGAGTGTTTCTCTGTAAAGGTTAATCTGCTCTCTGAGCATCTTCAGTTCAGCGTAGATACCCATCAGTTTTAGTTCTAATTCACGTTGTTTCTGTGTAAGCTCCAATTTTGCAGAAGTAATCTTAAGTTTTGTTTGTTTCATTTCCCCTCGTTCCCGGGCGAATGTCAGGGGCATGGAAAGGTTGAAACCAAACTTGTAATAATTGGTAAATACTCTGTTTTCAGGAGAGGGGTAGTTAAAGAATCCGGGACTTAATAAATTGTAATTGATATTCAATGAAGGTTTTAATTCTTCTTTCTTTAATTTGCGTTCAATATCCAATTGTTTCAGTTTTATTTCATACTGATTAATAAGCGGATGCTTTGAATTAATTTGTACAAGTAAGACCTCTAAATTTTCAAGGGGTGCATTTAGTGTAGGGGCAATATACGCTGTATCTATAGTTGAAGCCCTGACATAATCCGGTAATGAATAGGGGATATTATCCTGCTGCCATAAGAAATTTTCGACAACCAATCTTGATTTCTGAACATTTAACGTTGCTTCTTTCAGTTGAAAGGCTCTTTGCTGATATTGAGCCAATGCTTCTGTCGTATCAATGGCAGCTCTGTCACCGAGCTCATAAGCCCTGACGGTAGCTCTGTATCGGATGTATGCCGCCTCGAGGGCATCTGTATAAATTGATTGAATCTGCTCAGCTTCACACCAGTAATAATAAGATTGCAGGGCATCCAGCAATAGTTCATTCAGCATCAGTAAGCGTTCCTGTTCATTAGCCTTAATAAACAGACGTGCCTTGTACAAGTCCGCCCGCTTTTTATCCATCAGCATATTTTTCAATAGCGGCAGGCTGATACCCAGATAATAAATGCCATTTTCAGGTATATTATTTTCCGGGTTGATATTAAGCCCGTAGGCTGCGTCATACCCCGTTTTTACCTCTATTCCATACCATACAGGAATTTTTAGCTCACTGGAAAAAAAGGAATAATAATTTTTTCCGTAAAACTCTTTCCGGTCATAGCTGCTATATAACATGGGGTCAAAGCCACCTCTTGCTATACGCAGATTGGCTTGTGCCTGTTCCGATAATAAATCCGCTTGTTTGGCTACGGGATGATATTGTTTTATAATACCTAAAAATGATGGAAGTGTGAGAACGGTAGTACTATCCTGCCAGGCAGTAGCAATCAGTGAATGAAAACTCAGCAGAAGCAATATATAGTATTTCGCGTAACCAATCATTCAATTAGTTTTGTTAGTGATAATCCGATTATTTTTTATTGTTCTTCGGTGTTGTTTCAAGCTGATCATAAAAATCAGGTGGAAATCCGTTGAGGTTACGCCATAATTCATATCCGATAGGTACATTTTTTAATAATGCAATTCCTTTTACGCCACCGCCTAATCTTAATACAGATGGCCAGGGTGTCTCTCCCGGTTTTTCTTTAACGAGAATTCTGAATTTTCCATTTTCACTGATGAAATTATCTATCGCGATTACTTTTCCGCTAAATGTGCCATAGCTTACATTGGGCCAGCCGGTAAAAAATATTGCCGGCCATCCGTCAAACTGCAAACGTACCTCCTGATTTTCACGAATCAGAGGTAAGTCGTTCGGAGATATATAGAGTTCTACTGCAAACTGGAAATTTTTCGGCGCTATTCGAACCATTGATTCTCCTTCTTTTACGGTTTCGCCTACGCCCGCTTTTACGGTTTTTGTAATCTGACCGTCTTGCGGCGCCAGGATATAATAGAAACCATTACGAATCACATAGTTGCTGTATTGGTTTTCCAGTTTAGCTATTTCTGCCAGTCCTCCGCTTATTTGCGAAAATGACTGGAATTTTTCAGATTCAGATTTCGCAATCTTTTCGTCGTATTCTCTTTCAATAGCAGACAGTTCAATTTTGGCATTCAGTAATTCCTGTTTGGTGTTAATGAATTTATTTTCGGCGATATTCCGTTTTGCCACAGCATTTTGAAAAATCTGGTTACGTTGCTCCAGTTCGGTTAATGAACGCAAGCCTTCTTTATAGAGTTCTGTCTGGCGTTTGTATTGTTCTGTAGCAATTTTGTATTCATTGTCAGCCGCGATAAATGCCATGCTGTCAGACTGGATATAAAGACGGATTTGTTCAATCTTATTTTTAGTTTGTTCGATTTTCAGTCGTTTGCTTTGCATCAATGCTCCGATTTGATTTTCTAAAGCACTTATCTTTCCTTCGTAAAAATTATTCGAGGCTTCTTTGGCACTGATTTGTTGTCTGGTTCGGTCAACCAGTTCAGGGTCCAGGTATTCTGATTTGATTTCAGATATCTTTAAAACGGTATCTCCCTTGTTCACAAGGTCACCTTCTTTGACATACCATTTTTCAATTTTTCCGGATATCAATGTGTTTAATTCCTGTGGTCGTTGTTCCGGACGAACAGTTGTTACAATACCTGTCGTTTGGATGTTTTGTGTCCATGGAATAAACAAAAAGCAAATCAATACTGCCAATACTATACTGATACGTACAATACGTTTCTTATCTGTTGAATCATCCACCGTAACAGTATACGACGACAGGTGCTTGGCTGCTAATTCTTTTTCAATTTCTTTGTCGAATAACCACATCTCATTTAGTTTAGTTCGTACAATTCGTCGCTGATTAATTTATACTCATGGGTGGCCGCAATGGTATCAAAGTTGCCATCGGCGATAATCCTCCCTTCGTGCATGAATAAAATCCGGTCGCATTTTTTCATGATATCTTCATCAGAAGTTTTGATGATGATAGAATATTCCTGCTGATTATTAAACAGAAAATTGGTTATCAGATTTTTGTCTCGCATCGTGAGGAGATAGTTGAAATCATCCAGCAATACAAGTTTGGGTTTTTTTAGCAGTGCTCTCAATAACAATATCTTTGCTTTTGTGCTTTCAGACAACCTTTTACCGTGGGTGGATAAATGCTGGAAAATTCCATCTTTGTGTTTGATGATAAAATCTTTGAATCCGATTGCTTCTGCTAAATTCATAATTTCTGTTGCATCGCAATTGGTAGACCCAACCAGAAGGTTATCTTCCAGCGTACCTTCAAAAATTTCAGAGTCTGTAAAATAAAAACCGATTTTAGACCGGAGCTGTTGCAGATTCTGACTGAATAGCGGGATATTATTAACCATAACGGAACCGTCAAAATGGGTAAATGTGCCGGTAAGTAGATGCAGGAGGGTAGATTTTCCGGAACCTTTCGTACCGATAATGGCAATTTTCTCGCCCTGTTTTATAGTCAGGGAAATATCTTTTAATACAGGTTCTGTTTGTTCCGTATACCGGAAAGTGAGGTGGTTGATTTCTAAATGAATCGTATCTATGGGATGGGAAATACTGTTATGGATTTCCTCAACGGGTTTGTCTAATATCTTACTGGCTTTCTCGAGGGAAGTTAATAAATCGTACATTCCATCAAGACTGGTTATTATTTTTTCTACGGATGTGAGCGTCATGATGATGACAATTTCAGTTGCAATGAATTGTCCTATGTTGATTTTATTTTCAAAAAATAACCAACATCCTGTAATTAATAAGATAGCGGTTACTGCAGTCTTGAATAGCGTAAATGACCAGTATTGTACCTGCAATATTCTGAAATGTTTACTTCGGGCCTTCAGATATCCCTCAAGATATTCATTGGTTTTGTTTAACGCGAGGTCTGTCTTGCCGCGTAGTTTAAATGTTTTAATATTTCTGGCTATTTCTTCTATCCAATACCCCACTTTGTATTTGTATTCAGATTCCTCGAATGAGCTGGACAAACCAAGCGGAGCGGTGAATTTCAAAACAATGTACAAGAGTATGACCAGCACTAATCCGAAGAAGATAAAGATAGGATGGTAAAAAGAGAGCAGTGTTAACCCAAATAAAATTTGAACAGAAGCCCCTGGAATTTCCAGCAGTACTTTTGAAATTCCTTTCTGTATCGCTGTTGTGTCAAAAAAACGATTTACTAATTCTGGCAGATGGTAATCCATGATAGATTCTTCTTTTAATTTTGGCAATCTGTCAGAATAGGCAAGCGAAATCAGTGTGAATAGCCGTACCTGAATGCGTTCTGTCACCCGCATCTGCAGGATATACATGAATCCGTTTAAAAACACCCCCGTAATCACCAATATGATTAGTAACAGGAGTGATGCAGATAATTGCTGGGCAAACATCAGCGATATGATGGCTTGTACACCTAATGGAAGGGTTAGGTACATCAGACCACTGATGATGGAGTAGAAATAGACATAGTAAATGTTCGATTTTTCCAGCCGCAATAACCCGACCAGTCTCTTTAAAGGATTGATATTTAACGTCGAATGCTCTCTATTCATACTCCGTATAAACAGTAATCGATTCAAAAAAGTTTAAAAGTTGGTAAAAAAAATTTACGTCTTATTAAACAGTATAAAAAAACACTACTGTTGCTGCTGTACTATATGAATCACAGGTGCAGCGTCTGTGAGTTCTTTTTGCATCTTTACCGCATTCTCGTCTTCAAAGATAGTGCCATCCTCATAGCCAACGGAAACATACACCATCAATTCATGGTTGGCAGGCCCCTTAAAAGTTCCTTTAATAGGCGTGCAGTCCGTGAAATCACGTCCGACGGCTAATTGAATATGGTGTTCATTGGTCTGGCAATTATTGGTGGGATCCATGCCTATCCATCCGAACTTAGGGATATAAGCTTCCACCCACGCGTGTGTAGCGCCTTCGCCCCGCATGCCATTCTTGTTGGGACATACATAACCGCTCACATAGCGGCTTGGGATGCCGACGGTGCGCAGCAACTGTAGCAAGACATGTGCGAAGTCCTGGCAAACACCTGAGCGGAATTCGAGTATTTCATCTACAGTTGTTTCGATAGTGGTAATGCCTTTTAAATAGCGGAAGTTGTTAAAGATGTATTCCGAACAGCGTCTTAAAAATTGAACAGGGGTGAGTGTTTCTGTATTGATGATATCCAAAATGGCCTGGATTTTATCCTGAGAACGAATGACTTCTTTTTTGGATAAATCCAGCAGGATCATATCAGATAAAATTTGTCGGTGCAGGATATTCCAGTCTTCCGCAACGGATAGGGATTCATCTATTTCTCTGTAAGATGTTTTGGCAATCATCCTGCTGTCAATAATCAGAGCATCATGTGGCTGTGACAGGGTGAAATAACCGACACTGTTGCCCCAGTAATCCTGAAATTTATTGATAAGCGGCTCGTCAGTAATATGCAATTCATGGCTTAATATTTCTTGACCGTCCCTGTTAAACGGAAAAATTTTTATTTGATTGACACTCTCTTTTACCGGACGGTCGTAAAGGTATTTAGTGATATGTTGGATTTTATAAACAGGCATGATAGGTGTAACTTCTGGTAATAATGTTAAACAAAGGCGAAGATAATTTTTTAACTGAACAAGGGACAGAAATGACTATTAATTGTGTGCATTTAATGGTAGGCAAAATATACTTTACTTAATTTATCACTGAATATAAAGACATCATCGATGATTTCATCCAGGTATTGATGCAATCCGACTTTTGAAATGGATTCCAAATCGGAGTATTCGATCCGGCTCCTCAGCCGCCCGATATTTTTTTCCAGTTGGATATCTGCATCTGTTCGTTCGTGTCCTATCTTTTCCATGATATGGCTGATTTTTTTGACAGAATACAGGATAGAGCGTGGGAAATTGGTATTCATGATAATCATATCCAGCACATTTTGTGTCTGTAATCCGGTATGGTAGGTTTTCATATAGTATTCATAGCCCGAAACTGAAAGCAGCAGATTTTTCCAGTAGGGGATATCCATCGGATTATTCAGGTCGTATTCTATGTCGTTGAATTTGATGTCCAGAATATCTGCTGTCTGTATAGCACGTTCAATAAATTTCCCGATGTTCATAAAATTCCACCCTTCACCTCTGGGCATGGTTACTTCCGAGACACCATAAAAATAGAGGCTTTGATCTATCAGGGAAGAAATGGTGTACAATTGCTCTCCCGATTCCAGCAGTTCCTCTATGCGTTTGCTGCTGACTTTCTGGTAATATTCATTAATGCTTTCCCATACTTCCTTAGTGATGTGGTCCTGAACGCCGCGGGCATTTTCCCGGGCTTTGGTAATGATGGACCGGATAGAATTCGGGTTCGACTTATCCGTAATCATGAACAAGAGCGCCGCATTCGTATCGTCTTTGATTTTTTCAATCTCTGTCGGATTTAATTCCGTGAAAATCTGCAACACAGGACTCCAGTTATACTGATACGCCTCATTCTTATCAAGCGAGGTGACAAAATTAATTTTAAGCATACGCAGCATGCCTTCCGCGCGCTCGACGTAGCGGTTCATCCAAAATAACGATTCAGCAATTCTACTTAACATCCGTGTTTTTTCTGTATTTCTAAATTTTCAATATTCTATTCTACCTGCTCAATCAATTACCCAGGTGTCTTTACTGCCACCACCTTGTGAGGAGTTTACCACCAGAGAATTTTCTTTCAAAGCTACACGGGTTAGTCCGCCTGCAACCAGTTTTACCCCTTCCGGGCCACACAAGGCATACGGACGTAAGTCAATGTGTCGCGGTACCAGCTTTCCATCCAGGTAGCACGGTACAGTTGAAATTTTTACAGTTGGCTGTGCAATATAGGAGCGCGGATCTTTCAGGATGGCTTCTTTAAATTTCGCAATTTCTTCCTCTGTAGCACTTTCTCCCATCAGCATACCGTATCCGCCACTTTCGTTGGTTTTCTTCACGACCATTTTCTCCATGTTTTCAAAAGTGAATGCACGCTCCTCGGGAACTTCCATCCTGTAGGTCGGCACATTTTTCAGCAGCGGTTCTTCATTCAGGTAATATTTAATCATTTCCGGAACATATGCATAAATTGCTTTGTCATCTGCCACGCCATTGCCCATGGCATTTACGATAGCGACATTTCCCTTTCTGTAAGCAGAAACCAGACCGGGAACGCCCAACAAGCTATCCGGGCGGAAGACCAGCGGGTCGAGAAATTCATCATCCACCCTCCGGTAGATGACATCCACCTGTTTCAGTCCGTGCGTAGTTTTCATGTATACTTTGTGATTATCCACCAGTAAGTCCCTGCCTTCTACCAGTTCGATGCCCATGTAACGCGCCAGAAAGGTATGTTCATAGTAGGCGGAATTAAAAACGCCCGGCGTAAGTAATACAATGGTAGGATTCTGGATTTGCTTTGGCGCCAGTGATACCAATATGTTATGCAACAGAATCGGGTAATCCGATACTTTACGGACATTGTATTCATTCATCAGTTCGGGGAAGATACGTTTGGTGACATCCCGGTTTTCGAGCATATAGGATACACCGGACGGAGTACGGAGGTTGTCTTCGAGCACGTAATAGGTTCCGTCCGAGTCGCGGACTAAATCAATGCCGGCGATGTGGACATAAATATCATAAGGTACCTGTATGCCAAACACTTCCCGGTTGTAGTGCGGACAGGAAACAATCAAATCAGCGGGGATAACTCCGTCTTTAATAATATTCTGATAGTGGTAGATATCTTTCAGGAAATAGTTGAGCGCCTTTAGCCGCTGTGCGATGCCCTTTTCCAGAAAATCCCAGTCGGCGGACGTAATAATACGTGGAATAATGTCAAACGGAAAAATCCGTTCTATGCCTTCGTTATCTGAATACACGGTAAATGTGATACCCTGATTCATGAAGAGCTTTTTGGCAATCTCTTCTTTTTTGTTCAGGATGTCAACGTTTATGGTGTTGAGCTGCCGGAATATGCTTTCATAATGTGGTCGTATGGTACTGTCTGCGAGCGCCATTTCGTCCCAAAATCCGTTTCTTGTATGGTATGTGTCAAAAATCATGAAAAAGTGGTTGGTGCAATTCGATACATGATAAGTATATTTTTTTGAAATTTCAATTGGCTGGTTTGAAAAGATAATAAGTTTAACCAAATAGTAAACATATTTTTAGTTATAAACTAAATAAAGGAATTGATAATAGAATTAAATGACGGTCACGCCATCGTCATCACTAAACAACTCTTTTCGGAGCTGGTGTGCATCTTTCGGATCTAATTTTCCGCATTGATGAGTGCAGTTCACGGCGGTGTATGGCATCTTTCGCCAACTCTTTTCCTGCCTGTTTCCGGAATAACAGGGCTGCCTTTATGGCTTTTCCGGCAAAATCAAGTCCGACAAAGGTAAAAAACGCTTCGTGCGATTTGATTTCTTCCTGTGTTTTGATGTTTTTGATAAATACTTCGCAGATAACCTCCATTGAGGTGTTGAACGAGCGGGTGACGAATGACTTTAATACGACAATATCGCCCATTTTAATGGGCAAATTAAAAGATACATTATCCAGGCTGGCGGTAACCGATATGCCGCCTATGTGTTTGATAGCGGAAATGCCGGCGCAGACATCCATCCAGCTGAGGAGATGGCCGCCCATCAGGTTTCCGATGGGATTGGTATGTGCCGGCATAATCAGTTCGGTCTGAATATTAAGCGTTTCGGAAACTTTATGAGTCTGCATGTGCATGAATTAGATGTACAATTTACAAATTGCGCCTGAATTTGTTTTTAAATTAACGGTTAATATTCTTTTTTGGTTTTATAAATCCAAAAAATGAGATATTTTTGTGCCACAAATGACAGAGTTGTTTTAATTCAGGCAATTCGTCGATGGCTGCGTAGTTCAACTGGATAGAATATCAGATTTCGGCTCTGAGGGTTGAGGGTTCGAATCCTTCCGCGGTCACTATTTTTTTATCGTTTTTTTACAACTTTCCTTATATAATATTATCCACTGTTTAGGTTGAAAATCCTTCCAAATTGTCAATAACTATAAGGTTGTTATTAAAATGTCATTGCACCTTTTCGTGTATATTTGCTTGTTATGAGACTGAGAAGTATAGATATTAAGGGATTTAAGAGTTTTGCCGATAAAACTCAAATCAACTTTGAGAATAATATTACGGGTATTGTCGGCCCGAACGGTTGCGGAAAATCCAATGTGGTGGATGCCATCCGATGGGTATTAGGAGAGCAGAAAACCAAGGCTTTACGTCTGGAGAAGATGGATAATATGATATTCAATGGCTCCAAAGACAAGGCAGCAGCCAATATTGCCGAGGTGTCGCTGACATTGGATAATACCAAAAACCTGCTCCCAACTGAGTTTTCCAGTGTGACCATCACCCGGACGGTGGAAAGGGATGGTGACAGCGACTATAAGCTGAATGGTGTTTCCTGCCGTCTGAAAGATATCCGCGATTTATTCATGGATACCGGTATTAGCACGGATTCTTACGCTATCATCGAATTAAAGATGATAGACCAGATTTTGAATAACGTCGATAATGCCCGAAGAACCCTGATTGAGCAGGCTGCAGGGATTTCCAAATATAAAACCCGCAAAAAAGAAACACTGGCAAAATTACAGGCCACTGAGGCGGACCTGAATCGTGTGGAAGACTTGTTATTCGAAATTGACAAAAACCTGAAATCGCTGGAGTCACAGGCCAGAAAAGCACGGCAGTATAAGAACTATAAAGAGGAATACAAGGTCATCAGCATTGATTTATCCAAATATGAATTGCATGGTATCAATGAGAGTTTTGTGCTTTCCAATAAAGAAATTGAGGAACAGGATGATAAACGACTGGAGGTTGTCACCCAGATTGAATCTGCGGAAGCCCAGTTAGAGAAGGAAAAACTGGCAGTGCTGGAAAAGGAAAAGTCTTTATCTGACCAGCAAAAACAGCTGAATACGTTCTTGTCGCAATTGCAGGAAAGAGAAAGCCAGAAAAAAATAGACCAGCAAAAATCTTCTTTTCTGAAGGATAAGATTATTCAGCTCAATCATCAAATCACTCAGGCCACTTCCATTATTGAAAGTTTGGGCAAAGAAATCGAACACCTGACCACCTACAATCAGGAAGATGAGCAGAAACTGGAAATCGTCCGGGTAGAATTTGACGAAGCCAAATCCAAACTGGAAGAGCAGCGGAATGCCAACATAGATTTCAGAAATAATCTGGATGCTGCCAGGACTAAACACGTACAAAGCAGCAACAAGATTACAGAGACAGAGAAGCTGATTGCCGTTAAGGAATCCCAGCATGAAGCATTGCAATTGAGCGCTCAACGTTCCATGTTTGAAAATGAAGAGCGTATCAAGACACTGGAAAGCTTAAAGAGCGATATCGTTCACACGGAAGAAAAGATTTCCAAACAGAAGTTACTGGTGGAAGATTTGCGTAAAAAAGAAGAAGAGAATAACGAGAAAATCAAAGCGCTTGAAGAGAAAACAGAGCATTTGCGTCAGGAACTGACCAATAAAAACAGGACACTCGATGCAAAAAACAACGAATATAAGCTGACCAAAAATATGATTGATAATCTGGAAGGTTTTCCGGAGTCCATCAAATTCCTCAAAAAAAATGTAAACTGGCTGAAAGATACACCGTTGCTTTCAGACATCATTTATTCGGAAGAAAAATACCGTGTTGCGATTGAAAGTGTGTTGCAGCCCTACCTCAATAATTTTGTGGTGGATACAGAAAATGAAGCTATCAATGCGATTGATATTTTATCCCAAAGTTCTGTGGGTAAAGCGAGTTTTCTTATTTTAGATTATTTCAAAAGGTCGACAGTAGACGGCAGGCAGTATTCCCTCGATAATGCTAAAAAGGCCTTAGACGTTGTGCAGATTGACGAAAAATATCAGCCGCTTTTATCGTATCTGCTGAACGGAATATACATTGCGGATGAAGGCACGGATGTGAACAGCGTCTTCGACAAGATAGAAAACAAGAAAGATATTTTTATTATTTCCAATTCAGGACATTTATTAAAATCCGATAAACAGATTTCCGGAGGTGCTGTTGGTTTGTTTGAAGGTAAGCGATTGGGACGTATCAAGAATCTTGAAATACTGGAAAAAGAAATCAGGGAACTGGAAATGGAGGTGATGGATTTGAAAAAAATCACTCAGGATAATTTCAATGAATTACAGCACCTGAAAGTCAATTCCTTCCGCAATGTCATTGAGCGGGAGGTGCATGAATGGCAGCAGGTAGAAAAGGAATTGGTAGCTAAGAAATCAAAAATTGAAAGTGAAGAAAATTCCATCGGGAAAATTACATCGCAGGCTCAAGCCTTACAGGAGCAGATTGCCGCGATATTGATGGAAATTGAGCCGCTGAAAACGGCATTGTCCGAACATATACGAACGTCCATGCAGGATAAAGAGGCATTGGATAATCTGGAAAATGATTTCAGAAGAGCAAACGAATTGTATAATCAGTTTTCACAGACGTTCAATCAGGCTAATATAATGTTCATTCAGCAGGAAAATAAGCTGAAATCCAACCAGCAGACACTCACTTACAAACAGCATCAGCTCGAAGAAAATCAACACCGTCTGAAAACGGCAACAGAAGATATAGAGCAGGCGCAACTCGAGATTGATATCCTGCAGGAGTCCATTGAAAAGATAGAAGTTGAATTGATTGAATCCTACCAGGAAAAAGAATTGCAGATGCAAACCTTGTCTGCTCAGGAAACGGAATATTATAAAGTGAAAGAAGGCATTACCGCCATCGAAGATGCCATTCGCGATAAGAACAGGATCAAACAGCAGATTGAGCAGACGATTATGAATAAAAAAGAGTTGCTCGGTGATTTGAAGTTGAAACTGAATGTATTGAAAGAACGATTGTCGATAGAGTTTCATATCGATGCGGAAGAATTTACAGCTGCTTTAGAGTTGCCGGAAACACCAAAAGAAGATTTGCAGGACAGACTGGAGAAAGTAAAACGCAGAATTGAAAATTTCGGCGAAGTGAACCCGATGGCGGAAGAGGCGTATAATGAGATGAAAGAACGTTTTGATTTCATCACCACGCAAAAGCAGGATTTGATTGACTCTAAAACCAATCTGATGGAAACGATGCTGGAAATTGAAAACACCGCTAAAGGGCAGTTCCTTGAAACGTTCCATGCGGTGCGCGAGAATTTCATCAGTGTTTTCAGGAGTATGTTTACAGATGATGATAATTGCGATTTGGTGCTGGTGAATCCCGATGATCCGTTGGAATCTGATATCGATATCATTGCAAAACCGAAAGGAAAGCGCCCGCAAAGTATCAACCAGCTTTCAGGAGGAGAGAAGACACTGACGGCCTTGTCGTTACTGTTCGGTCTATATCTTTACAAGCCGGCTCCTTTTTGTATTCTCGATGAGGTCGATGCACCATTGGATGATACCAATATCAAGAAATTCAATGATGCCATTCGTAAATTCTCCGTGAATTCTCAGTTTATAATTGTAACGCACAATAAATCCACTATGGCGAGTGTGGATTCCATCTATGGCGTAACAATGGTGAAGCAAGGTATTTCACGGGTAGTACCGGTGGATTTCAGTAGTTTGAATTAGAAGGCAATAGTTTTCCCATATCAATTTATAAGCAATCTGTTTACAGGTTGCTTTTTTTTGTAATTTGGTATTCGTTAATGTATCCGGATAATGGCAAAAAAGAAGAAACATCTTTCTCAGAAAAAGAAGATAACAGAAGTCATGCTGTCGGCAGACAATGGTAATATTCCTGATATAAAAAACACCAAAAATAAATACCTGACCGGTCTGCTGATACTGATAGCGGCACTCTTTATTTTTCTTTCCGTCCGTTTTTTTTCAACGGGCGTTTCCGGTTATCACATGACGCTGCTTTTCTATGCGATTCTTTTTTTATCTGTTTTTTTATTTATCCGAAATAAGGTTGTTAAGTATAATTTACTCGCTATTGTCATCTTATTTTTTTGCACAGAAACCTACCTGCGGATTTCAGGAAAAGGAATCCTGAATTATATGGAGCTCAAATCCAATTCATTGTTTACTCCCTATTTGTCAAATAATTTTGAAAAAAACAGACTGATCAACGGCCTTTATACAGGCAAACCGAATAATAAACATCAGTTGCAAACGAACGAATACAGCTATGAGAACAATCATAATGAATTAGGCTTGCGCGAAAAACCTCTGAATATATTCAAACACACGAAGAATATACTGATACTCGGTGATTCATACACAGAAGGCGTGGGTGCCCCATCCGATTCAACCGTAGCGGCGTCACTGGAGTATTTTCTTCATAGCCAACAGAAGGATTACAGGGTGGTAAACGGCGGGGTTTCCGGCAGTGATTTGTTTTATTCCTACAAATTGCTGGAACACTTACAGCCTGAGATACATCCGGCAATAGTCATCTTAAACCTGAATTATTCGGATATCAATGACATTGCTGTCAGGGGTGGAGATGAGCGGTTCAAAAAAGATGGCAAACTCAGGTATCGGTTGGGTAAAAACTGGGAGTATTTCTATTCGTTCTCTTATTTGTTCCGGTTTATTGCCCATAATCTTTTTAAGGTAGATCCGTATGATTTGACAGAGGAGGATATTCGTTATGCGTATACTACCATTGAGCAAAAAGTGGACGACTACATTTATTGGTGTAACAGCCATCAATCCAGGTTTGTTCTGGTATTTTCTCCCGGCCCGTCAGAATTATTCAATAACTATTTCAGTTATGCACCTGTTAAGTCGGATATAGAACAAAAAAAGTATTTTAACATCATTTATCTGGATGGGTTTATAAGAGAAGAATTGTACAACAATAAGATACCGCTGGATTCATTTTACTACAGGATTGATTTGCACATGCGGCCCAAAGGTAACTGGTTTTGGGGGAAGGCAGTGGCAAAGGTGCTTGCCGACAACAACTTATTGTAATTCCTGTTGATGAGTTCTTAAATATTGTGCAATCAGGTTTGCTACAATTTTTGACGCATCAGCGTTGATGTGATTATCACTGCTGTTAACGGTATAATGTTTAAGATTCGCTTTTTTTAATGCCGGATAAATATTAAGGCAGGTGATACCTTTTTGCTGAATGGCATTGCATAAGTAGCGGTTGACATATTTTGACGTAACCTTCATAGAGAAATTATCCAGAGCAGGATAGGGAACAACAACCAGTTTAATCTTTCTCGCCGTACATATCATCTGTACATCCTCCAATTCATTCAGATAACCTTCAAATAAGGGAGGATTTAGCAGAAATCCAAGAGAAGAGTCAAAGTCTTTGAATAACGAAAAAATAACATTCTGTATTGAATCATCCGGCAGACGAGACCGGCTCAAACAATATTCAAATGCTTTGAATGGATTGGTAGATATTTTTTCTGCTGAGCCGGTGATGTGAAATCCATCCATCATCTTCTTTTTTTGTTCGTCCGTTAGCTGATATCCGAAATAATTTTGCAATAATAGACCGCTCTTAGATCTAAGGTAATTGAATAAAATTGAATAATTGGACAATGAAATGGTTGTCTCCGCAAATAAGACATTCCTTTTGGAATGATTGTATCCGGTATTATTCATCAGGAAATCCCAGTCATTGGAACAGATTTGCAAAAACAATATCTTAGGCTCTACGGGGATTTGTTTGATTAAGCTCTTTTCATTTCGAATGTCCCATCCGCATTTTCCGGCATTGTAGACTGTATATTGCGGAAATTCATAACGAATCCTGTCTGAAACCCTGTCTTTTGGATTTTTTATACCGTGACCCTCTGTATAAGAATCTCCGGTAAATACAATAGATGGTTTGTTTAGCGCATCCAGTTCGTCGAAGTCAATGTCCCTGAATTTTTGTTTGTTTTGTTTCCAATAAAAGTACATCCAGTTTTTGGAGCAATACGTATCATTCAGTCCGTTTGTTTCGGGGTAAAAGGTTAGGAATAATTCCGCAACATAAAAGAACAGCAGGAATATCAATACTACTGAAGATGCAGCCATATAGCTTTTATTCCTCAGGTGTTTAATGATCTTATCAAAGATCTGCAATAAGAGGAATGCGCTGAGTATAATTAGTCCTGCTCTTAATATAAAATAGAAAAAGGGAAACGATGTGTTTGGAAAACTATACATGACGGGTGTCAGCCAAAGGAATACGGCGTTCGTAAAAAGAAACGAGATAAGAATAATTCTGTTTATTTTCATATTTTTATACTAATGATTAGTGCAAAAATTTGTTAACTAAATTAATACTATTATTTTGAAAATACTTGGCATCTCTGCTTATTATCATGATGCTGCCGTTTGTCTGGTGGAAGATGGTGTTGTAGTTTATGCAGCCCAGGAAGAACGCTTTACCAGGGTTAAGAATGATGAAAATTTTCCTTCCAATGCCATAATTAACTGTTTTGAATTTTGTAAAATATCTTTGTCAGACATCGATGCCGTAGTATTCTACGAAAAACCATTTCTGAAGTTTGAACGGATTCTGGAAACGTACCTCCAGTATGTACCCAAAGGGCTGTTCTCATTTATCCTGGCGATGAATACCTGGACAGGCAAGAAATTATTTATAAAATCAGAAATCCGAAAAGAACTTAAAAAAATCGCCCCGGATTCAGATAGCAGGAAAATGCCGCTGTTGCTGTTTTCTGAACATCATTTATCTCATGCGGCTTCAGCCTTCTTTGCTTCTCCTTTTGAACAGGCAGCCATTCTGACCATTGATGGTGTTGGAGAGTTTGCCACCACTTCATTAGCGATTGGGAATAAGAAGGAGATACAGATACTAAAAGAAATCCATTTTCCTCACTCTTTAGGGTTGTTATATTCCTCCATTACCTACTTCCTGGGATTCAAAGTCAACAGTGATGAGTATAAGGTGATGGGGTTGGCAGCATACGGCAATCCGGCTTCTGAAGAAGTAAAACAATTTGTGAATACAATTGAAAACACACTTATTTCGATTCAGACAGATGGAAGTTATCATTTGAATATGGAGTATTTCTCATATCCATATGCACTTCGTATGGTAGATGATAAGAAATGGGGTAATTTATTCGGACTTTCTAAAAGACAGGCTGCGGATGAATTGACGCAAAGCCATTGCAATCTTGCATTTGCCTTCCAGAAAGTAACAGAGAAGGCGGTACGCTTGCTGTGTGGAGAGCTGAAAAAAATTACGCAATCCGATAATTTATGCCTGGCAGGAGGAGTCGCCCTCAATGGGGTGATAAATGGAATTATACAACGAAGTAACTTATTCAGTAACTTATTTATTCAGCCGGCTTCGGGTGATGCCGGCGGAGCATTGGGGGCTGCACTGGCTGCTTATCATATCCATTTCAGGAAAGATAGAAATGTTGTTTATCCGGATGCTATGCAAAATAGCTTATTGGGCAATGCTCCGTCTGCGGCTGAACTGGATGAGGTCATAAAAAAACATCCGAATCATTTTGTTTGTAACGATGAAGACGAGTTGTGTCAGAGAACTGCGGCATTAGTTGCGGAGGGGAAGGTGGTAGGCTGGTTTCAGGGACGAATGGAATTCGGGCCACGTGCGCTTGGAAACCGCAGTATCATTGGGGATGCCAGAAATACGGAGATGCAGAAGCATCTGAATCTTAAGATCAAGAACAGGGAATCTTTCAGGCCTTTCGCGCCGGCTGTTTTAGAAGAAGATGTATCTGAATATTTTGATTTTTCGGGAAGATCGCCTTATATGCTGCAGGTACATCCTGTAAAGGCCGAGCGACGTAAATTGATTCCTGAGAATTATAATAATTATATACTGAATGATAAATTATACTTCATCAAATCAGACATACCGGCGGTGACACATGTCGATTTCAGCGTTCGGATTCAGAGTGTAAACAAAGAACACCACCCGTTATTCTGGAAATTGATTCAGGCGTTTAAACAACAGACCGGTTATGGTATGCTGATTAATACCAGCTTCAATATCAAAGATGAACCTATAGTCTGTACACCAGAAGACGCCTATCGGTGCTTCATGAATACGGGCATGGATATATTGGTTTTGGAAAATGTGATTTTTTATAAATGAAAAAATACATCAGATATATCATTCTAATGCTAGCATTGATTCACGCATTTGTGTTGTATCGTTATGGTATCTCTACATTTATTACAACCTGTTTGTATTATTACTTCGTGTATATTCTTTTTAAACTCATTTTCAGTTTGATAAAAAATAATAAAAGGTTGGAACTTGTTATGGTGAATTTGCGGAATATAATTTTAGTGCTGGTTACCATAGAGTTTATAATGACATTTATTCCTCCGTTCACTTTCCTTAATAACTATATGGAAGTGGAAAAAGGTGTTTATTTTTCTGAATATAAACGTAAAATTCAATGTTCACTTTTACAAAAACTGGGTTTTGAGAAGGCAAGGTTTGTGTTTGAGGAAGGTAATTTACCCAATTCAGTGAGGATTTTAAACAGAAGTGAATTTGTATATAAATGTAGCTATAATGAAATGGGATTAAGGGATAATTTACCGGGGTTACATAAATTGGAAGACGAGATAAGAGTTATATTATTAGGTGATTCTTTTATTGAAGGCGATGGAACACCTGATGATTCGACGATAAGTGTATTGCTGGAACAAAAATTGAATGCCGAAAATGCAGGGTACAGATATACTGTTATTAATGGGGGCATTTCCGGTTCTAATCCGATATATGAACAGCAGTTTTTTCACAAAAAGCTTTTACAGTATAACCCGGATATGATTATCAGTTCAGTGTATAGTAATGATTTATGGGATATTCAGGTGATGAGACACCAAAATACTATGCCGGCAGAAGAATATTTTTTTGCAATCAGCCATATTTTCCGCTTGTTTTATTTTGGTATCATGAAAAACAATGATTTTTCCTGTCTCCACCCTCCGGAATCCACAAAAAATCGTAAGAAGGAGTTGTTGGGATATTTGCAAAATGATTTGATCTTCTCCCAAAAGCAATTAAAAAATATTGGAATTGATATGCTGACCATGTATATTCCTTCCAAGGAAGAAGTGATGCATAAAAATGCATTTTTGGATGAAGGATACCATATATCTAGTTACATAGACTATGATATAAATTTATTGAAACTATTCAATGCTGACGGCAATCAACAGAAAAATAAATTTATTAATAAGTATTACTGGAAAAATGATGCCCATTTTCGTCCGGAAGGTTATAATTTGGTAGCTTCAATATTGGCTGATAAAATTAGAGGAATGACTATAAAAAAACGAAATAAGACTACAGCAGATTTAACAACACAAAGTAAATGATATGAAAAACGGCATACTATCTTTTTTTAGACAATACAAGGTTATCTATATACAGGTTGTCGTTTTCACTATTATCGGATTATATAAACATAATCAGGCGCTCTTGTTTTTCTCAGCAGCACTTATGCTGCTTCCTTTGGTTTCCGGCCGAATTTCGGCAGTTTATATAAAAACGTTGGATTATATCCTGAATAAAATTGGTTTGTGGTTGAAATATATCCTGTTTTTTATTTTCTACTTTTTTATTTTTTGTCCGATCGCATTATTCTTCTATAAAAAGAATGAAAATGAAGGATATATTAAGCACAACGGGCAGCCTGATTTTATGAAGATGTGGTAGTATGAAATTTAATTAGTATTATCAGATTCAAGTAAATAAAACTCCGCTACAGCATCTTTCAGAATTTTTATTGCTGTAGACTTATTAACACTAGCGTCGCTTTCTGCAGTATGGTCAAAAAATACGAGCATATAATAAACCCTCAGTATAACTCTATTTATAATGGAGATATCCGTGGTTTTATCATGAATGGAAGTCATAATCTCTTCCGCTATATTTTTTTGTTCTTCAATGGAAAAATTAGCAAATAGTTTGTTACTAAAAAACAATTCTGTAAATACGCCTTCCAGTGTTTGCGGATACTGATTTAACATGCTTTCAAAATATGCCTCACGTTTATTTGCATCTGCAATAAGAAATTCTATTTGCTTTATCAAATCTGTAAGCGCCTTTATGTTTTTCTTTGTAATAATGGAGTCCGCATTTTTGATATCGTCAAAATGTATTGTTTGATAATGATGCAGAATTTCCTGAAGGTAAGTTGCGGAACGATGGTGCAGGGATAAATGGCGCGGGTTCTCTACATTCACGATCTTAAGCGGAACAGCAAGTGACGAAGCGTATTCTACCATTCCCGGCAACTCTTTCCAGTTCAGCGTAAGAGGACAGAAATTGATATTCATGCTGATCTTGCCTCTGTCTGCGAATGACTTCAAGGTGCGTATATTCTGTTGTACTTCGTCAAAGTTGGCATTGATGCGAATCGATTCAAAGGTTTCTTTGGTGATACCATCAATAGAAACTCCGAGGTCAAACTGTCCGGATTCCAACATTTCCAGGAATCGCGGAGGCAGATAGCTGCCATTTGTCTGAATATGCATCAAACAATCTTTATTATCCTTTAAGATCATTTCCCAAATGGTAAAGTATTGTTTGATCAATAATGGTTCCCCACCAATAAATGTGGTGATTTTGAGATGCGGAATAAATTCTTTGAGTTCTTCAAAAAATGCATCGGGATATCGAAGCTTTAATGGAGGTAACTTTGCCCTGTTTTTTCGTATGAGCGATGAAAAATTTTCATTGCACATCACGCACTCGTAGTTGCACAGATCGCTTATCTCAAATGACATCTGCGTCGGGTAGGTGGTAGCATCGCTGGAATAGATGTCATATTTCAGGGGAGGAAAGGAACTGAAGTTGCCTGCATCCAGCACATTTTGGCAAGATTGGCATTTGTGAAAGTTGTAGTTTGCCAGTGTTTTTCTGAAGTTCTCTGCTTTTTCGCCGAACCAGATCTCTTTTATGGATGCCTGGTTGACATTGCCAAGGATAAAATCATAGTTGAAGCTGCAACTCGAAACATCCCCATTCATCTGAAAGTGCAGGTTATTGAAGGGGGCATAACAGATTTTCTTCTTAGGGCCATACGGCCGGTTCTTGTTGTAGGTTACTACTTTATCATAACTGATACTCGCATGGGAAGGATTTGAAGGGTATCCATAGTCTACAAAATTAGCCTGCACATTCCAGATATTTTTGAGAACAGAATATCCTAACGATGCGATCGCAGGGCGCTTTTGTGCAAATTTTATGAGATTTCGCATGATGTTCATAAACCCGTACCTAGCACAAAGATAAGACAATGTGTAAGATTTCAAACTAATACAGCAAAATTGAGATAGCTTAAAAACCATAGATTTTGTATATTGTGCAAGTACGCTTTACCGGTTAAATGGGTAGTTTAGAAAATAAGTTATTTAAGATTAATGCTCTGTCAAATGTGATGGTGAAGGCATTTGATGTCTATAAATCCGTTAAGATCAGATTTATTGATTTTAAGTATGAAAAGGCTGAAAATCCTACGCTGTCCAAAGAAGAATTAATCGAGTATAATAAAAACAGAAAATTTGGTGTTCATAAGGAACTCTGTTTCGCTCCCAAGAAAAGCATGATTTTCAGTTTTGACGGCAATGTATATTTGTGTTGTGAAAATAAACAGTACAGTATTGGTAATGTTGCTTCAGAAACGGTACATGATATCTGGTTTGGCGAAAAACGCGCTTTTATTGATAAAAAGATTAATACGGATTACAACTTGGAGTACGGTTGCATCAATTGCAAATATAAAATCCAGAACAAAGATTATACACTGGCACTGGCACAGGTATTTGATTTAAAAACCAACAATCATTCAGCGTATCCTGCACGTCTGGATTTTGAGATTCATAATACCTGCAACCTGGAATGTGTGATGTGTAGCGGAGTGTACTCTTCCAGTATTCAGATAAACCGTTATAAGAAACCGGCTATTCCGATTCGATATGATGAGTCTTTTATTGAACAGTTAAATGAATTTCTGCCACATGTCAAGTATATTAACCTGATCGGTGGGGAGCCAACACTCATCAGTATTTACTACAAAATTCTGGAGCGCGCTATTGAATTGAATCCCGATTGTATCTTTCATATTCAGACTAATGCCAGTACCCTCAATGACCGTTTCCGGAAGATACTGTCAAAAGGTAATTTTCAAATCGGTATTTCTATTGATTCGCTTAAAAAAGATCTAGCTGAAAAAATCAGAATTAACCTCAATTTTGAAAAATTCATGGAGAATGTCAGGTATTATCTGAAACTTCATAATGCCAACAGGATCAAAGTGACCGTAAATATCTGTCCTATGCCTTACAACTGGAGGGAAATGGTAGATATTATCCGGTTTTGTAATGAAAATAAGGTAACCGTATTTTTATGCATTGTCAATGCTCCATATTACAACTCGTTTTTGTCGGTATCCCCGGAATACATAGATAAGGTCTATCATGAACTAACACTTATGCTGGGTGAATTGCCACGTTCCAATTATTTTGAAGCCGGTAACTATGACAGATTAAAGGATTTTATCAATTTATTACAGCAATTCAAAGAGGTTGTTATTCAAAATAAATCAGCGTATACTGACTATATCAAAGAAACCATCAGTGCATTGTTTACTGTTCTTCATAATAAACTGATTAGTCATATTCAGCATCCGATGAAACAGGATTTTGCAGATGAAGCACTAAAATATACACAGGAAAAATTTCAGGAACTTGATGAAAATACGCGTAAGGAATTGCTGATTATTATTATCAACGGTATCCGTGAACCGATTTTATCGGCTACAAAAGAAGAATACATGAAGTGGAGTGTCGAATTTGTGGATAGCCTGGTGTTTAGTTATTCCAATCGTGCTGTCTTTCTTCCCTACATCAAATGATGGTGTTTTCATTCTCATTAAAAAAATCTTCTACATATTGTAAGTTGAGATATCGATCGTTCAGCAGTTTTTCGCAGGGTAAAAAGTCGTCCATGCTGAATTGCCAATCGGGATCAAAGACCTGATAGAGCCGGTTATCACTCAGGTAGTTGGCCATCAGTGTGAAAATGCTGTGTGGCCCTATAATGTAATCAACAGATTGAAGCAGGTAGAAATCCTGTGCCAGCGAACGTTGTACATTATGTACCGGAAGTCCTTCAAAATCCAGCAGGTTCACTGGCTCATCACTGCAGATAATGAAAGCTGTTTTAGAATTAGGGTTAATAGCAATGAAGTGCTGAATTAGTTTTTTGTACTGTTGATTTGAATAAAATAACCTGCCATCAAGAAACTGCCTGTAGTCATCCCGGCGAATATGAACCCCTACCAGTTGGTCGGCATGTTGTCGCAACTCAGACAAATAAGTATCCATTGGTTTTCGGATTGATTCAGCGATTTGGACGGAAGCGCGAATCACGGAGCGATAAGCTAATGATTTCGGAATTTCTTTAATCATCATATCCGTAATAACGGTCTTTCGTGCTTTAAGCCCGTCGTGCAATTGGTCGCTCTCGTTTAACAGTTCACTGCTCTTATGGTAATTCAGCAGGGCGATGAATTTGCGGTGACGGACAATATTTCTTTTCGTTGTTTTTAAGAACCTGTACAACCCGTAATACAGGGTTGTTTTTAGCGATTTCTTTTGATAATATGTACGGATAAGAGGCAGGCTGGTATCCAGTATGCTGAAATATTTTTCTTCAAAAGTACGGTAATGAAATGGACGTTTGTATTCAATCGATAAGGAAAGCAGGAAAATAAACTGATTTAGTTGATGTGCGAACCGTCCTTCATTATGGAAAAGAATAATCATGGTTTTCTATTTTTGGTTCAGAACGTTTAAGGTGATTTCAGCCAGTTTTGTTGCAACCAGTTCATTTCCTTTCTGGCTTACATGAATGTTGTCGTAAAATATCACTTCTTTACGGGATACAGTATCCAGAAAATTATTTATGTCATAGATATAGTCCGATGTATGGGTTTGTTGGATGATGTATTTGTTGGTGGCCTGGAATTCTTCCGGAACAATGAATGGCTGGTAGATCGCAACGAATTTAGTTTGTTGATAGGTTGTTGACTCCAGTGTCTGATGACTGATCAACCTTGCCTTTTCCAATGTTTTAAAGTAGTTATCAGCAATGGAACGGTACCATTTTCCTTTATCGGCGGTATATCTTTTCCGGAGCGAATGGATGCCGGTAATGATACCATCTCGTTTATCTATCTCCCCTAAGATAGATGAATATTTTACTAAGTTCATTCTCCAGGGGGCACATTCATTGTTGTAGTAAAAATTATATGGATATCCGGGTCTCGGGTCGTAAGAAAGTGGTTGAATGTTTTCATTGTATCCCCCGTAAAAAATAACCATATCTATCTTTCTGCCGATGAACTGTTCAACAAGTGCATGCAAATGCTGATTATGATTGGAACTGACAACAGAACAGTTGGCTATGTAGACGCTCTTGCCCTGTAGCTTCTCGTTCAGCATCTGTTCCAGTAACGCCGGGATCGTAGGCTGCCCATAGTATCCTGTAGATCCTCCAAAAAACAAGATCTTTATACAGCTGTCAGGAGCCTGGTCAATGGATTTGCCCGGATATCCCATTTCATTGTGGCGGATGTCCCAGGTGAATTTTATTCTTTTGTCCGGCGCCTGTTCATCAATGTCGATTTTTTTATGCAGGTTGGGCTCTCCTGTAAATTCTATGTAGGGGACCCGGAATCGTTGCCCCTTAAATTCCTGCGTCCCAAGCTGATATCCAAAGTGAAAATAAACAGGAAGAATGTAAAAATCGAACAAACAATAAAAAAACACGAATGATATCAAATACGGATGTCGGGATATGAATTCTTTAGTATGTCTAAAGATTTTCTGTTGCATATTTATGTGTTTGATTCAGGTAATGATTAGTATGCTGTTTATTGGCATGATTATCTGAATATTTTTAAAGTAGTAACATTAAAGTTGAAGATGGCTTAATTATTATAAAATGACTATTGATAGTTGGTATATTCGATGTATACTTCCGCAATATGATATCTCATTTTTATGCAAGATATAACATTTCTGCTTAAAACAATAATCGTTTGGTGCGCACTTCAATAAATGAACAGTCTTTGTCTTATCTTCGCTTAGTCGGGTTTTTGCCTCATTTTAGATCGAAAAAATAAGTAATGACGAAAATAAATGATGACAAGATCCTAAAAAAATATCAAAAATTTATTAGGCTATTGAATGCAAAACACTATATTTAAAATGAATTACTTTATTACTTGAAAATCAGCTTAAATTGTCTGAGTAGTATGATGTAACAATTGTATTACAGTTCAAGTAGTATGTAAAAAATTATATATGATACTGCTGAATTTTGATATTGAAGAGTTTGATGTGCCTATTGAGTATGGTAAAGAAATTTCATTTGAAGAACAAATCCGTGTATCCAGAGAAGGAACGTGTGTTGTTCTCGATATCTTGAAAGAGTATAATATAAGAGCAACTTTTTTTTGTACAGTTGTTTTTGCACATCATGCATTGGATATCATAGAGCGAATTGTTCAGGAAGGACATGAGATTGCTTCTCATGGATATGCTCATTCTACATTTAAGAAGTCTGATCTGCATTTATCAAAAGAGGCTCTGGAGATGCTTACAGGAACGCCGGTTAAAGGTTTTAGAATGACCAGAATGCAATACATAGAACCATCGGAGGTACGTTTAGCCGGTTATACCTACAATAGCTCTATCAATCCAACTTATTTGCCCGGCAGGTATAATTATTACGGAAAACCGAGAACCTGTTTTATAGAAAATGATGTTCTTCAAATACCTGCTTCTGTAACCCCATTGGGCAGACTGCCTCTTTTTTGGTTGTCTTTCCACAATATGCCATTTAGTCTTTATATCTGGTTGACTAAGGTCACCTACAGAAACGATAAGTATATTAATGTTTACTTTCATCCCTGGGAGTTTATGGATTTATCAGAAAAGAGATATGGCATTCCTTTTTATATTGTAAACAACAGTGGCAGTAAGATGGCCAGTAGGTTCAGGTCGTATCTGAATGCCCTGGTGGAAGAAGGCTTAGAGTTTTGTACATTCTCGGATTTTATTAGCAAGTATAGTCTACATAAGCCCCTGACACATGATGTTAAGGTAAATATCTGATAAAGACCACTCTATCGGTACAGTTAATCAGAAGGTGATTTAATTTTTGGGAATGATATTGTGTGCAAGCGTAGGGATGATTCCTTTAATCAATGAAGAAGTATATTTTAGCATAATTTGCAGGGAGATAAGCGGCATATAAGATGGTTTAACAATTAGTCTAAAGGTGGACAATATGGATATGGATAAGAGTTGGGGGGCTTACTGGAACAAGGAAAATCCGGAATTTGATGAGATCATGTATGTGACCACTAAAAGATTTTATGAAAATTGCCGCGAAAGATATCCTCTGAAAAACAGCGACGTGCTCCTGGATTATGGATGTGGCCCGGGTGTTCTGATACAGCTTATGAAAAACGATTGTAAAAAAATAATTGGCGTTGACACTTCATCCGTCTATGTAGAAAAATGTAAGGACCTGTTCAGCCATGAAATCAATGTGTCAATACAACAAATTGCTGACTTTAATGATCTCAGAGCGTTGTTAAGTTCCGAGAAAGTCAATCAGGTGATGGTGCTCAGCGTCATACAGTATTTTAGTTCGTTGAGCCAGCTTACCGGATTTTTAGATGTATTCAGAGCAACAGCCCAAAAGGAGAGGAGGACAATACGTATGCTGATCGCTGATATTATCCCCACGCGGCACCTGCTGCTCATGGATTTTTTTGAAATATTATACGATGCTGTTAACAGAAGGTACTTGTTGAAATACTTACAATTTATCACTAAATACCTCAAGGAAACGGTGGTCAGCAGCCGTAAGAGTAAATTACAAGTGGATTATACCTTCTTTGAGCAGTACGCACATCAATACCATGTAGGTATTGATAGGATTAACGGACTGACAAATCATAAAAACAGGTATTCGGTAGAGATACTGTTCAATCCATGATTATGTTATGACATCTTTGTCAGCCTACTTCGGATGTTGTAAGTATCTGCTCTTTAGCTTTCTTCTTTTCCCTATACTCGTTAAAGCAGGTGATGATGTCTTCGTCTCTTTTTGGTTTCGTGGCAACGATCTTGATCCCGACTTTTTTGAGGAAAAACCGGAAGATGTGGAAGAAATTATGGTTGAAGTAAGCAATAAAATCAGGCTGGAAACTTCCTAACCCAATGGCCATATCAAAAGTGAAAATTACAATAGCTTTTAATGGTTTGGGAATCCATAGTACATGTTCAGGTTTTATCCTTCTTCGGATGAAGAAAGGAAGTATAGGGATGATCTTGAAGATAAACTCATAGGCATGGTATAAGTTCTGTAGAGATTTATCCTTTACGTTTTGTACGTTTCTGTAAAAATAGAACTCTCTTCCTTCGTTGATGTCATCTATCTGTTGTTGATTTAATACTCCTTCGACTATTGCTTCGTCCATTAGCTGAGTGCCGGGCAGAAAGCATGTCCAGAATGTCTGAATTCTGTTGATGTGATTATTGGCATAAAGTTTCAGTGCCGCTTCTTGTGCCGAGATGGGTTCGTGAGGCAGGCCAAACATATGATCAACATTGACTTTTATGTTGTATTTGTGCATCACCTTCAATGCATTCTCTATATCTTCCGTTTTTTCGTACCGGAGCAAAGAGTCTTTCTTAAATGATTCATCCATGCTCTGAATGCCCATCTGGATTTTTACACAACCTGCATCAGCAAGCAACCTGCCTGTTTCGTCGTCCATGAATTTGGGATGGGTGAGAAGCATGAAAGGCAGGTTTATTTCCTTTTTGTATTTCTCGCAGAACTCTACCAGCCATTTTTTTTGTGTACCAAAGACATCATCTTCAAAGTCAATGATCCTGATGTTATAGCGCTCTTTAGCATATTTCAGCTCTGCTATCACGTGGTCCACACTTCTGAGTCTGACATATTTTCCGGGTTCTTCTTCCGGTAGTTTCGCAAAGAAATTATTAAAACAAAATGAACACCTGTAAGGGCATCCTCTTGTGGCCATCGTTATGTATTTGTCTCCCAGCCGGACATAGTCGTCCCATATGCTGTTATCCGGGAAAGGGATGTCATCGAGGTTTTGGATGAAGGCGCCACGTTTGCCTCTTATTATTTTGCCGTTCCTGTCTTTGTAGATGGTATTTACGATGGGGTCCGAATCGTTGTTGGTTTCTATTGCTTTCAGTATTGCAGGCAGGGCTACATCACCTTCACCTATTACGACATAATCGATATTTGGCTGCTTGATGAGCAAATCAGGGACAGCTGAGGCATGCACACCACCAAAAATAACTTTGATGTTTGGGTTGAATGTCTTTGCAGCATTAATGACATCTAATCCCCATTGGTAAGTTGATGTCAATGCGCCAAATGCGACCACCTCGGGATTTATTTCTTTGATTTTATCTATGGCATCCTGCGTATCGTCAAATAATTTGGCAACCGAAGGGAATTGTAATACAAACCGGTCGTTAAATAGCTGAGCACTGAATGCTACACTTGGAATATGTCCTTCTTTCCTTACAACAGCAGCTAATTGACTGATGCCCAATTGTCTTGTTCCTATGCCTAAGAAAGTTACCTTCATCCTTATTTCTTTTTAGTATTTGTTACGTTATGGTAAGTGTATTCGTTAAAACGAAACCTCGTTTTTAAATTGGTTAAGTCGAAGATTAAAAAATATTGTTTATCCAATACTCTCTTGGTTTCTGTATCGGGAATGGCCATCTCCGCCTTCTCACCAAAACACAATTTATTGTTTTTTATGTCATTAGCCAATACCTCGTTAATATAATTTGTTGAATCACTGATGTATTGAAAGTAGTAACACTTGTCGTTTTCTGTCGTGTTGATAAGGGCGGTATGCCGGTGCAAAATATAATAATGTTCTAATTTTTCGGCACCCGGAGATACATAGATTGTGTTTTTGTTCAAATTGTTTGCTATCTGCTTGAGATTGTTATAATATATTTTGTAATTTATCCCATTCAGTAGTATGATGATCAGCGTGACAGCGTAAATGCTGCCTAAAACAACTGTTTTTATCCGTTGCGAAACCGTTGCATGGTATAGAAAGAAGTCTAAAAAGGCAATGGACAATAATATGTTTGCTCCTTTCAGATACCCCTCGGTGCCAAATGTGTAAGGATATTCCGGAAAGAAGAACGTGATGTACAACAGCGTCAACAGCATGTGTGCTACAATAAAGAACAACAGTCTTTTCTGATGTGCTTTGATAAGCAGATAAGAGGTGAGTATCAAAACGCCTGTTACAACGATATTGATCGTGTAAAAACTTCTAATAAAAGTGATGATTAAAGGAGAGTAGAGCAGACCTTCCAGCCTGTCTTTGAATTCTAATATTCTGAAAATAATTCCCTTCTCATAACCCGAAGAAAAAAACAACACCTTGATCAGGACGGCTATGCCTAATAAAGAGCCTATCTTTAGTACAGGATAGTCCTTTTTTTGATAGATATTCAGGTATACCAGTAATACAATCGCGCAAGGAATCTGTGTCAGGTGTGTAAATGAAAGAAGTATGCACAGTATAAACACCACCACGTAATAATATTTGTTATCCGGACTGGTATGCTTCAGGTAGGAGTATAGTAGTGTCAGATAATAAAATCCGATTAATATGTCATGGTTGGGGTGGAAAAATGTCAGCGTATAAAACAGGCTCAGGCTGATTAAATAAAAGCTTATAAGATATTCATCTTTGAAATAATATCTTAAAATCAAAAAAACTATTGCCGGGGTTAAAGCGTAGTTAAGTATGAATCCATACAATATCCATTCGGGACTACCACCCAGCTGCGCTATTATCCATGGTAAGATTCCGTTAATGGCAGTAGAAAACCGGTAGTGCCCAAAAAAATTATGTTTAAAGGCAATGGCTTCATACAATCTGTCAGCTCCGTCAAACAATTCAGACCTGATTTTACCAAAATAAATCCCTAAAACAAATAATATAAAGACATACAGGGTATTGATTGTCTTTATGCTTTTGTTGTTGTTCATTATACTTTTTAGTAGAGGTAAATATACATTTTACAATGCAATTTACCCAATATTAGTTAATTCAGATAATCAATGTACCCTTAATACAAGATAATGCTTATTAAAATTCAATGGGTTAATGGATGTTGTAAATATGATTAAATACATAAAATATAGTTTTATTATTCTGCTGGTAGTACTTCTTTAATACAAGCACTTGCCTTTGAGTATGAATAAATCTATTGTTGTTATATTTGCTGAATATAGGATACCTTTCCTATCGCTTAAGGATAAAAATTTATCTAAATTTTATAAGGAAAATAGTTAACTTCGTATATGCTTCAGATGCTAAGGGATTTCATCCGTAAAAAAGATACTGTCGAAGAGGTTGTACCGGATATTGATTTTTTTTTAGACGATAAAAATAAACAGTTTTTCAAGGAAAATGGATATGTGGTCATAAAAGGTGTCGTAACGGATACCGCTATAGGTTATATTCTGGAGGCATACAAACAGTTAAGCAGTTACGAGGGCTTTTATGAATCAGACGGTTTTATTACATCTGCTAACTACGGCATCGCCATACAGCAGGAAATTCACAAAACCCTAAGCAAGGTAAGCGTTGATGTGTTGCCGAAGATATTTGACATTCGCAAAATCCACTACAATTTATTGAATGTATTGGTGTTGAAGTTTTGTAAAGACAAAAAAGAATTCTTTCCACATCAGGATGTGCCGTTGGTAGAGGAAAGTAAAGGTAATACGATCTTTGCGTGGATACCTACTACTGATATTGATGACCAAAATGGCAGTTTGTTGGTGTTGCCCGGCAGTCACAAGCATTTTCGTTGGCAGCGTACCCATGATCAGGGTAATTCTCCGTTGAAAAACATACACGATGAGATCCTAAAGCACATGATTCCTGTGTTTTTGTCAAAAGGAGATTTGATATTATTCGATAATTCATTAATACATGCTTCTGCCCCGAATCGTACCAATGAAGTAAGGATTGCCATGAATACCGGCATAGCGCCTAAAAATCTGCCATTAATAAACTATAAGCTGATCGATAAAGACAAGAATAACATAGAAAAATATTTTATCGATGAGCAATTTTGGCACGATGGCTTATACATAGACCCGCACTATGTACCGGAGCGTTATCATCCAGCCATTAAAGAGCGTATCCGTAGAACTAAATATTTTTCCGTCGACGAGTTCCGCCGGATTATAAAGAAGTAGACATGTTTTTTTTTAAGAAACAATACATACACCCGATTACACGCAACTTTACACCTTCGTATTTGCTGGATGATGGCATCCAAAAGCAGTTGGAGGAAGAGGGATATGCAATACTGCGTAATGTTATTCAGGAGGACGAAATACAGGAAGCATTAGCGGTTTATGAGCAAATAAAAGAAAAAGAAGGATATGATGTGCAGGAGAAATTTGAAAGTTCGGGTAACTTTAAATCAGTAAAACTTCAACAATACGTATTCAGTTACATCAAAAAATTCATGCTCAGTACAGCGCACAGATATGCCAATCTGGAGCACTGTGAAGTAGGTGACGGAGGGGCGTTTTTCATCAAACCCAATACCGGCAAAAGCAGATTGGACCCGCATCAGGACAGTCCTGTGATAGATGAATCGTCTACATATGCAGTATTTACCTGGATACCCTTGCAGGATATTAATGAGCAAAACGGAGCCTTGTATGTCTTGCCCAAAAGTCATTTGTGGGGTAACTGTTACCGGTCACAACATATACCGTGGGCATTTGGAAGCCTATGCAAGGAATTATGGAAACACATGATTCCATTGTATGTCAATAAGGGGGATCTGATAGTATTTGATCCGTCTATCATTCATTCTTCTGAGGTAAATAATTCTGATGATTACAGGATAGTGATATGCGGTGCATTACTGCCCAAAAACCATCAGAAAGTAGATTACACCTACGAAAATAAACAGTATAAAAGATATTTTGTAGACGACCAATATTGGCTGGACGGCGGCTTGATAAGTTCATTAAAAAATTATACTTTTGAAATTGTAACGCAACAATTCCCCAATCCTGTGAAATACAGGATGATAAAACATTTAATACCAAAATAAACAATATGAGCATCTTTGACATTTTCAGGAAAAATACCAGCGAAAACATCACCATACCGGAAAGACACATCAATCCAAAATACATACTGGACGAAAAGTATAGAGAAGCATATATCAAGCAGGGATATGTAATTATCAAAAATGTAATCAGCGACGATGCAATAGAACGCGTATTGCGTTTGCATGATGAAATATCCAAAATGCCGGGCTATTTTGAATCGGATAAATTGCAGACCTCCATCGCCTTTGGAGAAAAAATCCATCAAAAAGTTATTCAGGAGATTCAGGATATCAGTGTAGATATATTCAATAAACTGTTAGATCCGGATTTGTGTCACTACGACTTTGGAGGTGGCATCATTATTAAAAACAAAGGATGTTGGTTTGCCCCACACCAGGACTGCTCTATCATAGATGAATACAAAGGCACCACCACTTATGCATGGATGCCAACCGTATCCATGAATGATGACAATGGGACATTTTATGCGATACCCGGCAGCCACAAATGGGCCGCCTGGCAAAGGTCCAGTCAGCACCCAAGCTGGCCATTCAAAAAATACAGCCAATTGTTATGGGATAATATGGTCCCTCTCTATCTGGACAAGGGAGATATGTTGCTGTTTGATTCGGCCCTGATTCATGCCTCCGGAGATAACAAGACCAACGAGAAACGCATTGCTTTCAATGCCTGTATCATAGAAAAGGACGCACAGCATGTCCAATATGTGCAGGATAAAAGTACCCCCAAAGGTAAAATAGAGAAGTATTTTGTTGATTTGGACTTTTGGTACAAAGGCAACCTTTGGGGGAGGCCTCAGGGGTATGAAAAAGTTACAGAAGACCTGATATATCCTCCTCAGTTTACCGAGCAATATTTATTGGACTATATTCATAAATACAAATCGTGATGCAGAGTGTATTGTTGCCCCAATATCATGACATACAACAAGAACTATCGCAGAACGGCTTTGTAAAAATATCCTTTTTAGATGCGGAGCAGTTGTCGTCACTTCGAACGCATTATAACGAATACCTGGAAATGGATACGCCATTCATCAATGGCATACACATGTCCACGTGGATGAGCGACATCAAAAAAAAACTATTGCTGCGGGATAGTATTGAAAAGATACTGAAGAAAAGTTTTGATCAATACTTTACGGACTACAAAGTAAGCAATACTACGTTCATTGTAAAAAAGAAACATAAGGTTTCTAACTTCCCATTGCATCAAGACTGGAGTTTTGTAGATGAAGAAAAATTCGAGGCGCTTAATGTATGGATACCCTTACAGGATACCACCATATACAACGGTGGTCTTTACGTGATACCCGGAAGCCATAAATTATCCAACAAGGTGCGAGGAGCAGGGATGCTGAGTGTTGATTATACTCCTTATCACAAACAGCTCAAACCTTATCTGACGCCTGTGTCGTTGAAAGCAGGAGAAGCATTGTTGTTTTATTATGCTGTCATACACGGTTCACCGGACAATAAACAAGCGTCAGACAGGGTAATAGTATCTACCAGTGTCATGCCCCTGCAGGCACCCATGATAGTAAATTATTACAATCAGCAACAACATACTACGGAACAATATGCCATGCCGGATGATTTTGTTTACTTGTACGACGATATTAAAACACAAAGCACCACACAGCCTCCCAAGGGCATGTTGATAAATTCGTTTCCCTATAAAAAATACGAAGTAAGTGTGAAAGAAATTGCAGGGTTGATACCTCCTTCTTTCAAGAATCCGGTCAGACTATTTTTTAACACCTTGAAAGCCCAGTTGTCCTGATGAAAAATTTTCTTAAAAATATATTTTTAAATGGGGAAGATATGCCGCAGCGCACGTTTGAGCCGAAGGTGTTTAAAAATATATCGCATCAGGAGAAATTGGAAACCGACGGGTATATTCATCTTAAGGCGGTCATTGACAGGCAATATACAGACGCACTGTTAAAGGTGTTTGAAGATGCAATAGCACAATTCAGGTTTTATGACAATAATCCCAATTTCCTGAACACCATAGCACTTGAAAATACGGATGCAAAATATTATCTCAAAGAACACACGACTCCCATTTTATTAAAAGCGTTAGCCCCCATACTGGATATAGAAAAAATTAATATGCCTTTTGGAGGGGCCTATTGTATAAATCCACCCCAGGCGGTGATGAGTTGTAAACCCCATCAGGATCCGGCTTATGTAGATGAAGAGAAAACGTACTCATTGATCGCGTGGATACCCCTGGAGGACATAACGATGGAAAATGGCTGTCTGCATGTATTGCCCAAAAGTCACTTATGGGGTAATAGTAAACGGTCTATCAACATGGATTGGGTGTTTGAGGAATATTCAGACGAGTTGTGGAAATACTTAAAGCCAACGCCTACCCAACTGGGCGATATTATAATCTTTGATGCAGCATTGATTCACGGTACGAACGTTAATACGACCAGCAAAAACAGACTTGCATTGAATATACCCGTCTTACCCAAGGAGGCCAAGATGGTTACCTTCTCAAGGATAAACCAGTACTTGATATGTCAACATGAAGTTGACAGTAAATACTATCTGGACGAACACATTTTTCAGAAACCCAGTAAAAATTATCTCAGCAATATATCTGTTTTCAGTGCTCATGCACAAATAAAAAGATTGCGTTCTGCATTATCAAAATCAGTAAAGTATGATGGACTATAGCATATTCAACGATGTAAAACTTGACAGTGAGCTAAACAAGAATGGATTTGTATACAGCGGAAGACTGGACAGTACATTGGTTGACCGGTTGTTAAACATTGACCATGAGTTAAACATACCGGATAGCGTGGGGTGCGATTTTAATGTAGGTATGAATACCGAAGAGCATTCTTTGAGGTCAAGAATGCAGCATACGCTTTTTGAAATACTCAAACCGTATTTTGAGAAAGTCCTTCCTGAATATGAATTTTTTTCTGCAACATTAATTAATAAAGCTCCTACCAGAAAATTTCTGATCACTGCCCATCAGGATTTTACGTATACAGACGAACCACAGGAGCCTTCGTTCATGTGTTGGATTCCTTTGGTGGACGCCGATACGGATAATGGTGTGATCGGGTTCATACCTAAAAGCCATTTGTTCTTCGACTACAAGAGAGCGTTTCCTTTCCCTTTTGACATATCGCCGGTGGTAAACAATGAATACGAGCTGATGAAATATCTGAAGTTTAGTCCGATGAAAGCAGGCGAAATAGTGTATTTTTTTAATAAAACGATCCACGGTTCTTTTGCAAATTATACCCATGAAACCAGGTATGCTTTAAATATCAGTTTCATAAAAAAGAACAGCAAAGGCTTTGTTTACATAAGGAACCCGAAGAATAAATATGAATTTTTCAAGTACAGCGCGGATAAAAACTTTCTGATTAAATACAATAATTCCAAGATACAGGAAATGTATAATGATGGAAATATTGAGATAAGTGGTTATGAGCTCTTGTCTGTTGAACCCTTCGGGGATCATGACATCTCCTGGAAGTCTGTTAAAGAAAGACTAGATATGTTTGATACCAAAGCGCAGGATTTGAATGTCGGATTATTAAGTCGCTTTGAAAAAGAAGCTAAGAAAAGAAAGTTGGTGGATTATTTTTACAATGCATTCAAGAAAATCACTGCTTCATAATGCCGTATAGAAACATATTCAAGAAAAAAATTAATAAACTCTGTTCCAGGAGTTTTGATGATAAATTATTCAGGGATAAGAAATCGAATGATGCATTAAGTCGTTATGGTTTTGTTGTTTTTAATAAAGTCATTCCGGATGATGTGATTTTAGGCCTCCGTGAATTGTATAATCAAATCCGGCAATCAAAAGATTTTGAACACACGGATTTCTTTATCAACTCTGTATCGTTCAATTCAAAAGAGATCCGGCAACAAACCTACGAGCAGGTGAATCTGGCAGTGAAAAGTTATGTCGGAGAAATCCTGAATATCGACCGGTTGAGGTTCCCCATAAGTGTCGGATATTGTATAAATCCCGCTCACTCCGTTTCAGGCTCTCGTCCGCATCAGGACCCGAGTCTGGTGGATGAGACGACGGGCAACTCTCTAGTGCTTTGGATATCGTTATCCGATACGGAGGTAACCAACGGATGCCTTCATGTTATTCCACGGAGCCATCTTTTTGGCAATCATTTCAGGTCTAACTATCACATGAAGTGGAATTTTGAACCCTTCATAGATGTTATCAATGAGCATATGGTCCCTGTGCCTACCAGAGCCGGTGATGTTATTGTTTTTGACCCGGCCCTGATTCATGGATCTACTGTCAATAAGACAAATGCCGACAGGCTCGCGATACAGATATCAACAGTACCATCGGATAAGGAATTGGTTACGGTAGTGGAAGAAAATACGTTGTTCAAGGACTTTGCCGTATTGTATAAAATTGATGAAGGCTATTTCACGGAAGAACATGTTAGTAAAATACCTTCCCAACGCTATCCTGTATTAAACAAAAAGGAAATAGACTATTATTATACGAAACAAAGCTTTCTGGAGTTATTGAACAATAGTAAATAGGAAAGAGCCTTTATCGGTTGATGAATCCTTTCAGTCTGTCCCAGATTCCGCCATATTGTATTTCTCCCGTGAATCTGCCATTCTTAGGCCGCTCATAGATGTCTTTTGCAAAGTCGTCAAAGTCCAGCAGGAAGTCCTCCGGCATCTCGTAGCGTTCTATCTTGTTTTTTTCATTCTTGAAATGAAAAAGCATGGGCGCCCCTTTACTCTTTATACCGGAAGTTATGGCAATCCGTATGTCATCGGCCAAATTAGGGGAAGAATAATGTATCAGGCTTTGGTTTAATATGACGGCTTCCCCTGCTTTCGCATTTGTGGGAATACTATTCTTGAGCACCTTATTCATCTTGTTGTGGAAGTGAAATGGAATGGTAGGCGCCCGTAAGGTGAAATGTTTCTGCGCCTGGCTTCCCGGCAACACATATAAGGTGCCATTCTGTTCATTGGTATCGATCAGCGGTGTCCAAATGTTGATGGCTACGTATTTTTTTTCGTCTACTATGGTCCAGTCCTGATGTGGGGCAAGGTCAGAATTTTTACCTTTGGTTTTATACAAATAGGAAGAACCAAAATAAGTGTAATCCTGAAACAGTTTTTCAAAATAAGGTAGGAATATGGGATATAAAGTATCCCTTATGGTATGTTTTTCCGATTTGTTATGGATGAAGGAAGAAGCGCCAAAAGTGTTTTCTTGAAGATTTGAATGGAATCTGTAAAATAAGTCGGTCAATACCTGCACGTCCTCCGGGCTTAATAACGGTATCTTCACAAAACCCTGATCCTCGAATCTTTCCTGGAGCGCCTTGTCTTTAAAAATGGGAGGTATCATGAAAATAGCTTTTCTTTAATGATATGGAACCAATCTTTTGCCGGCGCTTGGCCATACAGTTTTATCAGTTGCTCCGGCAATAAATCCGGAAAGTCATAGTCGGTAAATCCCAGACTTTCCCCCATTTTAGGCCTTTCCTGGTTGCTATCGTTGCCGAATTGCGTATAGGTGGTGAAGAAATCGTCTTGTTGTTCAAACCGCTCTATCTTGTTCTTGTCTTTATCGTGATAGCTGATGGTAATTTTTGCCTCCTTGTGGGTAACAAATACATTGGTGGCTATCCTGATATCGTTAGAGCGGTTGATTGGGGAATAATGCAGGATACTGTTGTCAAAAATAATTGCTTCACCGGCTTTCATGTATACCGGCTGCATGTATTTTTTGATTAAATGGTAGTGCTTGTCATAAATATTTTTGATGGTAGCATTTCTGTAGGTAGGAAATATCCTGTGGCTTCTGGGTATCAAATGGAGCGCACCATTTCTGGGGGTGGTGTCGCATAGGGGCGACCATATATTCATACCCATGAATTTGGATTCATCGACCAAACTCATATCCTGATGTACGCCCAATTCACTTTTATTATCGGCATGTTTTACTATGAAACTACCCATGTAGGCTCTGTAGTCAGTCAGGTATTGATCTAAGTAGGGGCGTGCGGTGTTCTTGATGAAATCACTCGCTTTTAACCTGTACTCAAGGCTGTTGAAATAAGTAGTAGGTTGGAAACCGGAATTATTGCTCAGGGTATTTTCAGTGTAGAAATCTTTGAGTTTTTCAATGTCATCCTGAAGATAAAAGGGTATCACGACATACCCTTCTGTTTCCAATTGCACTTGCAATGTAGCGTCTTTCAGTACGGCATTGATGTATTTGTCTTTAAATTCAAACATTTAGATAAACTTATAAGTATTTCTGTATTAAAGATACTAATTGTTTGGAAGATATTGAAGCGGGAAAAGCTTCGTCTTCCATCTCCAGGAATTGATTGGGCGGGCAAGGCGGTCTTTTCATAATATCTTCAGATTCCCAGAAACTTCTTCCTACCTGGTATTTCTCTATTTTGCCTTTTGGTGTTTGTTTGTCCTTGAAAAATTCTACCATTTTAAACTGTTTAGGTAAAAGGGTGGAAGTCACAGCCACTCTTGTCTGATCCGACAGGTTGGGCAGGGAGGCATGTATCAGTGCCGTGTCCCAGACTATGACATCTCCTTTATTCACACAGACAGGTTGCATGTATTTCCATAGCAATTTTGTATGCTTCTCAAATACCCATGGAACATTCAAAGAACGTTGGTGATTGCCCCATAGATGACTTCCGGGTAATACCATTATGGCTCCGTTTTGTTCTCTGATGTCACACAGTGGTATCCAGACAAACAAACCATTCTCTCTTGTTTCGTCTATAACGGGTGCATCCTGATGAGGATTTAATTCACTTACCTTGGAAGGGGGCTTGATCTGAAATGCGCCGGTCGTATTTTCGTCAAATACTGATCGGTCAAAAACAGTGGGTAAAAATTGTTTTGAGAAGGCCCCTATATTATCCATTACAAAATTTCGGATCTCAGATGAACGGAACCTTCCGCTGTTCTGGAATTTATCATGAATGGAATATTCTTGAAATTGAGTAAGCTGTTCATAAACATCATTAAGGAAATGAATTTGCGCTGTATCTACGACATTTTGTATAACCGCATACCCTTTGGTGTTAATGGTTTCCTGGAGTGATTTTTCTAAGAAATAATTATGGGGAAAAACTCGAGGTCGCGTTGCTATTTCCCGGGTTCTGAAAATGTCAAAAATGTATTTCATGGATTGAATTATTTACAATGGTTATTAGTTTCCTGTTAGTCTTGCGTTAAAATGTAATAGTATTTGTGCTTTTCGTCGGTATATCTGATATGCAAGTCAAAAGATACTGATTTTAATAAAATCATGTCTGGTAATCGAAAATAGAATTTATTTCTTCATTATATTGTAAAAATATGAACTGCATAAACTCCAAATAGATGGTTGGGGTATCTTTTTCTTGTATTCTGCCGGACAGTAATTATCGTATTGTTGTGCAATTACGTGCCAGTCAATGGCTGATTTAGTGAGTATTATACTATGAATCAGCCTGTTTTTAAGGATCTTCTGTGCATCAAATCTATAAAAATCTTCTTCTGTTGCTTCGTACGTGTTTATAGATTGATGATCCAACGTAAAGGATACCCTTAACCCTGCTTCCTTGTCTTTCATCCCGACTATTGCTACATTTCTTGGCAAGTCAGTCAGGTTGGGTCTTGAATAATGAATCAATTTGTGGTTATACAGAATTGCCTGCCCTGCCTTTAAGGAAGGTTCCCATCCAATTTTCAGGAACTCAGGGGTGTATTTTTCATACACTCCTGGAATATTCAATCCTCTCAGATCAGTCTTCCATAAATGAGAGCCTGGAATTAATCCTAAGGTGCCATTCCTGTTATCCGTATCAACCAAGGCAACCCAAAGATTGTATGAATTATATTTCTCCTCATCCACTATGGACCAGTCATTATGTGTTTTCAGTACTGCTTTCCCTTTGACTTTTGTTGCCAGTGTTCCTCCCAGTAAATCTAATTCCGGAAACAGGTTCTGTATCCTAGGTGTAATGATCTTGTGCAATTCCTGATTGATATATCTGGAATCTTCTACCGATAGGAAATGGGAAGATGAGATAAAATCCGTGGTTGTAGATACAAGATATTTTTTTGACAAATCATTCAGATAATTAACTTCTCTTTCATCTAATAAGTCAATGACCACAAATCCATCCTTGGATAGCTGTATCTTAATATTATCCATTCTAGGAAGCTTTTTTCGAAAATTTCTTAATTATACGTATTGGGTTAAGGGTATGTATAATATCTGACACTTTCGCTCTAATCCCGTCTTTCATCTGTTCTCCGAATAAGGTCATCATATGATGGGTTAATTCTTTGTTGTACACATTTCCTGCGGAAAGGATGCGTTGTTTCATCTCCTCTTTACTCAGGTCTTCCCAAACAAATTTCTGCTCACCCATCAATTCATAATCTTCAATAACCTTGCCTGCGTCATACATTCTGGATAGGCTTCCATTGTCGTATTTCATGAAGAAAGCGGGATCTATTTTGTATTTCAATAACGTGTCTTTTGTTCCGGGTTTGCAATAATAATGCCGGAGTTGTGCCTCTTTCTGGGTAAAGCTTAATCCCACCGCCAATCGGGGTTCGTTGGTAATATTAGGAGGTGAGGAGTGAAAGGTTCTGTTGTCAAATATGAGCGCTTCTCCGGCTTTCATAGGCAGCAACTCGAAATAGGGAAACATCGAAAACATGTGTTTCGCCAGTGGTGAAGGAACCTGAGGTGAAGGAGAGGGCCTTACACTGTTGAAAAATTTATGGCTTCCTTTAATCACACCCATACACCCATTTTCCATATTGGTATCTACGAGCGCAATCCAGCAGGTTACAGAACAGTGCTGGGTTTCGTCTTCTACAAATGTCCAGTCCTGATGCGGAGGAACCACCCCTTTTGGATTCGGGTCTTTGATGACATAGCTGGCTGTAATCAATTGGTAGTCTTTTAAAAAAGGATTCAGTTTGGGCATAGCCACCGTACTGATTTTATCCATCATGGTTGCCACCAATTCTTTATTCTCATGATCCATGCCGACATAAAAACCATAATCAGTCACTTTTTTGATACCGGATTCAAATAGAAAATCTTTCAGTTCTTTTACATCCTTTTCATCTAAAGCATTTATTTTCAGAAAGCCGTTTTTTTCAAAAAATGCCTGGTGTTCCGGATTGGAAAATAATGGTTGCATGGTCGAATATTTAGTTCTGTTTTCAAAAAGTTGTTGTTTGAACTCCTTTTCTGTAAACTTTTTGGGTGTGTAAGAAAATGTTTTTTCCAAGGTGCCTATTTTAGGCTGCCCAATGATTTCAGGATAACGAATGAATAAATCATCCGGCATACTGTATTGTTGCAGTTCATTTTTTTGATTATTAAAATACAACATGAACAATGCCGCATCCTTAGGCACCAGCCCTATGGTAACTGCCAGCCGTTCACTATCAGAATGGTTGGGCCAGGAAGCATGCATCAGCTTCTGATTGAAGATGAATGCTTCTCCCTTTTTGAGTGGTAAGGTTTTCAGGTAATTGTCAAATTGGTTTCTTTCCGCTTCAAACGCTACCGGCAGACTTGGTGCGCGAAAATTATGCTCTACGTTGTGACTGCCGTCAATCACCCGGATAGCACCATTTTGTTGTGTCGTATCCTGGAGTGGAATCCAGATGGTGTAGGAACCGTATTTTTCTTCATCGGTGACGGTCCAGTCCTGATGCAACGGAAGCGGATTGTTGTCATTTGGATTTTTCTTCAGGAATGAACTGCCGAGTATTTTGTAATCAACAACAAGGGAATTTAGTTTCTCCTTTACCAGCGAGATGATCTCATCACTGACTTTCTTTTTTAAATCAGTGTCCGGATGAAAAGAAGTTGAATAAAAAGTGGTTGCTGTATCGTTAAAATGATCGTAATAGATAGATTTGAGTTTGTCTGCCAGCTCATCGGATAAAAATGGGATGGTGAAATACCCGTTTATATTCAATAGTTTCTGCTGATATGCATCTTTCAGTTGTAACATTAATTAAAAACGGCTTTCAGTTTATCTAAGATGGTCTTTTTCTCAGGTTCTTCATCAATTCGGGTGGAGAATATGCCCTTTTCAAATGTCTGAATCGACATATCAAAAGGTTTATAGTGAATCTTACGCAGTACTTTCACATTTTCCGGTTGTTTCCATGGATTGAAATTCATATAAAATTCCTGATCCACTTCCAATACGTCAATACTGGTGGTACTTTTCTGCGGATTCATGTGATAGTGAATCGATTTTTCTTCGCTCGGGATTAATATTAACTGGATGGCCAGTCGCAAATCATCGGTTTTATTGATGGCGGAATAATGTACAATACTGTCATCCAGCACTACTGCCTGGCCTGCTTTCAGGTTCATCGGTATCAGGTGTTTCTTGATGATGTCATGTTTGATATTTTCCAGTTCCCACGGTACCATCGGCCCGCGGAATTCACCATAGCGTTTGTGCGTTCCCGGCACCACCTGAAGGGTGCCGTTACTTTCATTGCTGTCAACCAGCGGACACCAGATGGAAACAGAGGTGCATTTCCGTTCATCCACAAATGCCCAGTTCTGATGCAGCGGTACTTCGCCATCATTTGTTTTCTTACGTATAAAATTGGCAATTATGGGAGTATAGTCGGCAAGATATTTTTTTACATACTTGTCAAACCGTTCGGTAATGATTTTAAAGACCAGTTTTTTATACTCGATATTTTTGTCAATGAACGTAAAGTCGTATGTTATCTTATCTTTTAAGCCCGCGTCTTCTGCGCCAATCAGGCCTCCGCTGTTGGATAAGGTCTCAAAGTAACGTTCTTTGATTTCCGCCACTTCTTCATCGGTTAAAAAAGGGATAATAACATATCCGTCTTTTTGAAATTGTTGTTCTAACTCAGGATTATTAAATACGGGTCTCATCTTTTGTAGATTTATTCATCAAATTTAGTAAATTTGGACTGTCCTCGTAGTACTAAATATTAAGTAAATTAAAGCCTTGTTAATGTCCATCTTCGCTAAATTTAAAGGTAATAAAAATAAAGCAGACCATCCTGATAAGGTGGGCGATTTTTACAATAAAAATCACGACGCCTTTATTAAAGTGTACGGAGAGGTGATTCAGGCATTCCGTACAAATGATTTAAAGGGGATATTAAACTACCAGATTGAGCAGATAGGGATTAAGCCGGAATACAGGGTACTGGATGCCGGGTGTGGTGTATGCGGTCCTGCCCGCCACTTTGCCAGGGAAACAGGCTGTACGATTGATGCCGTTACAGTTTCTAATGCTCAGTTGAATGCATCCCGGCAGCATATTGCCAACGAGCAGCTTCAGGATAAGATTACGGTGCATTTGCAGGATTATCATGAAGTCGATAAATTATTTCCAAAGGAAACCTTCGACAAAGTTTATTTTCTGGAGTCATTCGGGCATTCCACAGACAAAGAAAAATTGCTGAAATCCATCTGGAGAGTGCTGAAGCCGGGAGGAGAGGTGTATATCAAAGATTTGTTCCGCCGTGTATCAAAAAACTGGCTGGTACAACGCAAGATTGACAGTGAAATCAAAAAAATTAATGATGCCTACTTTTATGATGTCGCGGATCTGAACAAATTTGTGGATATGGTCAGGGAACTGGGATATGTAATTGTGTTTGTCAAAACGATTGACATACCACTGGATGATTTTGAAAATCTGTCTATTTCCAATGAGTTTCAGGAACTGACCGGCATTGCCAAGATTGACAATTGGGAGAAATATATTTTTCCGATAGATTTTTTTGAGGTAAAACTATACAAGCCGGAATACGATGTCAAAAAGGGGATGCACCGCTATTTCCTGCAGAATATATTCCAGTTGCAAATGAATCACATTAACAAAGATGACCTCTGAATTTGGCTTTCTTCAGCAATATACAGAACCGTTTGTGGGCAAATGTGCAGTATAAATTCAGTACCATTTTTTGCAGTTTGTACGTTGTGTTGTTCTTAGGTCATGCCAGCGGCAATAAGATACTCTGGTATATTTTCATTTCTATTTTGTTGTCTATGGGGATTGCGGGGATGGGCTATGTGTTGAATGATTACCATGACTACCACGATGACATTAAAAACGGGAAACAGAATCTGTTTATCAATTTTTCAAAGGGCGCATCGGTATTGCTGGTAATCTGCTTTCTTTTTCTATCCGTTTTTCCGTGGTTTATCCTTCCTTTCGACCAGTTCTCGCTGTTATTCATTTCTCTTGAGTTCATACTGTTCTTTATATATGCACTGCCACCCTTCCGGCTGAAAGAAAGAGGTTTGCCGGGTGTTGTAACGGATGCGCTTTATGCACAGGTTGTTCCATGTATACTGGCAGTTTACACCTATTCAAAAATAGTTAACCATATATCTATGGATACTTCCTTCTTGGTGGTGTATGTAGTCTGGTTAATTTTAATGGGCATTAGAAATATCCTCAACCACCAGATAGAAGATTATGATAACGACCTAAATACGCAAACACAGACATTTGTGACAGATCACGGCATCCTGAAGACTAAAAAATGGGTGATGCACCTTGTTGTGCCTGTTGAATGGCTTCTCTTCTTTTTGCTGCTGTTTTTGCTTCCGGAAACCCGCCATTTATTGCTGTATGCCTATATTCTTTATGTTTTGGCATATATTGTCAAAGAGAGAATCAGCAAACATGCACCCTTGCTTTCTGATTTTAATGTACGGTATGATTTTATCAATAAGCAGCTCCTGAATGAGTTTTATGAAATCCATTTTCCGTTATTATTGTTGTGCTATTTCAGCTTCTATCAGCCGTTCTTCATCTGGATATTGTCGCTGAATCTGTTGATGTTTTTTCCCATCTACCTCAAGTATACCATCGGATTCATCAAAAAATATTTTCATTTTTAGCCATCTGCATTAAACGGATTGTATCTTTAAAGTGTGATTCATTCGTACTTTAAAAGTATTCGCATAAAGGACTGGTGGAATTTTATTTTGCCGCCGGTGTTGGGCTTTTATGGCTGGGGCTTATATCAGGCAGACGTTTCTTTTGCGAATTCCATATTTCTGTCCGCCGGTTTTTTATTGCTGACAGTTTCTGTTGCATCCTTTGGTTTCTATATCAATGAATGGACAGATATTCAGGATGACACTGCAGCGGGAAAATCCAATGCAGTCCGTGAGTTACCGGTATCTGTACGTTGGTTGTTTTTTTTGATAATCATACTACAAATGGGAGTGGGGTACTATATTTCAATAAGCAACCTTCATTCCGCTCTATTGTTTGCTGCGCAAATCACTTGCTTTATCGCCTATTCCTGTCCTCCGTTCCGGTTGAAAAAGAATTTGTATGTAGCGCCCTTGCTGGATGCATTGTACAGCGGCACTATCTTTTACCTACTGGCAATCAATATTAATTATCCTACCTTTTTCCATCTTTCAACAGTTCAGAAGGGGCAGCTTGGTTTTTTGCTCATTTGGGCAATCTTAAGAGGATTTCGCAATATTATCATGCACCTTTTATTCGATGCGAAATTTGATGCGGAAATACAGCAAAAGACAATTGGTACGCATTTCGACCGGCAGTCTGTCAGTAAATTTTTATACAGGTTGGTGCTGCCATCTGAGATTCTTGGCTTTTTGGGTTTTTGTTTTATCGGTCTCCGTACACCGGCTGTTCTGCTGGGAATTTCGTTTATCGTATTTATTATATATTGGTTTAAAAGAAAAACATACATTATTCCGTTCTTACTCAAACGTCCGAACCCTTCCATGGATGATGAATTGTACGACATCAACATCTTTTATGAAGTTGTTTTGCCTTTCTACGTTTTTGGACTCCTGGCGCTGCAGAAGGATGCGTACTATCTTTTTTACTTTGTAGTATTGATAGGGATGTTTCCTATTATCAGAGTATGGGTTTGGGCCGCGCTGACATTCCCCGTTCGTTTCATTAAGCGATAGACAATGTATCTTTAGGGTTTGATACAGCGGATTTCCAGCCATTCTGCCGGGTAAAATTCAGGTTGTCCTTCAAAAATTTCAATGCCGTTTTTTTGTTCAAATGCATAGCGGACGCTTATGTCGTCTGCAAAATCGAAAGGTTTTGCAAAGAGTACCTGCAATCCTGCATCTTCCAATGCTGACAGGACTTTCTCCAAATCCAGGGTATTATAAGCGTAGTAATGATCGATATTGGCAATCGCTCTGTCTATTTTTTGTTGTTCTTTTTCATCCTGTACCTGTTTTTTATAGAAGTCTTTGATATAAAGACAGCCGCCTTTTTTTAGTTTTAGTGCAGCTTGTTTTAGCGCAGCTGCAACATCGTATGAATGTCCTAAGCTTTCTAAAAACAAGATGATATCATACTGATTGTCTTTTAGCGGCAGTAGCTCCAACTGATGGTAATCGCCTTGATAAATGGAGATCTGCCCTGAAAGAAGGTTGTCCGCAATTTTTTTATCCGCAGTTTCCTTTTGCACTTCAGAAACGGTCACTCCGTCAATTTGTACATTCCATTTTTTTGCGAAATAGATAGCAGGACCGCCAACGCCGCAGCCTAGGTCCAGAACGTTCATACCCCAGTTGATGCCGGCGCTTCTCCCAATATAATCCAGTAATCTGTCGGTATCTCCCGGACGAAACGCCTGAATCACATCCCCGTAAATCTCCAGATAGGAAGTTGTCATGGTGTTATAATATTTTCTCACCTCTTCAGGGGTAAATGCAGCCATAATCTGTATGTTTCGGAATCTGATACAAATATCAGAGGTTTCGAAGATACTAAATCTTATCCTTCGTATACTTAACCATTATTATTCTACAAATCAAATAAGCATTACCATTTAAGGGTATGTTTATAAGATGTATAAAAGATTTATTTTCAAAAAAATAAGTATATGCAGTTGAATGATTATTTTTGCACTAAATAATTAGTAGTCAATGAAAAAGATATCTACAATTGTCTTTCTTTTGTTTTCTGTGTATGCTTATAGCCAAAAAACATACGTTTACTTTCAGAATAACACGTCTCTTCCTTTAACAGTAAGTTGTACCCAAACCGGTGACCATATTATGGAGCCCTCCGAATGGTGGGGGAAATCCGGGAGTCTGACTGCCTGGCAGCGAAATACCAATCTATTATGGACGAACAGAGATGCCGGAGTACATGTTGGAAATACTTTTTATCATACGGTCAATTTAACATCAGCGGGCGAAACGGTGCAACTGAAACTAAAGATGACAGGCAGCCTGATTGGCAGCTCCATTTGGTGTTCTGCTTCCGGACCAGGATTTAGTCATGCCTGGTACTCCGACCGTAATTTCCACACACAGAATTTTACATTTAATGGTAAGTCTATGACCATAAAGTATGCTTTTTATTTTACAGGTGGTTATGACGATATTTTGTACACCATTCAGGAAAATGATCCTTTCCCGATTAATGCGACAGACCTGACAAATCCGAGAAAGGTCAATATTCTCACGCAGAATACCTATATGAGACCATCCGAATTATTTTTTGATGACCAGAATGTCCGCAAAGATTATTATGATGACGTACTCCATAATTATGATGCGATTATTTTTCAGGAAATGTTTGATGATGATGTCCGTATAAATATGCTGTCACAACTTTCGGCTGAATATCCGTATCAGTCCACTGTTGTTGACTTACCGAATCACAGTGCGTTGGATCCTGTGCAGGATGGCGGTATTCTGATTGTCAGCAGATGGCCGATTGAAACGCAGGATCAGTTTTTATTTGGAAATAATTGCAACGCAGATGATTGTTTAGCATATAAAGGCTTTAAATATTGTAAAATCAATAAGCTGGGTGTAAGATACCATCTTTTTGGAACGCACATGGATGCGTTTAATGACGAAGTGGACGTGAATATCAGAAAATCTCAGTTGCAGCAGGCAAAAACATATATCGCCGGTAAATCGATACCTTCCAATGAAGCCGTGCTGTTTGGCGGGGACTTAAATATTGACAAAATCATTAACAAATGGGGAGAGTATGACAGTTTATGGACTCCGTTTTTTGATGCTCAGGCACCGGTATTTGACAATCCGCTGAATCCTTCCTGGAATTCACAGACAAATACCTATTTATCCGGAACCAGCGACCCCGCAGAATATCTGGATTATGTGTTACCGATGAAATCTAATTTACTGCCAACCTCGGCAATAAATCAGGTAACTCCATACAGAACTATAGCCGATGCCATGTGGAAGAAATTCGATATCAGCGACCATTATGGTGTTAAGGGAACATTTGTATATTCCGGTTCATTGCCAACATGTACTTCTGTCACAGGGGTAGCAGTGTCCAATATCGGGCAAACAGTTTCTACGGTAACCTGGAACACAGTAGCAGGAGCTGTTGGGTATAAAGTTCAATATAAACCTGTCAGCGGTACCACCTGGACAGTTGTCAATGCGACAACCAATTCTATAACAGTTTCCGGACTTTCCGCAGGAACTGCCTACGAAGTTCAGGTAAGCACAGACTGCGGAGGATTATTATACAGCAACTGGTCGGCTTCTCTTAATTTTACTACCCTAAGCAATTCCTGTACGGATTCATATGAAGCAAATGAAACAAGGACCAATGCTAAAACAATCGCAGTCAATACCACCATAACTGCCAAAATTGCGACGGCTACAGATGTAGACTGGTTTAAGTTTTCTAATACGACGGCTCAGAAAAACATAAAGGTTATACTCTCTGGTTTGCCGGCAAATTACGATTTACAATTGTATGACAGCAAAGGAAATCTGTTAAAAACATCTGCCAATACGGGCACAACCGGTGAACAGGTTACTTATAATACCACCAAAACAGGTACGTTCTATGTGAAGGTTTATGGTGTCAGTGGTGCATCCAATAGCGCTTGTTATTCATTACAAACTATCATTTCCGGCTCTGCGCTTCGCTTGTCAGAATCAGATGAACCGGAAGAGCAGAAAGTAGAAAAGGTTTTTTCAATATACCCGAATCCTGTAGGTACTCAACTTACCGTTGAATTCAATGCTGAAAAGGATAGTCCGGTGTTTCTATCTGTTTATGATATCTATGGGAAATTGATTTCAACACAGCAGTATGAAGCGGTTGCCGGCGCAAATGCGGTATATAAAAATGTGGAAGAACTTGCTAATGGGATTTATTTCCTGACATTGGCAGACCAAAATCAAATACTCCACAACAGTAAATTTATTAAGCAATAAAAAAATAGATTGCAATAAAAAAATAGTCCTGCCATGCAGGACTATTTTTTTATTATAGATGTAGTTACTTTCCTTTGGAAGTGAATGATAATAATATTGCAATACCTGCCGCTATTGCAGACAATGCAATTAATACTTCAGTGAATAACCAGTAGGTGGCTAAAAAAGGTGCATTCCAGGTGGCTGCCAGGTTTACAAGCAGGCTGATGACAACAAGCAATAAACTGGCACCACAAAATATTTTATAGGCAGTGTAGATACTCAAACAGCAATACACTTCTATAGAAAATACAGCGATTACAAGAAAAGTGAAGAAAATGCGCAGTCCAGTTGGGGTAGATTTACTAAAGAAATAAAAGTATCCATATAATAGAACACTCAGTATAAGAGTTGTTATAAAAATATAGAGAAAAGAATGTCTGATGAAACCGTTTTTCAGCATACTTGATTTGCATTTAACCGTTCTAAATTACTATAAATAATTGAACTGACATATTCCTTGTTGATTACGAACAGTACGTGTCTGAATTTTAAGGAAAGGAATTGATTAATAAGACTATCAGAATGGATGAACATTAAAATAAAAGAGGCTGTCTTGATTTATTAGACAGCCTCTTTTGTGTTTTTCATCTGACCCTAAGCAGGGGAAGATGTTATCCGTATTAATGAAATTGTTCAGTTTCTGTTGAACCTGCCAATGCAGTCGTAGAAGATTGACCTTGCTGACAAATCTGCTGAACAGCATCAAAATAGCCTGTACCAACGAATGATTGGTGTTTGATTGCCTGGAATCCAGCAGATTCTAAAGCAAATTCTCTTTGTTGTAACTCAGAGTAACCAGCCATTCCTTTTTCCATATATGCTTTACTTAATTCAAACATTACAGTATTGTTTGCGTGGAAACCAGCCAATGTAATGAATTGGAATTTGTAACCCATTGCTGCTAAATCTTCACGGAAAGTGGTCATTGCTTTAACATCCATATATTTTGACCAGTTGAATGATGGAGAACAGTTGTACGCCAACATTTTTCCCGGATATTTAGCATGAATGCCTTGAGCAAATTCTCTGGCCATTCCTAAATCAGGATTTCCCGTTTCCATCCAGATTAAGTCAGCATAAGGTGCATAAGATAAACCTCTGTCGATACCTTGCTCTAAACCGTTTTTAACATAGTAAAAACCTTCCGGAGCACGTTTTCCTTCGATGATGAATTTTTGGTCACGTGGATCAATATCAGATGTTATTAGGTTTGCAGCTTCCGCATCTGTACGAGCGATTACTAAGGTAGAAGTTCCGCAAACGTCAGCAGCTAAACGAGCTGCCGATAATTTATTGATAGCTTCCTGAGTGGGTACCAATACTTTGCCACCTAAGTGACCACATTTTTTAGCAGAAGCTAATTGGTCTTCCCAGTGAACACCGGCAGCACCTGCTTCAATCATTTGTTTCATTAATTCAAAAGCGTTCAGGTTACCGCCAAAACCGGCTTCCGCATCTGCAACGATAGGAACCATCCAGTCACGTGTTGGTTCACCTTCCATATATTCGATTTGGTCGCGACGCATCAAAGAATTGTTGATACGTTTAACCACCATTGGAACAGAGTTTGCAGGATATAAAGATTGATCCGGATACATTTCTGCTGATAAATTAGCATCAGCAGCAACCTGCCAACCTGAAAGATAAATTGCTTTCATTCCGGCCGTAACTTCCTGAATAGCCTGGTTACCATTAAAAGCACCCAAACCGGCAACCCAGTCATCTGTGTGTAGTTTTTTCCATAATTTTTCAGCACCATTTTTTGCTAAAGTGTATTCAACTTGTACAGAACCGCTAATGTTTATTACTTCTTCAGCAGTATAATCTCTTTTAACGTCTTTCCAACGTGGATTAGTTGCCCAATCTTTTTTTAAAGCTTCCGCTCTTTCTTGTTTTGTTGCCATTTTTATTTAATTTGATAATTTGAAAATGAGATAATTTGATAATTTATTTTTGTTTATACCAAAGTTCCTTTAGAGATTTATGGTTTAATCAATGTAATTATATGCTTCCAGTGTTAAAAATTCTTCCAACGTATCCTGTAAAGACATTTTAGTAAATAATTCTGTTGCCAAATCAAATTTAGAAGCAGCGTATTTGTCACCTAAAGCGGCTTTGTATGCTGCTTTCTGGTCGTCTATTAGTTGCTGAACCAGTTCCGCAGTCACCTTAGTTCCGTCGTCCAGTTTGGCATCTTCGTGGTGTACCCACTGCCATACCTGCGTACGGGAAATTTCGGCAGTAGCAGCATCTTCCATCAGGTTATGGATAGGAACGCAACCGTTTCCGCGCAACCACGCTTCTAAATATTGAATACCCACGTCAATATTATTTTTCAGACCGCCTAAAGTAATGGTGCCTTTTGGCACTTCCAGTAAATCTGCAGCCGTCACATGCACATCTTCCCGTTTTACATGAATCTGATTCGGCGTAGGCATGTATTTGTTAAATTCATCCATCGCTATCTGCACCAGGCCCGGATGTGCCACCCAGGTACCGTCATGTCCGGCTTTCGCCTCGCGTTCTTTGTCAGCGCGCACTTTTGCCAGCGCGATTTCATTTGCCTCCGGATTGTCTTTGATCGGAATTTGCGCAGCCATACCGCCCATGGCAAATGCATTGCGTCTGTGGCAGGTCTGTATCACCAATTCAGAAGAGGATTTCAGGAAATGCGTAGTCATCGTCACCTGCATTCTGTCCGGCACCAGGAATTGTTTGTTTTTCACCGTTCTTTTGATGAAAGAGAAAATATAATCCCAACGGCCGCAGTTCAGTCCGGCGGAGTGTTCTTTCAGTTCAAATAAGATTTCGTTCAGTTCAAAGGTCGCCACAATGGTTTCAATCAGCACCGTTGCCTTAATTGAACCTTGCGGAACGCCTAACTCATTTTGTGCATCCACAAAAATGTCGTTCCACAAACGAGCCTCCAGATGCGATTCCATTTTTGGCAGGTAGAAATAAACGCCCGTTCCGCTGGCGATGCGTTGCTTCGTGTTATGGAAAAAATAAAGGGCAAAATCCCAAATGGAACCGCTCGCCACTTCGCCATCCACCAATACGTGTTTTTCGAGTAAATGCCAGCCGCGCGGTCTGACAAACAGCGCCGCGATTTGCTCGTTCAATTTATATTCTTTGCCGTTCTGTGATAACGAGATAGTTCTGTTGTTGGCGTCTTTTAAGTTGATTTGACCGGAAATGTTATTTT